>NZ_JAXCHW010000005.1:0-211354 GCF_035984805.1 Chryseobacterium sp. MP_3.2 | reverse complement strand
ATTCCTACGGAATGACAAAAGGGGAATTATGCTGGAAGCGTCTCACGGTTAGATAACCTATGTTTTGAAGAAAGGGATTTCTACGGAGTGACAAATAGGTATATAAATCAACAGCTGATTGGTTAAAAACACGGTTTTTGTCACGCTGGAAGCGTCTCACTAGTGCTTGTAGGAACGGTTGTAGAGTAATGGTTGGATTCCTACGGAATGACAAAAGGGGAATTATGCTGGAAGCGTCTCACGGTTAGATAACCTATGTTTTGAAGAAAGGGATTTCTACGGAGTGACAAAAGGATCATACTACCCCCACTAGAAACTAATTTAGAAATAAATGATTTAGAAAATCTAAATTAGGGTTTAAGACCTGAATTAAAGTGAGTTTTCTTATTCTTGACAGCAATTTTATTTCTTTTTCTCGTGCTATGGCTTGCTGGATCCAATCAAATTTTTCATAATAAATTAGAAACTCCACGTTGTAACGTGCGGTAAAACTTCTGGGATGTTTTTTAGAATGGTGTTCATTTAACCTGCGGTGCAAATTATTGGTCACACCCGTGTACAGAACCGTTCGATTTTTATTGGTAAGGATATATACATAATACGTGTGTGATCCTTCTGGAAAATCAATCATCAGCATGTTTTATTCGAAAGTAATTGTTTTTGTAAAAGTAAACTATTAAGTCAAAGAGTTCTAATTATACCAAATGCCACTGGTCATGAATGAGATTCCTACGGAATGATAAAACTCGGATTACACGCAAAAACAGAATTAAATCCACACGCTTGTCACGCTGGAAGCGTCTCTACCAGATAAGTGTTGCTTCAAATGATGGGATTCCTACGGAATGACAAGGACGGTGCAATGAGATTCCTACGGAATGACAAAACTCGGATTACACGCAAAAATAGAATTAAATCCACACGCTTGTCTCGCTGGAAGCGTCTCTACCATAAAAGTAATGCTATGAATGATGGGATTCCTACGGAATGACAGCGATCGTGCAATGAGATTCCTACGGAATGACAAAACTCGGATTACACGCAAATACTAATTTAAAACCACACGCTTGTCTCGCTGGAAGCGTCTCTACCATAAAAGTAATGCTTTGAATGATGGGATTCCTACGGAATGACAAGAGTACTAGACTCGGATTTCTACGGAATGACAGCGATGGTGCAATGAGATTCCTACGGAATGACAAAACTCGGATTACACGCAAATACTATTTCAAAACCACACGCTTGTCACGCTGGAAGCGTCTCTACAATGAAAAGGTAGATAACTGAAGTGCAACTTGCAAAAAACACTTGTTTACATTAAGCTTTTAAACAATTGATCCCACTGTGTTACAATTTCATTTGGATGGTATTTTAAACTATTTAAGCGTGCTGCTGCTCCCATTTTTTGTCGCAATTCTTCACTTTCCATTAAAGTCCTTAGCTTCTCTGCAAAGCTTTCAATATTTCCATTTTTAATTAAAAAACCATCTTCACCTTCAGTTATAATATCTTTCGGACCATTTGGACAATCAAAACTAATCACGGGAAGTCCACAGTTCATGGCTTCTATCAGTACCATACCAAAACCTTCGGAGCGTGAAGGTAAGACCATAATGGAAGATTCCAAATATTTTTCTGCAATATTTCTGACAGGATCATGAAAATGAACATTTTTCAGCTTTAAATGAGTTGCAGCTAACTGCAGGTTTTCGTTGGTTCTGCTTCCATAGATATTGAGTTCCCACTCTGGAAAATCAGGGGCCACATCTTTCCAAATTTGGAGAAGCAAATCGTACCCTTTGTTATAACTAAAGCTTCCAACTGCAATGATTCTTTTATTTTGAAGCGTAGAAACTGCAGAAGATGCAAAAGGCAACGAATTAGGAATGATCACTAAATTTTTCACAGACCACTCTTTCTTATTTCCTTCTGTTAATAGTACAATTTTAGAAAAACGCTTTCCTAAAAATTGTTTCAAGTGATGCTGCCTTTTTTTGAGAAGGGAAAGACCAGTACCACTGTTTCCTAATTGCAGAGAGGCGTGACTTTCATGAATCCATTTTGCTTTTGTTTGAATAATAAGGGGGAGAAAAAAACCTTTTAAACCATCATCACACACAGAAATAATATCAGGTTTTATTTCATCAACAATTTTCTGAATCCCTTTTTTATAAGTTAGGAAATAGTGCAGAGGATTACCAGAAACCGCTATAGATTGTAGCATAAGTTTTTCTGAAAAAGAAAAAAAAGGTTCTTTATGAGCCTCATTTAATCGGAGCACGTGAACTTCATACCCAAAATCATCTGCCAACAAAGAAGCCTTCACCGACAACACTCTTTCAAGTCCGCCGGAACCGGTGATGCCATTTGTGATGTAAAGGAGTTTCATGCGGTTAAGTTTGAGTTTGTGGTTTAATTTTCAAGAAATTCTACAATTCTGGATGCGGCTTTTCCATCTCCATAAGGATTATGTGCGCGAGCCATCTTTTCATAATCATCGGTATTATCTAAAAGATTTTGCGCTGCAGCAATAATCTTATTCGAACTCGTTCCAACCAAGACAACAGTTCCTTCAATCACGGCTTCGGGTCGTTCTGTGGTCTCGCGCGTTACCAAAACGGGTTTTCCTAGAGATGGTGCTTCTTCCTGTACACCTCCAGAATCGGTTATAATAAAATAGGATTTCTGCATCATCCAGACAAAGGAAGGGTAATCTAAAGGAGCAATCAGATGAATGTTTGAAATTCCTGAAAGCAATTCCATCACCGGTTTTTGGACTTGAGGATTTAAATGAACCGGATAAACGATTTCTATATCATTATTATTGGCAAGATGTGCAAGAGCTTTACAAATACTGAGAAATCCTTCTCCGAAATTTTCTCTGCGATGACCAGTTACAAGAATAACTTTTTTATCAAAATTCAGGAGTGACTTTAATTCTATTATTGCGGCGTTTTCATATCCTTTATTGAGCTTTTCAGCAGTCCAAAGGAGTGAATCAATTACTGTATTTCCTGTAACCAAAATATTCTCACTGCCGATGTTTTCATTCAAAAGATTGACTTTAGATTGTGAAGTAGGTGCAAAATGATAGTCACAAATACGGCTCGTCAGTTGCCGATTTAACTCTTCGGGAAAGGGCGAAAATTTATTATACGTTCTTAAACCAGCTTCCACATGCCCCACTTTTATATTTTTGTGGAATGCGGCCCAAGCGCAAACTGTAGAAGTTGTAGTATCGCCATGTACTAAAACAACATCTGGTTTGAAATTTTGCATAACCTCATCTATTTTCAAGAAAATCCTTCCGCAAAGTTCATTAAGAGTTTGATTCTCTTTCATAATATCTAAATCATAATCGGGAACTATGTCAAAGAAATCCAAAACTTGATCTAGCATTTGACGGTGTTGTGCTGTAACGCAAACTCTAACTTCAAAAGAGGGCGATTCTTTAAATTTATGGACTAATGAGGCCATTTTTATAGCTTCTGGTCGCGTCCCAAAACAAACTAATAATTTCATGGTATAAATTCGTGATTTGCTATTAATAACAAATCCAGTTAAATTTGATTACAAAGTTAATGATATATTACGAAGAGGGATATTTAGGGTTTTCCATGAGATCTTGTATAGTCATTGACTTTTCTAAAAAATCATAGGCTTTAGATTTTTCGATATTTATAATTTCTTCGGTGGTTGAAAAATCCATATTAAATAAAGAAGCATCATTGAAAGTTATTTCAAATCTATTTACCATATTAAATTTTTCTAAAATATTGGTAATTCTGGTTTGCATACTTTCTCCTCCTACTCTACTATATATAGCAAAAGGAGTTTGCAAAATTAAGGAAAAAACCACGCCATGAAATGAATCGGTTAAAAACAAACTAGCGCTGTTGATATAATCAACCCATTCAGAAGGATTAACCGTATAGAACTTAGGAGATTTAAAAGAATTTAACTCTATAATTTCAAATTCTGAAGGAATTGCCGCTAAGATTGAACAAACTGAAGAGGACTTTTCCCCTAAAAAATAGGTTAAGACGAATTTGCCTTCTGGTTTTCTTTTATGAGTTGTTGCGAATCCTAACCAATCGTTTTTAGATAAGCACATCGTGGGATCGCAAAGTACGATAGATTCTTTATTTGTAAGTTGCTTGACAATTTTAGCACCACTGGCTTCACGTACGCTAATATTATTAAAACCTTCTAATCCGACCTTAAATACATTTTTATACTTTTCCTCCAGGTTAGAACTTCCGAAACTGGGTGAGAATGTTATCCGTTTTTCCCTGGGAGCAAATTTCAAAAAAACAAAATCAGCAATAGGATGCGTGAACCAGCCCCAAATTTGATCACTTCCCACACTAAAAAAAGAGTATTTCTCATGAAATTTATCATCAACTATTAAGGGATTTACCTCATCTTTTGACTCCGTGAAATAAATTCCAGCATGTTTTTTAAAGTGACTAATACGTAGACTTTTTAAAATTGAAATTGGAATATTTGATGTAAAAAACAATAAATAATGAATCGATATTTTGATTTTTATAATGAAAGGTTCTTTTCTGGGGTTTAGTTGATACTTAATTATTTCTGAATCAAATCCCAGTTTTTTATAAATTTGTTGAACGGCATACATTTGTAATCTGTTGCCATAATTATTATAACCAAACAATGTAATTATTCCTATTTTTTTCATACTGCAGTATCTTTTAATGAATTTCTAAGAAGTTTATCCTCTTCTCTTTTTTTAAATATTTAGGATAAAAATTGCTCTATGTTAGGAATAATATTTTGGGAACTAAATTTTTCGGGACATTTGGTATTTGATTTTAAAATACTATATCTATCGCTATCGTTTAATAATTCAAAGATCGCACTTGCCAAGTGCTCTGCTCCTTGCTTTACAATTATACTATTATTTTGAGTAGCATAGTCTCTAATTCCAGAGTTATCAGTGATAATACAAGGCGTATTTAAAGTCATCGCTTCTAATATTGACAAACCTTGAGATTCTATGTAAGAAGTATGAATGTAAATATCAGCGTGTTTTAAATAAGGAAATGGATTTTCCTTTTTTCCTTCAAATATGACATTTGTTTGAGTTTTTCTATCTTTAGATAATTCTTGCAAATAATTTAAATTATCCCCGTCGCCAATAACATGCCACTGAAAATCTACAAATCCTTTTTTAATTAACATTTCACTTGCAAAAATGACATTTTCAACATGTTTTTCAGGTGCAAATCTACATGCAGTTACGAAATGTTTTTTGTTCGTTTCAAAATTAGGATTTAAAAGATTTGACTTCTTAATAACATCTCGATTGTCGATCATATTCGGGATTACTCTTGTATAATTTTCAATTAGTGGTATGGCAGAAACTACCATTTTCTCGGAAGATTCTGATACAAAAACAATATTTTTCAATTGAACACAAGTTTTTTCAAACTCTTTAAGTGCCTTTCCTGCTATATCAATTGAGCCATGATGCCACCAAGTTGATTTTTTTTGTGACTTAACTACGTATTGAACAATTTGTGTACAAATACCCTTTCTGTAAGCAATTGCAAAATTATATTTTTTATTTCCAAATAATGAACTTCGAAGAAATATTAGTAGTTTTGGATTAATAAAATGACTACAAAGAAATACGTTTCTGACAAAGAGTGCAAAAAAATCTTTCCTTTTTAAACATTGTTTTACACTTTCTAAAAATGGTCCGTGCACATTAGTCAAGTCTTTAAAAATAACATTTACCTCGGCCGGAATCTCTTTAAAATATTCGCCTTTTCCTTCTATTAAAAGTAGGTCGACTTCATATTTGTCATAATTCAAATTTCTTAAAATATCTAAAAGAGATTTCTCAACGCCACCATATCTCATGTGACCATTTACAAATAAAATTTTCTTTTTTATCATATTTTGCTAATTGTAAAGCAAATTTGAAATTACGTGGCGTGGGTGAAATTCCAATACTGGTTGTTTTTGTAAAACTTCATCCCCTGCTAAGAATAAATTCATAATTTTCAAGATTTCTTCTTTCCGATTTGCACAAAAATGATATCGATCATATTTTTTAAAATAATCCATTATTATAATAATTTCCTCCTCCGTACCATCTAAAATAAACAGGATGGGTTTCGTTGTTGCAGAATAATGATAAATTTTTCCTGGTATTTGACCGCCCTTCAGATTGCAAAGATGTACCAAAACATCGGTCTTATCTTGTAGCTCAGATAATTTATCTAAAGTTACTCTTCCGCAAACCTGCACCGCTTGTGTTGATTTTAAAGAAAGGTCTGAATCTCCATTAATGCAGCTAGGTGTTCCACTTTCTATCAGAGCCTCATAGAACGGAGTAATATTTCTCGTTTTTGAATAAAAATCCCCATAATATCCAAATTTAATATTATCCCCGTCTTTCCTAGGTTTATTCTCACCAAATTGCAAGTAAGGAAGAGGAATGTGTTTCATTTTATGGGCACAATCTTGGAAATGATTTTTCTGGTATTGTAAAGTTAGAATGCTCACATAAAATATTTCTCTAGCCGCTTTCAGTAACCGATGCTCTTCCTCTTTTACTTCATCCCTATGACCACCGTAAAGGTCATAAAACCAAGGATCTTCCCAGATTTGAATCCATCGTGTTTCTGTAATGCGTTTTTTAGATAATAAATTCAAAACTAACTTATGACTCGAAGCAGGACTTGAATTCGAAATAATGAGATCGTACGATTTAGTTTCCTTAAATTTCAATCCATTTTTTAGCCAAGTCCGATCTAAATTATAAAGTTGAGAAGTCCTAAAAAGGAAATCATAACTTGTTTTTAATAAATTCCTAATCTGCTTCTTTAAGTTACCATTGGGTGGTAAAGATACAACATGGATATCTTTTTTAATTGCTAACTCGCCATTCGTCGCAATCTGTTTATCAAAGATATTTTTAAATTTAGTTTTTAATCGATCAATCAACGACACCGCGTTATATGTAAAATAAGTAGCCTCCTTCCAGGTGGGTAAAGACGCGTCATTCGCTCCCCAACTTGAACTTGCCATTATAATATCAACTTCACACCCGTTTTCCAATAAACCTTGAACATAGGCATTATGGCTAATATTTGCAGAAGTGTTTCTACTTAAGTTTGTGCCAACCACGTATAAAACTTTCATGAAATTGTATTTTTAGGATTCATTAGTTCCGAATAAATACAATTTTCAAATTGTTTTCTACGTCTAAGAAATATAAGATAACTTACGGGCAGTAATATGGTCGATAAAAATTTATGATCATTATCAATCCAAATATATTTTGGTTTACCACTATATAAAGCTAATGCACCTGACTGAGCTAAACAAAACATTTTACTTTTAAATGAAATTTTTTGCTTCAATTTATATTTCCACGCCATTGAAAACCCCAAAGGATTGCGCTTTTGCATCAATACGTCATTTTTTGTGAGACCATCATTCTGGTATTCACAAATACAAATAATTTTAGGGAACCATCTTATTTTGTGACCTGCCACCGCAACTGCATTAAAAACAATTGCTTCCGGTGCAAAAAATTCACCTTCAAAAACAGGAAAGGGAAAATTACGTAAAACTGAAACATTCCATGCTTCCGTCATATCTGCATCTAGATTGTATTGCTTTCGTTCATAGTCATAAATGTCGAGATAGCCAGTTTTTTTATCGATTAGGGGCCATTCACCCTCACCTTTCAAAGGAATGCCTCCCACCGTACCGCGCATACCTCCCACCGCGTATACCACTTTATTATCCTTTATTGTGTCTAACCATTTAAGTAAATATTCGACGCAGTCATTAGAAACATAATCATCTGAATCAATTTTCGACAAATATATTCCTTTTGCAAGTTCTACTCCCCTGTTAAATCCGACCATCAATCCTTTGTTCGTTTGCTTATAATAACGTATTGGAAACTTATTATCTTCCATTAACCATTGGTTAAACAAATCATCTGTATTATCTGTGGAACCATCATTTATGACTAACCACTCGAAATCAAAGATGGTCTGTCTTTGGAGCGACCGATACAGTTTTTCTAAAATATATCCCCTATTGTAAGTCGGGGTAAAAATTGTCAATCTTAGCATTTTTTTGAAGTAGTTTTAAATGAAGAAATAATCTCAATAATCCTGAAAATTGTAATTTGTGACAATTACACTTAAGTAGGTTTTCATAAAATTTCCAAAAATATGTTTTAGTTGAAAGTTTTTTTAGAAAAAATTTTCTTCTTTATTATTTCCAGAATCCTACTTTTCAGGTAAGTGAATCGACGTCTTTTATGGTATATTTTGGTGTAAAAGCGTAACCTGTTTAAGGGCTTTTGCATTTTTTCATCGAACACTTTCGCATCTGGATCATTTTTCCAAAGAACTAAACTCAGTGCGCGAACTTTCATTCTTTGTTTTTGAACCATTTTAAAGTCAAGGGTTACTTCTTCCTTCTCATACCTTTTTGGGGGAACCAATTGATTATTTTTTTTGGCAATCTTGATTCTTTCGGACATTCCGGTGTGGCGGTGGTTAAAACTACCCTGTTGCGAAGCTAAAAAAGTATCAAGTGCTAAAAAATCAACTTCTAAATCTTTATTTTCAATTCCTTTGTTTATTAAACTTTCAGCCAATATAGAGCGCGTTACGATTACGTTGGTTCCTTTTCCATCATTATCAAAAGGAGCAAGCCACGCATCACCAAGTGAAATATCTGCTAGTTCTGTCGTCACATCATCACAAAAATCGCAGGCATTATTTTTAAACAACCCTGTTCCCCACAGATCACCGACCGTTCGCATTTTTATTGATTTTTCTTCTTCATTCTCATCGGTACAAGAAAAGGAATAATCATTTGCAGAACTGGAAATATCTTTTTTCCTAAATTGTGGTTTCTGAATATTTTTAATTTCAACCTCTAGTTTTGAACCTAAATATTCGGTAAAAAATGTACTTTTTACCCCGCCACAAATAATCCCAATTAAAAAAGGAATTTTTTCTTTGAGCTTTGGATCAGAATATTGCGCGAGCCGAATGGCTTTTATAAAACATCCAACACCCACTACCGCAACGGTACCATGTAAATTATTAATTTCCGAAAAAACTGTAGCCATCGTTACGGGAAAGTAGCGTGTTTTAGAAGCGTTTAGCAAATCTTCTATATTGCTGCTCACCGAATACTGATAAAAAATTCCGGGTTCAGAAGATTCTGTAATGGAGAAAATATGATCTGCAATTTTCTGCGCTAATAATTCTGTAGAAATGTAGGTTCCTAAGCCGCCGGAAGAAGAAGATAAGCGGAACTCCTTGGAATAACCTGCATAAATATTATTGAATTTGCCAATTTTTTGATGGTGATCAGTTGCGCTGTCCAGAAATAATTCTGCGATCTCATTTTCAGTTCTTACTTCCTCTTTTGGGAAAGGATTAAATGGACAGACGTTTAAACAAGCTCCATTACAATCACAGGTATTTTTGGCACTTGCGACCAAAAAACTCTGGTCATTCCAGGACATTTCTAGTGCATTGGAGGTGCATTGGGAAACGCACATTCCGCAACCAATGCAGAGGTTGTTATTTACAACGAGGTCGATAACTTTAGAGGGATTATTCAATTCTGATTTTTTGCTTATAAAATTAAAAATACAATTGTTTTTAGAAGAGCTTAGACATTTCTAAATTTTGCTTCTGCTAATTTAATGTAGTAAGATAAATAATCTTTTCCTGCCAATAAAAAGACTATAGGAGATATTTTATATTGTTTTAAGATAAAAAATAAGTCACTCATTGTTTTTGAAGGATATTTATAAAATTTAAAATAATTATCTTTTATAGTGAGTCGGAACATGTTGTTTCTTAATTTTTTAAAATCTGAATCATCTTTTTTTATCACTTCCAAAAATTTAAGATGCTGCGTAATATGTGCGACTAATTTTTGTTCCGCACTTAAAGGTGACCAAATTCCACCTTCGTGTGTTCGATATGCCGCAGACTCAAAATCTAAATATTTAAGTTTTCCTTTAATGCCATAAAAATAACTATACAATCTATCTACCCCTGTTCGATCAGGAAATTGACAACAAAACTCATTAAATTCATTTGATAAATTTTTTGACACGATGGTTTGCAATCCTGCGATAAAACCGCCATCTAAAACATCTTCCGCAGCCCAAGATTTTTGATGGTTAAATCTTGCTAGATTTATGATATCCCCTTTATGATTGACATTTAATTTTGCTGTAAAGCACAAACTATAATCTTCATTGCCTTCTAAAAAATTAATCTGTTTTTGTAATTTTAGGGAATCTATCCAGTAATCATCTCCTTCACAAAGGGCAATGTATTTACCTGAAGCCTGTGCAACTGCCCAACTAAAATTTGAAACTGCACCTTTATTTATTTTGTGCTTGGTATATTTAATAGTAACATTATCAGGGATCTTTTTTTGTGAAAAATAATTTGAAAGAACCTTATCTGTATCATCTGGAGAATTATCATTAGCAATAATAAATTCTATTTCACCACGGTACTTCTGCATCAAAACGCTATCGATAGTCTTTGTTATATAATCTTCATGACCATAAGTGATAGTAACAACGCTAACATTGGGATAATCAGTCATTATTCGTACTTATAATTTTTGCGGGATTTCCTACGGCAACGCAATTATCGGGAAGGTCTTTAGTAACGATTGCACCTGCTCCAACAATTACATTTCTTCCAACTTTGACATCAGGTAAAATAACTGCACTACTACCAATACTAGAAAAATCACCTACGGCACACCTACCAAGAAGTTTTGCGCCGGGTGAGATCTCTACAAAATCGCCCGTACTTACATCATGTGTAATGATCGCATTGTAATAAATAATATTAGCTTTTCCCAGCTTGACACTGTTTGCCAAAATTGCACCGGATAAAATATTACAACCTTCTCCTATTTCTACACCGTAACTACCTATTTCAGAAAATTTGCTAATTATCGTATTTAAATTACCACTTAATTTCACAAACTTATCATACATTTTCTTACGAAGAAGCGGTCCACCTATTCCAATCGTATAATTATTTCCAAATTTCATAAAGTGTTCCCGAACTTCATCTTCATTTTTTAAAATAGGAAATTTTCTGAAAAGCAAATCGGGAATGTCGTGATTAACATCGTCAAAAAAAGCAAGACCTTCCAGCTCATTATTTTGATGAACTATTTCTAAAACTTCCTTTGCAAAACCTTTGGCGCCAACAATAATCATGGTTAATTGTTTTGAATTCGTAAAAGTAACCTACATATTAGATCTACCTCTTCATTGGTTAAGTTGTAATAGAGAGGAAGACATAAAACCCGCTTAGAAATATCATCGGTAATTTCAAATTGCTGTGGTTGTAAGTAAGGAAGGGAGTTAGCCAAACTTGGATAAAAATAACGTCTAGTTCCAATTTCATTGAGTTGTAAATGTTCTTTGCACTTCAACATTAGCTCTTCCGTTTCAAATATAATCGGATAATAGGAAGCATTATTTTCAGAATCCGTCTTCCATATTGGTCTGCGGGCTTTTAAATTTTTGAGTTTGTCATCATACCTTGCTGATAGTTCCTGACGTCTCTTCGAAATCTCCTCGATATATTTTAAATTAGCCAGACCCATGGCAGCATGAAACTCAGAATTTTTTCCATTCAAACCCAATTGATTAAAACTCTCAAACCCAGAAATTCCGAAATTTCGAATAGATGCCAATTTTTTTAAAATTTCTGGATCTTTTGTAATAAGTAATCCTCCTTCTGTGCTGTGATATAGTTTTGTAGCGTGCAAACTGCAGGTGGCAATGTCGCCAAATTCAAAAATCGATTTTCCTTTATAAGTAACTCCGAAAGCATGTGCCGCATCATAAATCACCTTTAAATGATGTTTTTTTGCAATATTTTCTATTGCATCCACATCACATGGATTTCCATAAACATGAGTGGCCAAAATTGCGGAAGTATTTTCTGTAATAGCCGCTACAATTTTCTCTGGATCAATATTAAGCGATGTTGATTCGATATCAACAAATACAGGAATGCAGTTTTCCCAGACAATAGAACTTGTGGTGGCAACAAAAGAAAAAGGTGTTGTAATTATTTCGCCACCTAAATCCAGAGCTTTAATTGCCATCTGTAAGGCAACTGTACCATTGGTCACATATAAAAGATGATCTACGTGTAAAAACTCTTTTAAACGCAATTCCAAATCACTCGCTAAAGGTCCCATATTGGTGAGCCATTCCCTTTTCCAAATCCCGTCTAAGTAAGACTGATAGATTTGTTGGGGAGGTAAAAAAGGCTTGTTAACTGGTATCATATATTAGGAAATTAAAATTGAATAATTTAGTTATGAAGACAAATCTAAAATTATTGAGTTATTATAAGGAGTTACCAATTCTGAATCAAGTTCATATCCTTCCGAATTGTTGGATTCATTTACAGATCTTCCTTTAATAGCAATACGATCTTTAGCACCCATCAACATCCACATATATTCTACGTCAATATGCCCAATGTCAATCGCCCAAAAGCCCGCATTGCAAAGGTCAGAACAAAGTACGGTCGCAGTTGGCCCTAAAGCACATAAAACTAATTTATCCTTGCCATGCTCTTTAGCTGCACTTACAATTTCTTCATATTTTTCAAATGCGTTCTTACTAGGACAGATGATTCTTTCTATACTTTTTGCACGATCAAACAAATCATTTCCAACCCCCAATCTTGATAAATCACCTTCAATAATTAAAATATTCTTACTTTCCCAAAAAGTTTTCACTTGAGTAAAATATACTTTCGATTTAGATTGGTCTTTTATCCCCGCATAAAGTCTTGTCATATTTGCATTACCATAGCGATACGTTTGATCTAATAATTTAGAAAGTGCTCTCCCGTGCGTATTAATGAATAAAAGCCAGTACACTTTTGCAAATCGTTTGTGACTTTTTACGGAAGAAATGCTATCAGGAAGAGCAACTAAAAAGTTAGGATTTCTATTATTTAAAACTTCTAAAAGTTTATCTGCCAACAGTGGATTTTGGTTTTGAAAGCCAAGATTTTGTTTTTTTAAAATCAACAAAAATTCTCCGTCACCAAAGCGAGACAGACTTTTTTTATTTTTGATAATATCATTAATCGTTTCATCGATCGACAAAATTTTATATTTTGGAAAACTCCAACGAAAAGGCCAGGTCCGAATAATCCAGTAAAGATAATAGAGATAATTCTTCATCTTATAATCAAATTTTTAAAAGACTTTAAAACTATAGTAGTTTTTTTTTGTAAGCCTCACTTCTGAATAACTGTTGTAAATATAAGTATTTGCTATACAGATTATAATAAGCATCTACCCCTTACCAGCTATTTATACCATTAAACATTATAAAATATTTTAGAGATTTAAATAATGACATCCTTTACCTTTATTTATTTCCCTGCTTCTATGGATTTCAGTAAAAGATTTCTTGATTATTTTCATTTCCCGCATAAAGTTGGGCAAAGATTTAAATTTGAAAGTTAAAGCATTTATTAACATCTTATAATAAACTGATTTAATTTCATTTCTGTAATAATCGTTAATATCTACATTAATATTACCGTAATTGGTTTTAATAGTTTTCTCAATGTCTTCCAGATATTTTGCCGATTCCAGATAGTCATTAGGTTGTACACGAATATATGAATCATGATAAATAAAGCATCCAGTGACAACCCCAATTTTATATCCATGATAAAGAACACGCTGGCAATAATTATCATCTTCACCATACTGAAAAAACATAGTGTCAAATCCGCCAATATCCAATACCGTTTGTCGGGGTATTAACCATGCCGCAGCATTCACGAATTTTGTATCATATATTTCACGCGGTTTCTTTAAAATATGTTCTGCGAAAAAAAATGGAGTTTTTGCTGTGGACATAAAAACAGAAAAATAATGCTCTAATTCACCTCCATTATAATTGAAATGGATGGGACTTAAGATTCCATACTCATGATTTTTCAGGGATTGTTCCACCAATGATTTAATTGTAGTAGTTTCTACATAAGCATCCTGATTAAGAAGAAAAAAGTAATCAGATCCATTTTTTAAACCATATTCAAAACCCTGGTTATTAGCTTGCCCGAAACCTTTATTTTCTTTATTTTCAATAAGAATTACCTCTGGATATTTCTCTTTAATTATATTGCAAGTATCATCAGTTGAATTATTATCAATGATAATAATTTCTGTTTTATAATTTGATTCCATTAATGCATCAAGACACTTGTAAATCCAATTATTTCGCAATGAATTAAATGTTACAATAACTGTTGTTATTTTTTTATTCATTCTTATTTTTAGTAACTGATTTGTTAATATTTGACTAATTTTAAAAAGCTATATGTACCATTAAAAACTACTTTCTTAAGGAATAAATGGAAATCATTATTTTAAAATCTAATTTTAATTTTATTCCACAACGTTTTAGGTTGTTGTAGTGCACTTAGCGCTCTATAAAAGAAATGATTAGAGATAAAAACTCCTGTATATTCACTTCTCACTATTTTTTCAACATTTGTTGTAAAATATTCTTGTCTTTTAAGTAAAATTTCATTTAAAATAGGATTATTCGACCAAGACAATAATAAAGTATAAAATGTTAGAAAAGATTTTGCACGTTTTAAATTTGATTGTGCAGATAACACACCAACACCATGCCTGTAAACAGCCATCGTCTCAGCCAACATTTTTACTTTACCATTGGCAGTGAGGATCATGTATAAAAAGTAATCTCCAATGGGTGATATTATAAATTCACGCGGGAACGTTTGAACAATATTACGAAAAACCACCGATGGAGTATGAATATAATTACCAAGTCGAGCCAAAGTTTCTTGATTTTCGTAATTTTGCGGAACTGTTGTAATAAAATCATCTACCAGTTCACCATTAGTTTTTAGAATTTTTATTGGATGAAATGTTAGTACATATTCTTGATTATTCTCCAAAAAATTAACTTGTTTTTGCAATTTATCAGATTCAGTCCAATAATCGTCACCTTCACAAAGCGCAATGTATTTGCCTGAAGCTTGTTTTAGTGCCCAAATAAAATTAGGCATCATTCCTATATTATTTTCGTGTTTTGTATATTTTATTTCAAAATTTGCAGGTATAAAAGTTTCATTAAAATAATCCTTAATGACGTGGTCCGTATTATCTGGCGAATTATCATTTGCAATGATAAACTCCACAGGTCCATTATACGTCTGCATAAGAATTCCATTCAACGTCTCTTTTATAAAATCCTCATGACCATATGTTATGGTTAGAATCGTAATTTTCGGCGAACCCTTATCTTCAATCATAAGTATAGTTTGTTTATTACCTTACGAATTACTAATAATATTTTTAAGCACTTTTAATCGTGGAGTCATTTGCGCTTCATTGGAGTATATCTCCTGAAACTTCAAAGTCCCTTTTTTAGCTATTTGTGCTATCCTTTGTGGTTCATTAATTAATTCCTCCAAAATTGTTTCTATCAATTTACTATCACTATCTATTATAACAACTTCTTCGTCATTCACAAATGTCGTATTTTGTTCCAAACCATCACTTAACATCACCATCACACCATTTAAAGCTGCTTCTACGACTGTACCTAGAGGAAACCCATCGAAAGAACCGTTTCGTAAAAGGAAAGGTTTGTTAGGTGAGATTAAAATGTCCATCTTTTTAAAAATTCCTTGTAACTGATCAAAATCTTGATAGCCATAAAAATGGATATTGTTTAAAATAGCGGTAACATCAATATCATTTTCTGTAAAACCACCAACGATATGAAATTTAACAAAATTATACTTCAATAATAATTTATGCGCTACTTCTATAAATACATCATAACCCTTATCAACTCCTCTTGGCATATATTTAGCCGCACAAAAACAAATGTCCAACGTATCTTTACCTTGGCTATAATATTGTTTAGCAGTTAAATCTTTAATTAAGGAATTTTGCGGAACCACACATCCAAAAATGAATTCAATTTGATCTTCTGTGCAAAAATTTTTTTTCAAAAGATAGTCCTTGGTGACTTTTTGCGTTACAATAACTTTTTTAAACATCTTCGAAGAAAGCGTTCTTCTAAGCTTTTGATCACACTCTTCATTATTCATTTGGAAATCCGATCCAGGATATAATGTAAATACGAAGGATATTTGATGCTTTTCTAGAATCTCTATATACCTATATATGTGACTAATAAACAAACAATAAAAAAGTTTGGTGTTGATGTTTACAAAACCTCTTATTGGTTTAAGTTTATTTTTTAAATCAGGATTTTTTCTTACGAGTTCATTGATGTGAATAGGATGTAACTCCTCTGCTGTATTTAAAAAGTTATAAGCCTCAGGATTAACCAATATTTTTGAAGTTTTAAATTCGGAAAGCAAGGATGTAAATTCTTCTAATCTAAAACCCGAAACTGGATGGGGAAAAATAGTGTCAAAAATTATCAAATCACTTTTATATAAACCTTTATAAAAGTAACTCACTTTCTGCATTAAAATGTTTTTTAATAATTTTAACCTTGTGGATATTTGTGCTAACATCCTAATTACCTTTCGTTTTCTTAATTTGCTTAAATATGTCTCTAACAGTTTTTACTTCTTCAGCAGTCAATCCTTGACTAAACAACGCAAAATCATTATAAGTATCTATCAACTTATCAACAAAAATCATTTTCTTCATTAACAAATTAAATGCAGGTTGAACCGAATCCCAAGAAACATCATCTAATACAATGAAACTTTTATCATTTAGTAGTGGTAGGTAATTATTAGCATCTTCCATTACAAATTTCGTATCATGATTACCATCTATATGAACAAGATCTAACATATAGTTATTATTTATAAAAAATGATGAAGCGTCCGCTGAAGTTTCTCGTACTAACATACAATTTCCTGTCAATTTATTACTTTGAATTAAAGAGGTAACATCATTATATAATTTATTAAAATCAGTTTCCTTTACAAAATGATCTAAATCTTTCTGTAATTCAGGACGATCATTTTGAACAGCAGCTAGATTACTGTAAGGATCAACTCCAAACACAACACCATCACTAAATAATTTATGAGCTATTGCTTGCGGAAATAATGACCTACCCCTGTAAACTCCTAAATCAACTGTCTTTTGTAACTTAAAATTACTAATTAATAAGCTCATTAGCAAACCTTTTTGAATACTACATCCTCCACCAAAATCAATGGGAATTCGTGCATAAATTTCCTCTATTTCAGAAATCAATATTTTTTTCTCAGATTTAGATTTTAAAGTGTTTAATATTTTTTTTAACATTTTAGTATCGTTATATATTTATTTTAAATTTAAACTGTGGTCTGACATATCCTGCCCATGTCCCGTAATAATTTAGGTTATCTCGGACATCAATTGTTTCAAAATTAATAATGCTTTGAACAGTTAATAGAGCAATATTATTATTAACGAAATGCAAATCGATCTCATAAATTTTTGAATTCAAAAAATTGCCAGGAATCTCAAGAACTGCATTATAATTCCCCTTATTTATAGCTACCACATTTGTAATTTGGCTAAAAACAACCACATCATCTGTTAAAGATTTAAAATTAATTGCTAAATTAAAATTGTCAAAATTATCATTAACATTAAAATTTAGATTAATTTTAAGCGCATCTTTAATTGTTATAAAACTTTCATTAGAGGAAACCTCTATTTTAGTTTGATTTAAACGCACAAGGAGGTTTCCATACTTTGGAGAAAGATGATCAAATTCCTTTGCTAAATCGCTATTTAAATCTTCTTTAGAAAAATAATTATTAACAGCGTCCTCTATATTGTCTGCTGTATACTTTAAAAGTCCATTTTCTAAAATTATTCCTTTCGTACAAAGATTTTTCACCGCCGCCATATTATGACTCACAAATAAAACCGTTCTTCCTTCGCCTTTACTTACATCGCCCATTTTGCCCAGACATTTTTTCTGAAACTCGGCGTCTCCTACCGCAAGAACCTCATCAACAATTAAGATTTCAGATTCCAAATGTGCAGCAACCGCAAAAGCCAACCGCACATACATTCCAGAAGAATAGCGTTTTACAGGCGTATCAATATAGCGTTCTACTCCAGAAAAATCTACGATCTCCTCAAATTTTCTTTTGATCTCATTGCGGCGCATTCCTAAGATGGCGCCATTTAAATAGATGTTTTCGCGACCCGTCATTTCAGGATTAAATCCGGTTCCTACTTCCAGGAGAGATGCAATACGCCCCTGAACTTCAAAATGTCCCGTCGTAGGTTTTGTAACGCGGCTTAGTAATTTTAGAAGGGTAGATTTTCCCGCTCCATTTCGACCAATAATTCCTACAGCATCGCCTTTTTCAATTTCAAAGTTGATGTCTTTTAAAGACCAAACATAATCGCTCTCACCTTTTGTACTGCGGTCATTGCTCTCCCCAATTTTTAGAAAGGGATCTTCTTTGCCCCTCATTTTTGCCCAAAACCGATTTAAATCATGCGTAATGGTTCCAGTCCCCACTTCACCAAGGCGGTATTGTTTGGATATGTTTTCGGCGATGATGGCGGTTGAGGGTTTCAAAGTATTTTTGGATGTTGGGTGAGGGATTTTTGGTGCTGAATGTTTGGGTGGTTTGCAGGTGCTAAAATAGGAATTATATGTAGGATATGAAGGGGGAATTGGGTTTAAGGAGGTGTTTTTTTTGTTTTACTTATTGAATAGTGGTTTTATTTTTTGGAAATCAATGAAGCTGTTGTCATAAAAGTAAGGAGTCTTGCCTTTATAGTAGAAATACTGCCGCCTAGATAAACATTTTTTCTTTTTATGTTCTTTTGCTTCAATTTACTTATTGTTTTTTTAACCGTTCTTTTGCTTCAATTTACTTATTGTTTTTTTTGGAATCAGCGAACCATTTTAAATGGTTTGTCTTGAAACAAAAGAGTGAAAAAGTCAAGACCTGGATCTTTTCGCTAAAAAATAAAATTTCTTTTAAGAAAATTCCTAAACTTGCGCGGCTTGATTAATTGTTAAGCTCAATGTAATTAAAAAACAGGGAAAATTTTTATGCTGTGTTTGTTGAATGTGTAGTTCTGAAAGAAATTTAATTTTACTTCACGCAAAAATCTCCGAAGTCATTTTTAACCAAAATTTTAAGTAGCGCATCATTGCGGGGAGTTTCAAATAGTGCGTCATTGCGGCGAGTTTCAAGTAGTGCGTCATTGCGGGGAGCTTCAAGTAGTGCGTCATTGCGAGAGAGCTTGTTCCGATTTATCGGAGAAGAATGACGAAGCAATCTTTCTAATTTTACTTTATTTGTTCTTTTGTCTTGAAACAAAAGAACCAAAAGTTCAAGACCTGGATCTTTTCGCTAAAAAATAAAATTTCTTTTAATAAAATTCCTAAACTTGCGCGGATAGTTTAGTTTCGCTAAAAACTTAAATGGTGCCCGCGCTTCGGACAAAAGGAATTTTTATCTTGAGTAAGTTGCTTGATTTGGATGGAAAGAAATTTTATTTTTCTTGACGCGAAAATCTCCTGAGTCATTTAGAATTTGGGTTTTTAATCTAGGGCGTCATTGCGAGGAAGTATGACGAAGCAATCTGTCTAAATTATTTCCATTATTTTTTATATTTATGTTCTTTTGCTTCAATTTACTTATTGTTTTTTTGGAATCAGCGAACCATTTTAAATGGTTTGTCTTGAAACAAAAGAACCAAAAGTTCAAGACTGGATCTTTTCGATAAAAAATAAAATTTCTTTTAAGAAAATTCCTAAACTTGCGCGGATATTCTAGTTTCGCTAAAAACTTAAATGGTGCCCGCGCTTCGGACAAAAGGAATTTTTATCTTGAGTAAGTTGCTTATTTTGGTTGGAAAGAAATTTTATTTTTCTTCACGCGAAAATCTCCGAAGTCATTTAGAATTTGGGTTTATAATCTAGTTCGTCATTGCGAGGAAGTAAAGCAATCTGTCTAAATTATTTCCATTATTTTTTCTTTTTATGTTCTTTTGCTTCAATTTATTTATTGTTTTTTTTGGAATCAGCGAACCATTTTAAATGGTTTGTCTTGAAACAAAAGAACCAAAAGTTCAAGACCTGGATCTTTTCGCTAAAAAATCAAATTTCTTTTAAGAAAATTCCTAAACTTGCGCGGATACTTTAGTTTCGCTAAAAACTTAAACGGTGCCCGCGCTTCGGACAAAAGGAATTTTTATCTTGAGTAAGTTGCTTGATTTGGATGGAAAGAAATTTTATTTTTCTTCACGCGAAAATCTCCGAAGTCGATTTTTAAATTCATTTTAATTTATGCGTCATTGCGAGGAAGAAGGTATAAGTCACATAAGATCTCTATGTCGTACTTTTTGCTTTTTCCTTGCCTCTTTTTGTATTTCGCTAAATCAACCCATCATCGCATCAACCCATTATCACATCAACAAATCAACCCATCAACCCATCACTACACTGTATCCATGAAACTTTTTTCCACTTTGTTGAAAATCACCGTGCCGAGGATAAGGATGAAGACAATGAAAATGCTGCTCCACATAATGCTCATTAAATCGAAACTTCCAGACCCCAGAAAAGCATAGCGGAAACACTCGAAAATGGAAGAGAGGGGATTCATATAAACGAGGAAGCGGAATTTTTCGGGTAAAGCAGAAATGGGATAAACAACAGGCGTGATGTACATAAACAGCTGCACGCCAAAGGTTAAAAGAAATGCTAAATCTTTGTATTTGGTGGTTAGAGAAGAAAAAATCATTCCCATTCCCAGGGCAAACATGGCCATTAAGAGGATTAAAACAGGCGTGAATAACATCCACATATTGGGTTGTACATCATTCGTGAAAAGGACGAAATAGAGAAGAATGAGGAGGAAAATTCCAAACTGTACGGCGAACTTCATAAGGGAGGAAGTCACAATCGCCAAAGGCATAATAAGGCGTGGAAAATAGACTTTGCCAAACATTCCCGCATTAGACGTGAAGACGGAGGACGTTTTGGTCAGACTTTCGGAGAAATAATTCCAGATGGTGATCCCAGACATGTAAAACAAAATTTGGGGAACACCATCAGTGGATAATTTTGCAATATTCCCAAAGATGATCATATAAATTACCGTGGTCATTAAGGGTTGAACAATGAACCAGAGTGGGCCCAGGATTGTTTGCTTGTAAAAAGTGATAAAATCCCTTTTCACCAACATGAGAAGCAGATCGCGGTAATCCCAAACTTCTTTTAAGTTGAGGGAAAAGACGGATTGCTTGGAATTGATGAAGTAAGTGGGTTGTTGGTCCTTGGTCATTGCTGTTGGGTTGTGAACGTGTAAAGTTGTGAACTGGTGAACTGGTGAGCTGGTGAGCTTGTTAATAAGTTACTTATTTATAGGTTGACTTGTTTTTTCCATTGTGTGAACGTGTGAATCTGTGAACTTGTGAACTTGTCAGTAATTACTCACAGAATTATAGGGTTTCTTTTTCTTTTGTTTCGTTTTCTCTTGTGAAATCGTGAAGTTGTAAAGATGCGACTGGTTCTCTTGTTCTCTTGTTCTCTTGTGAACCTGTGAACCTGTGAACCTGTGAACTTGTCAATAATTACTCACAGAATTATAGGGTTTCTTTTTCTCTTGTTTCTTTTTCTCTTGTGAAGTTGTAAAGATGCGACTGGTTCACTCGTTCACCGGTTCTCTTGTGCTCTTGTGAACCTGTGAACCTGTGAACTTGTGAACCTGTCAATAATTACTCACAGAATTATAAGATTTCTATTTCTTTTGTTTCTTTTTCTTTTGTTTCTTTTTCTCTTGTGAAGTCGTGAAGGTGTAAAGATGCCACTGGTTCACTCGTTCACTGGTTCTCTTGTTCTCTTGTGAACCTGTGAACCTGTCAATAATTACTCACAGAATTATAAGGTTTCTATTTCTTTTGTTTCTTTTTCTCTGGTGAAGTCGTGAAGTTGTAAAGATGCGACTGGTTCACTCGTTCACCGGTTCTCTTGTTCTCTTGTTCTCTTGTGAACCTGTGAACTTGTGAACCTGTCAATAATTACTCACAGAATTATAAGGTTTCTATTTCTTTTGTTTCTTTTTCTCTTGTGAAGTTGTAAAGATGCGACTGGTTCACTCGTTCACCGGTTCACTGGTTCTCTTATTCTCTTTTTCTCTTGTTCTCTTGTGAACTTGTCAATAATTACTCACAGAATTATAAGGTTTCTATTTCTTTTGTTTCTTTTTCTCTGGTGAAGTCGTGAAGTTGTAAAGATGCGCCTGGTTCACGCGTTCACTGGTTCTCTTGTTCTCTTTATTACAATCGCGCATCTGCATTTTGGAGGATTCCTTTTACATCGTAAATAATGGCGTTTTCTTTTTTAAGGGATTCTAAATCTAAATGCAGAAATTCATCGTGCGCCACACCAAGAATGATCGCATCGAACTGAGGCGGATGTGAACTTGTGAACCTGTTAACCTGTGAACTGGTAAACCTATGAACTTGTGAACCTGCCGGTGCTTCTTGTTCACTTGTTTTCTCGTTCACTTGTTCACTTAATTCCGTAACGCAATCGACTCCATATTCCTTCTTCACCTCGGCGGGATTAGCCCACGGATCATAGATTGTGACTTTGATGTCATAATCTTCTAAACTGCGAATTACATCGACCACTTTCGTATTTCGAATATCAGGACAATTTTCTTTAAAGGTAATTCCCAACATCAAAAGATGTGCTCCCTTCACTTGGATCCCTTTTTTGATCATGAGTTTCACCACTTTTCCGGCAATGAAAGATCCCATGGAATCGTTTAAACGACGCGCTGCTAAGATCAGTTCAGAATAATATCCAATTTCCTGGGCTTTTTGGGCCAGGTAAAAAGGATCCACCCCGATGCAATGTCCACCTACCAAACCGGGTTTAAAAGGAAGAAAATTCCATTTCGTACCGGCTGCTTTAAGGACTTCATGGGTATCAATATCCATAAGGGAGAATATTTTTGCCAATTCATTCACAAACGCAATATTAATGTCCCGCTGTGCATTTTCTATGACTTTGGAAGCTTCTGCAACTTTGATCGTCGGTGCTAAATGGGTACCTGCTAAAATAATAGAACGGTATAGATCATCTACGATTTTGCCAATTTCTGGTGTAGAACCAGAGGTCACTTTCATAATTTTTTCGACGGTTTTTTCCCGATCACCCGGATTGATGCGCTCTGGAGAATATCCCGCAAAAAAATCTACATTGAAAGTCAACCCTGAATATTCTGCTAAAATAGGCACACATTCTTCTTCTGTAACACCCGGATAGACCGTTGATTCGTATATGACGATATCGCCTTTTTTAAGAAGTTTCCCCACAGATTGGGAGGCCTTTTGTAAAGGAGTTAAATCGGGACGGTTGTTTTTGTCTACAGGAGTCGGAACCGTGATGATATAATAATTGCAGTCGGCAATGTCTTCTAAATTAGAAGAGCAAATTAGACCTTTTTCTGCGGCTTTAAAATCCGATACCAGAACTGCCTGCAAAATTTCGTCTTCAACCTCCAAGGTTTTATCTGTTCCGCTGTTGACCTCTGCGATTCGATTGGAGTCGATATCAAAACCAACTACCTGATATTTTGTGGCGAATAACCGAGCTAAAGGAAGACCAACGTAACCGAGGCCGATGATGGCGATTTTTTGTTTCATATTTTTCTTAAACTTGTGAAGCTGTGAACTTGTGAACTTGTGAAGATGCGACTGGTTCACAATTTCACTTCTTTACTCGTTCACTACTCCTCCAGTTCACTGATTTACTTTCCTTCCAATTTTTCAATTAATTTTAAGAGCATTCGCTTAATATGCAGGAAGTGTTCGGTGAAAGCGGTTAAATCGTTTACAAATCCGAGTCGTCTGGAAATCTCCATCTGGGTTTCCATTTCATTTAAAGAACCTAGTGCAATATATAAAAATTGAATAAACTCTTTTGTACCTTTTCTACCTGCACCTTCAGCAGTATTAGAGGGTAAAGATACTGAACATCTTCTAAGCTGACTTATCAGTCCAAATTTTTCCTCCGCAGGAAAAGCCCGGGTTTCTCTGTAAATCATCTCCACCAAATCAAGAGATTTTTGGTAAACGAGCAGGTCTTTGTGATTGTTCATTTTTTGTTGTTTTTTGTGAACCTGTGAACATGCAAAATCAACTGTCTACAGAATTACCAGTTCTCCTGTTTACTTTTTTTTTATCAATTTGTGAAGCTGTGAACTTATTTACTTATCAATTTGTGAATTGTGAGCTTGTGAAACTTGGAACCTGTAAAGATACGCCTGGCTCACTCGTTCACTCGTTCACTAGTTCACTAGTTCACAAATTTACTCTCTAGACAAATTTTTTCCACCATTTCAGTTTTTCGTCATGGGTGTAGGAATAATAGCCGTAGCCGTATTTTTTTCCGTAGCGGGTATTTTCCGGCTTTACATTATTAAGGATGTAAGCCATATTTTTGATCATATTCTCTTTTCGGAAACCTTCCGCAAAGTCAATCATCTCTTTCTCTGTAAAATCAGATTTTACGGCATACAAAACCACATCTGAATTTTCTACCAGATGCAGGGTATCACTCACTAGCATGACAGGCGCGGAATCTAACACGATGTATTCATACTTTGTTTTAAGATAGGCGATCATATCATCAAATTTGGGCATATCTAAGAGGTCATTCGGATTAGGTGCGATTTGTCCGCTGAATAACACATCCAGATTATCATTAATACCGGATTTAATGATGTAGGGATCTGGAACAGTGTGATCTGAAACTAGATAATCTGTGAGTCCTATATTTTCGCCATTGACAAAACGCTGCAGCTGTGGATTGCGGATATCTGCACCAATGATAATCACTTTACTTTTACCCGCCAAAGTGAGCGCCACATTCATGGAAATGGTGGTTTTACCTTCCCCTTTCACGGAGGAGGTAATTAAGACGGTACCACCCTGTCCCACATTTTTAGCTTTTAATAAAAATTTTAAATTGGAGCCCAGAATCCGGAATGATTCTGCAAATACAGAAAAATCGTTGGGCTTTACCAGCTTTAGATCATCTGTAATAAAAGGAATTTCTGCAATTACAGAAGCATCAGGAGCAAGAGAAACGATATGCTGCTTGGTGTGGATTTTAGTATCCAACATTTGAAATCCTACCAAAAGAAGCAATGGTAATAAGAAGCCGGCGGCCAGTGAGCCGTAAATAATTTGATTCGTATCTGGTTTTACAATTCCAGTCGTAAAAGCAGGATTTACGATTTTTGCTTTTGGGGCAGTTACGGCCAGGGTGATGGCATTTTCTTCTCTTTTTTGCAAAAGATAGAGGTATAACTGCTCTTTGAGGGTCTGTTGACGGTCAATGCTCCGAAATATTTTTTCCTGCGTAGGGTATTTAGCAATATTCCCTTTCGCGAGATTAAGTTGACCTTTCGCCTGCGCCAGTTGCAATTGCAGGGTTTCTCGAGATTCAAGTAGATTTTGACGAAGCAGGTTTTTCTGCGCGATAATCTGCTTATTCATTTCAACAACCGCTGGATTTTCACCTGTTGCCTGTTTTAAAACACGGTTACGTGTAAGCATCAAATTATTGTATTCTGCAATGGAACTTTCTGCCCCGGAAGATAAACCCATGCCAGTGGGCAACAATTGGTTCCCTGCACTTGCGGCAAGGACCGAATTAATTAAATCCAGTTGCATAGACTGCGTTAAAATCTGTTTGGTATTTTCCTCTGCTTTACCGACGGAAAGATTGGCCTGCGTTTCTAAATTGGTAATCTGGTTCGTGCGTTTAAATCTTTCTTTTTCCCCCTCGATGCCGGAGAGATCTTCCGTAATAATTTCTAAACGATCATTAATAAAGTTTTGGGTGTTTTCTGCCTCTTCATTCTTATCATTAATACCATCTGCGATATATTGCTTAGCAAGTTCATTTAAGATATCTTCTGATTTTTTTGGAACAGGTCCTATCAAAGAAACATCCATGAGCAGCCCTTTATTTTCTGGAAGAGATACTGTTAAACGGCTCTCCAGGCTGTTGACCATGTTTTTGGGATTACTAATAACCACCTTAATAGGAACAGTAAGCTTCATCCCCGGTTTACTATCAAATTGAACCGTTCCAAAAGGAAGTTTTATCGGAGTTCCAAACTGATATTGGGTTCGCGAGTCTGCTAAACGAAAGGAATTTTTGCCTACGGGGTTAATGGTATATTGTGCCCCACCAAAATTATCTGGAGATGAAATGCTGATTAATTTACCTTGTAGGGGAGAATCCTGATAGAGTTCATTCTCTTTAATGGTGCCTATACTGTAGAAGGTGATATTCAAATTGAGATTGCTCACTACTTTTGCCAGAATTGGTTTGGAGAGGATTACAGTGGTTTCACCCTGTAATTCATTATCGCCACTCACGCCCATGCCTAAGTTTTTCAAATCACTTAATGCGGTACCCTTTCCCTTGGAATCCTGAAGTTTTAATGACGTCTTACTGAAATATTGGGGTTGGGTATATCTCAGGTAAATCTTCGCCGCGGAATAAAAAAGAACGATACTGAGTAGAAACCAGGGCCATTTTTTAAGATATTTCCCTATTTCTTTTTTAATATTCAATGGTTTTGCCCGTTGTGCCGGAACCGAATTTTCTAATAATTCCATGCCTTTCTTATCGGGTTAAACTGATGATTAAGGTTAAAAGTCCTAAACCTACCCCACCATACTTGATCCAATTGTCTACATTGGGATTATTGTTGACACTGATTTGCTTGTTGCGATCTGGCTCAACATACAGAATGTCATTTTGCTGTAAATAGTAGTAAGGCGAATTAACAATAGAGGCTTCAGTTAAATCCAAAGATACCACTTCATCTTTTCCAGTCTCCTCAGAAGTCCGTATTAATTTAATATTGGTTTTGTTCGCATCGTAGGTTAAGTCGCCGGCTAAAGCAATGGCCTGAAAAAGATTAATCTTTTCTGTTGTGCTTGTTTTCTGTCCCGGACCTTTGACTTCGCCCAAAACACTAAAGTTAAAATTGGAGAGCGTGATTGTCACCAAAGGATCTGTTAAATACCGTTTTAAGCGGCTTTCTAAATCGGCTTTGAGTTGTTGTTTCGTCATACCTTTGCAATAAACTGAACCGAGCACAGGAAAGATGATGGTGCCCTCTGAAGTGACCAAATATTCACTGGGAGCGGAAGCGCCACCACCAGAACCGGCAGTTGCCGTTTGACCCATCGAGTTGCGATTAAATGGTTGTACCGCAATATCATCAAAGGCAGAGACCTGAATTTGTAATTGGTCTCCCTCTTGAATATGTAAACCTGAATATTTTGCCTGAGAAACCTCCTGCTGGAAATTATCGTTAGACATGTAAACTACATTTTGCTTGGGTTTACAAGAAAAGAGGAGAAGGAAAAGTGATATATTTAGAAATACCGGAACGTATTTTTTCATTTCTTAAATTTAAGATTATAAATGTAAAGCTCAATATTCTCTACCATAATCTTAGTTGAGCATGATGGCTGCTTTTTACCACCAGTTTTCATCGATGTAGTAGTTAAGTCCTAACGCTAATAATCGGTTATACGTATTTCGGCTCGTGTTATTTGGATACACCGTACTGAAACCTTGATCATACCGAAGAAAAGCCTCTATATGCTGCGTGATTTTCAGACCGGCTCCAAAGGAAACACCGTACCCAAATTTCTTCACCTCATCATCTCCATTAAATTGGTAATAGGCTAAATCATAAGCGGGATCGACTTCTCTTTTCTCGCGCACCAAATATTCTATCCGGGGTCCAGCAAATAAATACAAATCTCTCTTCATATTTCCCTGGTGAAAAAACCATTTTAAATAGACCTGCATGGCCACATAATCATGGTGAAAACGCTGTACTCCAAATTTTTCTTCTTCTGCCTTTGCGATTTCCCCTTGCATGCTGTATTCTATTTGCGGCATGATGAAAAGCCAGGCGGAATCAAAAACATCATTTTCCACGAGGGACCACTGTCCGAAAATACCCAATCCACCACCATACGCTCCTTTGGAAACATCATGAACACCTACGATTGACCCTTTGTGAAAATTTCCTGTTACTCCATACTTAAAGGTTTGCGCCCTTACCACGAGCAGCAAGAAAAGGGCAAGAAATGTAGTAATTTTCTTCATAGTTAGTTTTCTTAGGTCGAGAGTAGTTTTTAATGAATACCAGTGCAAATTAATTAAAATAATTTCAATTCCTTCAATTTTTTTTATTGTGCATCTAAATCTTCGATTGCATTGTTGATCTTCTGATACTCAAAACCTCTCCCTAAAAGATATTTGATGGTTTTGGATCTTTTTTGATACGCCTGCAGGCCTTTTAATTTATCGTGGTAATTGAGGTAGATTTTTTTCAAAGTTTTCTCGTAATCTTCTTCCTTAATTTCATCAAAAGAATGGGTAATGAGTTTTTCGGTAATGCCTTTGAATTTTAAATGGTTGCGGATTTTATTTCGTCCCCAGGATTTGATGTAGAATTTCCCGCGAATGTAGCTGCGTGTAAATCGCTCTTCATTCAAGTAGTTTTCTTTCATGAGAAAGAGAAGAATTTCTTCTTTCGCTTCGGGAATGAGTAAAAAGTCCCACATTTTTTGCTCCACTTCTTGATGGCAACGATCCTGGTAAACGCAGTAGTTTGCCATTTTCTGCTTGATTTCGAGGAAAGTGTAGGATTTTTTGTCCAAGGTTGAGGTTAAGGTTGAGGTTGAGGTTGAGGTTGAGGTTCTGATTCTAGGGTTTTGATTACTTTGTTAAGTTCATGCATTAGATTCTCGATATCCTTGATAATCGGTTGAATCTTTTCATCTTCAAAATACTTTACGAGATTGCCATAAACCAAATGATTTTTAGTTTCATTTGCAGAACCTCTGGCATATTTATAAAACATAGTCTTGTCCCTACTTCCTGCTCTACCAAATCCTTCAGAGATATTCGCGGAAATACTTTCTGCTGATCTTCTGATTTGCGAGGTTAAGGCATAATCTTCCTTCTTTGGAAGCGAATCTGAAATATAAAACACCTCGACTGCAATGTCCATTGCTTTCTTCCAAACCAGCATCTGGGTGAAATCAGTATACATATTTAGGTTGAGGTTAGGGTTAAGGTTAAGGTTAAAATTGCAGATTTTATATAAACACAAATCCACTTAACCTTTACCTTTGTCTTAACCTTTGTCTTTGTCTTTCCCTTAACCTCAACCTTAGCTTTAAATTTTAGTAATTAAACAAAGCTTTTCCTTTCATTAATTCGTTAACTTTTTGACGAACGGCTGTGATTTTTGCGTCATCATTGAGGTTTGAGACTACGTCATTGATTAAGCCCGCAATGGTTTCCATATCTTTTTCTTCTAAACCGCGCGTGGTAATAGCGGCTGTTCCCAAACGGATTCCCGAGGTGGTAAAGGCTGACTTATCATCAAAAGGCACCATGTTTTTATTACACGTAATATCAGCTTTGACTAAAGCTTTTTCCGTTTCTTTTCCATTCACGTTTTTGTTTCGCAAATCCACGAGCATCAAATGATTATCTGTGCCACCACTCACAATATCAAATCCATTGTCCATCATGGCTTTGGCTAAAGCGCGGGAATTGGCCACGACTTTTTTGGCGTAGATTTCAAATTTCTCATCTATTGCTTCTGCGAAAGCTACCGCCTTGGCTGCAATAATATGCTCCAAAGGTCCACCCTGAATTCCCGGAAATACAGAACTGTCTAAAACCTGACTCATCATTTTTGTTTCGCCCTTCGGTGTTTTATGACCATAGGTATTTTCAAAATCCTTGCCCATCATGATCAATCCCCCTCTAGGTCCACGCAACGTTTTATGAGTGGTGGTAGTTACTACATGGCAGTGTTCAAAAGGAGAACTGAGTAATCCTTTCGCAATTAAACCTGCAGGATGCGCGATATCTGCCCACAAAGTAGCGCCAACTTCATCAGCAACTTCCCGGAATTTTTTAAAATCGATATCTCGGGAATAGGCAGAATACCCTGCGATGAGCATTTTGGGTTTTACTTCTAAGGCTTTTTGGCGCATGGCTTCATAATCGATGAGGCCGCTTTCGCGATCAACGCCATAAAAGTTGGCATTGTATTGAATTCCGGAAAAATTCACAAAAGAACCATGCGTTAAATGTCCACCCATGGATAAATCCAGACCCAAAATACGGTCGCCCGGTTTTAGAATAGAAAGATAGAGCGCTGCATTAGCTTGGGACCCAGAGTGCGGCTGAACATTCGCATAATCCACCCCGAATAGTTCTTTCGCGCGGTTGATGGCCAAAGTTTCAATCTCATCTACCACTTCACATCCACCGTAATATCTTTTTCCCGGATACCCTTCTGCGTATTTATTGGTTAAAACGCTTCCGGCCGCTTTCATGACGTTATCTGAAACAAAATTTTCCGAAGCAATCAGCTCAATTCCGTGCGTTTGTCTTTCTCTTTCTTTTTCGATAAGGTCAAAAATTGGATCCATATTGTATTGTAAATTATTTAAATTATTAGGTTTAATTTCACGTAAAATCAGGTGAAATCAGGTTTTCAAATGTAAGGATTTTTCCCAAAATAAGGAGCATCTGTCGCGGCGAAATATGTGCAACACCTGCTCTAGAGTCGCGTTAAATTGATTAATTTTGAGCCCAGATGGGAAAAGAAATGAAAATTGGAGATAAAGTTTCCGCGGTGGACGAAGATTTTGAAGGTATCGTAACTTCCATGCAAGGAGAAATGGTGGTGGTAAAAGACGATTATGGATTTACGCATCAGTTTCTAGGAACCAAACTGGTGTTGCGAAATCCTAAACTGTATGAAGGAACTGCCATCATTCAAAAAGAAGAAAAATCCAAAACCATTTCTAAAAAACATGATAAAAAGCCTATGCTCCTGGATTTACATTTTGACCTACTTGTAAAAAACCCGGAAAAATACGACGCCTTCGAAAGATTATTCCTGCAAAAAGAAAAACTCTTAAAAACGTTGGACTTTTGCCGCAGTAATCATCTGAAAAAGTTGCAAATTATCCATGGCATTGGAGACGGTGTTCTGCAACAAATGGTGTACGACGTATTAGAAAGCCAAACGAATCTGGAATTTCATAATAAAGAAATTTTACACCATCAATCGGGCACGGTTATGGTTTTTTTTAGATGAGGAAGGGTGATGGTTGATGGTTGATGGTTGATGGTTTATGGTTTATGGTTTATGGTTTATGGTTTAATCAGTAAGATCTTAAATTTAATGTTACACGATATGTATTTTTCGTCTCGCACCCGAAACATTTATTTTCCTATATCTGACATCCCACATCCGAAAAAAAAACCTAATTTTCTACATACTTAAAAGCTGTAGCATAAAATTTACCTTTTTTCACTTCGCCGCTCACTGTGGCTTTTTTTATCACTTTACAGTAGCCATCATCTGCATGAGCATCTCCAAAAACCTTTTTATTCATACCTTCTACGGGATATAAATTGCCCTCGATTTTTACAAAAACAGCGCAGCCTTTTTCTGATTTTACTTTAAATTGACACATTCCGCAGGCTGCATCTACTACTTGATTTTGTAATTTCTGCTGAGAAAATACAACTGCTGAAATCATCAGCGCAAAAAGAAACATTAATTTTTTCATATTATTTTTCGGTTTATATTTCTTACAAACTTAGAGATTATAATTCCACGAAACAACAAGAATTATCGTTCTTAATTATGATTTTGCTCAGACCCAAGAGATTTTCTTTTATTCCGAAAGCCGATTAATTTTAATAAATTTGCCACTTTAGACATGGAAAAACTTAAATTACTTTTTACGAAAGACGGTTTGCACTATCAACTCTGCAAAAACAAAAGTGTTTTGGAGGAATCTACCTTCTTTATACCAGAGGAACCGCATCCTTCTTTTATATCGGAAAAGCTAGAGGAACTTTTAAATTCCAAAAAATATCAGCACATTTCTATCATATCGGCGGTCAATCATTTCACCATTATGCCGGACGGATTTTCTGAACATCAATTAGGATATGATTTAATCGCCTTCAACGCACCTGTGGATAAGGAAAAGGAAGAATTAATGCTCTCTGTCAATAAAAAATTCGGCGTTCAGTTCTACTATACTTTTCCGAAAGACTACTATGAAAAAATAAAGGCTACGAAACTTCCTACGCATTTTAATTTTTCTGGCGAAGGCTTTCTCAATCAATTGATCACCAAGAATCAGAAAGAAATCCACATCAATTTATACCACCAACAATGTGAATTTTTTGCGTTGGATGAAAAGAAAGTGGTGCTCTATAATAACCTGGATGTGAATTCCGAAGTTGATTTTCTTTACTTTATTATGTTTACCTTGAGCAAAATTGGATTTGGGATAGAAGAAACACAATTCTTTGTCTACGGAGAAACAACGGAAAATGAAACCTTTATTTCTGAACTGAAAAAATTTGTAAAGAACTTAAGAATTGTCTTTGACAATGTGCCGAAAAAGCATTTTCTGCTGAATGGTGGGTGATGGATGGACGATGTAGGGTGATGCACGATAGACGTTTTTCGTAATATTTTAGAGTTGCTAATTATGAGTTTTAAATTTGAAAAATTAATGATCTGGCAAGACTCCATGACTTTCGGAGAAATTATTCATCATTAGCTGGGAATTTCCAAAGGAAGAAATTTACAATCTAACGTCACAAATTTACAGAGCTTCAGATTCAATCGCATTAAATATTGAAGAAGGAAGTATTCTATAAAGCAATCCAGAATTTAGAAAATTTTTAGGCTATGCAATTCGCTCCTTAGCAGAAGTAGTAACCTGCCTCTACAAAGCAAAGTATCGAAAATATATTTCAGACGAAATCTTTGAAGAGCTTTATGCAGAATCATATAAAATCATGAACCATATTATCGCCTTCCGAAATAAACTCAGTTAACATCCAACACCCAACATCCCACACTCAAAATTATGTACAGAATTATATCCGGAAGATGGAAATCCAAAAGAATTTCCGCTCCAAAAAATTTCGATGTTCGTCCAACCACAGATTTTGCAAAAGAAGCCCTTTTCAGCATTATAGAAAATCGTTTTCGTTTAGATTTTGCTTCCATTTCGGTGCTGGATTTATTTGCAGGAATTGGTTCTATTACTTTGGAGTTTGCCTCCCGCGAATGTAAAGATATTACCGCCGTAGAAATGAACGCCAAGCATTCTGCCTTTATCGGTATGGTGGCAAGAGAATTAGATTTGGATAGCCAAATCAATGTACAACGCGGTGATGTTTATGAATATCTGAAGAAAAATAGAAACCGCAAAACCTATCATTTGGTCGTGGCAGATCCACCTTTTGAAACCGAAATAGAGAAATATAACGAACTTATTTCCTTGGTTTTAAACAACAACTATTTAGGCACCGAGGGAATTTTCATCTTGGAACATCAAAGCCGAACGAAATTTGACCATCCTAATTTATTAGATACGCGGAAATACGGAAATGTAAGTTTCTCCTTCTTTAAAGCCAACGAACCTGCAATGGAAGAAATGGTGGAAGAAGAGAAAAAGCCGGAATCGTAATCAATTTCCTACAAAACTTTCAATTGCAGATCAATACTGTTTCCAAAGAATTTACGGGATATTTTCTCAAAATTCTTGGTAAGGTCTGAAAGGAAAAACTGGTAGGTTGCGCCAGAGTTATCCGTATTTAAGAGATGGTGCTTATCCAAAATCATTTTCAATTGGTTGGCTACAATACTCGGCGAATCAATAACCCGAACGCGGTTTCCATAAAATTGTTTGATTTCCTCCAGAAGCAAAGGATAATGAGTGCAGCCCAAAATTAAAGTCTCGATATTCTTCAACTTTTTGTTACTGAGGTAATTATAAATGATGGAATGCGTTACGGGATGGTTTTTAAAACCTTCTTCTATAGCGGGAACCAGAAGCGGTGTCGCCAGTTCATCTACTTTGATAAATTTATTGTGCTTTCGGATGCTCTTTTTGTACAATCCAGAATTCACGGTGGCTTTCGTGGCAATTACTCCAACATTCGTATGGATTTCATAGGAGACTTTTTCCGCAACCGGATTAATCACGTCAATAACTGGAATTTTTTCTGCAACCAAATCTAAAACTTCTTTCAAGGCATTTGCGGTGGCTGTATTACAGGCGATGACAATGGCTTTGCAATTTTTCTCTAACAAAAATTCCGTAATTCTGGTAGCATATCCAATGATGGCTTCTTTGGATTTATCCCCATAAGGAAGATGTTTCGTGTCTCCAAAATAAATAAGATTTTCTTGGGGAAGCAATCTTTTAATTTCTTTCGCAACCGTTAAGCCTCCAACTCCAGAGTCAAAAATTCCGATGGGTTGATTGGGTGAAAGGTGGCTAAAATCCTGTTTTTTCGTTTTCAAAGGAGAAAGTTTTGGCAAAAATACCTAAAGATTTTAGATTTTAGATTTTAGATTTTAGATTTTTTAAACTTGGAACAAATCTGAAGCAATTCCATCGGCAAGAAACTTTTTGCCTTAAACTTGGAATTCCTTTACACCATGAACAAATCCGAGGCGATTCCATCTGCTAAAAACCAGTTTTTTTCCGGAATTTTTAAATGGTTATTTTCGATGATCAAGACTTGATCTTCAATTCTGGATTGAATACTTTGATGAAAATGCGCCAGAATTTCTTCTCCAAAGTTGCTTTCTAAAGCTGCTACATCTACACCCCAACTCGTGCGCAATCCAATCATAATCATTTCATTGTATCGCTCTCTTTCCGTGAGAATTTCGGTTTCTTTTGGAAGTTTATTTTCATTTAAAGAATTGATATACCATTTATTATTCGCAATATTCCAGCTTCTTTCCGTTCTGCCATTAAAGGAATGTGCAGAAGGCCCAATTCCGAGGTATTCGTGAGATTTCCAATAGGCAGAATTATGTTTGGAGTGAAATCCGGGTTTCCCAAAATTGGAAATTTCATAGTGGTCAAATTCATGATCTTTTAAAAAATCTGACATGTAGAAAAATTCCTGATTTTGTAAATCTTCTTTTGGAGCAGACACTTTGCCTTGTGCAATCCAAGTATTCAAAGCGGTCTTCGGTTCCACGGTTAGCGCGTAAGAAGAAACGTGTGGAACTTCTAAAGCAATTACCTTACGCAGGTTTTCTTTCCAAATTTCAAAACCTGACGTGGGCGAACCGTAAATTAAATCGACACTGATGTTCACCAAACCAAAATCCTGAGCTCTTTTGATGGAAGATTCGGCTTCGGAGGCATTGTGCGCGCGATTCATTAACAATAAATCTTCTGCAAAAAAACTTTGAGTGCCGATGGATAATCGATTAATTTCCGTTCCTGCCAATTGCTTTAAAAAATTGTGCGTCAAATCATCTGGATTGGCTTCTAAAGTTATTTCAATGTCTGACGCGAAAGTGAAATATTTTAAAACCTCATCAATTATTGATTTCAATTCATCTGCTTTGAGTAAAGAAGGAGTTCCGCCGCCAAAATAGAGTGATTTTAAATGCGTGGATTCCAATTCTCCTTTCCTTAGAAAAATTTCTTTTTTAAGGGCTGCAACCATTTCATCTTTAGCATTTAAAGAAGTAGAAAAATGAAAATTACAGTAACTGCATTTTTGCTTGCAGAAAGGAATGTGGAGGTAAATCATGGTTTAAAATAATAAAATAGGGCACTTATAATCATCCCAGAAATAAAACCAGCGAGATGTGCGACATTATCTGAATTTGAAATGAATCCGATTAAGATATTAAACACTACATAACCGAAAATCATCATTAGAATACCTCTTGTCTCTTTTAAATTATTTTGCAAAATAAGCATCATCGCAATAGCTCCAATTAAGCCAAATATTGCACCCGAGGCTCCGACGCCAACGAAATTTCCCTGATGCCAAAGCAGCGTACATAATCCCGCAATGATTCCACTTAAAAAATAGATCATCGCAAAACGTACTATACCAAACATATTCTCGGAAAAATATCCTGCAATTCCTAAAACTATTACATTCATTGTTAAATGTATTATTCCTCCGTGCATAAACATACTGGAAATGATTCGCCAATATTCTCCCGTAAAGACAGCAGAAGTTAGTGCGCCAAAATTGACTAAATCTTCTGTTCTCGGCTCAAAAGGATTAACTCCTAATAAAGCTACTATTATAAAAATTAAAATATTGACATCAATGAGAACAGGAGTAATGAGAAATTCTTTCGAAGGAATAAGAAGTTTAATAAAGAACTTAAAATCATCTTCCTCATCTCTTTTCTTACGCTGATTTTTTATATAATTAGGAAATAGTAAGGCAAATAAAATGATGAAAATACCAATTCCAAAAATCTTAAAAAACCATCGTAAAATACTGGTACCATCATCATTAAAATTTCCATTGGAGGGTGATAAGAATATCAATTTTTTATCTTGAGGATTTTCAACTACATTTAGAATCAAATCGTTATAAATCTTTTTTTCATCTGAGCTTGGAACGCGGAGAAAATAGGAATTTTCGTAAAAATCAAATTCCTCTAAATCTTTCCAGCATTTTTCTCTAAATTTTCTATATGCTGCAACCCTTTCTGAATCACTGATTCTGTTGCTCATTCTTTCTGAAAACTGATGCACAAACCACACATCAGGTAAATTATTAACGGGCTTTTCCAGACTGTCCTTAAAAACGGCCGCCACAAAATAAAAATTAAAGTTGAGATCCCGTCCATATTTCCCAGAAACCTGCATTTCTGACTTTGAATTAAGGTAGCTCTCATCCACAAAGTAAGATTTGATTTGGATCCGTCTAACGCTTTCATCTGAACTGACTTCCTGGCTATTCTCGGCAATCTGCGTTTTAGATAATCTCACGTCCAAATACATTTGGGAATTGATGAGAAGCGCACATAAGACAATACCGCAAATAACGATGTAAATAAAATTATCTTTGGTTGAATCTTTATGTTTGAGAACACTAAATCTCTTTCTCATCAAAATCAGCGCAAAAACGGTGAATAACATTGGTAAGAATATATTCCAAGCTTCATCACTTAGGTTGAATAAATGAAATTTAAAATCAAGAAAATACCGCGCTATTCCTAAAAGACCCACCCATAAAAAAACTGCCAACAAAAATATTGGCAGAATATGAAGTACTTTTTTAAAATAATTATGCATTGCTAATAGCGAAACCCTCTAGTATTGATAAAGTTTTCTATATTGTATCCCACGCTGAGCATAAAACTGCTTCCCGCATATTGCTGAATATCTGAAAGTCCGAAATTGTAAACGGCACCAAAGGAGAAATTATTTACTTTCGCTTTGATGATGGGAGAAATACCTATGTTTTGACTGTCAAACTGATTTTTTGAAGTTCGTAAACTCGCTCCCGCCGAGAAAGAATTATCATCACCTAAAACCGTTGCCATTAAATTAAGATCTACCAATCTGGAAGAATTGGTATTAAAATTCAAAAGAACGGAAGGCGTTACAAAAAACTGTTCGCTAACATAATAATTATATCCCGTGTTGATGAGAAATTTTGTAGGCTCTGGTTCTATTCCATTTACAATAGGAATATCATTGGAAATTGCAATGTCATTTACAGAAACATTTGCAAAAACATTTCTATACGATAATGCCATTCCTATATTAGCATACACCAAAAAAATACTGTTCGTATCTGGACCCAAAGTTGGATCGCCGGGATCTTGTGGATTTAATTGAGAAAGGTCAATATTCAAATTGTAGAAATTGATATTCGTTCCAAAGGAAAACTGGCTTTTTCTCTCGCCGTCGTCATCAATGGGAATAAAATAAGAGGCACCGGCCGAAATTCCATTAGAAGAAATAGGTCCATTTTGATCGCGGAAAAAAGACAATCCTGCTCCTACCCGATCGAAAACATTTGCGTGTAAACCGATGGACTGCACATTTGGCGATTGATCAAATTGGGAAAACTGTTTCTGATAATTTAGATTTAAAACCACATCATCTGTAGCTCCATACAATGCCGGATTGAAAAGAAATTCACCATCAAGCAAATACTGTTGGTAAAAAGGCAATGTTTCTTGACTTTTTCCAAAGGCAAAGAATAGGACAATGAAAAATAAAGTTGCTATTTTTCTCATAATTGATTAGGCGTGAATTGACAGCAAATATAAAAAAACTTTTGCTGCTATTATTGTTCTACATAATTTCTCCATTTACTTACGGCGGCATCCATATCGGCGGGCATCGGACTTTCAAAATACATTTCTTTTTTGGTCGTAGGATGAATAAAACCGAGCGTGTGTGCGTGCAAAGCGTGGCGCGGCAAAACTTCGAAGACATTTTTCACAAATTGTTTGTATTTCGGCATATTGATGCCTTTCAAAATTTGATTACCTTCATACCGTTCATCATTAAACAAAGTATGACCAATATATTTAAAATGCGCCCGAATCTGATGCGTTCTCCCAGTTTCTAATTTACACTCCACCCAAGTGATATAACGAAAACGTTCTAAAACGGTATAATGCGTAACGGCGTGTTTGCCTAAACTTCCATCTGGAAAAACGGTCATTTGCATTCTATTTTTTAAATGTCGCCCAATATTTCCTTCGATGGTGCCTTTTTCATCTTCTACATTACCCCACACAAAAGCCCAATAGAGGCGTTTTGTGGTGCGGTCAAAAAACTGTTTTGCCAAAAAACTCAGGGCATATTCAGTTTTCGCGATGACCAATAAGCCAGAAGTATCTTTATCTATCCGATGGACCAAACCAACGCGATCCAAATCTGATTTCTGTCCATTTTTTTCAAAGTGAAAGGCGAGTGCATTCACCAAAGTTCCATCATAATTTCCATGTCCCGGATGGACCACCATTCCCGCTTCCTTATCAACTACCACTACATCCTCATCTTCATAAACGATGTTTACGGGAATATCTTGTGGAATGATGAGATTTAATCTTTTTGGCGTTGCCAGCAAGACAGAAATTTGATCGCCGGGTTTTACGCGGTAATTTTGTTTCACCGAGTTTCCATTAACCACTACATTTCCGGCGCGACAGGTTTGGGAAATTTTATTTCTGGAAGAATTTTTCCGAAAAATAAAGAGGAATTTATCAATTCTTAAAGGTTCTTGATTTTTATCAACGGTAACATTGAGATGCTCGAATAAACCCGCAGATTCTTCTTCATTCTCCTCCTGAGTAGAAAATTCTTCTTCTAAAAATTCTTCGTTATCTGTCTTCATTTTATAAAAAAGCTTCAACATTTCGGCTGAAGCTTAAACTATTTTGTAGGAACAAATTATTCCACGATTACTTTCTTCGCTTTGGGCTTTTCTTCCACTTTTTTCGGTGCAGTTGCTTTTGGCGTCGTTGCAGGAGCTGTAGTTTTAGGTTTTGGCTCCGCAGTGGTTTTCGCAGGTTCTTGTTTCGGTGTTTCTGTTGGCAACGTTTGTACTTTTGGACTTTCTGGCCTCTGACTTTCTGGCCTTGGCGTATATTGCTCTACTGGTGGACTGTAGGTTGGGATATCATCCATACCCGGAACATAAGGATCAATTTTTATTCGATAAATAGAATTGAGCTGAGAAATTTTTCCGCCCATTTCTGCAGGAGTTTTTTTACTCGCCCAAATATCAATTTGCATTCCTTGATCTCTTACATCAAAAGGCGCTGGATCTTGGTAATAAACGATATCTGACTCATCTCGGCCTTCATCTTCATGTTCCACCAATCCCACTTCAAATAAATTTTGTGCAATAATGGCTTTGGCTTCTTGAACTGTTAAACCAACAAGATTGGGTACAGAAATATTTCTTCTCGGACCTGCTCCAATGACCACATCAATGGTTGTAAATCTTGGCAGTAGAGTTCCGGGTTTTAGATTCGTACCATTATAAACCAAGCGGATAATAGCGTCTCGCTGAATGCTCGGTTCGAAAATGGTATCGCCCACTTTCAATCCTACCTGCTCTAACTGGCGGAAAGCCAATCCCTTGTAACGGTCTAGAACATCGGGTACAGAAACTTGTGCATAAGTTCTTGGATTCACCTTCATGATAATTGTTCTACCATCTTTCACACGGGAACCGGGAGAAGGGTAAATCTGCAAAACCTGGAAAGGCTTATATCTTGGATCATATTTAAAACTGTCTACTTCATATTCTAACCCAGAATCATCTAGAATTTTAATAGCGTCGTGAACAGATCTGTTCATTACATTCGGTACTGCTATTTCCTTCCCATGATTGGTATGAAGTTCTAACCAACGGAAAGTTAACCAAACCAAACCTGTGAATACTACGGCTGCCAAAAGGACATTTACTAAGACTTTCCAATGGAAAAGCGATTTTAGCATAATTTTTAATCTTAAGATATAGGTGCAAATATATAAAATAATAGTTTTTGCCCCTGTGGAATTTTGCATTCTAAAATTTATAAGCTAGAAAGTTTATAAATATTTATCTTTGTCTACTAAATCAAATACATGATTCTATCCATGACCGGCTTCGGCAGAAGCGAAGGTGTTTTCGAAGAAAAAAAAATCACCCTTGATATAAAATCTCTTAACAGCAAATCTTTCGACCTCAACATTAAAATGCCTTCCCGCTTCAAGGAGAAGGAATTTGAGATTAGAAAATTGCTCAATGACCGAATACTGCGCGGAAAAGTAGATTGCTATATCAATCTAGAAATGCTGGATAACGTCACCGATGTAAACATTAATCATGAACTCGTGCAGTCTTACATGGCAGAATTAAAAAAAGTTGCCGGAGATGGACCAGATTTCGAGTATCTAAAAATGGCCGTGAGAATGCCCGATGCAATTTCCTCTAAAAGCGAAGAACTCACAGCGTCTGAATGGCAGTTTTTAAAGACATTAATTGACAAAGCCATTGCCAAGTTTGATAATTTCCGCAGAACTGAAGGTGAAATTTTAAAAGAAGAATTGCAGCGCAACATTAATAATATTGAGAAATATTTACTCGCTGTAGAACCGTATGAGCAAGTAAGAATGGACGGTGTAAAAGAACGCTACCGCAAATCTTTGCACGAGTTCGATCAGATTGATGAAACTCGATTCTATCAAGAAATGGCGTATTACACTGAGAAATTAGACATTGCAGAAGAAAAAGTTAGACTTTCTCAACATTTGAAATATTACACAGAAGTAATGACTGAGGAAGATTTCAATGGTAAAAAATTAGGGTTCATTGGCCAAGAAATTGGGCGGGAAATCAATACTTTAGGTTCCAAAGCCAATCATGCAGAAATCCAAAAATTAGTGGTCATGATGAAAGACGATTTGGAAAAAATTAAGGAACAAACTCTCAACGTACTTTAGATCAAGACAAAAAGATAATAGACGAATAGATAAAAGACTTAATTAATTCGCTAAAAAGATTTATCAGAAATTTTTCGACAATTTAGTCACGACTCGTCTATCATCTATCCGTCTATCAAATATAAAACGCTCATGAATAAAGTCATCATCTTTTCAGCACCTTCCGGAAGTGGGAAAACCACTTTGGTTAAACACTGTCTGGAAACTTTTCCTGAACTGGCTTTTTCCATTTCTTGCACAACAAGAAATGCTCGTGGAACAGAAATCAACGGCATTGATTATCATTTTGTTAGTCCTGATGATTTCAGAAAAAAAATAACTGAAGATGCTTTTGTAGAATTTGAAGAAGTGTATGCAGATAAATACTACGGAACATTAAAATCTGAAGTGGACAGAATTTGGAAAGATGGAAAAGTCGTTATTTTCGATGTGGATGTAAAAGGAGGTATTTCTTTGAAGAAATATTTTGGGGAACAGGCTTTATCCGTTTTCATTATGCCACCTTCTGTGGCAGAACTGGAATTACGACTCATCGCCCGTGGAACAGATGATTCAGACACTATTAAAACACGTGTTCAAAAAGCAGCAGACGAAATGACCTTTAAAACAGAATTCGATGAAATTGTGGTCAACAATAATTTAGATACTGCAAAAACTGACATCGAGAATATCATCCAAGAATTTTTAGCATTATGAAAATAGCCATCATAGGTTGCGGTTGGGTTGGGAGCAGATTAGGAAAATATTTGGTCGGCAAAAACCACCACGTTATTGCCACAACTACTACCCCGGAGAAAGTAGAATTATTAAAAGAAAGTGCAACCGAAGTGTATTTACTGGATTTTAACACCACCAAAGATTTCGATTTTTTAAAAAATATTGATTACGCTATTTTCAGCATGCCGATTTCCAGAGATTCATGGTTAGAAGGCTTTCAAAAACTGCAAATCCATTTCCCAAAAACAATGCTTTTCAGTTCTACAGGAATTTATCCGCAAGAAAACAAAACTTTTACAGAAAAAGACAGAGACAATTTGCGCTCCGATATTTTGAATGCAGAAAATTTAGTTAGAGAAAAATATCCACAAACCAATATTCTGCGTTTCGGCGGTTTAATGGGGGATGAAAGAGGACTAAAAAATATGTTCAAGAACAGAACGCCTGAAAATCCATCGAAACTCACAAATTACATTCATTACGACGATATTTTAAAAATCGTGGAATTATTTTTGAACTCCCCTACCCAAGGAGAAACTTATAATATTGTTGCGCCAGAACATCCAACGATTGCAGAAGTTTTAGGAGTAGAAATTTCTTCAGAACCAGCAGAGAATCAGCCAAAATTCGAGCGACTAATCTCCTCCGAAAAATTGATTCAAGATTATCATTATACATTTATACATCCCAATCCAAAATATTTTTGACCCATGAGTACAGAAACATTAGATCAAGCAAAATCAAATCTTCCCGTAAGAGGATTTTTAAAAATAGACAACCTAAAAATTCCACAAGGTGAAGAATTGGTGCAGGCAATCTTGGCTTTAAAAAAAGAAAAAAACGCCGTTATTTTGGCGCATTATTATCAAACGCCCGACATTCAAGATATTGCAGATTTTTTAGGTGATTCATTGCAATTAGCGCGACAAGCAAAGGATACAGATGCAGATATGATTGTATTTTGCGGCGTTCATTTTATGGCAGAAGCCGCGAAGATTTTGAACCCAACGAAAAAGGTCGTTTTACCAGACACTCAAGCCGGATGTTCCCTCGCAGATGGTTGCAGCGGAGAAGGTTTGCGCTCCATGCGAGAAAAACATCCCAACGCATTGATCGCAACTTACATAAATTGCAATGCAGAAACGAAAGCAGAGTCAGATATCATCGTGACGAGTTCTAATGCAGAAACCATCATTAAATCTTTGCCTTTGGATCGTCCAATTATTTTCGCACCCGATAAAAATCTGGGTAAATATTTAGCCAAAAAAACAGGTCGTGATATGATTCTCTGGGACGGCAGTTGCATCGTGCACGAGGCTTTTTCTATGGAAAGAATTGCGCAGCAAATGGCCGCAAACCCAGATGCTAAATTAATTGCACACCCAGAAAGTGAAACTTCCGTTTTGGATTTGGCGCATTTTATTGGATCCACTTCTGCCCTGCTCAACTATGTGGAGAAAGATGATGGTCAGAAGTTTGTCGTCGCAACGGAAGAAGGAATTCTACACGAAATGCGTAAACGCGCGCCGCACAAAGAATTGCTTCCCGCTCTTGTGTATGACGAAAGCTGCAACTGTTCCGAATGTTTTTACATGAAAAGAAACACTATGGAAAAATTGTACCTCTGCATGAAATACGAATTACCAGAAATTTTAATAGATGAAGAATTGCGATTAAAAGCGCTGAAACCAATTGAAGCGATGCTCGAATTGTCTAAAACCATTAAATAAATTCACTTTGCCAAATTTTAAATCTTTGACAAAGTTTTAAAATATCTTTTGGGCAATCTTTTTCGCCTTCTCTTTTCCCTCCAAAAAAAGCCGGGCTGTCCGTTGCAATTCCTCATCTCGTCCTTCGAGACGAGACTGCGGGATTTTCACTTCCATCCCTATTGCAGAGTGAGCTCAGTTGAAGAGCAGTTTTTAAATTTTAAATAAGAAAACTTATGACCTCAAAAATACTGTTAGAAAACCTAAAAATTTATGCCTTTCACGGCGTACTGCCAGAGGAAACCATTATCGGAACGTATTACATCATCAATGCAGAAATTCAGGCAGATCTGTCTAAAGCGGCCGCTTCCGATGATTTAAAAGACACCATCAACTACGCGAAAATCAACGATATCATTCATGCTGAAATGAAAATTAACTCCCAATTATTAGAACATGTGATTGGCAGAATTTTTAACCGACTGCAATCTTCCTTCCCGCAAATCACCGCTGCTAAAATTAAATTGACCAAAACCAATCCACCCATGCCCGGCGAAATGGACGGTGTAAGTGTGGAAATGGAAAAGTCATTTGCTCCATAGAAAAATACAATTTGAAAGGAAATTTCCCTCACCTAATTTTCTTTAAATTTGCTTCTGGAAAACTATTACCACTTTCTATTACCTCAGAACTCCTCAAAAATTTATGAAATATCTTCTGCTTTCTTTAATCTCTGCGATGTTGCTCAGCATTTCTTGGCCCACGTACGGAATTCCCTTTTTTATCTTTTTCGCCCTCGTCCCCCTATTATTGATGGAGCATGACATCACACATTTTTCCAAAATAAAAAATAAAAGCCTCACCATATTTGGACTCACTTATCTGTGTTTCTTCATTTGGAATATCGTAACCACAGGATGGTTGTACGGTGCAAAAAACCCTGATGGCAGTCATTCTATGATGGCCGTAGTATTTCCGGTTTTATTTAATTCTTTTTTCTACGCTGCTATTTTTCAACTCTTCCATTACTATAAAAAAGCGCAGGGAACCTATTTTGGGTTGGTCTTTTTTGTAGCGATTTGGATGGTTTTCGAGAAAGTTCATTTGAGTTGGGAATTTACTTGGCCCTGGTTAAACTTGGGAAATGTTTTCTCTGAGTATCCGAAAATGATCCAATGGTATGATACTTTAGGTGCAACAGGCGGAAGTTTCTGGATTCTGCTGATCAACGTGTACGTTTTTTATACGATTAGAATATATGAAGCGGGCAGAAAAAGAAAATCTTTAATTACCAATATTGCAGTTTTAGCTGCTTTCATCTTTATTCCCATGGGAATTTCTTTATTGAAGTACAATAATTTCGAGGAGAAACCCATCGGACAAGTGAATGTTTTAATGTTGCAGCCAGATCTTGATCCGTACAATGAAAAATATTCTAAAGACAGTTTAACGATTTTAAGTGAATTGCTGACTTTAGCGCAAGAAAATGCGACGGGACAAGTTGATTATTTCATCGGCCCCGAAACTTCTTTGCCCGGTTATGGCTCCATTTCTGAAAGAGGCTTTGAGCAAAGTTTACTTTTAAATCAAGTGAAAGGATTTTTATCCTCACATCCAAAATCTATTTTCGCGACGGGAATTTCTTCGCATCGATTTTATTCCCGAGATGAAAAAGAATCCAATACAGCTTATCAGACTTCTGCGGGAAGTTTCGTAGACAGTTACAACTCTGCCGTACAAATTATTCCGAATCAAAAAGTAGAGGTTTATCACAAAGGAAAGCTAGTTCCCGGCGTAGAATTGTTTCCTTACATCAATGTTTTAAAACCATTGTTGGGCGACTCCATGATTGATTTAGGCGGAACTACAGCTTCTCTCGGCATGGATCCAGAGCGAAAAGTTTTTACCAATTCTTTTAACCAAGGCAAATTGGCTCCCATTATTTGTTACGAAAGTATTTACGGAGAATTCGTAACCGATTACATTAAAAAAGGCGCTAATTTCTTAGCCATCATGACGAATGATTCTTGGTGGGGAGAAACGCAAGGACACGAACAATTAATGTCTTACGCAAAATTGCGCGCTATAGAGACACGTAGAGAAATTGCCAGAGCCGCGAACAGTGGAATTTCTGCGCATATTGACGCGAGAGGTGAAGTGGTAGCGGATACTTTTTACGGAGATAAAACCACCCTTTTCGCGAAAGTTAATTTGTATGAGAAAGTAACGTTTTATACCAAAGCAGGCGATTTGCTTTCCCGACTTTCTATATTTGTGTTGGGTTTCTTGGTGTTTTACACGCTCATCAAAAAATACCAAAACAGAAAACCACCAGAACCGCCGAAGAAAATTGTCATTAAAAGATAAATTGATTTCAGCCCAAATAAAAAAGTCGCGACAATAAAATTTCGCGACTTTTTCTATGTATAAATTCTGTCTTATTTTTCCTTTTTTGATTTCAAATGATTGAAATGGTTCAACAATAATCGGATTTCATTAAATTCAAAATCGTCGGAAAGATTTCGTTTCCAGTCCGTTAACGTTTCGTGGGAATTATTTTTCTTGAATTCTTTCTGAAAAGCGCTGATCTTTTCTTTTGGTAACACTTTTTTGATGTCTAATAATCCTTGCTCTGCAAACTTCGCTAAATGTCCAAATATTGTTTCTGTTACCAAACCTCGCTCTTTCGCGATTTCTGGAATAGATTTACCTTCTTCAAAAAGCTGGAAAGTCAAAATATGAGAAGGAATTTTTGCGATTTTAGCCGTGACTGGAACATCAATAGCGGAATCAAAGAGAAATTTTTCCAAAAGCCGCACGTCTTTTAAATCATTCAAATAATCTTCTAAATCATCCAGAAAAACCCGGAAATCTTCATTGTATTGTTTCAAGCCTTTTACGCCTTTGCTCTCTGCATAAAAATCTTTCAACGGTGCGAAAACTTTCGTATTAACGTTGGTGAAAAAGAAGGTGACGGCTCCTTTGGCTTTCTCTTCAACTTCTGACCATTCTTCTGTTCCATCCAGAAATTTCTGAACTTTTTGTTGAATAATCTTTTCGAATTTTTCAAAAATCTTACCGAAATTTTGCACCTCTGGTTTTAAACTGCCGTGAATAAATTTGGCTTTGTCATTATCTAAAAATTTACTGAACTTGGCTTGATTAAACCAAAGTTCCAAAGCAGAACTCATCCATCTGCAATCCAAGCGGCTCATCATTTTGGTGATGCTGTAATCATATTTTTCTGCCTGCAGAATTTCTTCCATTCGGTCATTTGCATGTGTTTCATCCTGAAATTTAGCCACGCGTTTGTCGGAAAAAATAACTTCGGGTGTAATTTTAGATTTCAGCACAATTCCTTCTAAAGTTCGGCACCGAGAAAGCGCCACATAAACCTGACCGGAGGCGAAAGATTTTCCGGCATCGATAATCAATCGGTCGAACGTTAAACCCTGCGATTTATGAATGGTCACCGCCCAAGCTAAACGAATGGGATATTGTTTAAAACTGCCCAGAACTTCTTCCTGCACGCTTTTATCTTCGGCCAAGGAATAGCGTTTCTGATCCCAGTTTTCTTTTTTAAGTTTGAAGATTTCATCTTCACCATCAATGATGACGGAGATTTCTTTTTCTTCTACTTCTACCACCTCGGCGAGCTTACCATTAAAATAGCGCCGCTCTCCACTGGCATCATTTCGCAAAAACATAATCTGAGCCCCAACTTTTAACTCCAAAATTTCGTCATTTGGATATTGGTTTTCATTGAAGTTTCCGGTTATTTCTGCACTGTAGTAATGTGATTTTCCGGGAAGTTCTTTTAATTTTTTCACGTTGATTTCATCTGCCATTCTGTTATGAGAGGTCAAATAAACATAGGCTTCCTCTTTCGGTTCGAAATCTGGAATATACCTTTCATTTAAAGTGTCAAAATCAATATCACCAATGGCTCCATCGCGTATTTCATTTAAAATATCGAGGAATTTTTCATCTTTTTGGCGGTAAACGGTTGTTAATTCCAAAGTGATTAACGGCAGTTCTTTCAAGGCATAACTTTCAAAGAAAAAAGGCGAGGTATAAAATTTCTTTAAAATATGCTCATCTCTGACCACAGGTGGCAACTGATACAAATCCCCGATGAAAAGCATCTGAACTCCGCCAAATTTTTGCTGATTCCGGCGCACTGTTCTGAGAGAAAAATCCATCATATCTAAAACATCCGCACGCAACATAGAAACCTCATCGATGATGATAATTTCAATTTCCCGCAGGAGTTTCAATTTATCTTTCCGATAGCGGAAATGGTTCATCAAATCTGCAATGTTATTTGCAAAATCGCTGTCTATTCTCTCTGTGGTAGGCAAAAATGTGCGCAAAGGAAGACCGAACATAGAATGAATCGTAACCCCACCTGCATTAATTGCAGCAATTCCGGTGGGTGCAACTACAATATGTTTTTTGCGGGTTTTTCTTACGAAATCATTGAGAAAAGTAGTTTTTCCCGTTCCCGCTTTTCCCGTCAAAAAGAGGCTTCGGTTGGTAAATTCTACTAAATTGAAGAGCGATTCATTCATCAGTCAAATTTAGGGAAATTGGATGGAATGGGCGAAGTGATTTTTTCTGAAAATAAATTTTCTTTATGCATTTAAAATGAAAATAAGACTCATTAATACTGTTCTGACCATATAAATTTCGACTGGACAATATTTGCTCTTTCTCTATTTAAAAATTCTAGGTAGGCCGCGGAAACTAAAGTTTGATTTTTTCCCTTTAACCAGATTAAGCTCCAAGTCGTTTTGATGGGAAATTCTTTGAGGGGAATAATTTGCAACTCTTTATTGTGCAATTCATTCTTTATCCCAATGAGTGGCATGATGGAAAATCCTAAACCTGCTATTAAAGCATGTTTCACAGCTTCATTAGAAGTTAGCTCCAATCTTTTCAACACAGAAATTTTATTGTCTGTAAAAAATTTCTCCATGGTTTGTCTTGTTCCGGAACCTTTCTCCCGAAAAATAATAGGAATGCTTTCTAGAATTTCTTTCGTGGAACTTCCCTGTTCGAAATTGATTTTGCTACTCCCTACCAAGTATAATTTATTCTGAAGCAAATCTATCTTTTCAACATTTGGCGTTGGAGGTAAAATAGAGACCAAAGCGAAATCGACGGCGTTATTTTCCAGACTTTCTATGACTCTGCTTTTATTGGTAACATCCATTAATAGCTCAACTCCCTTATTTTCACTCATAAATTCTGAAAGAAAATAGGGCATTAAATATTTCCCCGTAGAGACTACAGAAATTTTCAATTTCCCGGTGAGTTGCCCTTTATAAGCCAATGTCTTATAATTAATGGCATGCACTTGATTGATTATATTTTCGGCAGCTTCTGCAATTTCTCTCCCAAAATCGGTGATATAAATTTTTCTTCCTACTACTTCCGTCAAAGCAATATCAAACTGATCCTGAAAATTTTTGAGCTGTATAGAAACGGCAGGTTGTGTTAAGAAAAGTTCTTCAGCAGCTTTGGTCACGCTTTCGGTCTGCACGACTTTTAAAAAAATTCGAAGTTGATTTAAAGTATAATTCATTAAATATATTTATGGAAACCATTACAAATATATATAAAAATATATGAATTATATGATGCAAATTTGTCCCATCAAAAAATATAAAATGACAAGAATTACCGTAGCAAAAGGAGATGGAATTGGTCCAGAAATTATGGACGCCACTTTAAAAATTATTTTAGCAGCAGGTGCTCAAATTGAAATCGATCAAATTGCAGTGGGCGAAAAAGTATATCTCGCGGGAAACTCGAACGGGATTGCCTCAACATCTTGGGACACCATCAGAAAAAATAAAGTTTTTTTGAAAGCGCCGATCACGACCCCTCAAGGTGGCGGTTACAAAAGTCTAAATGTGACCACCCGAAAATTTCTCGGTTTATATTCAAATGTTCGACCGTGCTTCAGTTTGCACCCTTTTGTAGAAACAAAACATCAAGAAATGGACCTTGTTATCATTCGGGAAAATGAAGAGGATTTGTACGGGGGAATTGAGCATCAGCAAACGGATGAAGTGGTTCAATGCCTAAAATTGATCAGTCGTCCCGGTTGTGAAAAAATTGTGAGATATGCTTTCGAATATGCGAAAGTCTATGGTAGAAAAAAAGTGACTTGTTTCACGAAAGACAATATCATGAAGCAAACCGACGGATTGTTCCATAAAGTTTTTGATGAAATTGCTCTGGAATATCCCGAGATTGAAAATGAGCACTGGATCATCGATATTGGCTCTGCGAAGATGGCCGATACTCCCGAAATTTTTGATGTGATTGTTACTTTAAATTTATACGGCGATGTGATTTCTGATATCGCGGCCCAAATTGCAGGCTCCGTCGGTTTAGCGGGCTCCGCAAATATTGGAGAAGAATGCGCAATGTTTGAAGCAATTCACGGTTCTGCACCAAGAAGAGCGGGACAAAATTTGGCCAATCCATCTGGACTATTGCAGGGTGCGATCATGATGTTGAATCACATCGGACAAACGGAAGTCGCAGAAAATGTGCAAAATGCCTGGTTAAAAACCATCGAAGATGGAATTCACACTTATGATATTTTTAAAGAAGGAATCAGTAAAGAAAAAGTGGGAACAAGCGAATTTGCAGAAGCGATAATTAAAAATTTAGGTCACATTCCCAGTGTTTTAAAACCTGTGAAATTTGTGAAAGATGCCGTTTTAAACTTACCAAAATATGTAAAAAAAGCACCAGCGAATAAAGAGTTGGTTGGCGTAGACTTATTTGTAGACTGGAAAGGCACAGATCCCAATGAACTGGCGGAAATTATGCAAAAAATAAATACAGAAAATAAGCATTTGACCATGATTACAAACCGCGGAATCAAGGTATGGCCAGAAGGTTTTTCGGAAACTTTTTGTACCGATCATTGGCGATGCAGGTACACACCAAAAAATGGTAAATTTCTATTTAAAAACAACATCATCAATCTATTATCAACGGCTTTAGACGCAAAAATAGACGTGATAAAAACTGAAAACCTTTATGAATTTGATGGCGTGAAAGGTTATTCCTTAGGACAAGGTCAATAGCGTTTCACTCGCAAAGGAGCGCTAGATGAAATTAACAGGAAGTCCGATCCAGCATCGGACTTTTTCTACTCTATTCACATTGACATTAATCTCAATTTTAATCAGCTAAAAAAAATTTATGACAGACACTAAAACTTTCACGCTCATCTCGGGGCAATTTTCGCCGAAAGAAAGCAGCGATATTTTGACAAGCGTTTTTAAAAGTAAAATGCAATTTCACCGAATGAAAAATTTCAGCAATCAAGAGCGTTTTGGAAAAGTTGTGGAGCATTCTCATCACCGCATAAAGCAACTTCAAGAGACTTTGGGAGAAATTTCTAAACTTTTGGAAGACGCAGAAAAACAGGGGGAAATTCTAGAAATAAGATCTGAAATTAAAATTAGCGCAATTAAATCCCTCAAAGATCATTGACAAGAATAGAGAAGTTAAAGAATTTATATTATTTTTGCAAGGCACCTAATCAATCATCATGAAAAACGTTGTCATCACTGCAATTGCTCTTCTTTTTATAAACAGCTGTAAGTCTAAAAACGCCGTCGTTGATGTAGATACCCTGCCCAAAGATATTTCTTTGAAGCCAGAAAATAATATTTCTCAGCAGTTAGAGCAGGAACAATTAAAAATGGTCATGCTGGAGATTGACTCATTGATTCAAACAGTGAATTGTCCAAATCCTGAAGAGTGGACCTTTACAGCCATTGGAGCAAAACCATGTGGTGGACCAAGTTCTTATATCGCGTATCCAAAAAAATTAGCAGAAGAAATTTTACCAAAGGTCAATAAATTGACTGCTATGCAAGATGCATTTAACAAAAAATACCGGTTAATGTCGGATTGTGCAATCGTGCTTCCTCCAACTGAAATTGCGTGCGTGGAGGGAAAAGCTGTTTTAATGAATGAAAATTCTGCAGCCTTAACTGTGCAGTAAATTACCGGAAAAAAGTTTTACTCTTTGTACCAAGAGGAATATTTTACATAATTTTCTGCAATTCTATTGACTTCCCCTTCTAACAATTCTGCGGAAATGTCTTTGATTTTCCGTGCGGGAGTTCCAGCCCAAACTTCTCCAGATTTAATGTGGGTTCCCTGAATAACCACAGAACCTGCACCAACTATAGAGTTGCTTTCTACCACACAATCGTCCATCACAATGGAACCCATTCCGATGAGCACATTGTCTTTGATAGTGCACCCGTGAACAATTGCATTATGACCAATGGAAACATTATGACCAATAATAAGCGGGTATTTCTCATAAGTGCAATGTAGCATTGCATTGTCTTGAACATTCACTTTATTTCCGAGTGTGATGAAATGAACATCGCCCCGAATGACGGCATTGTACCAAATACTGCAGTTTTCACCCATTGTAACATCGCCAATAACCGTTGCGGTTTCAGCCAAAAAGGTGTTGGCTCCAATCTGAGGTGTTTTTCCTAAAAGTTCTTTTACAATTGCCATATTTTATTTCTTGAATTTAAATAAATGTGTTCAAAATGCAGGTTCAAAAATGAATCATTTCCTTTCCACTTCTAACGCTGTGTTTTTTTCCTAATAAAGCAGATTGACAGCGTCTAAAATAAGAGGGAAAGATTGTAGTTTCTTATCCGTATTTTTGCACTCAAATTTAGGAAATTAAAATGAGACAAATAATTATAGAGCCCACGGAAAACCCAAAAGTAATGAAGTTTGTAGCGGATTACAACTTAATACCGGGATCATTGGAACTTGATAGAAATTCAGACATATCGAAAATTCCGATGGCACAGCATCTTTTTAATTATCCTTTCGTAGAAAGAATTTTTATTACGGCTAATTTCATTGCCATTGCAAAACAAGACCTTGTAGATTGGGAATTTGTAGTAGAAAGTTTAAAGGACATTATTGAAGATGAGTTAACGGCAAATCCAAGAATTTACTTGCAGAAAAATCAAGAAGTTCATCAGATTTATGCAGAGATGACACCTAATCCTGCGGTGATGAAATTTGTTTCCACGCTTAATTTATTGGAGGGTTTTGTGGAAGTTAAAACGAAAGAAGATGCCGTAGAAATCCCTTTAGCGAAGGCTATTTATGACGAATTTGATTTTACAAAAGAAGTTTTTATATCTGATAATTTTGTTGCGGTAACGAAAAAAGTAGACGTAGAATGGCATGAAGTGATGGTTACAATGAAAGCATTTATTGAAAAATATCTGCAGGACGGTGGAAAGGTTTCTGCAGTTCAACCACAAAAACATGAAAATCCCGTTGAAAATCTCATCAACAGAGAATATACGGAAACAGAACAAAAAATTTCCGATATCCTAACCGAGTACGTAGCTCCTGCCGTAGAAGGCGACGGCGGAAAAATTTCTTTGATGGAATATGATGCAAAAACGAAAACTGCAAAAATGTTGCTTCAAGGTGCATGTTCTGGCTGCCCGAGTTCTACTGCAACCTTAAAGGGCGGAATTGAAAATATTTTGAAACAATTTTTACCAGACTTGGTAGAGAATGTGGAAGCAGTAAATGGTTAACTGATGGATGATGGATGATGGATGATGGATGATGGATGATGGATGATGGATGAAATTATCAAATAATCAATATAGTCTAAAGGAAAACTAATAATATTACGCGCCGGATTGAACGCGTTCCGATCCAAAATTGGGACGAAGTGGATAACGGATTATGGCGCTCAAATAAAATAAATATGGCAAAAAAAGGAATTTTATTGGTGAATTTAGGTTCGCCAAGATCTACAAAAACGGAAGACGTAAGAGAATATTTAGATGAGTTTTTAATGGATGAAAAAGTGATTGATTATCGCTGGTTTTTCCGCTCATTGCTCGTGCAAGGAATTATCCTCAATACGCGCCCGAAAAAATCTGCAGAAGCTTATAAAACAGTATGGACTGATGAAGGTTCGCCCTTAATTTTTATTACAGAAAGAATAAAAAAGAAGCTGGAAAAAATTGTAGATGTTCCTGTAGAAATCGGGATGCGTTATGCAGAACCAAGCATTGAAACTGGAATGCGGAAATTAACTGAGCAAGGAATTACGGAAATCGTCCTGTTTCCGCTTTACCCGCAATACGCCATGAGCACCACAGAAACGGTGATCGATAAAGCTGAAGCGGTGCGCAAAAAACATTTCCCCGCTATTAAAATTAATTACATTCAGCCTTTTTATAACCGAGAAATTTACATCGATTGTTTGGCGGAAAGTATTCGGGAAAAATTGCCAGAAAATTTTGATGCTTTGCAGTTTTCTTACCACGGTGTTCCAGAGCGACATATCTACAAAACGGATCCTACTAACACCTGTAATTTGAACGATTGCTGTTCCCGAGATGACAATCCAAGTCACCAATTTTGTTACCGTCATCAATGTTTTAAAGTCACCGAAAAAGTGATTGAGAAATTAAATATTCCGAAAGAAAAAACCATGGTCACTTTTCAATCCCGTTTGGGAAATGACAAGTGGATGGAACCTTACACGGATGAAACGTTAGAGAATTTAGGCAAAAAAGGAGTGAAAAATCTTGCAATTGTTTGTCCGGCTTTTGTATCTGATTGTTTGGAAACTTTAGAAGAAATTTCTGTAGAAGGAAAGGAGCAATTTGAACATGGCGGTGGAGAAAACTTCCATTACATTCCGTGCTTGAATGATGAAGACCGCTGGATTGAAGTTGTAAAAATATTATGCGAAGAAAAACTACACGAGTTTTATTTGGTTTAAAAATATTGACCCTCAAGAATTCTTGAGGGTCTTTTTAATTATTGGTTTTTCTTAACTTTGATTCTATGAATATTACTGTTGAACACTTACTGAAAAATTAAAAACCCTTCCTAATAATATTTTAGAAAGAGTTTGGGGTTATATTGATGGTTTATCAGACCAAGAAACCAATCTTGAAATTCCAGATTGGCAGAAAAATGAGGTTCGAGAAAGACTTGCCGATTATAAGAAGAATCCTTCTTCAGCACACAATTGGGAGGATGTAATGGATGAAGTAGATCGAGAATTAGAATGAAAATAAACTTTCTGATAAAGCCAAAATTCAATTAAAAGAATCGGTTCATTTTTATGAAAAGAGACAAAGGGGATTAGGAGCAAGATTTAAAAACCATCTCGATAAAAAAGTGAAATTTATTGCAAAACATCCATTATCTTCTGCAATAAAATACGACAAAGTTCATGTGACATATTTGAAAACGTTCCCCTTCAGAATTCATTAGAGCTACGAAAAAGAAAACGCTACTATTTTTATTTCTGCTATTTTCCACACTTCTCAAAATCCAGAAAAACTAAAACCTTAAATGAATGTCCGTTTCGCAAGACACACTGAAAATATTGAACATTTAATTACTTTTTATACTTCCATTTTAAATTTTGAAGTTCTTGGAAATTTTAAAAATCATGATGGTTATGATGGTGTTTTTCTCGGCGTTAAAGGAGAAAATTGGCATTTAGAATTTACGCAAAACAAAGAAAAACCAAAATCGAAATTTGATGAAGATGACGCTAAGGTTTTTTATCCGAAAACTCAAAAATCCTATGATCAAATTTCGGAAAACCTGAAAGAATTTAAAGTACCTTTACTCGAACCAAAAAATCCTTATTGGAAAAATAAAGGTATTTGCTTTGAAGATTCTGATCATTGTAGAATAATTATGTCAAAGGAAAATATTGAAGAATAACTTAGATTTTTTTCAATTTTATGTTCCCTTATTTCAAAATCCGAATCCAAATAGCCATCGAAACGATCTCGTCCAAAAGACGAGATAAAGCGGGATTAAGCTTCTAAAAAATTACCTAATCGGCGTTCGAAATTCGCCATATCCAATTAATCCATCATAACTTCTGCCGAATGGCTTGTAATATAGAAAGGCTTGGTATAAGTTTTCCGTCTGCCAGAAATTCCCATTGATTTCGCCATAATTAAGGGAACCATCTGGATTTTTGGTGGCCAAAATATAATTGTAAAAACCTTGTTTCAAATAAATTTTTGCAATATATCTTTTAGAAGGTTCGTCATAAAACATTTGATTCTGTTTGGTAGGTAAGAAATCATTGAATCCACCCAAAACGTAAATTTCCTGAGCAGTTTTCTCTGACTCCAAAGAAAAGTAAACCCACGCATAATCTGCTTCTCTGTCTGCATTTCTCTCAATTCCCAAATCATTTCTGCGGTAATAAAAGGCACCATTTACATCAGGCTGAAATTGATAATTAAGCGGAAAAGCCCAAACTGGATATAAATAGGTGTAATTAAATCCATCCAAAATTTCAGTTTGCGCCACCATATCTACAGGCTGATTGATGTTTTTATTGTCGAAATAGTAAAATTCATTATTCCCCGGAAAAGCCAAATTAAATTGCTGAAAAAGCACTTTGTTTCCTAAGGTAGAACTCGCTTTTTGATTGTAAATTCCGGTGGTCCAATTGTTATTTTGAAGCACATTTAAGGTGATAGAATTCAAATTAGAACTTAGCGCGGCCGTATTTCCAACAGCCTGAACTTCCACCCGCTGATTAATTTCCGGATTTCTTGCATCTGCTGTTCTCGAAATTTTCAATCCTACATTGGCACCGTCTTCTACTACGCAAAATCTTTTTCGGATGATGGGTTTACTCGGCGAATCCTGATAAACCCAAAGTTCAAAGTTTCCCGAAATTTTAGGTTGAATTTTATCATTCGGAAAAGCTAAGGTATAGGTGGTGTAAGGTTGAAGTGTATTAAAAGAATACTGAAAATTATCCAGCAAGCCGTTTAAACTCCCATTGGCATATTCCGTAAAAAATAGATCGTCCTCCTCCCAATTCCGATCAAAATGTTTGATGGTGTAGCGGTAAATTGTGCTGGAATTAGACAAATCATCAAACTTCAAAATCAGTTGTTCATTGAACCTGATTACCGCAGTTTCATCATTTGTTTGTGGATTAAAGAGCTGCACACTTTGGATTTGTTGTGCAAATAAATAGGCCCCGAAAAAGAAAAGTAAAAAGGATAAATATTTCATTGAAGCGAAGATAATGAATTTAAGGTGGATGCGGAATAAGGTGAAATTGAAATGCTTTCATTAAAACCAAAATACTTTTAAGATATTGTTTCTGCTTAAAATTTTTTAATTGGGAATTACCATTTAAATTTGTAAAAAATATAGTTCATGCTGCATATTCAGTCCTTTGCTTTTAATCCCTTTTCAGAAAACACGTACGTTGTTTTTAATGAGCATCAAGAAGCTTTTATTATTGATCCCGGAAATTTCTCTGAAGAAGAAACTAAAGTTTTGCAAAATTTCATCCATGCGAAGGAATTAAAAGTTAAGAATGTTCTCTTAACACACGCACATATTGACCATGTTTTAGGTTTGCAGGCGATTTTTGATCAGTATAAAGTTCCTGTGTTAATGCATGAACTGGAAAAAGAAATCTTAGATAGAAATCCTATGGATGCGAATAGGTTTGGGTTTTTCTTTAAACCTTTTGAAGGGGAAATTTCTTATTTAAAAGAAGATGAAATCATTCAATTAGGAATGGATGAATTTAAAATCATCCACGTTCCAGGGCATTGTCCGGGACATATTGCTTTTTATCATGAAGCTGGCTCCCTAATTATTTCCGGCGATGTTTTATTTGAAGGAAGCATCGGAAGAACAGATTTGTACAAAGGTGATCACGCGCAATTAATTAAAAGCATCAAAGAGAAAATCTTTGTTCTACCAGATGAAACTAAAGTATTCAACGGTCATGGCAACCCAACAACAATTGGTTTTGAAAAAAATCACAATCCTTATTTCTAGAAGGTAGAAACGCGAAGTTCAAATAAAAGAGCCAAGTATAATATTCATTAATACTTGGCTCTTTTCACTTTTTACTTGGCTCTTTCTTAAGCTTTCCACTTAATATTGCAGCCTATGCTTGGATTTTGAATTTCTTCTTGTGGTCCACCTGCCAATAAGTTTTCGAAAGCAATTACCAAATCTTCCCCTGTGATTTCCTTCTGGTTTCCCGGTCTGGAATCATCCATTTGTCCGCGGTAAATTAGATCTAATTTGTCATCAAAAAAGAAAAAATCTGGAGTACAAGCTGCATTATACGCTTTTGCAATGGCTTGACTTTCATCAAAAAGATAGGGGAAATCAAATTTTCTTTCCATTTGAAATTCTACCATTTTTTCCGGTGAATCTGCGGGATATTTTTCTACATCATTAGAATTAATCCCGATGAATTCTATACCACTTCCCTGATAGTCTTCATACAATTCTGACAATTTATCAATAACGTGTAAAACGAAAGGACAGTGATTGCACATAAAAAATACCAAGGTTCCTTTTTCTCCTTTTAAATCTTCTAAAGACTGAATTTCATTAGACTGAGAAGGATTTGGAAGTTCGAAGAAAGGCGCTTTTGTTCCTAACTCGAGCATATTTGAAGGGGTATTAGACATTTTTATAATTTTTTAATCGTTAATTTCTCTAGCAAAGATAAGGATTCTGCGACTGAATTTTCAAAATCAACCCAATAGATATTTTCTTCTTTTCGGTACCAGGTTAATTGTCTTTTTGCGAAACGTCGAGAATTTTTTTTGATTTCTTCTACAGCGAATTCCAAAGTCCATTCACCAGAAAAATGTTTGAAAAGTTCCGCGTAACCAACGGTTTGCAAAGCGGTTTTATCTTTGTGGGGAATTAGATTTTTTGCTTCTTCCACCAAACCTTTATCTAACATGATATCCACACGCTGATTAATTCTATCGTAAATAATCTCGCGTGGCGCTTGAATTCCGATTCTGATGACCTCGAAATCTCGCTTTTTTATTTGTTCCGAAATATTATCCGTGTAGGTTTTACCTGTTTGCCAAATGATATCAATGGCGCGAAAAAGACGTCGTGGATTATCTTTATCAACCACATTAAAATAAGTGGGATCTAATTCTTTTAGTAATTTTTGAAGTGCTTCAATGCCTTCTTCTGCAAAACATTTCTCTAATTTTTCTTGATTGTCACTATTGGCTTCGGGCAATTCATGAAGACCCTGGATGACGGCTTTTTCATACATCATGCTTCCACCGACGAGAATCACAATATCATGTTTTTGAAAAAGATTTTCCATCTTTTTCAGGGCTTCTTTCTCAAATTGCCCAATTGAATAATAGGTGTCAACTGACAATTGTCCGATGAAATGATGTGGCACTTCTGCCAATTCTTCTTTTGAAGGTGTTGCAGTACCAATATTCATTTCGCGAAAAAACTGGCGGGAATCACAGGAAATAATTTCGGTGGAAAAATGTTTCGCGAGTTCTATGGCGAGTTTTGTTTTTCCGATTCCTGTGGTGCCGATGATGGAGATGAGTTTTTTCACGAGGCAAATTTCCTCATTTTTTTCGAATAAAGGAAAAAGGTTTTGAAGTGATGGCGAAATTTAATGAATTTTCTCATCGCAATTAAAATATCCAAGTTATTAATAGCTCGTATTCTTATCTGTAACAAACTCCCTGAAATTCTAGCCCCGATTGCAGAGAAAATCCTTTTTTAGCGAAAGCTAAAAAAGATTGGAACGGAAAGCGGGAAGTGACCTTCGGAAATGGACTACTCTACTGGCTCCAAAAAAAATACGCTCCATTTCTGGAACGTATTTATTAGTTTAAACTGTTCTCAGCGAATGATTTCCGCATCTGAAATTTGATCATGCTCTGTTTTCAGGGATGTTTCCCAAGCGACAAATTTCTCTGCTTCCTTGACCAATAAAGGGATTGCGAAGGCAAGTAAGGCCAAATCATCTAAAACCCCAATCACCGGAATCCAATCTGGAATAATGTCTATAGGAGAAATTAGATAGAGCAAAACCAATCCCGGCACAATGACGTTTTGGAAATGTGGTTTGTAGCCCCCTTTCTGCATCGCAGATTTTATCATTCGAATGATCACAGGGATCTGACGAATAAATCCTTTATGCTTAAACGCTTCCTTAGCTAATGCTATTTTTGATACTTTCATTGGTAATTTTTAGGTTAGATTGCCTTATGTTTCTCAAATTTTATACCAACAATCTATAAAATTTCGTTAAAAATTACTTCGATACATTATCGATAAAATCATGGGTAGATTTGGAATTCCAATCTTTAGAGCCGTCTTCTTTTAAGAGAATTCTTCCATTTTTATCTAAAAGAAAAGTGGTGGGAAAAACTTTCGGCAGCACATTTTTGGTGACCGGACTTTGCGCAATATAGACGGGTGCGGTGTATTTATTGTCCTCCATAAATTTTCTTACTTTCTGCTCTTCATCTTGCATGGCGATTAAAACGAAATCGATTTTGTCTTTTTTAGCGAGGTATAATTTTTCAATTGTTGGCCATTCTTCCCGACATGGTGGACACCAAGTTCCCCAGAAATTAAGGAAAACCAGCTTATTCCCTTTCAGGTCTTTTAAATTGATATCTGGTGTATTGATTCCTTTTAGTTGAATATTATAATCTTCATCTTGCAAAGTGATTGCATTTTCTATGGTGGCAATGGGAAAGAAAAGATCTTTTATTTTCAGCTTCACTTCTGGGAATATGAAGATAGTTGCTACAAATGCAATGAGTATAAAATTGAGGATGTTCTTTTTAAGAAAGTTCATTTAGATGGCATTAATTATTTCTTCTATCGCATCCATCCCACGGTTTTTTGCATAATATACTTGCAAATCATTGTAGAATTCTTCTCGAGGATAGGTATCTGGGTTATCTTTAAATTTTTTCAATAAATCATTTCCGAATTTCGGGCGTGGTCCCCATACATTTCTAACGGAAAAATCCTGGTCTAAAATTAAAACTTTTGGAATAGATTGCGTACCGTTGGTTAAATACTTATCAATTAAAGTGGTGTCAGAATCTCTTAAAAATATTTTAACTTCAATTCCTGCAGCGGCAAAAAATTTGGAAACGGCGGGAACGGTTGCACTTGCATCGCCACACCAAGGCTCAGAAATGACGAGAATTTTCCCCTGAAAGTTTTTTGCTTCCAATTGTCTTAAGTGATCCTCACTTACTTTAAATGTTTTCAAAGTTCGCTGTACGCGCGTAAGTCCCAGTTCATAATATTCTTGATGTTCATCATTTTTATCTGGATTGTTCTCAAAACGAAGTTGAGAAACGTCTACATATTGATCCAGACTTAAGGCTTGTTGCCAGTATTTTTCCATTTTTTTTTATTTATCTAAAGGTCGGCTTTATAATCGGTAAGTTTAGTAACCATTGTTACATATCAAATTTTCGCAATTTATGGATGAGATATAAGTCGGCAAGCACGAAGGCTGCAAGATTTTCCACAATCGGAACGGCACGTGGCAAAACACAAGGATCATGTCTGCCTTTTCCTTCTACAATAATTGGGTTTCCATCTTTATCAAAACTATCCTGTGGACGCAAAATCGTAGCTACAGGTTTGAAAGCAACCCGAAAATAAATATCCATTCCATTAGAAATTCCACCTTGAATTCCCCCGGACAGATTGCTTTTGGTGGAGAAATCTTCATTGAATAAATCATTGTGGTCCTTGCCCGTCATTTTAGCACCACAAAATCCACTGCCATATTCAAAGCCTTTGCACGCATTAATGTTTAGCATCGCCTTTCCTAATTCCGCCTGTAATTTTCCAAAAACAGGTTCTCCAATGCCGAGTGGTAAATTTTTGATGACGCAAGTAATAGTGCCCCCAATGGTATTTCCTTCTTTCTTAATTTCTTTAATTTTAGAAATCATCTTCGCTGCAGTCTCAGCATCTGGACAGCGAATTTCATTGGATTCAATTTGTGAAAAGTCTAAGTCTTGGTAAGGTTTCTCGCAAAATATTTCTCCCACGGAAGAAACGTAGGTATAAATCTCAACATCTTTCGGCAATAATTGCTGAGCTAAACTTCCTGCAACTACCCAATTGACGGTTTCCCGTGCAGAAGATTTTCCACCACCGCGATAATCTCTGACGCCAAATTTTTGGTCATACGTAAAATCCGCATGGCTGGGTCTGTATTGTTGGGCAATATGATCGTAATCTTTTGATTTTTGATTTTCATTTTCGATGATAAAGCCAATGGGTGTTCCAGTGCTTTTCCCTTCAAAAATACCAGAGAGAAATTTTACTTTATCGCTTTCTTTTCGTTGGGTAACAATAGCAGATTGCCCGGGTTTTCTGCGATCCAATTGTTTTTGAACTGCATCCAAATTAATTGACAATCCTGCCGGAAAATTGGTAATTATTCCGCCATAAGCGGGACCATGACTTTCGCCAAAAGTTGATAGAGAGAGAAAATTTCCTAAATTAAACATGAAGACAAAGTTAGTGAGATTATTTGATTTTTAAATTGATGCAGGATAAGTTGTGCGGTTAAATCGATCCTATAGATGAAAAATTTCTGATTAGTATTGGTGATTTAGAATTTTCTCCAGCTCGATTTTTTCTTCCGCCGAAATCTTTCGCCAAATAAATCCCTCTTTAAGTGTCTTACCTTTCAATTGAGGAAAAATTCCGGCATCTAAATCCTCTTGAATAAACTGGGGAGATATAGCAGGAAGCGGCGTATCAAAAGAAAAAGGATAATTTTTAACGATATTAAAATTGAGATTTCCAATTTGATGCGTTTCAAAATCATGAAGTTCAAAATAGGCGGGTTTGTAAAATTGATCTTTTGTGAAACCTATCATAAATTGCCCTAATCGAAAGCTCGGGATTACCTTTTGAACCAAATTAGGGAAACTTAGAAATACCAAAAAGAAGATGGACCCTAAAGTAAAAACGAGCAGGGAAGTTTTTTTTGAAATCATCTCATTTAAAATCAGAAAAGCCACAACAAAAAAGACTTCAAAGAAAAAACGGTATTGTGCTGAAAATAGCAAGACCAAAATGCTTTTAACGCTTACTGCAATGAACACGAGCCAAATTAATTTGGACTTTTTTCTCAAAGCAAAAATAAACAATACAAGTAAACTCAGAATGAAAAAGGAATGAATAACTCCCTTAATTCCGGGTAAAAAGAACCAATTCTTAATATAATCAAAGAGGGAAAATTGCTGAATTTGGTTATACGTATATTTTAGATCAAATGTTTTTCGAATCGCCATTTGGGAGGAATTGTTTAGTAATTCATCGTTTGGCGTCCAGGCGAAACCGAAATCAAAGACCTGAACCGGAAAAATAGGAAATCCAAAAGTCCAAATATTTTTAAAACAGAAAAGAAGTAGAATTGCAAAACCGGGCACAAAAATCTTTGGAGAAGCTTTTAGGACGAAAATGCCATACAAAAAAACCAGGATAGGCAACCACAACACGGTTGGCTTCAGTGCAAATATAAACATGCAAAATGTAAACAAAAATCCCACTTTCAGGGAGCAGCGAAATATTTCATTTAAGATCATTAGAGAAAATGCGATTGCCGCAAGATCAGGTGAAGGCGATTGCACAAAAAGAAAACAGAAGGGAATGAACGCGAGAAGAGTCCAACTTTTCTTTTCGAAAATATAAATTTGAAAAATAATTAATACTAAAACATTGATCCTGAGAAATGGATCTGCGAAATGTGAAAAACCCGCCTGGAAAATATGCCAGAAAGACATTTGACCCAAAAGTAAATCCAAGTTAGAAATCCCCTGAACCAAGCCAACCTCTGAAATCCATTTGATAGTAGGAACGTAATATCCGAAATGATCAAGAATAAAAGGAAAGTAGGACCCCGCAATCACGATGAGTACGGCGATCAATAAAAACGCTCTATTCTGAGTAGCAAAAAAAGCCCAAAAATCATCAAAAACTTTAAAGTAAAAAAAACTCAATATCCCAATTGTCAGCGTGATCAGTTCTACCGTTAAATTGAGCGGAAATAAAAAGGCTACCACAGTCCAAATTACCGAAGTGGAAACAATTCCCGTCAATAATTTTCCAGAAATTCCAAAATCCTTCTTCCGAGTAATTTTCATCACTAAAACGCCAATTCCCGCCAAAGCAGGAAGTAACAGAATGAGCATAAATAGGATATAGAGCATAAAAAAGATTGCTTAAAAATAAGCAATCTTTTCTTTATATTGGGTTGATTTTTTAATTTCTCGGTTGTACTCTACCGTCTCTTCTATCTCCAGCTCTACCAATTGTGTATCCTGTAGCACCACCTACAACTCCACCAACTACAGCACCTAGACCACGATTATTTTTACTGATAATTGCACCTGCAGCGGCTCCACCAACTGTACCGATTATTGTTCCTTTCGCAGCTTTACTCATTCCGGTTCGTTGTGTTTGAGTCGTTCCTTGTGAACCACCGTCATAAGTTCCAGAATTTGAACCTGATGAACTTGCAGATCTTCTCGGTGTATTATTAACATAAACCGTTTTAGTTTCTCTTATAACTTGCGGTCTCGCTGCAGCTCTTGCCTGCGCTTTTTCTTGCACCTGTGCTACACTGTCAGTTCTCTTTTGCATTTCATATGCAATTTTTTCTTTTTCAATTGCTAATTTCTGCTTTTCAATTTCCAATTGTCTTTGTTGAAATTCTACCTTCTGCTGTTCAACTGATTTTTCAGCAATTGAATTATCCTTTGTGCAAGATGCTAACAACATCATTGAAGCAAACGCTGGTATAACCAACTTTTTTAAACTTATAGGATTAAATGTGAGCTGAGATATTATCGTTGGTGTATTCATAACTTTAAATTTTGATTTACGTTTCAAACTATGATAATTTGTATCGTTCTTACCCTATAGCCAAATACGCAACCAATCTAGTGTTAAGGAAACGTTAAATAATTTAAATTTCTTTTAAATTATTTATATACAAAAGGTTAAAAGCTTGTACTTCGCCTGTAAATAGGATGTTCAACTCTAATCATACTTCGCATGAGAATATAGATTTGCCTCCTGTTGCCATTTAAATAATTAAAATTTTTTAATAGTACTACAAATGTCCTCCTTTTTAAAAAGTCATAGTTTTTATAAATGAATCAATTATTAAATCATGAATGAACGTTCATTCTTCTGATTGTATATTTGCATTTGTAAATTAGTCAACTGTCTTTAGGAAAATTTATAATTATTGATGATTAAGAAAGAAAAAATAACAGATAAGAGAAACGCTTTGCTTCAGGCTACGCTCAGTCTGGTGAATAATCATGGTTTTCACAATGCGCCGATGGCTAAAATAGCGCAACTTGCAGGTGTTGCTCCCGCTACAATTTATCTCTATTTTGAAAATAAACAGGATCTTGTAAACAAACTTTACCTTCAAGTGAAAGAAGATTTCAGCAAGAATGCTTTTGAAGGTTATCACGAAAATTTATCTGTAAAAAAAGGTTTCGAACTCATTTGGTTTAATATCGCGAATTACAAACTTAATCAAATTAAAGAAGCCAATTTTTTATCACAATGTGACAACAGTCCTATGATTGAGGAGGTGATTCGAGTAGAAGGATTGAAAAATTTGCAGCCTTTACTCGATTTATGGCAAAGAGGAAGAAAGGAAAAGATTATAAAACCACTTTCCGATTACGTTTTGTACGCCTTTACCGTTTATCCGCTCTCTTTTTTATTGGGAATGCAGGAACGGGAAATTTATACTTTAAGTGAAAAAACTAAAGTAGAAACTTTTAGAGCAGCATGGGATGCGATAACCATATAAGTCATTAACACAAAAATATATCATATGAACAATTTTAAGTACAGAAATCCAACAAAAATATTGTTTGGTAAAGGTCAGATTGAAAACCTCTCCACTGAAATTCCAGCAGATTCAAAAATCTTGATGCTTTACGGCGGTGGAAGTATTATGAAAAATGGAATTTACGATCAGGTTAAAACAGCACTTTCAGATTATGAAGTTATAGAATTTGGGGGAATTCCGGCAAACCCAGAGTACACCGTATTATTGGAGGCGTTGAAAGTCATTAAAGAAGAAAATATCACGTATCTCTTAGCCGTAGGTGGTGGTTCGGTGATTGACGGAACTAAATTTTTATCAGCCGCAGCTTTATATGAAGGTGAAACGCCGTGGGATTTATTGACCAACAAAAAACCTGTCACGGAAGGAATGCCGTTCGCGACAGTGTTAACTTTACCTGCCACAGGTTCAGAAATGAATTCTGGTTCCGTGATCACTCGTGCAGAAACAAAAGAAAAACTAGCTTTTGGCGGACCAGGAATGTTCCCGCAATTTTCAATACTTGATCCGGGCGTGATCAAATCAATTCCACAACGTCAATTGGCGAATGGAATTGCAGATGCCTTTACGCATGTAATGGAACAATATATGACGTATCCAATTGGGGCGAAATTACAAGACCGTTTCGCGGAAAGTATTATGCAAACTTTAGTTGAAATCGCTCCGGTAATTATAAAAGATCCGACCGATTATGAAGCGGCTTCTAATTTTATGTGGAGTTGTACTTTAGCATTGAATGGATTAATTCAGCAAGGTGTTCCCGGCGACTGGGCAGTTCACTCGATGGGTCATGAATTAACTGCATTGTACGGAATTGATCATGCAAGAACTTTAGCCATTTTAGCCGGAAATCATTACCGATATAATTTCGAAACGAAGAAAGAAAAATTAGCGCAATATGCAGAACGTGTTTGGACTATTACGGAAGGAACTTTAGAAGAAAAAGCACATGCTGGAATTGATAAAACCGATGCGTTTTTCAAATCCTTAGGAATCGATATTAAATTATCAGAGTATACAGAAGATTATTCAGAAACTGGAAGTACCGTTGCAAAACGTTTTACCGAAAGAGGTTGGGAAGGACTTGGCGAACATAAATCTTTGAAACCTTCGGATGCACAGAAAATCATTGAAATGAGTTATTAAAAATACAAACAATTAAAAAAATTATTATGAAAATTTTATTTGTCTTAACATCACACGATCAATTAGGAAACACCGGCGAAAAAACTGGATTTTGGATTGAAGAATTTGCAAGTCCATATTATTATTTAGTTGATAAAGGAGTGGAGGTTACTTTAGCTTCTCCAAAAGGCGGACAGCCACCCATTGATCCAACCAGCGACAAGCCAGAAAACCAAACAGAATCTACCAGAAGATTTAAAGATGATACAGAATTACAGGAAAAATTAAGCAAAACGCACAAACTTTTAGAAGTAACATCTGATGATTATGATGCGGTATTTTATCCAGGCGGTCACGGTCCGTTGTGGGATTTGGCAGAAAGCGAAACTTCCGTGAAATTGATTGGAAGTTTTTACAATTCCAACAAACCAGTTTCTTTCGTTTGTCATGCTCCCGCAGCATTGAAAAATGTTAAAAATACGGAGGGAGAACCTTTAGTAAAAGGTAAAAAAGTCACCGGATTCACCAATACAGAAGAAGAATTGGTAAAATTGACAGATGTTGTTCCATTTTTAGTGGAGGATATGTTAAAAGAAAATGGCGGAATCTACAGCAAAAAAGGAGATTTTGAAGAATATGCGATTGAAGACGGTTTACTAATTACAGGGCAAAATCCAGCGTCTTCAGAAAAAGTTGCAGAAATGCTGTATGCGAAATTAAGCAAGTAGCATTTTAATTCGAATGCGGTCAACTAAGTTGACTTTCAATCCAAAGTGCATCGTTACTTTGGATTTTTTTGTGAAAGTATGAAAAAAAAATCCCTAATTAAAAAAATTAGGGATTCAAAATGAGGTTCCTAGCGGATTCGAACCGCTGTAGATGGTGTTGCAGACCACTGCCTAGCCACTCGGCCAAAGAACCATTTTGGTTTGCAAATATAGCGTTTTTTATTTTTTTAAAAAATTAAATCTCATTAATTTCCTTTTAATGGTATTTCTGCCAATGAAAAATAACCACCAAAAAATTTAAAATTACGTTTCGAAAAACCTGTAATATGGTAAATGCTAAAGATTTAACTAATTATGGAGGGTGCTATATTTGAAATTAAAGTCCCTGAACAGATAATTTTAATTGCGCTTCTGTATCAATAATGGCAGTGATTCCAGCATTTGTTAGCAAAATTTTCGAGGGGATTAATTTGAAAACTTTTCCCTGCATTTTTAAGCCTTTGTAATATTCTTTGTTAAAGGTTTCTATGATGCTTTTTCTCGCTGTATCTTCCATTTCCGAAGTTGGGATTCCATACTCATCTTCTATCATTTTCACAATTTTACTCTGGAAAAGAAGGGTTGCCGTTTTCTGTAATATATTCTTTGTTTTCAATTTGAATTTGGTGTCAGTCAAGACAATTTTTCGTTTCAAAGGATCATAAATCGGAATTCCGGAGATATAAGAAACGCCTTCAACTGTTCCTTCTGTTTGAGCTTCAATCATAATTCTTTCATTTTCTCCATATACTTTGATGCCAGTGATTTTAATTTTTGATTTACCCTCTCGAAAATCAAATTCTTTATTCAAAAATGTTTTCTCCGCGATGCTTGTGGCTTCTGTAAAAGGAATATTAGCGGTGGTTTGCAAGAGAAATTGGCCCGGTAAATTTTGCACAGAATTAAAATTAGCAATGGTTTTTATTTTCTGAGAGGACAATGGTTTCGACCCAGAAAAAGTTTCCGAAAAAGTATCAATTCCGATATTGGCTTCAAGTTGATTGCCATAGAAAATAAGCGGCGTCATATTGATTTTGATTGGCGTTACCTTCAGCCAAGTATTGTAATCTTCAGAAATATTAAAAGGTTCTGCAAATTGATTCCAGGCAAGAATGGCATATTGCTGAAAATTTAATTGAGTACGCATCATCTCGTCGATTGTTTTAGAAAAATCAGTCTGCTGTTGCTTTAAACTGGATTCCACCAAAGAAGTAATGGGAACTTTAAATCTGCCATAATCCAAAACAGGTTTCGTGACCCATTTAAAACCCATGGGCGATGTGGTGGTTACAACCGTCCAATTATTATTAAAGTTCAGCTGCATATTAAAAAACATGACGGTTTCAAAAGTGGTGTTTTGATAATTGTAAAGTCCGAAGGTTCCGATGCCTTTTTCGGCCCAAATTTTCAGGGGAACTTCAATGAGTAAATTCTGTTTTGTCCCACCCACCAAACGAATCGGACGCGTTTTGTACACTTTTACTTTAAACTGATCATTGTTATTGTCGGTAAAAGAATTATCCTCAAAGATTAATGTTTTCACCGAACTGTTAATCATGTTTCCAATTTCTATCAAAGGGATTTTCACGGGCATGGAAAGCGAAGACTTAATTTTTGGGAAATTGTAATCAGCAACTTGAGGGATAATGTCTGTCTTTTGGCTAAAAGTAAAACAACTGACCAAAAGAAATAGGGTGAGGAAGGATTTTTGCATGAGGATTCTTTCAAATGCTACAAATTTGCACAATTTTTAATTACAACACTTAAAAATTACAAGTCTCGCCACTTATTGATATTCTCTATCTGACTGCTTTTAGGGGTTTTTGACTTGATTGATGACTGTTAATTTCTTACCTTTTTATCATGAAAAATTTCGAATTATCTGTACTGGATCTGGCTCCAGTAAAACAAAATAAAACTATTCAAGATACTTTTAATGACAGTTTGGATCTCGCCCGTGAAGTTGAAAAATTAGACTATAAAAGATTTTGGCTCGCAGAACACCACAATATGGCAAGTATTGCAAGTTCTGCAACCTCTGTATTGATCGGCTATATCGCGAACGGGACAAAAACTATTAAAGTAGGTTCGGGAGGTATTATGTTGCCGAACCATAGTTCTTTGGTTATCGCGGAACAATTCGGGACGCTGGAAAGTTTATTTCCAGGGAGAATTGATTTGGGAGTCGGAAGAGCGCCAGGAACAGATGGAATTACAGCAAAAGCTTTGGGTAGAAATCCCCAAAATATCAATCAGTATTTTCCACAGCAAATTCAAGAATTGCAAAAATATTTCTCCGCAGAAAATTCCACAAGTTTGGTGAGAGCAATTCCGGGAGAAGGTTGCGATATTCCTATTTACATTCTAGGATCGAGCACAGATTCTGCTTGGCTTGCTGCAAAAATGGGATTGCCTTATGCTTTTGCGGGACATTTTGCGCCAGAAATGATGGCCGCTGCCTTTGAAATTTACAGAGAAAACTATGAACCCAGCGCAGAATTTCCACGGCCGTATTTAATTTCTTGTGTGAATGGAATTGCGGCAGAAACTGATGAAGAGGCGAAAAAATTAGCCACTACTCTTTACCAAGCTTTCCTTAATATCATTAGAAATGATAGAAAACCTTATGCTCCGCCAGTAGAAGATATTGACAAGGTGTGGAATCCAGCGGAGAAAAATTATGTTTTAAATATGCTTCGCTACAGTTTTATCGGTAGCAAAGAGACCGTAAAAAAGCAGATGGAGCAGTTCCAAAAGCTTTTTCAGGTGGATGAAATGATGATTACCGCGCATATTTATGAACATGATAAAAGAGTTGACTCCTACAAAATATTCAGAAATGCAGCGGATGAACTAAATGTTACAGCTCCTAAAACTGCGACGTTCACTCACTAAAAAGAGATTTCAAAAAGAAATCTGAGCATAAAACCTTCAACCAAAAATCCGGAAAAAGCGTGGTCTGCGTCCCGAGTTGAGTGGATCCCGATGTAAAATCGGGAGGGAACGGAACGAGGATAAAGACGCCCCAATAAAAATTGTTCATTGCTCATAAACTCAGTATCTTTGCACCATCTAAAAAAGTAAAATGTCTGATATACAATTGAATACGATACCCGAAGCGATTGATGACCTGAAAAATGGTAAAATAATCATCGTTGTAGATGATGAAAACCGAGAAAATGAAGGTGATTTTCTTTCTGCTGCCGAATTGACCACGCCAGAAATTATTAATTTCATGACGATTCACGGTCGTGGGTTAATTTGTACGCCGCTCCCAGAAAAACGTTGCGATGAATTGGGACTGGATATTATGGTGACGCGCAGCAGCGATCCAAAAGAGACGGCGTTTACGGTTTCTGTGGATTTATTGGGGGAAGGCGTTTCAACCGGAATTTCTGCAAGTGATCGTAGCAAAACGATTTTGGCATTGATGGAAGATTCTACAAAACCTGCTGATTTTATGCGTCCGGGACATATTTTCCCGTTGCGTGCAAAAAAAGGTGGTGTTTTAAAAAGAGCTGGACACACAGAAGCAGCAATTGATCTGACCAAATTAGCCGGTCTGAAAGAAGGTGGTGTAATTTGCGAAATCATGAATGATGATGGGTCAATGGCGAGATTACCGCAACTGATTGACTTGGCGAAAAAGCATGATCTGAAAATTGTTTCCATTGAAGATTTGATTCATTACATGCTGAAAAAAGGTGATTTAATTGAAAGGATTGAAGAGCGCAAAGTAAAAACACATTATGGAGAGTTTGATTTTGTGGCATTTAAAGAAACGAGCACGGAACAAATCCATTTCGCTTTAACGAAAGGAAAATGGGCGGTGAACGAACCAGTTTTAGTGAGAGTACAAGCTTCTAATTCTTATTTTGATGTGTTAAGCCGTTTAAATTCGGGAGAGAAACCATTGTTAGAAAAGGTAACCAACATTATCAACGAAGAAGGAAAGGGCGTAATTATTTTCATCAATAATGTCTCTAATTCTGAAAATACGATGCGTAAACTGCAACAGTTTTTGGATTTTCAGGATGGACAGGAAAACAGACCTACTTTAGCTTCTAATTTCCATGATTATGGAATTGGAACGCAGATTTTGAAGAATTTGGGGATCAATAAATTCCGGGTAATCACGCAAAACACGAATCAGAAACCGCTTGTTGGTGGCTATGATGTGGAAGTGACGGAAATGGTGCAGCTGTAGAAGAGCCAAGGTAAAAGGTAAAAGAGCCAAGTGAAATTTCAAGCTTTGAGATTTTGTGTTTTGGAGTTTTAAAAAATTTCTGATATACTTTTTCAAAGATTTTGACTGTGACTACGCCGGATATTCGATCTGATAAAATAAATAATCCCGATTCAATTATTGAATCGGGATCTTTATAGGTATTAAACTTTGTCAAAGTTTGAAGATTAGAGAAACATCTAAGACTCATTTTTTGACTTCTACTCCTTTCCAAAAAGCAACGTAGCCTTTGATATTTGCAGCGGCATCTTTTGGTGTCGAATAAAACCAAGCGGCATTTTCATTTTTTTCTCCTTCTACTTCCAGACTGTAATAAGATGCTTTTCCCTTCCAAGGACAGGACGTATGATGGCTTGATTCTTTAAAATATTCTTTATTAATGCTATCAGCAGGAAAATAGTGGTTGTTTTCTACTACAATTGTATCGTTGCTATTTGCGATAATTTTTCCGTTCCAGGTTGCTTTCATACTTTTACTGTTTATTGAATTTTAAATGCAATCTTGAATTCAAATTTTTCTTTTCAACCAAATTCAAAGGCATTATGTAACGATAAATGTAGCGGTAATTCTAGAAAAAAAATCGCGGCAATCATTGATTCTATCTAATGATAAGTATGAAAATCAAAAATCTTAGGAAGTTGCTAAAATTTCAGATTTGTGAAGTTCTTTAATCTGTAGCATTTCTTCAGGAGAAGCTTCCAAATAAACGTTTAGTAAATCTTCGTAATAACTGAAATAGGTCTCGTTGATCAAAGTTCTTAGTTTTGAAATAATGGGTTTTTGGTTGCTAGCTTCCGTTGCCTTTAACTCAACAAAATAGTACATGATGGAATAATATTTTTTCCAGCCGATTCCTAAGTTTTCCAAATTAATTCTTTTTAGAAAATCTCCTGCTTTCAAATGGTCATCCATTTTCTGGAAGGCTGCAGCACAAAGAATATTCCAGACTTCCTCATGTGTTTTTTTTCTTTCGGCGGGAATATAACTCTGATCGTGGACTTTCTGAAAAGTATGATGATCGATTAAAAATTTCATTTCCTTCGTACGATTTGTAAAAATGAGCAATTCTAAGACGGTGTTTTCAAAACTACAGACCGACTTTTCCGAAAATTCTTGGTAGATCAATCTGGCCTTTTTCATCTCTGCGAAATACTTTTTGAAAAGATATTCGTTGCCTGTAAAATCAGCATACAGTAGCTGAACCCCACACTTTAACCCAGCCGGAATCACATGAACTTTTTCGGAGAGCGCAGTATCTTTTACTTTTTTAAAATAAAGTTCCATTAACTCTTTATTCTGCTGCAAAAAGGCGCTTTGAAAAAGAAAACCGTACGCAAAAATTTTGGCTTCACTACTTTGATTGAACTTTAAGTAGGCCAGAAAATATTGGGAATAAACCGTTCCAATAAGATCACGCAGCGGATGATTTTCTATGAAATATTTCCGCGCCATGGGAAAAGCCATTAAGCGGTGATGCGTATTGACCAAAAGTTCTGGCGAATCTGTAATTTGTTTGCAAAGCATTTCACTTTTTTGCCAATAACCTACGTCACAATTGGAGGTGTCGGTAAAAAAAAGCTCTAATTGAATCTCGCTGTAGGAAGTTCTGAAATCTTTAAAATCCAAAAACCCACAATATCTGGAAAGTAGATCTAAAGTAAAATGGCTTGATTTAGAGTCCGATTTAATTAAACCAAAAAACCGGCGAAGTGTCTGTGAGCTTAAGTTTGCATTAAAATGTGCTTATAAAATCCATCTTAATTGATCGCAATCTGTCGCGGTACTGATTTGCTTCCCAAATTCTTTCGCTACATTTTTTTGTAATTGAGTTAAAATACTGACATCTCTATTCATACTACACATTTGGCTCTTCAATATAGTGAAAGCCACAAACTGATGCACAATATTGTACAAAATAGTAAATGACAAAAATGGTACAATTGCACTCACACAAATGATGGAGAAAATATATTCTTACGGGAATGAATTTTCGCACACCTCTGAAAACTCTCTTTTTCCAAGGAGGTTTTTTATTTTTTTATTTTTATAATTCTCCTATGAGCATTTGAAATTATTTTCACACTATAATTTAAAAGTTCAGCTTTCAAAAATTGTTTTACAACACTATTAAACTATGCTTATTATTAAAAAAGGATTGTACACAAATGTACAGACAATTTAATGTTAAATTAACATAAATTGTCAAGGTTAAAATAATTACTATAAATAATATTTGAATAATTTTTTCCTTAATGGACGGAGTTGGTTTCTTAACCAAATACTTAAATAATCTAATTATAAAATATGAGTGAACAAATACACATAAAAGTTGGAGAAATTGCAATGAACGCAAAAGGCCCAATGACAATCAATCAGTTAGCTGATAAATTAGGGATCTCAAATTCTGGACGTAATATTACAAACTATATTAGGGGAGCCGTAGGTCACTTTAATAGAACGGGTAAAAGTAATATTTCAGGCAGAATTGAGGGTACTTACACTGATGAAAATGGAAATTATATTTACCAACGAAATAGCAATTAAAAATAAAAACATAATTTTAATATGGAACAAAAATTCGAACTAACAGAGAAAACAAATAAAGTAGGACCAATCATAATTGGAATATTGGGTGTGCTATATGGTGTAAGTCCAATTGATGCTATTCCTGATTTTATTCCAGTAGCTGGATGGATGGATGATTTAGTAATTACAGGTGGTTCTCTATTAGGTGTTGCACAAGCTTTTACTAAGGATACTAGTATGCATCTTGCAAAAATTCTAGGTATTTTCAAAATGGGCGATTTGGATTCTAGGAGGAATTTTAGTGGCAATTCTTGCACTATTAGGAGTAACAATCTATGGCCTATTTAAATAGTAATTTCATTCAGTTGCTTCATATCACCTAAGAAAAAGTGATAACAAATAAATAAAAGCCTCACTTTCAACAAGTGAAGCCTTCTTCGAAAGATAATTAATGAAATCCCAAAGTTCCCAATACGCAGATTCCAACCTTAAAAAAATTCCAAACCTAAAATGGCTCCCTTGGATCGGTTCAGCCTATTTTAAAAACAATCAACGACTGCTCATTATTGGTGAATCACAATATGCACAAGGTGAAACAGCAATTGCTTTTATTGAAGATTTAGCCCGACTAAATAACATAGATTTCACCAGAAATGCAGTTTTGCAAACGCAACTTGAAAAACATTATAAACATCCAGCTTTAGATAATCTTTTGAAAGCGATTTTCGGAAATGCTCCTGTTAATAAAGAAAAATTATGGGAAGAAATTGCCTTCTATAATTTCGTGCAGCGCGTGATGGATTACAGCAGTTTTGATTCTAAAAAGACAGAGCAACCTACCATAGCAGATTTTGATGCGGGTTGGAAAGTTTTTGTGGAAATAGTTAAAATTCTGAAACCAACAGATTGTATTTTTATTGGAGTAAGTGCGGCAATGCCTTTTGAACGAATGATGGATCAACTGAATATTAAACGGACGAACAGAATTTCGCATGATAAAATCGGGAATACTAATCCTATCTCGGCATCCATAGAAATTGATCGTCAGACAACCAATATTTCTTTTGCCAGACATTCGTCCGCTTATTTTTCACCGGAAGAGTGGAATCCTTTTCTGGAAAAACAACATGGTGAAATTATAGAAAAATTGAAAGAAAAAATCTTATAACAACTTTGTCAAAGTTTAAAACTTTGTCAAAGTTGAGGATTAGCGCTACATATTAAATAAAAAAAACCCGATTCAAATGAATGAATCGGGATTAAATATTTTCAGGATGCCAATTATGCCTGAACGTTATTTTGTCCTACTACGAAAGGCTCTAATTCTTTGATTTCTCCGAATTGTTGCTCATAGTTGGTGATATTTTGTTGCAAAGCAGCCATCACTCTCTTCGCGTGAAGTGGAGCAAGTATTACTCTTGATCTCACGTTAGCTTGCTGAACTCCTGGCATCATTTGGATGAAATCTACCACGAATTCAGACGGGGAATGATTTACTAAAGCTAAGTTACAATAAACTCCTCCTGCAACCATTTCGCTTAATTGAATGTTAATGTTGTTTGGATCTTGATTTTGATTTTGGTTCTGATTGTTGTCCATTTCTTGTTAAATTTTAAATTATAATATTTTATTTTAGATAAAAGATGATAGACGAATAGATAATAGACGAAGCTTTGAAAAGCAATTTAAAATCCATTATCTATCTGTCTATTATCTATTGTCTTTAGTTGATATCTTCGAATTCTTTCTTAGACCCTACAATTACGTTTTGGTAGTCTTTAAGACCCGTACCTGCAGGAATTCTGTGTCCTACAATTACGTTTTCTTTCAATCCGCTCAAGTAATCTACTTTTCCGGATACCGCTGCTTCGTTTAGAACTTTAGTTGTTTCCTGGAAAGAAGCTGCAGACATAAACGATTTGGTTTGTAGTGCTGCTCTGGTAATTCCCTGTAGAACAGATGTTGCTGTTGCAGGCAATGCTTCGCGCACTTCAACCAAGGCTTGGTCTTCTCTTTTCAGTTTAGAATTCTCATCTCTTAATTCTTTGGTCGTAATCATTTGACCTGGTTTGAATTCTTTTGATTCTCCAGCTTCTACTACTACTTTCAGACCGAAAACTCTATTGTTTTCTAATAAGAAATCTAATTTATGTTCCAAAGCACCTTCTAAGAAATGCGTATCTCCACCATCCACAATAGAAACTTTGGTCATCATCTGACGAACAATAATTTCAAAGTGTTTGTCATCGATTTTCACCCCTTGAAGTCTATAAACTTCTTGAATTTCATTAACCAAATATTCCTGTACGGCAGTTGGTCCTTTAATTTTCAAGATGTCATCTGGTGTAATTGATCCATCAGAAAGTCTGCTTCCTGCTCTCACAAAGTCATTTTCCTGAACAAGAATCTGATTCGATAATTTCACTAAATATTTAGAGATTTCACCTGTTTTAGCTTCTACGATCAACTCACGGTTACCTCTCTTAATTTTACCGTAAGATACTACACCATCTATTTCTGTTACTACTGCAGGGTTTGAAGGATTTCTCGCTTCGAACAATTCAGTTACCCGTGGTAAACCACCGGTAATATCTCCAGATTTTGCAGATTTACGAGGGATTTTAATCATGACTTTACCAGCCTTAATTTTTTCTCCATCGTTTACCATAAGGTGGGCTCCGACTGGAAGGTTATAGGCTTTTTGCTCTACTCCTTTTCCATCTACAACTTTTAAAGTTGGTACCGCTTTCTTATTTCTGGATTCAGAGATTACTTTCTCTTCAAAACCAGTTTGCTCATCTATTTCCAATTGGAAGGAAATACCTTGGATAATATCTTCGTACTCTACTTTACCAGCAGATTCTGCAATAATTACCGCGTTATAAGGATCCCATTTCGCAATGGTGTCTCCTTTTTTTACTTTGTCTCCTTGTTTAACTAATAGTTCAGATCCATAAGGAACGTTGGCTACCATTAAAGGTGTTCTGGCTGCATTGTCTGCAACCAAACGGAATTCTGTAGAACGAGAAACTAAGATTTCAGCTTTTTTACCGTCTTCGTTTTCAGAAGTTACCGTTCTTACTTCATCCATTTCTACAATACCATCTCGTCTTGCAACAATTGATGGATTCTCTGTAATGTTACCTGCAGTTCCCCCTTGGTGGAAGGTTCTCAAGGTTAACTGAGTTCCTGGCTCCCCGATGGATTGTGCTGCAATAACTCCTACTGCCTCTCCCATGTGAATTGGTTTACCTGTTGCCAGGTTACGACCATAACATTTCGCGCAGATTCCTTTTTTCGCTTCACAAACTAAGGGTGAACGAGCTTCAACCATGTCAATTCCTGCTGCTTCAACTAATTTTGCTAAAGCTTCATTAATCAACTGATCTGCTTCTACAATAATCTCATCCGTTTCTGGATCATAAATATTGTGAAGAGAAACTCTACCTAAGATTCGCTCAGAAATTCTCTCAACGATCTCATCATTTTTCTTCAATGGGGTAATTTCTGTACCTCTTAAAGTTCCACAATCGTTTTCTGTAATGATAACATCTTGTGCAACATCTACCAATCTACGGGTTAAGTAACCAGCATCGGCAGTTTTAAGTGCGGTATCTGCAAGACCTTTACGAGCACCGTGAGTAGAGATAAAGTACTCTAAGATGGATAAACCTTCTTTAAAGTTCGCTACAATCGGGTTTTCAATAATCTCTGCACCAGTAGAACCAGCTTTTTGTGGTTTCGCCATCAACCCTCTCATTCCAGAAAGCTGACGAATCTGTTCTTTGGAACCCCTTGCTCCAGAATCAAGCATCATATAAACTGAATTAAACCCACCTTGATCGGTTTTCATTCTGCTCATAATCATCTCTGTTAATCCTGCATTAGTGTTCGTCCAAACATCAATTACTTGGTTATAACGCTCTGTATCTGTAATAAGACCCATGTTATAATTGGCCTTAATTTCGTCTACATTTTCTACTGCAGCTGCGATCATTCCTTTTTTCTCCTCGGGAATTGCGATATCTCCTAAACTAAAGGATAATCCACCACGGAAGGCATTAGAATAACCCAAGTCCTTCATATCATCCAAGAAACGAACAGTTGTAGGGAAATCCGTATCCGCTAGAACTCTACCAATAACATTTCTCAATGATTTTTTGGTCAAAAGCTCATTTACAAATCCAGATTCTTTCGGTACGATTTGGTTGAATAAAATTCTACCTACTGTAGTTTCTGTTAATCGAATTACGATTTCTCCTTCTTCTTTTACAGGAACTCTACATCTTACTTTTGCATTTAAAGAAACTTGTCCTTCTGCATAAGCGATTTCTACTTCTTCTGGTGAATAGAAAGCTAAACCTTCTCCTTTCACTTTCATCGTATCTGTAGAATCTAGTTGTTTGGTCATAAAATAAAGACCCAAAACCATATCCTGAGATGGTACTGTAATCGGTGAACCATTTGCCGGGTTCAAAATATTCTGAGAACCTAACATTAGAAGTTGTGCTTCTAAGATCGCTTCTGGACCTAGTGGTAAATGTACCGCCATCTGGTCACCATCAAAATCGGCATTAAATGCAGTGGTACACAATGGGTGAAGTTGAATTGCTTTTCCTTCAATCATTTTTGGCTGGAAAGCCTGAATACCAAGTCTGTGCAAAGTAGGTGCTCTGTTCAAAAGAACAGGGTGACCTTTCATTATACCTTCCAAGATATCATAAACAACAGGTTCTTTTCTGTCTATGATTCGTTTTGCAGATTTTACAGTCTTTACAATTCCTCTTTCAATCAGTTTTCTAATGATAAACGGCTTGTAAAGTTCTGCTGCCATATCCTTAGGAATACCGCATTCATGTAGTTTCAAGTTTGGTCCTACAACAATTACGGAACGTGCTGAATAATCCACACGCTTCCCAAGTAAATTCTGACGGAAACGACCTTGCTTACCTTTTAATGAATCAGAAAGTGATTTCAATGGTCTGTTGGATTCTGATTTTACAGCAGAAGATTTTCTGGTGTTATCAAATAGTGAATCCACAGATTCCTGCAACATTCTTTTTTCGTTTCTAAGAATAACTTCTGGAGCTTTAATTTCCAAAAGACGCTTTAAACGGTTATTTCTAATGATTACTCTTCTATAAAGATCATTTAAATCTGAAGTTGCGAATCTACCTCCATCCAATGGAACCAATGGTCTTAGTTCTGGTGGAATTACAGGAAGAACGCGCATAATCATCCATTCTGGCTTGTTGATCATTCGGGTATTTGCACCACGTAATGCTTCAACAACGTTTAGACGTTTTAAGGCTTCAGTTCTTCTTTGTTTAGAAGATTCATTATGAGCTTTGTGTCTTAAATCAAAAGACAAAGCATCTAAATCAATTCTTCTTAATAATTCTTCTACCGCTTCAGCACCCATTTTGGCGATGAATTTATTCGGGTCAGAATCATCAAGATATTGATTTTCTGCAGGAAGAGTTTCTAGAACATCCAGGTATTCTTCTTCCGTTAAAAATTCTTTGTCGTCAAAGTCGGCACCGTCTGCTTTTTTCGCGATCCCTTGCTGAATGACCACATATCTTTCATAATAGATGATCATATCCAATTTCTTAGACGGCAATCCTAAAAGATATCCGATTTTATTCGGCAAAGAACGGAAGTACCAAATATGCGCAACAGGAACAACCAAACCAATATGGCCGATTCTTTCTCTACGTACTTTTTTCTCGGTAACTTCTACTCCACAACGGTCACAAACGATTCCTTTGTAGCGGATTCTTTTGTATTTTCCACAAGCGCATTCATAATCCTTTACAGGACCGAATATTTTTTCGCAAAAAAGACCATCTCTTTCCGGCTTATGCGTACGGTAGTTAATTGTTTCGGGCTTTAAAACTTCGCCACGGGAATCTTGTAAAATGATCTCCGGAGAAGAAAGTCCGATTGTAATTTTAGTAAAATTACTTGTTTTATTTTTATTTGACATTTTTTATTATTAAAGATTAAGAGAGTCCAGAATCAATGACCAAGGCTACAAATCTTGTGTCTTGTATCTTGAAACTTGTTTCTAATTATTCTTCAAGTCTTACATCCAGACCTAAACCTTGTAACTCATGTAGTAAAACGTTGAAAGATTCTGGAATACCTGGTTCAGGCATTGCTTCTCCTTTCGCAATTGCTTCATAAGTTTTTGCTCTACCAATCACGTCATCAGACTTCACTGTTAAGATTTCTCTAAGGATATTAGATGCACCAAATGCTTCTAATGCCCAAACTTCCATCTCCCCGAATCTTTGTCCACCAAACTGCGCTTTACCACCTAAAGGTTGCTGCGTAATTAGGGAATAAGGTCCAATTGATCTTGCGTGCATTTTATCATCAACCATGTGACCCAGTTTTAGCATATAAATAATACCAACTGTTGCAGGTTGTGTAAATCTTTCACCAGTACCACCATCATAAAGATAAGTGCTACCATATTGTGGTAAACCAGCTTGTTCTGTGTACTCATTAATCTGATCTAAACTTGCCCCATCAAAAATCGGTGTTGCAAATTTTAACCCTAGTTTTTGTCCAGCCCAACCTAAAACGGTTTCATAAATCTGTCCAATGTTCATACGAGATGGCACTCCTAATGGATTCAATACGATATCTACAGGTGTTCCATCTTCTAAGAACGGCATATCCTCTTCACGAACGATACGGGAAACAATTCCTTTGTTACCGTGACGACCCGCCATTTTATCTCCAACATTCAGTTTACGTTTTTTAGCAACATAAACTTTAGCCAGTTTAATAATACCTGCAGGTAATTCATCACCGATTGAAATTGCAAATTTCTCTCTGTTTTTTCTACCGTTTAGATCATTGTATTTGATCTTGTAGTTGTGGATTAATTGTTTCACTAACTCATTACGTTCAGCATCAACGGTCCAATCTGCACCACTTACATTTACATAATCTTCTACAGACTGAAGTAACTTCGTTGTGAATTTTACTCCTTTCCCGATGATTTCTTCGCTCAAGTCATTATTAACGCCTTGAGAAGTTTTACCGTTTACCAGAGTTCCTAATTTTTCTAGAAGAGTATTTCTTAATTCATCGAATTTCGCTTTATACGTGTTTTCGATCTCTTCAAGTTTAATTTTCTCTTCCGTTCTTTTCTTTTTGTCTTTGATGTTTCTAGAGAACAATTTCTTATTAATCACCACTCCTCTTAGAGAAGAATCGGCTTTCAAGGAAGCATCTTTTACATCACCGGCTTTGTCTCCGAAGATTGCACGAAGCAATTTCTCCTCTGGAGTTGGATCAGATTCTCCTTTTGGAGTAATCTTACCAATCATAATGTCACCAGGTTTCACATCGGCTCCAATTCTGATCATTCCGTTTTCGTCTAGATCTTTGGTTGCTTCTTCAGAAACGTTTGGAATATCTGCAGTTAATTCTTCCATACCTAATTTGGTATCTCGAACTTCTAGAGAGTATTCATCTACGTGGATTGAAGTAAACCAGTCTTCTCGAACTACTTTTTCATTAATTACAATTGCATCCTCAAAGTTGTACCCTTTCCATGGCATAAATGCTACAGTAAGGTTTCTACCGATTGCTAATTCACCATTTTCTGTAGCATAACCATCACAAAGAACTTGACCTTTTTCTACTTTTTCACCTACTCTTACGTTTGGTCTTAAAGTAATGGTTGTTCCCTGATTGGTCTTGCGGAATTTGGTTAATTTATAAGTTTTAGTACCTGTATCGAAAGAAACTAGATTTTCATCATCACTTCTGTCATATTTAATGGTGATTTTATCAGCATCTACATATTCTACAATACCATTACCTTCTGCGTTGATCAATACTCTAGAGTCAGAAGCAACTTGCTTTTCTAATCCTGTACCTACAATTGGTGCTTCTGGTTTTAATAATGGTACAGCTTGACGCATCATATTTGATCCCATCAAAGCTCTATTCGCATCATCATGTTCCAAGAAAGGAATAAGTGATGCAGAAATACCAGAAATCTGGTTTGGTGCTACATCAATTAAATCTACTTGTTGTGGCTCAACAACTGGATAATCACCATCTAAACGAGCAATAACTCGGTCTGTAAGAATGGTTCCATCCTCTTTCATGTCAATATTTGCCTGCGCAATTACTCTATCTTCCTCATCCTCTGCATTTAAGAAAATAGGTGCTGTTTTTAAATCAACTTTACCGTTTTCTACTTTTCTATAAGGAGTCTCAATGAAACCAAGCGTATTAATTTTCGCATAGATTCCCAAAGATGAAATCAAACCAATGTTTGGTCCCTCTGGAGTTTCTATCGGACAAATACGACCGTAGTGAGTATGGTGAACATCACGAACCTCAAATCCTGCTCTCTCTCTGGAAAGTCCACCAGGTCCTAGGGCAGAAAGTCTACGCTTGTGCGTGATTTCTGATAAAGGATTGGTTTGATCCATGAACTGAGACAACTGGTTGGTTCCGAAGAACGAGTTGATTACAGAGGTTAATGTTTTTGCGTTTACCAAGTCAATTGGAGTAAAAATCTCGTTATCTCTAACGTTCATTCGCTCTCTAATTGTTCTTGCAATTCTTGAAAGACCTACACTGAATTGACCAGATAATTGCTCCCCTACAGTTTTAATACGACGGTTAGACAAGTGATCAATATCATCAACTTCGGCTTTTGCATTCACTAATTCGATTAAGTGTCTAACAATAGCGATGATATCTTCTTTGGTTAAAACTTCCGTTTTTTCTGGAATGTTTAAACCTAATTTTTTATTCAATCTGTACCGACCAACTTCTCCTAATGAATAACGTTGCTCACTGAAGAATAATTTTTCAATAATACCACGTGCAGTTTCTTCATCGGGTGGATCTGCATTACGCAACTGACGGTAAATATATTCAACCGCTTCTTTTTCGGAGTTGGTTGGATCTTTTTGTAAAGTATTCTGGATGATAGAAAATTCGTTTGCATTTTCTTTGTGAATCAAAATTGATTTCACCCCAGAATCCATAATCATATCGATGTGCTCTTTTTCAAGAACTGTTTCTCTATCTAAAATGATTTCATTTCTTTCAATAGAAACAACCTCACCTGTATCTTCATCCACGAAATCTTCGAACCAAGTGTTCAAAACTCTCGCTGCAAGAACTCTACCTTCTACTTTTTTCAAGGCTGCTTTAGAAACCTTTACTTCTTCTGCAAGATCAAAAATCTGAAGGATATCTTTATCGGATTCGTACCCGATTGCTCTTAGTAATGTTGTAAGAGGTAATTTTTTCTTACGGTCAATATAGGCGAACATTACATTATTAATATCCGTTGTAAATTCCATCCAAGATCCTTTAAAAGGAATAATACGGGAATAGTACAATTTAGTTCCGTTGGCGTGATAGGTCTGACCAAAGAAAACACCTGGAGACCTGTGTAATTGCGTTACAATAACACGCTCAGCTCCATTAATAATAAATGATCCAGATGGCGTCATATAAGGAACTGGTCCTAAATAAACATCTTGTACTACAGTTTGGAAATCTTCATGTTCCGGGTCTGTACAATACAATTTTAATCTGGCTTTAAGAGGTACTGAATACGTTAAACCTCTTTCTACACACTCGTCTCTCGAGTATCGTGGGGAATCAACCAAATAATCCAAGAATTCCAAAACAAAATTGTTTCGGGAATCGGTAATTGGGAAATTTTCTTGAAAGGTTTTGTACAGGGACTCATTGAGTCTCTGCTCCGGAAGGGTATCCAACTGGAAAAAATCTTTGAAAGATTGGATCTGAATGTCCAAAAAGTCAGGAGTCACAATTTTTCCTTTTGCTTCGGAGAAATTGATCCTTTGATTGGCCTGAGTTTTAGCGACTGCTTTAGATTTACTCATAAAAAAATTAAAGAATGAGGGTTAAAAAAATATTTTGTTTTAAAAATATCAGAAAGAATTAAGAAAGAAATAGAGTGAAGACGGTTGATTTTTGGCGCAATCAGGAGAAGTCTTGGCTCTTGGGTCTTTTACTTGGCTCTTTCTAACTGCAACACCGGTATATCTTTTCACGGAGTAGTGCAAAATACTTTTGAAGTAATAATGGAATAACTTTCATAGACTATTTTAAAAACGACAAAGCCCTTTCAGAATATGAAAGAGTAGTATTTCTAGGGAAAGTATATAAATTGTTGCGCCAAAATTGAGTGCAAAGATACAAATAAGTTCGGTGCGAAACAAATAAAATTTCGACGGTAATTGAAGTGAACTATTTAATTTCTTTGAAAACGCAAAAACAAATGTAGAAAATAAAATTGAATATTGAATAAAAAAAACCGGCTCCAAAAAGGAACCGGTATTTTAGCCTATGAAAATTTTAAGGTTTCCAAAAACTCCACTTATTGCCATTATAAACAGCCAGTCGCTTATTGAAATTTGGCGTTACCCCTTTTACGAAAACCATCATTCCTGGAGAAGGACTTGGAATATCTTGTACGTCTGCAACCGTAGGCAAAACCATAGCTTTGCTGGTAGATTCCAAAACCAAAACGCCATCTGCAGTAGAAGTTGTAGCTCCAATAATGGCTTTTGCACCAGTTTCTACAACGCTTGTAGAAGGTTGAGCAGTTAAAGTGGTCGTAATATTAGCATCTTGCCCACTTAGATCAATCCAAGCGGTGCCATTGTAATATTTCATTCTTGCAGTTGTTGCAGTTGTTGCATCTAAAATTATTGCACCGCCTACAAGAGCGCTTCCTGTTGGTAGGGATCGAACATAGGGAACAATAATTCCTTTGTTTTGTCCTGCTCCTGTAGCGAATTCCAGCAAAACCGAAGTTTTATCTGAAGCAGTTCCTGCCGCATCACCGATGATGACTTGCGCATTGGCCCCGGTAATTGCGGCTAATAATATGATTGTGAATATATTTTTATACATCTTATATCTATTTTGAGTTGGGTATGTATGAATCTGTGATTTCATTTTTAATATTTTAATGATTAAAGGAGAGAAGAAAGCTGATTATGTAGTGTGATAAAAAGCTCTCTTATCTACTTTTTTTTAAATTATGGACAAGCGGGTGTTGTAAAACAACTCCAAACTCCATCTGCATAGATTTTTAAACAAGATACTGTCAAATCAAAAACCATCATTCCTTCTTGTGGCGAAACGATATTACCAATTTGCGCTGTCGTCATTCTGGTAATTACAAAGCCTTTGGTATTAGATTCTAAAGCAGTATGTGCGCTTTTTCTAATCATTGGCCAGCCACCGTTGTCTGCACCTGCTTTTTGCAACAAAGTGATTCCGTGTTTGGTATCTATTCCTGCTATTCCGGTATTTGGAAGATTGTAGCACACCCCACATACAGAAATATCTATAGATAAGCTTAAAATAGTACCTTCATTTCCACTTGTTGCACCATTTGCAGGAAACTCTGTTACAGAATTTGAAGTACTCGTACCAAATACACCACCAGTAACCGATTTGGTAGAAGAATCTGTAGCAGCATTTATTGTGATTACGCCGCCACCGCCACCTCCACCAGGACCTTCACTTTCATTAGTGCCAATTAATTGATTTCCACCAGCGCCTCCTCTAGCATTAACTGTTTGAGTATTGCTGATTGTAGTTGATTGGATGACGATAGATCCGCCACCACCTCCACCTCCAGGAGCGTCATTACCGACATTGATCGTATTAAGGGCATTTTCGCCATTTGCCTGTATGGTACCTGTTCCCGTAATAGTAGTAGTATTTACAAGAAACACAATTCCTCCACCGTCACCACCATCATTGCTGGCATTATTATTACCATCTCCAGCTCCACCACCGCCACCAAATATAATTCGGTTTGAAAAGGTTGTAGAAGTGATAGGTCTACCACCCAATCCGCCTACAGAAACCCTGTTATCTCCACCCCAAGCTACAGTAACATTAGACGCTGGATTACCTGGGCTTATTGAACCCGCAGCGTATGAGGGTCCCTGCGTACAAGCATCTAAATTATTAGCACCATAAGTGTATCCCCCTCTACCACCTCCCGAAGAAGTGGTGAGGACATTGCCATTCCCTATGTAATCTGGATCCAAAGTCCATGCAGTAGCACCACAACTACCGGAAGATTGCATCACTCCTGCGCCTCTAAACCAGTTGGCTAGATTCCCTCCATTAGCACCACCACCACCACCGGCATTGTGGGCATTACCACCACCTCCACCATTGGCAGCAGCTCCCCGTCCGTATCTACCGCCTATGGCATCATAATCAACTCTGTAACCTGCTATGCTTTCTCCTTTTTCTGCAGATAGAGCATCACTTGCTGTTACATAATCTGTGTTGAAACCTCCAACCCCTGTGGTATTATTATCTCTGGTGCCTCCTCTAAAACCCGCCTTGTTTGCAGATATTGTTCCATTGTTAATGATAGCGTTTGCTAACAGGGCATTAAATCCACCTCGTCTTCTTTCAGGAGCAGAAGGATCTGCTCCACCAAAAGTAGGGCTACCCCAATCAATTGCAACAACCGACCCACCTGAAGCAACAGTTAATGTGGTATATTGTGGGACTCTAATTACTTGCACATGGCCAGCAAGCATATAAGATTGCTTGGTTGCACATGATAAACTAATAGTGTTACCTGAAACACTGGCAACTCTTGCCAATTCATACGTACCGGCTCCATTTAAAGCGGTTACAGCACCATAAGCAATTGTATTCGCAGTATTGATAGTAGCTCCTTGGGCTTGATAGATCATCAATAAATCTCCCGCTGCGACAGCATTTGAGGCAAAACCTGCTGCATTGGTCACCAATCCCGATGGCAAATAACTAACAGCATCTCTATTCAAATCGGAGATCGCTGTAACAGTAATACTGGTAGCGCCTGCCGCAATATCAGCGGTTGGTCTTGTATACCTGGATAATACGGTATTAGCCGCTGATACTGTTAAAGCTCCATCTTTACCAGCTTGGGCAAATAAATTAGAAGAGCCAAGTATCGTAAGTAAAAATAAAAAGGCAACATTTTTTTTGAGATAACTTGCCTTCCGCTTAGATAAAGCACTCAAGAAAATGCTTTGCTGTTGTAATTTTTTAAACATATTTTTTTAATTTATCGTATTGTATAATCTACTTTAATAAATAGTAGAATTTTTTGAATTTTGTTCAGCCTCTTTATAAAAATCGCATTACAAAATTTAAATTTTAAAAAAGTTCCTTTTAATTTAAAACTCTTTATGTAAATTAAAATCTGTTAAAACGTTTTCTGTGAGCGAAAAAAAGAGAATGTAAGAATTAGGAAAAATTCGGAGGACCCCGAAGAAAAGAATTTATTAATGGACCAAATTGTAAATAAGATAAAGAGGTTGCAAATTTTTGCTTTTTTTCCTCCAGTTTGATCGTTGCAGTATGTTTGCTATTAGAAGAAGCAAGTACCGATTTTTGAAGAACATTAAAGGGTGAAATTACCGCTGCAAAAAAACTTCCTGATTGTTTTTTAATATCTGAATTTCCACTTGGATCAGCATAAAAGATAACCTCTGTTTTTATGTTTAGCTCCTTAGCTTTTTTTGTTACCGCTAATTTTTCTTGGCTGTTTTTTTCGGCTAATTTCACCTGCTCAGAAAGAGCGGAATTTTCAACTTTTTTAGGTTTGGCTTTCGCTTTTAGGGCAACCAGCTTCACATTGTATATATTTTCCAAACCAATCACAGTAGTTCCAGACGTAATAAAAATTTCAACTGGTTCTGTCTGAGTATTGGTAAAGCCTTCCCCACTTTCTGTTGTAGGATTACTTTTTTTGGAAAGTAAATGAAGTTGTTTATTGGAAACTGTAGCTAAACGCGCAGTCGGTTTTTTCGTACTGTCTGCAAAAGGAATTTTATCTAAATCATTTGCGGCATAAATTTCAAGAGGATTTTCTGGGCTGTAGGTCACTTTTGATTCGATGATGCTAAGAGCAGTGCTCTTGGTTAAAGAGGCACTAAGATGGGTCTGACAAAAAAAAGAAATTAAAAAGACGGCAAAAAAACACATATCGTTTTGCGTTTTTATTTGCGTCCTGTTTAAATTACTAAAAAATAAATTTTTTCTCAAAAGCGTAATTTTTGCGAAATATGTTACAAATATTTTTTGTTACATATTTAATGGTACCAAAAATACATAAAAATTGTTATGATGTTGTTAATTAAATACAATTCTATCGATAATCATATAATGGTTCTTTACTTTTTTGAAATATTACAAAAAAGGCCGAATCAAATTTTGATTCGGCCTTTTTACATCACTCCCTTTTTTAAGGTTTCCAGAAACTCCATTTGCTGCCATTGTAAACGGCCATACGTTTTGCTCCTGCTTTGTTAACATAAACCATCATTCCTGGGGAAGGACTCGGAATAAGCTGTACATCAGCAACAATGGGCAAAATCATGGCTTGAGTCGTAGATTCAAGGACTAAAACGCCGTCTGCAGAAGAAGTACTAGCTCCAATAATGGCTTTAGACGCAGTTTCCACTACGCCTGTGGAAGGCTGATCCGCTAGAGATGCAGTAACATTAGCATCCTGACCGCTTAAATCGATCCAACTTGTTCCATTGTAATATTTCATTCTTGCTGTAGTAGCCATGGTCGCATCTAATATAATTGCTCCTTCTACAAGTGCATTAGATGTGGGCAATGTTCTTACATACGGAACAATAAGCCCTTTATTCTGTCCTGCGGCAAATTCTAAAAGGACAGAGGTTTTAGTGGTGGCAGTGCCAATAGCATTACCGATGATTACCTGAGCATTAAGTCCGGTTAATACTGTTAACAGTATGATTGTGAATATATTTTTCATTTGTGTGTTATTTGTAAATTTTGATATTGAAGTGAGCGATTAAATTGATAATCAATTTATTATTTGATTTAACCAGAATCACATTTTATTTATTATGGACAGGCAGGAGTGTTAAAACAGCTCCAGACACCGTCTGAATAAATTTTTAAACATTTTACCGATGGTGACGTATCAAAAACCATCATTCCTTCTTGTGGAGAGGTAATGGCATTAATTTGTGCCGTAGTCATTCTTGTGATTACAAATCCTTTACTGTTAGATTCTAAGGCAGTTAGCGCTGATTTTCTAACCATCGGCCAATCCGCGCTTGAACCACCGGCTCTTTTTAATAAAGTGATACCGTGCTGCGTATTTGTTCCCGCAGTTGCAGTATTAGGTAAATTGTAGCAGAAACACGGATTTATGGTGACAGTTACTGCGGTGGTAGGACTATAGCAGTTACCTACAGAATCAAAGAAAGATGCATAATAAGTTCCTCCAGCGACCATATTTCCACTAATTGCATTGGCAGTAGTTGCAGGTGAACCGGTATGCCAAGAAAGAGTAGTTCCTGTTGGTTTATTACTTGCCGTGATGGTAGTTAAATTTGCCGTTGTTGCAGGACAAATGTTGCTAAGGGTAGTAGCAGATAATGCAGGAGCTACAGTTCCAGCTAAACACGGTGAACTGATCCCGGTACTCGTAAAGTACACGACATTAATGTAATCATCATAAACGTTATCAACATCTAACAAACTATAGGAAATCTGCGTTTGTCCATTCGTTAAAAAAGAGGCAACATCGTAGAGTTCATCAGAAGCGTTAGTTGTGGGACTATCTCCAAATCCACCAAGCGTGATTAGTGCTCCGTTCGATAATTGCCCGTCATCATAACCACCTGCGGTAGAGGTAACGATAACGGTTGGAGTTGCACCACCAATCTTTAATTGTGAAAGTTGGTTATTACCATTAAAATCTCCTGTTGAGAAACTAATTCCCACCCCCAATGTTGCACTGAAACCCGGTAAAGTTTTATCTATTGCATTCACTAGGAATGATTGAGAAGCTGGAAGTGGTCCCGTTATTAAAGTACCCATCTGAATTACAAAACGACCAAGCGGTTTAGTTGGCACATTCCATAAAATCAAGATTCCTACACCCTCAATTTTTGCAGAGTTGGATCCTTCATTTACAGCAATAGTGGTATTGGTACCTGCAGCTAGTGTATCTAAGGTATTAACCAAAGCAGTTGCAGTAGTGCTTACCTCTGCGTAACGGGTGTAACTAACAAGTGAGGTCCCTGAAACAGTATAAATATTTAAATTTGGGTTTACGCCATTAACGGTAATAGCATTGGCTCCTAATTCAGATCCACCCCGAAGCACATGAGAGTAATATATAAAAATTTTGTTAACCGTTGTTGCACCAGCGGGTTTTGGTGTTGTAATATTGTAAGTTGATGAGGTAGATCCACCTGCGACAGCTGTAATTTCACCTTTTATCTGGGTATTTAGAACCGTGTTAATCTGCGCATAACCAATAGCGTTAAGTAGAAAAAGTAGCGCGACGCTAAACAACAACCTAACCTTATAATTTTTTAGTGTAAAATATAGATTTTTCATTTGTGTATGTGTTTAAATATATGGTTGTTATTAATTTTTTACATCAATCTGATAGTAAATTATAGCGCCGGTCAAATCTCCTTTCGCAAAATAAGTTGCTGGGGAAACTCTAGAAAAATCAAATACTCGATTTACTATAGTGTTATCAGAATTAGTAACATTTGTAGCGATAACTGTTGCCAATAATTGGTTATTATAATCCACTACTTCTAAGGTATCAAAATAAGGAGTTGCCGAATCAAAAGTAAGTTCAGGCTGCACAGATTTAGTTATGGAAAATTTAGTTGGAGAAATGAGCTCTTGAGGAATTTCACTTTTATCAAACAGTGCGAGGTTCTGTGCATTAACTTGTGCCGCACCTGCGATTAAAAATAGCAAGGCTGCGAAAAACACTTTTAAAGTGTTCTTTTTCATTTGAATAATTTGTTTTTTCATCATAATATGGTTTGTTGTGTTGTAGAAAATTGAGAAAGAATTAATTTATAAACTGTTCAGTGTGAATAATTTATAAATTGGACTGATTTCTTTTCTTCAAGAGTAAAAATCTTTACGAAGAATCTTATCTATTAATAAAATACGCTGAAGTAGAAATCAAATGTTTACGAATGTGCAGGCGGTGCCCGAAGAGAGGAACTTCTAAATTTGCAGAGTTGCAAATAAGATAAAGAAGTGTAAAATTGTTGATCAATAGAGGATAAGGAAAAAGCTCTTAAAATTACCTCTTCGACAAAAATTGAAGGATAATACTTATAAATATTTACCGTATTGATTACCGCAATAGAACTGAAATTTAATTTTGAATAATTAAACCAGTCGCTTTGGGGTGACGACTTGTAGAAACTTTGTACACCTTTGGTAATCTTAGCCTGAAGGACCTTCGAAGTCTTTTCAATTTCGTCACGCTTTGCTGTTATCTGTTCAGAAACCGGTGCTGAAGAGACCTTTTCACCGTTGTCTTTTTTATCTGTGGAAATTTTCGGAATCTGGATGACCCGCGCATTAGAAAAATCGGAAGTGCCGATGATTGTGGTTCCATGAGCAACATAAATGATGGCTTCTGGATTATTTTGGGAAATAGCACTATCGGGTATCACAGCAGTAGCATGTGAACTGAAAAAGAGGCTGATTAAAAGAATGACAAATAAGCGTAGCTTATACGTTCTTAAACCCTGCTCCCCCAAAGGTACAGTGAATAAATGTTTTTTCAAAATTTGTGTTGTGTTGTGTTTGAATCAAACATCGAAATATTAGTCCGCTGTTCAATTCCCCACAAATTTACAAATTTTAGAAGTTTAATTCTTATATAACCATCTTTTTTTAGTGAGATTGCGCAGAAAGGGTTAAAACCCCTTGTACAAAACAGGCACTTTTCATCAATTAAAATAATGATAATCATGATCTAAAAATCAATTACGTGATATTCTAAAACTTTCATATCCCAATCAATTTGTAATAAAATGCGGAAGAGTAAAAGGTGAATAATTTAAGATAGATGCATGATAAAAATCTTCCGCTTGTCTGTAAAATAGAAATTTACAATGTCCATGAACAAATTTAAAAGATCAAACTGAAAACCAGTTCAAAAAAAAGCCGCTTCCAAAGGGAAACGGCATTATATAAGGATAACAGGAAGAATTATTTTACTTCTACTTCTGCACCTGCATCTTCTAATTGTTTTTTCAAAGCTTCTGCTTCGTCTTTAGAAATACCTTCTTTAATTGCAGTCGGAGCTGAATCTACCATATCTTTAGCTTCTTTCAAGCCTGCACCAGTTAAATCTTTAACTAATTTTACAACTGCTAATTTAGAAGCACCTGCAGCTTTCAAGATTACATCGAATTCTGTTTTTTCTTCTACAGCTTCAGCACCTGCACCACCACCAGCAGCTACAGCTACTGCAGCAGGTTCGATTCCGTACTCATCTTTAAGAATTGCAGCTAATTCACTTACGTCTTTTACAGTAAGGTTTACAAGCGTTTCCGCTAAGTTTTTTAAATCTGACATTTTAATAATGTTTTAATTGTTGAACGATTTATTTTGATTTGTTTTTGAGTCTAATTACTCTGCACTAGGTGCATCTGTAGCTTCAGTACTTGCTTCTGGAGCAGCATCTGCAGCTGGAGTTTCTTTTGCTTTTACCTCTTCTTCTGCAACTGGAGCTGCTTCTTCCGCTTTCGCTTCTGTAGTTTCCGGTTTGTTTTGTAGGGCAGAAAGTACATTTCTAAGTGGAGATTGAAGCAATGTGATGATTTCACCAATCATTTCTTCTCTAGACTTGATGTTTACCAACGCGCCTAAATTCTCATCACCTACATAAAATGTATCTTGCAAATAAGCAGATTTCAACGCAGGGACTGCAGCTTTTTTTCTGAATCCTTGAATCAACTTAGCCGGAGCATTAGCTGTTTCAGAAATCATTAGAGCAGTATTACCTTTGAAAGACGGGAACATTTCTGAGTAATCTACATCACCTTCCATTTGTTCCATTGCTTTTTGCAGCAAAGTATTTTTTACAACTTTCATTGTAATATTTTGCTTAAATGCTTGTCTTCTGAAATCTGAAGTTGCAGCAGCATTCATTCCTTCAAGATTTGCTACGTAGATCACTTTCGCGTCTTGCAACATTTCTTTTATATCTTGTATTACTAATACTTTATCTTCTTTTGTCATTGTTCTTCAGATTTTAGTTTACAGATTTAGTATCAATTGCAATACCTGGGCTCATAGTAGAAGACATATAAATGCTCTTCACATAAATACCTTTGGAAGCAGTTGGTTTCAATTTGATCAAAGTCTGAATTAATTCAGAAGCATTTTCTCTGATTTTAGCAGCATCAAAAGACACTTTACCAATCCCAGCGTGAATGATTCCGTATTTGTCAACTTTGAAATCGATTTTACCAGCCTTTACTTCTGCCACAGCTTTACCAATGTCCATTGTTACGGTTCCAGATTTTGGATTCGGCATTAAACCTCTTGGTCCTAATACTCTACCCAATGGACCTAATTTCCCCATTACTGCGGGCATCGTAACAATTACGTCTACATCAGTCCAACCGTCTTTGATTTTCTGTAAATATTCATCAAGACCTACATAATCTGCACCAGCTGCAGTAGCTTCAGCTTCTTTATCTGGAGTTACTAAAGCCAAAACTTTAATATCCTTACCAGTTCCGTGTGGAAGAGAAACTACGCCCCTTACCATTTGATTCGCTTTTCTAGGATCAACTCCTAAACGAACTGCGATATCAACAGATGCGTCAAATTTTGCGAAATTTACCTCCTTTACCAAAGCAGATGCTTCTTCTAAGTTGTAAACTTTATTTTTTTCTATTTTGCTTAAAGCTTCTTTTTGCTTTTTTGTCAATTTTGCCATTTCTATTAGTTTTAAGCGTTAGTTGGTTTAGTTCCTGTTACTCTTAATCCCATAGATCTTGCAGTTCCGGCCACCATTGTAAGGGCACCATCTATTGTAAAGCAATTAAGATCTACCATTTTGTCTTCAGCAATTTTTTTAACCTGATCCCAAGAAACAGAACCTACTTTGAGTCTGTTTGGCTCTCCTGAACCTTTCTTTTGCTTACTTGCATCTAAAAGTTGGATTGCAGCCGGTGGAGTTTTAATAACGAATTCAAAAGATTTGTCTTCGAACACTGTAATTACTACAGGTAAAATTTGCCCCGGTTTGTCTTGAGTTCTTCCGTTAAATTGCTTACAAAACTCCATAATATTCACACCTGCAGAACCCAATGCTGGACCTACTGGTGGAGAAGGGTTTGCTGCTCCTCCTTTTACTTGGAGCTTAACCATTTTAAAGACTTTTTTAGCCATTTTGATTTTTTATAAAAATTAATGAATTTATGAATGTGGAAGCATTTATAAATCTGCAAAGGTTATCTCATCTAACTACTTTACATTTCGGATTGCAAAATTAAGAATAATTTTTAATTACACAAGAGATAAACAGTTGATTTTTAGAAAGAATTGCGAAATTAATATATGCATGCTTGCTGAAAAGGCAGCTTAGCTTGCCCCAAAAAAGGTACATGTTAGTTGTCCTTTGTAGGAAAAGCAGTTTAGAAGACTCCACTGCAAAAGGGAACCTTTACGCACTTTAGCAGATTGTTTTCGGATTTTTATGGTACTCGCTCATGTTTATATACTATTTAGAGGAAATATAGCAACCAATCAAATCATATCGCTCCGTATTGTAAGAAACAAATTCGAATAATTTTGAGGAACTCTTCTAACAAAAAAATCGCTCACAAAGAGCGATTTTAATTATATTTAAATCAAGTTTTACACTTTTTCTACTTGCATATAGCTTAATTCCATTGGTGTTTTTCTCCCAAAAATCATCACTGAAACCTCAATTTTCTTTTTATCTTCGAATAATCTTTCGATTGTTCCATTAAATCCATTGAATGGTCCATCAATAACTTTGATGTTTTCTCCCACGATAAATGGAATATTTGCTTCTACAGCAAACTCAGATAATTCATCCATTCTACCAAGCATTCTATTCACTTCAGACTTACGCATTGGTACTGGATCACCTCCTTTTGTAAGACTTAAGAAAGAAATAACTCCGGGAATATTTTTAATAATGTGAGGAACCTCTCCAACAAGGTTAGATTCTACCATTAAATATCCTGGATAATAAGGTTTCTCTTTCGGGACCTTTTTACCATTTCTCATCTGGATCACTTTTTCCATAGGAATAACCACTTGGGTTACGAAAGCTTCGAGCCCATGATGCTTCATCTCGTTCTCAATATAGGTTTTCACCTTATTTTCTTGCCCACTGATGGACTTCAGAACATACCACTTCAAATCACTCATTTAGGAAAGTACTTTTAATTGAACATGTTGATGAAGATTGACAATGTATTTGCAATTGTTTTGCTGAAGACAGAGTCTACTCCAAAAACAAATAATGCTAAAATAATTGTCGCGATAGTTACCACAATCGTAGACGATTGCAATTCTGGCCATTTCGGCCACTCTACCTTGCTGCTAAATTCTGTATAAGAACCTTTTATAAAATCAACTAAGCTCATTATCTATTTTTTGCACGGGCACAAGGACTCGAACCCTGATCAACGGTTTTGGAGACCGGTATCCTACCATTGGACGATGCCCGTAGATTAAAAAAGTTCCGTAAGTTTCCCTACGGAACTTTTAAATATTATTTGGAATTAGTCAGTAATTTCAGTTACTTGACCTGCACCAACTGTTCTACCTCCTTCTCTGATCGCAAATCTAAGACCTACGTTAAGAGCGATTGGCTGTAACAATTCTACTGTAATCGTCAAGTTATCTCCTGGCATTACCATCTCTACACCTTCTGGTAAGAAAATTTCACCTGTAACGTCAGTAGTTCTAACATAGAACTGTGGACGGTACTTGTTATGGAATGGAGTGTGACGACCACCTTCTTCTTTGGAAAGGATATAAACCTCTGCTTTGAATTTTTTGTGTGGAGTTACAGATCCTGCTTTCGCGATTACCATTCCTCTTTTGATGTCAGTTTTTTCAATACCTCTTAATAAGATACCTACGTTATCTCCAGCTTCACCTCTATCAAGGATTTTACGGAACATTTCTACTCCTGTTACCGTTGAAGTTAATTTTTCATCACCCATACCTACGATGTCTACTGCATCACCTGTATTGATTACACCTGCTTCAATTCTTCCTGTAGCAACTGTACCACGACCTGTAATAGAGAATACATCTTCAATTGGCATTAAGAAAGTTTTGTCAACATCTCTAGTTGGAAGTTCAATCCAAGTATCAACAGCTTCCATTAATTCTTCAATTTTTTCAACCCACTTCGCATCTCCGTTCAATCCACCTAAAGCAGATCCTTGGATTACTGGAGCGTTGTCACCATCATAGTCATAGGAAGATAAAAGTTCTCTAACTTCCATTTCTACTAATTCTAGTAATTCTGCATCATCTACCATATCTACTTTGTTCATAAAAACAAGTACATTAGGTACATTTACCTGACGACACAAAAGGATATGCTCTCTAGTTTGAGGCATTGGTCCGTCTGTAGCAGCTACAACTAAGATAGCACCGTCCATTTGAGCAGCACCTGTAACCATGTTTTTTACATAATCGGCGTGACCTGGACAATCTACGTGAGCATAATGTCTGCTTGCAGTTTCATATTCGATGTGTGATGTATTGATTGTAATACCTCTTTCTTTTTCTTCTGGTGCAGAATCGATAGAAGAGAAATCTCTTGCTGTTCCGAATCCTTTGTCAGATAATACTTTACTGATTGCTGCAGTAAGTGTAGTTTTACCATGGTCTACGTGACCGATGGTACCAATGTTCAAGTGTGGTTTGTTACGATTAAACGTTTCCTTTGCCATGATATAAATTATTTATTAATTAATTATTCCTTTTTTCAGTGTGCAAATATAGTGATTTTTTGAATATTGAAAATCTTTTTTTACTAAAAATTTCAGCATTCAAAATACACATCTATTTACCGCATCCTATTTTACACGAATTACGCGAGTGCAAATTTATGAAAAAATATCTGTTTAGAAAAATCTGAAGATAAAACTGAAACAATTAGAGTTTACTTTATATTATTTTGAGTGTCTTGAAAACTTCATGAATAATAGTCATCAGAAAATCACAAAATAAATAAGAGTACGTTCAAGCGTAAAAAAAATCTCTCAATTATTGAGAGATTTTAAAGAGCCAACTATGAGATTTGAACTCACGACCTCTTCCTTACCAAGGAAACGCTCTACCCCTGAGCTAAGTCGGCGAAACGATTAAAAAAAAATCACAAAACATAAAATGATTGTGATTTTTTTTTAGAGCGGAAGACGAGGGTCGAACTCGCGACATTCAGCTTGGAAGGCTGACGCTCTACCAACTGAGCTACTTCCGCATTTTTGTTTCCAAAAACTGTTGGTAAACGGTTTGCAAATTTAAAATAAATTTTAAACTAAACAAGTGTTTTTTATAAAAAGTGGGGAGAGTAGGATTCGAACCTACGAAGTCGTAAGACAGCAGAGTTACAGTCTGATCCATTTGGCCACTCTGGAATCTCCCCAGTATTTTACAAAAAATGAGCCTCCAGAGGGACTCGAACCCACGACCTGCTGATTACAAATCAGCTGCTCTAGCCAGCTGAGCTACGGAGGCAAAGATTTTTAAAGAACTACTTATCTCTTTTTGCGAGTGCAAATATAAGGGAGTTTTTTTTAAACCTACAAATAATTTTTAACTTTTTTTTATAATTTTTTTTTAAGCCAGTTCTTTTTTCTTGATTAGCAGCTTTTTAGCTACTTCTGCGCACTGATCTAAACTCTCTTCAAAACTTGAACTGGTCTTTTTTACTACGATATCATCACCCGGAACGGCCAATAAGATTTCTGCCGTCTTATTTTCTTTATCAGATTTGTTTTCTACCTTTAAGAAAACCTTGCATTCTACAATCTTATCATAGTAGTTTTCTAACTTGTTCAGCTTTTTCTCAATATGCTCTTGAAGCGGCGCGTGTGGAGTTAATCCAATGGACTGTACTGATATTTTCATAATCTACATTTTTTTAGCTCTAGGGTGAGCTTTGTTAAATACTTTTTTTAACTGTTCAATATTGACACTCGTGTAAACTTGAGTAGAAGCTAATGACGAATGCCCCATAATCATCTTCACCTTAGAAATTTCAGCCCCATGCTCTAAGACATGTGTTGCAAAACTATGTCTTAAAATATGAGGGCTTTTTTTCTTCTTAGAAGTGACAAGACTAAGGTAAGAATTAACCAAACGATAGACAAATTTATCATTTAACTTTTTGCCGTTCTTATTAATAAAAAAGTACAGTTGACTCTCTTTCAAGGGCTTTCTCTGCTCTAAATATTGGGTTAAATCTGCACCTAATTTTTCAGAGAAGGGAATTATTCGTGCTTTATTGCCTTTTCCCACAACTTTCATTTCCATTTTAGAAAAATCAACATCATTGAGCAGAAGCTCCGTTAGTTCTGCACGTCGCATTCCTGTTTGATAAAGGGTATCAATGACCAACGCTTTTAAGAAAGAGCCGTTTTCCGGTTTAAATTCTGGTAATAGTTGCTGCTCCATCTCCTCTTCGGAAAATGGAATTTGTTTCTCAGCATAAAATTTTAAAGAAGTGATATTTTCCAAGGGAGAAACTTGCACCTGCCCCACTTTCAAAAGAAATAGATAAAAACTCCGAAGGGTAGAAAGTTTACGATTGATCGATCGCTTAGCGATTTTTTTAGCACTTAACTCCACCATAAAATTTCTAATGACTTTTTTGTCAACCGTTTCGAAACTTTGGTGTGATTCCGTCTTCAACAGGAAATTGGAAAAATCTCCCAAATCTCTTTGATAGCTTTTGTACGTGTTCGGCGAGTATCTTTTCTCTACCGAAATATATTCCAAAAATCTTTCAATCATAAGTATAACAACAAAAAATCACTTCTCAAATATAAGTATTTGAAAAGTGATTAAAGTATTTGGTAAAGAAAATTTTGGCTTAAGCCTGCTCTTCCTTGCTCTGTAGCCTTTGCTTGTGAGCAGCTTTCACATTAGCCTGTCTTTTCACTACAGACGGCTTGTTGAATTGTTGACGACTTCTAAGAGCTCTGATAGTTCCTGTCTTGTCAAATTTTCTCTTGTATTTTTTTAACGCTCTGTCGATGGATTCACCATCTTTTACTGGGATTATTAACATAATTTACATCTCATTTTGGATTGCAAAAGTAGGAAATATTTTCTATATGACAAATTTTTTCCCTACTTTTAAACTTATTATATTTTCCAGATGCAAAATAATTACAAAGTCATTAATGCTTCCGCGGGGTCGGGCAAAACTTACGCCTTGGTACAGAATCTTTTAGCCATTTGTTTGAAGAGTTCTACGCAGGCTAACAAAATCCAAAATATTTTGGCGCTCACTTTTACCAATAAAGCGGCAAATGAAATGAAGCACCGAATCATTAAATGGCTAAAAGATTTTTCATCTCCAAATTACAAAGAAAATTCTGCTTTAATAGATATTCAGCAAAAATTAAAGACCGAAAAAATTGAGGTTTCTTTAGACGAACTTCATCGGCGGTCAAAAAAGATTTTAGATTACGTTTTGCACAACTACTCTACGCTGAATATCGGAACCATCGATAAATTTAATGCCCGATTGGTAAGGAGTTTTTCTTATGAATTAGGACTTGCCCAAAATTTTAACCTGGAAATCAATCCCGAACCTTTCCTCATGGAAGCGGTGGACAAAATGCTGGAAGACATTGGCGAAAAAAATGAGGTTTCAGACGCTTTTATGGATTTTGTGAATTATAGTTTGGATAATAATGACCGCATTAATCTTAATAAAACCTTATATGATTCTGCGAAGGAATATGTGCAAGACAAGCATTATTTTCGACTCAATGACAATAAGGATTTTAACTGGGAAGTGTATGAAAATGCAAAGAAAAACCTAAGGTCATCTATTCAGATACTTAAAGAAGATTCTCTAAAGATTGCCCAGGAATCTTTGGATTTGATGAAAGAAAAGAATTTAGAAAATTCCGATTTCGCGGGTGGAATTCACAGCATCGGTGGATTTTTCTCCAAATTCATGGAGCGGAAAGTTCCCCAATTATACGATGATCGTGTGGCGGAAGACAATAAAGTAAATGCAATTTTGAAAGGTGCTTCCTCTAAATCAAAAAACAGGCAAGAGGAAATTCTGGAAATTATCGAATATCTGGTTAAAAATCGCGCGAAAATAATTCAAAATCACGTTCTAATTGAGAAGAAAGACAAAGTTTTACGCGCGCTTCTGCCTCTAAAGGTTAACAAAGATATTCAAGATCAACTCGGAAAGATTGAGGAAGAAAATGATTTGGTTTTACTTTCAAAATTTAATATCCTCATCCATGAAAATCTCCGCAACGAGCCGACTTCATTTATCTATGAAAAAGTAGGCACCCAATTCTCGCATTATTTCTTCGATGAGTTTCAGGACACTTCATTCTTGCAATGGCAAAATATTTTACCTTTAAAAGAACATGCAAATGCTACGGAAGGTATGAGTTTTACTTTGGTGGGCGATTTAAAACAGAGCATTTATCGATTTCGCGGAGGAGATTCAAAAATAATGCTGGACATCATCAATAAAAAAGAAAATTCCCTGATTTATGCAGATTTAGAAAATCTGGAACATAATTGGCGCAGCGCAAAAAACATTGTGGATTTTAACAATCAACTTTATATTCACTTATCAACGTCTTGTAACGCAGAACACTGTGAAACTTTTGGAAATGGATCTCAGCAAAAATCGGTTTCGAAAGACAATGGTAGAGTAAAGATCAATTTATTAGAGAATGATAAAAAAAGCGTCTTCTACGATTCTGTTGCCGAAAAGATGCAGCAAGACATTCAAGAATGCGCAAACAATGGTTTTAATCTGTCTGACATTACCATTCTTTGCCGCGGTAATTTCGATATTTTCAACTTTTCCCGGTTGTTAGGGAATTTGAAAATTACTTATCAAGGGAAGGAGGATTTTATCAAAACAATTTCGGAATCGGGGTTAACACTCAATTTATCTTCCACTTTAAAAGCATTCACCGAATTTCTTCGTTGGGAACAAAACCCGAAAAACTTTCAGTTTCCGGTGAAAATGCTCTACTATTTAAATGCTTTAGGACGGATTACAATTGAAGATTTTAGTTTGGAAATGATGGAACTTTTAAAATTATCTTCGAAGGCGGAAATGGAAGATTTTATTGAAAACAAATATGGTCTGAAATTAAAAAATAGCGATTTACTCCAACTTAACCTCTACCATTACATTGAGCATTTTTTGCATGAGTTTTCTGTTCAAAATAAGGAAACAGATTTTCTTTTCAATTACTTGGAAATGGTTTATGCTTACTCCCAGAATACGAGTTCTACCTTGAAAGAATTTTTAAAATTTTGGGACGAAGAAGCCAATGCAAAGACCATTCAATCCTCTGATAATCTAGATGCAATCAACTTGATGACCATTCACAAAGCTAAAGGTTTGGAATTTCCTGTTGTTTTTCTACCAATGGAAAACACCAATAAAGATGGAAAATTTAGCGATTGGTTATCAATTTCTGAGGAGAAAGGTTTAGCTGCAGTCAACATTAATTCCTTTGAAAAATCTCTATTGATTTATGATGCAGAGATGGAAAACTTTAATAACGAAAACACCTATCAAAATAAAATTGATCGATTTTGTCTGCAATATGTTGCCACAACCAGAGCGGTGGAGCAATTGTATTTCTACCTTCAAAAACCCAATAAAACACAGAATCATTTAGAAATATTTGACTTTTTAGAATCTCAAATACCGAAAGATGAAAGCGGTGAATGGGTAGAAAGTTTTGACTTTTACGCAGTTTCTAAAGAAGATTTGAAAAAGAAAAAGACTAAAAAAGAGGCGGAACTCTTAACCAAGTCAATTGTTTTTAAAGCAGAAAAAGAAGTTCGTCCCAACTCCATAAAGATTGCGACCCCTTCAAAAAGCTACCAAAACAGAGTGGAAAAAGTGCGGATTGGTATTTTCACGCATGAAATTCTTTCCAAGATTAATTCGGAAAAAGACATTGAAAACACCTTGCAATCTTATCTTTTAGAAGGAACAATCACCAAGGCAGAAAAGTTAGAAATTACAAATCAACTGCTTTCCATCATTCAAAATGTGCTTTATGAAAAGTATTTCCAAGAGCATTTGAAAGTGATTAATGAGAAAGACATCATGATTTCCGCAAATGGAGAATCAAAAATGTACAGACCAGATCGTTTGATAGAGGCGGAAGAAGGATTTATTATCATTGATTTTAAAACTGGTGAGGAAAAAGAAAAACACCAAAATCAGATTGAGGAATATCAAAATGTCTTAGAAAAATTAGGTAAAAAAGTAATTGAGAAAACCTTAATTTACGTGTAAACGAAAACCTGTCTTCACGGAGACAGGTTTAATTTTTGAAAAGAAATAATGAAATATTATTTTTTTACTGCAGTTACTACTTGCGCTTCAAGCTTTGTAATGTTGTCATAGATTTGCTTAAAAGCTGGGAAATATTCGGCTGGGAAAACAGAATCGTCAATCTTTACCGTGGTTTCTACCGTTAATTTATTTCCGGTTTGCTGCACATCATAAGTATATTGCAAGGCGTTATCTTCTGTCCGGAACTTTTTAGATTTCGGCACATTTTCAAAAACATAATTATCTGGAATGGTTATAGTCACTTTTTTCACACGGTCAAAGGAGGAAACAAATTCCAGAGGCGCTTTTCTCGTTTCGGTTTGATCAAAGTTATGATTCTGAGAATAAAGAAAAAGCAATGGATTGAAAACCAATTTACTCCCTAAAACATCCGTAAAAGTATCTGCGCTAAAATCAAAACTTGATTCGAAATCTCGATTTTCTAGGGCACCTTGTTTAAAATTAGAAAAGGGAAATTTATATTCGTCTTTATAGTTTTTCGCGAATTTATCCTTGTCTTCTTCGTAGCTTTCATTCACCATCATTCCAAATAACTTGGTATCACGGTCTGCAAAATGACCCTCAAAACTACCATCTGCATTCATTTTAGCATCTACGGTAAGAAATGTTTTGCTCTTTTCTGGGAATACAATATTAATTTGCTTAGCATCATCTTTCGGCATAAAAAAGCCGAAGTAATTTAAAGCGCGTGGTGAAATCATGTTGATATCACTTTGCTTGGAGGTTGCATCTAATACAAAGAAATTTTCATTTTCCAAAAAAGAAGCAGCCACGAAATTTAATTGTGCCATAGAGGGAAGATAATCTGTTAACATTCCTCTTCTGGTAGTGGCTAGAACGATAGGTTGCGCATCTATATCAGCACTTTTTAAAAGTAAAATCAATAATATATTTAGTTCCGCGGTATTACCAACTTTGGTGTTGAGTAGATTTTTAATTCCTTTGTCTGTTACTACATCATCTTCTTTGTTCCAAGTGTAATTTTTTTGAACGTACCTTAAAACAGCTCGCGCGCGCTCTAATTTCACGGGCATCGATTTAATATCTGCGGGCAGAAGATCTTTTACCAGACTGTTTCTATTCAATTCTGTACCGAAGTTTTCATTCTCATACAATCTTTTGCTGATATCTTTCCAAGAAATTGAGTAGGATTTTAATTGATTATTAAACAGTGTTGAATTCAATTCAGCTTTAATTCCTGTCTTGTAGTTATCGCTATTCCGGACATACTTCTCTTCTTTATAGGGTGCCACATTCTCATAACCAAAGCGATAGACTTTGTACTCTCCACCGTACAGAATTTTTTCTCCCATATCCCGAAAAGTAGGAACAAGATTTCCCTTGTAATTAATGGAATAACCTAAAGGTTTTGCCGTATCGAAAACATACTCAATATATTTAACCGGAATTTTATCTTCGATCAAAATCCGAGGTGTGGAACCGAGAAAAGGTGTGAAAATTTTATAAGAATATTCTACAACCGACCCATCTTTTACATTAGGAAATGCAAATTTTGTAATAGAATAATTTTTATCTTCTTTAGATGCATATTTCTCATCTCGCTCTACTTTAGTGGCTTCAATTTTTCCGTCTTGCAGATTGTAGGTAAATGCTTTCAGATTACTCAAAACCTCTCTCGATCCTTTCTTATTATCATACAATGAGATTTGATGATCCAAATAATCTCCGGCATTGTCTTTATCATAAATTTTAATGCGGCTTACAATTTCTTGCGTCAGATACCCATCATAATCCACCAAAAAATGTACTGAGCGATAAAGTATTTCCGCGGGAACATCTGGATATTTCACAGACTTCACACTGGCAAGATCCGCATCTGATATTTTTGGAGTGTTTAGAAATTTGTTTTGTGCAGTAAACAGTCCTGCCTGCAGTAGAATCAGTAAATAAAATAAATGTTTTATCATAGTTTTGTAATAAGAATTTTAGTATTGTCAAAGCTGGCTGTTTTTTTACGAAAAGCCAGATATTCACTGTATTTTTCTTTAGGATAAAGTCCTTTTTTGATGGTTAAAATCCGGTGAACTGAAAGTTTTTGGTCTATTAAAGTAAAGTTGATGCTATATGATCCGAACTCTGTAGTAAATTCCGTAGGAGTAGGAATTTCTGAAAATTTGTAGTCCACGGGAATGCTGTACTCAATTTCATAATCATCTTGAAAAGGGAAAGCATTTTCAAAGGGAAGTTTACGTTCCTCGTTCGAAGAAAGCATCATTGCTTGATAATAGGGCATTACAGGAAAGAACAAATCCGACCCCAGCTTTTTCGAGAAGCTATTTGCCTTTAGTTTTAAATCATAATGTATTTTTGCGAGATCCTTATCATTCTTTAAATTCAAAACATCTAATTCATCAATTTTCAGATTGTAGTATCTGTTTTTCAACGCATCATTGACCTCGTCATTTTTTAAAGTGAACAGTGGTAAATTACCGTCATACTGTCCTCCAGAAAATTGGAAATTAGCAGTAGAATTCATACTCCCATCACTAAGAATTTGGATTTTTCCTAAGAGCTTTTCTTTGCTTTGTTGCGGTTCATAAATGGGTGTATCAATGATTTCTATACCATCTTTTTTTACAGCCAAGACATTTCTGTTGTGAGAAGAATAGAATAAATGATTATAAGCTACTTTCTGAGAAGTGTTTTCTAACCAAATAGTTTCTTTTTCAGTGGGAACCATTAAGATCACATGATTTCCGGATAGTTTGGGGAAATTTTTATCAAAACTAAAAACGGTTTGATCATCATAAATCACTGCATAATGAGAAGGGATCCCCGCTGCAGTTAACATGGTGTGCATATAATTCGTCAAAGCTTTACAATCTCCGTAACCTTTTTTACTAACCTCAGCTGCAGACATTGGTTGCCACCCACCGATTCCCATGGCAATTAAAACATAGCGTGTTTTATTTTGAAGATATTGGTAAATGGTTTTCACTTTTTCAGACGTAGTTCCCGTTAAATTCAAGGCGTTTACTTCGGCCGAAATTTCTGGCGTTACCATAGAAACGGGAGATAAAAGTTTATCATAATACCATTTCCCGAAACTGTCCCAACTCGTCATATCTCCCTGATTACCTTCCAACGTAAACTTTTCTGGAGAAAATTCTACATTGGGAATTAGAGAAGAGATACTGGGAGATAAATCTTCCTGAGTGATTGCAGGAATATTAGAGTAAGAATATGTCCAAACATCAGAAGCCTCAGAAAATGAAACTTTTGCCAAAGGTTTGTTGTTAATTTTGGTGCGTATTTTAATGCCCGATGGATTTCGGATAGAGAATACACTTTTTTCCACGGCCACACCGTAGGCGCTCATCGGACGAAAATTACTGAGATATACGGTGTTCGAAGTATTCACCTCATAGGAAGATTTTACAGTGTAAGGATATTTAGTCGACATGGGTTTTAAGACTAAAATTCGGTCATCTACATACAAAGCAGCACTGGGATTGTGCGTGTAATCGGAAAAATCTTTTTTGGTATAAGTTTTCATCAGTTTACCCGAACTATCAAATAATTCAACTTTGATATTACTGACTTTGGTAGTAGGATTGTAAGGAATTACGACTGTTGCGTTTTCATTTCCGCCACTACTTAATATAGTGATGGCCAAGGAATTTTTAATTTCCATGTCATTAACGGACTTCAAAATGTAATCCTCAGATTCTTCTCTAACAACGGTATTGGCTCCAGATAATAAACTTTCTGGAATGTTGGCCGAATTATAATCTTGAGAATAATGAAATAGGGAAAGAATTAAGGAAAAAAGGAAATATATTTTCTTCATATGTTAAATGTAAATATAATTTGTTAATCGCTTAATAATATTATTGAAAATAGCTTAAGACAATCTTTTCAAATGTATCACAATTCTCTAATGTAGGCAATAAAAAAAGCGGAAATAAAATTTCCGCTTCATGTAAAAAAAAACTTAAACTATAAACTACCTAACCTGTTGCATTTTACTCATCTTTCTGCCTTTCTTCTGCATTTTTTCTTTTTTGTTGGCTTCCCACTTTGTGTATTGATCTGCGGTTAGAATTTTTTTCATTTCAGCATTATGCTGAGCACGCTTGGCTTTCATTTCCGCCATTTTTTCTCTTCGTTCCGCTTGTTTTGCAGGAGCATTGGCTTTTCTCTCTGCCATATTTTTGTCTTGTAGTGACTTAATTCTGTCCATTTGTGCAGAAGTCAAGTTCAATTCCTGCTTCATCATCTGCATATTTTCCTGTCTTTTCTGTTCCATATGCGCTGGATTTTTTTTAGTCATTTTACTAGTTTCCTGTGCCATTGCAAATGTTCCGAAGGCGATCATTGCTGCGCTTAAAATAATTTTTTTCATTGTTTTATTAATTTTATCTTGGTGTTGATGTTTGGATAATAAATTTGAAAATAAGTTAAAGCTTAAGATGATAATTAATTGTTAAAATCAGGTTTCGAGCAATAATATTAATAAAATGTTAACAAAACTTTTCAGAAACCTTAAATAGACTTGCATTTGAGTCTTCCTATTTCTTGCCAATAAAAAAAGAGCTGTTTTTGTTCAGCTCTCTCCTATTATTTTCAAAATCTAAATTTATTTAGAAGTAAACCTAAAACCTGAACTTCTTGAACTCGCTGAGGGCGCTGCAGGAGTTGGCCTAGACATTTCTCTGTTGCCAGAATTATTTTCTAACCTTCTCTCTGGTGCTGCATGTATGTTCCCAGAATTTCCATTTCGAAAACCACTGTTTTGTGGAGCCGAAGGTTGCGGTTTCGAAACAGAGTTTTGATTTCTGAAACCATTACTTTTCGGTGCAGTACGTTCTGTTTTGGTTGCTGCATCATTCCTAAATCCACTGTTTCCATTACTTTGCGTATTTGCATTTGGAGCAGAGGTGTTATTTCTAAAGTTACTTCCTTTTTCGATATTATTAGAAGCATCATTATTTCTGAAACCGTTAATCTGCGGTGTTGTATTCCAGTTTCCATTTCCTTGCTTTGGCGTATCCCGGAAGCCGTAATTATTTCTCGGGTTACTTTGATGGTATTGATTTCTATCAACTCTATACCGATTAACATTTACATTTCTATATCTCGGTACCACATATACTACCGTAGAATAATGTTGTCTTCTGTAATTTCTGTAATAATTCACAGGGCTGTATCCATTATAGTAGCTGTTTTGAAAAACAACGAAAGCTTGTGGACCCAAAATTCTTTCTAATGCATAGAAGCGATCATAATACCACCGGTCTGGATTGTATCTGTAATTAAAATCCCAACTATTAAATGAAGGATAAAGTTCATTCAGCATTATAATTTGTTGAATTTGCCAAGGTGCCAAACGGTTAATGGAAAAGAATCTGTTCCAGTTTACGTCATTGATACTTCTTCTGTAATCATTATAAGAATTTTCATAAAAATTATTGGTGTAATAATCATTAGGATACTCATAGTAATAATCATCGGGAAAATAGTAAGCATCTTCATTATCTCCATAATAGTTACTGTAGTCATTACTAGCTGGATAATAGTCTGGATACTGCTGCGCGGAAATCAATGCTGATAAAAACACCGAAAATCCCAAAAATATTTTTTTCATTGTAAAATCTTTATTTGTTAGTTGAGAATAAGAGAAAAACGTGCCATTAATATCAGTTAATACATTGAAAGACAATAATTTAAAGCGTCAATATCATTACTCAACACACTTTTGATTACAAAAAAGAAAGGAAGTTAAAACCGAGGTTTCAACTTCCTTTTATAAATTGATAAACGATTGATTTTAAAAGAAATAAAAATCGTAAATAAATCCCTTCAGCCGACAAATACTTTGAAAAAAGGCTGAAAAATATATTAAAATGTTTTTAGCTTCGGTTAGAATCCGTGACCCAATGCGCAATTTTTTGATTGAATCCTTCTTTATTTAAAAGATTTTCAACATTAAGATGCATTCTGTATCTCCAAAAGTGTGGAAATACGGCAGGGTTATTAATCCTTTCTTCATCCATATTGGGGTTGGACAATTCACGGTCTGTCGCTAAAAACTCCTGAATTGGAAAAATGGCCAACATTGAATTGTTATAAAGATGCTGTTTCATAATAATTTCTGCAAGCTCCGGCTCTAAGTTCCAAGGTGCAGTTCCAGATTGACCGAGTTGTTTATTGAAATATTCCTGGGTCAAGTTTCGGTCTTCATGCCACCATTGACGTAAAGTAGAACTATCATGGGAACTTGCGGTTACTACGTTCATATATCCAGCAGATTTTGGATTGTACCATGGAATATTATCAGAAGGCATTCTTTGAACTTTTAAAGCGGTGATCGCTAACTGATCCATAATATCTGGAACGCAATCTGGAACGAGTCCTAAATCTTCGCCGCAAATAAGCATGTCTGTGGCATTTAGAATTACGGGTAGTTTTTCCATGGCTTTCTCTGCCCACATTCCATCTTGGCGTTTAAAGAAATAATCTACGTATAATTCGTTCACAGCAATTTTCTCCCAATCCGAAAGATTTTGGTAAGAAGAAGTTTTTTGAATATTAAATCTCGGGTGGTAAACAATTTCACCATTATCTAAGGTTTCTGGCAAAAACAGAACATTTGCACAGAGTGAGATTAATTTTTCTTCTGCCCAATCGTGTGGATTGGTTTTGAAATAATCCGTCAGTTTTCTTTGAGTATCAAATTCTTCTTTTAAAGTATAGGTTCCATCAAAATGATTGTGCATAAATTCATTCTGAATAGCGTCTTTCTCTTGTCCGAAATTATCCCAAAGGATTTGATCATTGATGAATGGACTGCAATACCGATCTTCATTAAAAGGAATGTTTCTCGCATAAAATTCCTCCATCTTTACTGGAATCGCCGGATAAAAATATCCTAAAATACCTTGAGTGGCGCTCATTGGCATTCTCCAAATTCGGAAAAACCCAAGGATATGATCAATTCTCATGGCATCAAAATATTGTTCCAAGGCTTTGAAACGATTTTTCCACCATCGGTAACCATCTTCTTTCATGGCTTCCCAGTTATAGGTCGGAAATTCCCAGTTTTGCCCTAAATCTGTGAACTGATCCGGCGGTGCTCCCGCTTGAAAATCCATTCCGAACAATTCTGGTTCCGTCCAAGCTTCTACAGAAAACCGGTAAATTCCAATTGGCAAATCACCTTTCACAGAAATTCCTAAACCGTGCGTATAATCAACGGCTTCTTTTAGTTGTAAATGAAGTTGATACTGAACCCAAGCATGAAGCATCGCGATTTCATATTCTTTATTTTTCGGAGAAAAGAAAGGAGTAATTTTTCCCGCAATATATTTTTTGTGCGTTTTCCAATCATTGAAATTTGGAGTCTTATACTTGTCTCGCTGCACACAGAACGCACTGTAAGTAAGGACCCATTCTTCATTTTCCTTCAGGAATTTTTTAAAGTTTCGGTCCTTTAAAATACTTTCTTTATTAGCCGTAAAAATAGCTTTGACGAATCTCCATTTCTCAGAAATTACCTGCTCATAATCAATTAAACTGACCTTATTCAGTTCAGCTTTCTTGGACTCAAAATCTTTTTGTAATTCTTTCGGAATAGAATATTCTAAGCGATCAATAGAAAGATATTGCGGATGAAGTGCATAAACAGAAATGGCCGCGTAAGGATATGAATCTGTCCACGTGTAATTTGCAGTAGTATCATTTATTGGTAAGATTTGTAAAATCGAAAGTTTCGTCTTACTTGCCCAATCTGCCAAATTTTTGAGATCTAAAAACTCTCCAACTCCAAAACCTTTTTCTGAACGCAAGGCAAAAACAGGCACTGCAACTCCGGCTGCATGATACATTTCAAAAGATTTAAATTTAAAGAAATGATCTGCTTTTATGCGAAGAATATTTTTTTCGACATTTGGAAAAGTCCAGCGGTTGTCACCATATTCAATATCGAAGACGTCACCGGAATCGGTATTCTGCAATCCGTATTTGTAAATTATCGTTTCATCTGAGATAATTTCTACCGCAGCTTCCCAAATTCCAAAATCCGTCTGAGACATCGGCACGGCTCGCAAGTATTCCCAATTCCCCAGAGCTTCGGTATTGCCTAATAAAACCACTTTCCAGTTGGGTTGATAAATGGGAACTTCCAAACGAAAAAGATGAGAATGTTTTTTTAATACCGAAACTTTCTTCGGTTTAAAACCACTTAATTTGTTTTTGAGAATTTTATTATTGAGGTAATTTTCTGGAAAATTTTTGGCGTTCCAAACATCATCGATCAATAATTCATCATAGTTATGAGGTAGATTTAGGAAATGAAGAGATAGTTCTTCTACCAGTATATAACCCTCATCATTAACTACGCGATACTTATACGATATTGTTTTAGAAAAATGGTCCACTTCTACAGTCCAGGTTCCATTATCCAAATAAGTCATGGAATGTACTTTGTCTTCGGCCTCATTTCCACAAACCAAAAGCTGTAAATTCTCGCCAACTTTGGTTCTGTAATTTATTGTAAAATCAAGTTTCATAAATAATGTTTTTAACACTTGCAATTTACAATTTCTAAGTTTAAAATAAGACTGAATTACGGCTTTGTTTTTTGACCAACATATAGCTTAACATCTGAAATATAAACCTTTACAAGACTCAAAATCTTAGAAGCAGAATAATTTACCGATTTAATAAAAACCACGTCGTTAATATTAAAATTACAGTCGGAATTTCCATAAAAAAAAGCCTTCCATTTACAGAAGGCTCTTCATAAGTTTATAAAATTATTGGATGGAATAAGTCGTTCCCTCTCGGCCATCTTTTAACTCAATGCCTTCTGCTAACAAACGATCGCGAATCTGATCAGACAAGTCGAAATTCTTAGACTTACGTGCTTGATTTCGCAACTCAATCAAAACCTGTAACGCTTGATCTAATTTGGAATTATTATTTTCTTCGATGTTTTGTAATCCCAAAACCTGAAAAACATATTCATTCATTGCCGCTTTTAAAAGCTCTAAATTCTCTGCTGAAATACCTTCCTTCCTTTCTTTTAATTTAAAAAGAAAATTAACCGCTTCAAAGAGATGAGAAATAAGAATCGGTGAGTTGAAATCGTCACCTAATGCTTCGTCACATTTATTTTTCCAAGCCGTAAAATCGAATGTTGACTCCGAATCGCTTTTCGCTGTTCCTGTTGATGAATTTAAGATTTTAACCGCTTCCATCAATCGCTGAAATCCTTTTTCACTTGCAACCATGGCATCATTAGAAATATCCAAAACACTTCTGTAATGGGCTTGTAAAAAGTTAAATCTAACAATAGTTGGATGAAAGGCTTTTTGGAAAAAGTCATTTTCCCCTGAAACTAGATCCATGGGAATAATATAATTTCCAGTTGATTTACTCATACGCTGTCCATTCATGGTTAACATATTTGCATGCATCCAATAATTTACGGGATTGGTTCCATTGCAGGCTTTACCTTGCGCTATTTCGCACTCATGATGCGGAAATTTCAAGTCCATTCCCCCGCCGTGAATATCAAATTTTTCACCGAGATACTTCGTTGACATGGCAGTACACTCCAAATGCCATCCAGGAAAACCTTCACCCCACGGGGAATTCCATCGCATAATATGGGCAGGAGACGCAGATTTCCAAAGGGCAAAATCTTGCGGGTTTTTCTTTTCGCTTTGGCCGTCTAAATCGCGGGTATTAGCAAATAGTTCTTCGATATTTCTGCGGGATAATTCTCCGTAATTTAAACCTTTCGCATTGTACGCTAAAACATCAAAATAAACGGAACCATTGCTTTCATAGGCGAAACCAGTGTCAATTAATTTTTGGGTCAATTCAATCTGCTCAATGATATGTCCGGTTGCCGTAGGTTCTATGGTAGGCGGAAGTAAGTTGAAAATATCTAAAACTTTGTGAAAATCCACGGTGTATTTTTGAACAATTTCCATGGGCTCCAGTTTTTCTAACCGAGATTGTTTTACAAAGCGGTCATTCTCAACATTTCCATCATCTGTTAAATGACCGGCATCTGTAATATTACGCACGTAGCGAACATCATAACCTAAATACATCAAAGTTCTGTAGATGAAATCAAAAGACATAAAAGTTCTCACATTACCGAGGTGCACATTGCTGTAAACGGTTGGTCCACACACATACATTCCCACTTTATTTTCGTGGATTGGTTTAAAAACTTCTTTTTCGTTGGTCAGGGAGTTGTATATTTTAAGGGCCATATTGGATAAGAATTAAAGGTGAAGTGCACGTCAAGAATTAGTGCAAATGACCAAAACGTTAAATTAATTTAGTCAAGCTTCGCGTGGCTTCCTACATAATGTAAAAATTCTTGACGCGTAATAGGATTGGTGCGGAAAATTCCGCTCATTTCTGCCGTAATGGTGGAGCTGGAAGTATCTTTAATTCCGCGACAATTCACACACAAATGTTTCGCATCAATGATACACGCAACATCTTTGGTTCCCAGAGCATCTTTTAAAGCATCAACAATCTGCATGGTTAAACGTTCTTGAACCTGTGGTCGCTTTGCGTAATAATCGACCAATCGATTAATTTTAGAAAGACCAATCACCTCGCCATTAGAAATGTATGCCACATGCGCTTTGCCAATGATGGGCAAAAAATGATGCTCACAAAATGAATAAACAGTGATGTCTTTTTCCACCAACATTTGTCGGTACTTGTATTTATTAGAAAAGGTAGAGATACCGGGTTTATTTTCTGGCAGTAAGCCGCCAAAAATTTCATTCACGAACATTTTCGCAACTCTTTTTGGGGAATCTTTCAGGGAATCGTCCATCATATCTAAGCCTAAAGTCTCCATAATTTGGTGGAAATGGTGCTGAATAATTTGGGTTTTTTCTTCTGCGGATTTTTCAAAGGCATCTTCTCTTAGTGGAGTATGCTCTTTGCCAGTGAAGATGTCATCATCATTGTCTATCTCTTGATTCATAGTGTAAAAAATGAAGGACAAAATTAGGGATTTAATTTTTATTCTCCATACCAAAAAACCCTCTCCAAAAGGAAAGGGATTATGTAAGATTTTACCTTAGAATATTTTAGAAACCACCACCCGCAAAAGTGAAGGTTGCCGTTAATCCTGCTCTAATTGTAGAAAGCGGGAAGGCGGTAGAAATTTTATACTTCGTCATCAATTGATCGTAAAAGACTCTAATGTTAAAATTCTGAGACATGTTGTAATCTGCAGAGAGTTTAAAACTCATCATTCTTTGACCGCCCGTAATTTGAGAGTCATTTTGAAGAATGTTGGTAATTTTCGTCTGACTATCTCTTAGAGAAAAATCTCCGCGGATATTTAAATCACTTTTTATATTGGTGGCTTTCCCCTTAAAGTTTACTTTTAATTTTAAATCTTTTAAGATGTATCCAAAACCAACGATGTATTCATTACCAGAATCTTCGGTTAAAGTTTGATTTACCAAACCTAACATAAACAAACGGTCTCTATTATATTGAGCACGGAATTGCATATTGTTTCTCATGGTTACATCTGCTCCAATTAATGGCGCAAAAGCTTCTACATATCCTACCTGAGAGAATGTGTACGGATTGAAATCATTCCCAAAAGTATCAGCTTGCGGCGCTCCAGGATTATTCTGTGCGTTATAAAAATCAACGCTGGATTGAATTCCGGAAGCTGTGTAAGTTGATGTATAGCCATGTAACACATCGAACTTGGTAAACTGACTGTTAATAAACGGAATATTTTTCAACCCAGAATAGGTAACTCTCCAATTCGGAAGTGGGAAACCAGATTTCTTCGGGTCAGTAAGTCTACCGTTTGGAGATTTTCCCTCCACAGCTGCTTGAAATGCGGGAATTAAAACATAAGCATCTGCTAAACCTCTCCCGTTTGCAAAGTCAGTTTGATTAAAAGCTCCGCCAGACTGAACGTAGATTTGTTTGGCGTACTCGTACATGTTGTTATAAATTTCGTTACCGTCTTTAAAGGCGGTGCCGAAAGTCCACGCTGTTCTTGAATACGTAATTAGATCTGTTCCGAAAGAATTTTGGAAACCAGAACGCACGGGATCAGCATCTACATTATAACCACCTTGAATGAAATTACTGTTATAGTTTTTCAACACATTGAAATCAATTCGGAATTCATTCACCGGCATAATTTGCACATTTGCCAATAAATTTTGACTTTTCAACTGGGTATAAGGATCGTTCATATACGTAGAGTTAGAGATCCACCCATTTTCGATCACTGTTCTGCGGACATCTGCTTGCGAACCTAAAAGGAAACCATAAGTAGGTCCACCCAAAGTTTGACCGTAACCATACCAATTCGGTGCAGAAAGTAATCCTGGTAGCACTGTTCCATTATTCTCATTGTAAGAAATATCAACCTGCTTAATAGATGTTAAAGCGTAGGCAATACTTTGCAATGGATTCAATTTATTCTTGAATTTATAGCTCTTGAAGTTTTTCTTCGAATTTTTCTTTTGCCAGACCAAATTATACGCATTGTTCAAAGAATCAATTTCCTGTTTGCGTTTCTGCATTTTGGTATTGATTGCCTGAAAGTATTTAAACTTGCTAAAGAATTTCGGTACATCTACGGCGGCAGTGGCAACAATATTATTGGTATTCTGCCCGATGCTTCCTAAACTTTCTGCTTGATTGGTATCAGGGTTGATGAAATTTGTTAAGACTGTACTTCTCGCGTTCCAGTTGTACGTAAATCCATAACCCAATTCCGCATTCACGAAATCCAGATAAGGCAAATATTCAAAAGGGAACTTATAATTTAGCTGAACTCTGTGGTTGTAAAGAACGGGCCTACCTGCGCGGAAAGGATCTGCGAAAATAGATTTAGTGTTCATATCCGCAACATTTAAATTATCATTCAACGTTCGCATGGCAGAATTAATTTCCAATTTTAGAGATTTGGTGAAATTAAATCCTAAACCGTATTGCCATCCAAAGTAGAAATTTCTGTTCCTGATGACATCAAAATCTTGACCTGTAGTCCCATTAAGAATCGCTTCTATATTTCTAAATTCTAACTCATTATAATTTCGGTCAATTTCTGTACGGAAAGATAATCTTGTTGGTACTGGATTAAAATTCACCTCTTTTACCCAACGTAAATATTTGTAAGATTTCGCCGTATCACTCACCAATTTATTAAAAGGTCTGATGACAAATGGTTTGAATGAATAATTGTAGTCAACGTATCCTCTTAAATACTGACGGTAATTTTTCTTGGTATAAACATCTCGATAATAATCATCATTATAAACGGTAGTGAGAGAAAGATTTTCAACGTCATAGAATTTCGGTTTTTTCTCCGGATTCATTCTTTCTTTCCGCATATTTACTACCCCAATGCTTCTTTGCTGCGTATATGTTCTCGCTACTGTTTTTAATTCCTCTCTATTTGTAGCTTTTTCGAAAGTAACATCATTGTCTAATGGATTGTATTTCGGGTCTTCAATAGTTTGCGTGTAAGAATAATTCACAGGAATCTTCATCCCAATTTTTTCTGGCAAAAATTTATCCACATTTACCGTTGTGTTGATGTTGAATGCAGACAAAGCAGACTGTGCTCTCTCAGAAGGTTTCTGCGTAATTGCGCCAAATCCAATCGTTGAATAAGATGCATTAGCATTAACTAAGGCGAAATCTCCCAGATTGAAATTTAAACTTGCATTACCGGCATAACCGCCTTTATTTTCAATTTCAGAAAGTCGGATTTCATTCACCCAAAGCACTAAATCTTTTGAAACAGCAGCTTCTTTATTTCTCACCCCTAACATAATCGTAGTTACGTTTCCTAAACTTGGCCGACCTCTAATAAAGATCTGTTTATCTGGATCAATGGAATTGTACTCATCATCTGCAGTTCGCTCATCAATAACAACTCCTGATTGTTGATCACGGCGTAATTTAGCATCGATGAAGTTTTGAATTTCTAAGTTTACCGTATTTTCATTAGGCCAAATTTCTAGTGGTGAAGTGGCACTTTTCTGTGTATATTTTAAAGAAGTTTCGTACTCATAATAGTTATCTGTGGCATCACTTCCAAATCGAATAAAGAATTTTGCTTTATCATCAAAATCTGAAGAGGTCACATTTTTTAAATCTTCGGCGTGAACGAAAAGTTCTAGTTTTTTATACCGACGCATGTCTAAAGCGACATTTTTGAAAACACCACGGGAAGTGTTGGCTTGTAAATCAGTAGCCTTTAAATAAAGGGAAGCTTCATTTTGTCTTTGTGCACCCGCATTTCCACTTAAGATCTGACGGTCAATTCCGGGAGGAAGAACGTAAGGAGGCTGGCTCAATCCATTTTCTTCCAAATTTACACTTCCTACATCCAGACCTCTACCATCTACAGTGAAGGTTCCTTCCGTATCAGTGGTTAATGTTGCAATGTCTTTGGTGTATTTTCTCCAATCACTTCTTACCAAATCTAATGTTCCGAAACGGATGGTTGAAGTTTGATCGAAACCAGTTAATAACATTCGGGCAAAACGCACATTATTCAGAATAGAAAGATCTTTCACTCCACCTTCATTTGCACCCTCATCAAATTGAGTTACAGGAACTCGGAATAAGAACCATTTGTTTGAGCCTGTTTGACCATTTTGGAATTTTACTTCCACTTCTTTTTCGTCTACAATAAATTTTTGACCCAAAGCAAGACTCGACTGATCCAAATTAATGGTGTATTGGGTATAATTTTCGTTTTGATCTAAATTATAATCGCGGTTGATATCTTCAGCATCTGGCGTTTGTGTGGCAACTTCCAAAGAATTACTCTGCGAATTACCATCAGGACCGCGAAAATATTTATAACGCTGCACTAAAGAAGACGCCTGAGTACCTTGAAACTGATCGGAAAGATAAAACACGAAATCATCTGAAGCCGGATCCAAAGTATTTGTAATTGGATTGATAAAGTTAGTCCCAAATTTTGCTGCTTCGCCATCAGCATTTAGTCCATCATAACCCACATCTTGCGCTGCACGATCTTCATTTTCTGTAGAGAACGCATAAAGCACAGGGAATTGATTTGGCTGTACTCCCCAATTTGTTGTAGTGGTATTTGCAGGAACAGTAGGTGTCGGCAAACCATTTTCATAATTGAGTTTACCATCTTTTAAAATATCTTCGGAAACGTTTCCTAACTGAAGTAATAATTTAGGATTAGCCCCTAAAGTAGTTCCATCTGCATACGGATCCATCATCCAAAATTCTACATACTCAATATTAGAATTGATAAAGTTTGACACAGATATTGGTCGCATTAAACCGCCCCATCTTTGTTGCGTAGATTCTATACCTGGATTTACGTTATAAGGTCCTCTTTCTTGTGGGAAATACGTTAAATCAAAAGTATTGGTGTACAACTGTTCACCGGCCACAAAATCTCTGGAGTTGAATAATTCTTTGGTTTGAACTCTTCTTGACGCGTGATTAGAAAGTGCTTCCGCATTTATTCCGTTTGGAGCTCTACCCCCAATTCCGTAGAATCTAGGGTCAATATTGTACCAAGTTAGCAAACCACGCCCATTTCCATAGGCAATATTATCATTAAGATTTGCTGTGCTAAAAATAGATTCTGGATTTTTTTCTGGTTTAGAAGCTAGACTCCACATCGCAGGTTCTTTCAAGGAAATTTTAGAAGTGGTTTGTTCAAAATCATCAATATAAGATTGGTCACCAATTCCTTTATTTTGTCCGGGAATCAAATATGCACCTTCAGCTGCGAAACTTAAATTGGACGGAGCTTCTGTATTGATTAACGGTATTTTGTCTGTTAATCTGGTTAAGAAAGGCAATTCATTATTATACAAAATATTGAAACCTGCCATGGTATTATTCACTGCTTCTTGCCCGAAATTTACTTTTTGAGTAAGTGGCGTTTCTGCATAATTGACTACTGTTCCACCAATCGTTAAATTCTCATTGAATTTTCTTTCTAAGTTTAGACCTAAAAATCTTTTTCTTTGCGTATTAAAAGTCAACTGATTTTCTAAGGAAATATTAATTGCCTGACCCGATTGCTTCACCGTTTCATTGATGATGTTCACGGAACCAAGCATATAATCTACGGTAAAATCAACACCTTCTTGAAGCTGTACTCCATTCGCCGTAACTTTTACAGATCCTTGCGGAACATTGATGGCACCTAAAGAAATCCCAGTTCCCTGCGAACCTTTAAATCGACCTTCTAAGGTGTACGCCAAAGCTAATTTATTCTCAGAAGCAACATTTTTAAAACGGTCATACAACTCATTGAATACATAATCTGGATTATTTGTGCCTAAGACATTTTGCAAATAAGCCCCGAAAGGTTTTGCCTTCGTGAAGATTACTTTCCCGTCTTGTGGATTAATGGTTAAACCGGGAACAAAATCGAAAATACCATCACCAGTTGATGTTCCGTTTTGCTGCAAGTCATTGTTCATATTCAAGCGATCCCAATTGAATAACTTCAATAAGTTGGTATCTTGAACGGGCGTGTTGGGGAGATAATTTACTTTACCATTGGTTGCATCACGCAGATAAACATTGAGTAAAAATCCATCACTGTTAATATCGTTGGAGTTTAATGAATAAATATTTTTCATCATCAAATCCCACATTGGAGTCGTAGTGGTGGTTTTGATGTTAGACTTTAAAAGTTTCGTAATTAAAACTGGACTTTCTTCGGAAAACTCTCCTACTTTATAAACTCTGCTGTCTCCATTTAAGGTGAAGGAATACGCCACAGATAAGAGCTGATTGTCATTAAGCCTTTGATTAAGAGAAAGATATCCTAATTGTGGATTGAAAGTAAATTCATTTTGATTTAATTTCCGTGCCTTTCTGTTGAAAATAAATTGTTCCCCATCTTGATACAATTCTGGCGAACCATCAGCATTGGGAAAAGTTTGACCATTTATGGTGTTGTATGCTGAATTAGGATCTCTAATTGGAGCACCTAAACCTACAATTCCTTGGTATAAATTATTTTGAGAATTATCAGGGAAACCAGAAATTCCGTCACCTAAATCACGGATTCCCAATATTCCTTTCTGATCCTGAAGATTCCCTGAACCTTGATCCAAAACCCACGCTTCAATTCTCGTAATATTAATTCGGGAATTGATTTGAGGATAATTTAAAAGCGCGTTATCATAATTGTCTAAGAAATAATGACCTAAATAATAATGCTGATTGTCTTCATAATCAATCGCGTTTAGTTTAAAGGTGTTCATCACACCACCGCCTTGCGCCACAATTGTTCTTGCTTCACCCTGTTGCTGAGAGAAGACTAAAGTTCCGTAAGTTTTTCCGAGTTGAAATTCAGTTTTTAATCCGAACAAAGATTCACTTCCTCTGATTAAACTGGTAGAAAGCGGCATATTAACATTTCCGAATTCTACTCTCTTGATAATTTTATCTTCGCCGCCAGTGGTTTTATCATTTAAACCTTTAGACTGTAAGTCTTTCCAAGACCCTTTTGCCTGCCAAACCAAATTCATTTTATTCTCAAAGGCGAAACCACTTTGCGTATCATAGTTGGCTTTGAGCTGTAAATTTTCGCCCACTTTTCCGAGCAATCCTAATTGAATCCGCTGCTGAATATCAATCGCGAAGCTGGTTCTGTTTTGGGGTAAAATTAAAGGATTATCAATTTTTTGATAAAGTCCGCCAATGTCAAAAGAGGCGAAACCTTGGGGAATAATTTCAATTTTGTTTCCACCAAAAATCGACTCAAATAATTTATTTTTTACATTAAGACTTGGCAAAAGACCTTTCTTAATCGCATCTGACTGATCTTTCCGATTTCCTAGATTATTGGTTTCGGATTTTTCTTTGTAGTAAGCGCTCAGTTGATTGGTGAGCATGTATTGGTTGTACTCGGCAGACGTCATGGAAACGGGATTTCCCACAATCATATTTCCAATTTTCGGATAGAGAAAATACATACCCGTTTCTACATCGTAGAAAGCATCATAACGCATTGGGTTTGGCAATGAATAATCTGTTCTTACAGAAGCGCTATCACTCGGAATTACTTGCGCAGAAAGACTTGCAAAAGAAACGCACAAGAATATAAAAACGATTAATCGATGTCTAAAAAAACTAAAATTCTCCAAATGTTAAATGTTTTTTAAAATTTGCTTAACCAAATCTTCTACCGTAAGATCCGGATTTTGCTTTAAAATGCGGTCTGCAATCTTCTCACTCATCTTTTTAGGAATACCTAAAACCTCTAAGGCAGATAACGATTCTTCTTTAATTTTATTATTTGCAAATGTAGATATATTTTCGTCAGAAACATTGAATTTTTGGACTTTGTCCCGCAGGTCCACGATGATCCTTTCCGCGGTTTTTGTGCCGATTCCTTTCACCTTTTGCAGCAGCAAACTGTTGTTAGAAAGGATGGCATTTGCAATCTCTTCTAAGCTGAGGGAAGAAAGCATAATCAGGGCAGAAACAGGCCCAACTCCATTAACACTTATTAAGAGATTAAACATTTGTTTTTCTAAAATAGTGTTAAAACCATAGAGCAAATGAGCATCTTCTCTGATGATTTGCTGAATATTAAGCAGCGTTTCTTTTCCAAGAAGCAATTTTTCTGATGTTTGCAAACTGATGCCTACAAAATATCCAACTCCGTTCACGTCTATCACTACGGAAGTTGGATTAAGTTCCAGTACAGAACCTTTGAGTAAATAAATCATTTGTGTGTTTTTAGAGGAAATTTCTTTCTTTATTTAAAAAATCTACAGCCTGACTTAATTTTATATCAGGCTTTAGATTTGAAATTCTGTTTAGAGCTTTTCGTTCTCTTTTTTCTGCGCATCCAGAACGGCAATGGTTGCTAAGTTCACAATTTCATCAACGCTCGCGCGCATTTGCAAAACGTGAACGGGTTGTTTTAATCCCATTAATATAGGTCCTACCACTTGTGCCATCTTTAATCCACGAATAATTTTATAAGAGAGATTGGCACTTTCTAAATTCGGGAAGACGAATACATTTGCAGGTGTGGTTCCCAATTTAGAGAACGGATAATCTGAGAGATGATCAGCATTCATGGCGAAATCAGGTTGAATTTCTCCATCTACAATCATCTTCGGAAATTTTTCATGAAGGATAGAAACTGCTTTTGCTATTTTCTTGGAAGTATCAGAAATTCCAGAAAAGTTTTCAAAAGATAGCATCGCAATTCTAGGCTGAATGGCAAATGACTTAACCGTCATTTCCGACATTCTTGCAATATCTACCAGATCTTCTGCGGTGGGATTTTGATTGATGGAAGTATCTGCAAAAAAGATGGGTTTTTTCTCCGTTAAAATCATCATCATAGAAGCGATTTTATCTACCCCTTTTTCCCGTTCGATCACTTCTAGAACGGGTCTCAAATTAGAAGAATAGTTTTTAGAAAATCCAACAATCAAGGCATCTGTATCGCCATGACGCAACATTAAGGGTCCGAAATAATCTCTTTGGCGCACATAGCGTTTCGCTTTATACTCATTCATGCCTTTTCGCTGGCGCATTTTCCAGAGGGTCTCCCGATATTTCACGCGATTTTCTTCTTGATCATCATCCATAGGATCCACAATCGGTACATCAATTTCAATCCCGAATTTCTTCATTTGCTCTTTTACAAATTTTTTCTCCCCTAATAAAATCGGTTGTGCTATGCCTTCTTCGTAAAGAATTTGTGCCGCTTTTAAAACATTGTATTCCTCTGCATTACCTAATGTCACGCGTTTTGGATTAGAGCGGGCTTTATTCTGCATCATGCGGATGAGTTTTTCATCCCGACCCATTCTGTCTAAAAGTGCCGTCTCATAATCCTCAAAATTCTCTATCGGTTTTCCGGCAACTCCACTGTCCATGGCAGCTTTTGCCACCGCTTTGGAAACTCGGGTAATCAAACGATTATCAAAAGGTTTGGGTATAAAATAATCCCGTCCGAAATTCAAACTTTTTAAATTGTAGGTAAGCATTACTGCTTCGGGTACTGGTTCTTTTGCCAAATCTGCAATTGCGTAGACGGCGGCCAATTTCATTTCTTCATTAATGGCAGTGGCTTGAACATCTAAAGCTCCACGAAAAATATAGGGAAAACCTAAAACATTATTCACCTGATTAGGATAATCACTTCTCCCTGTTGCCATGATGGTATCTTTTCGGGTTTCCATCGCTACCTCATATTCAATCTCGGGATTTGGATTTGCCAAGCCGAAAACCACTGGATTTTCTGCCATCGTCACAAGCATTTCCGGCGTCATCACATCCGCCTTAGATAAACCTACAAAAACATCGGCACCAATTAATGCTTCAGCCAAAGTGGTACTATCTGTTTGCGCCACAAAATCTAATTTTTCTGGCGTTAAGTTTTCTCTTTTATGATTAATGACTCCTTTGGAATCACACATTAACACATTCTCTTTTCGTAAACCTAATTCCAAATATAATTTGGTACACGCGATCGCCGCGGCTCCAGCGCCATTGACCACCATTTTTACATCTTCAATTTTTTTATTGGCAATTTCTAAAGCATTAATTAGGGCGGCACCAGAAATAATCGCGGTACCATGCTGATCATCATGCATCAGAGGAATATTGAGCTCTTCTTTTAAACGCTGTTCTATGTAAAAAGCTTCGGGTGCTTTAATGTCTTCCAGATTGATTCCACCAAAAGTTGGTGCGATGCCTTTTACAATTTCTATGAATTTATCTGGATCTTTTTCATTGATTTCTATATCAAAAACATTGATGTCTGCGAAGATTTTGAATAAGAGACCTTTTCCTTCCATCACGGGCTTCGAAGCTTCTGCACCAATGTCTCCCAATCCTAAAACTGCCGTTCCATTAGAAATTACAGCTACTAAATTTCCTTTTCCGGTATATTCATACACCAATTTTGGATCTCTCTCAATTTCTAAACACGGAATAGCAACTCCCGGAGAATACGCTAAGGACAAATCCCGCTGAGAAGTATGTGGTTTAGAAGGAATTACCTCTATTTTGCCTTTCGGCTCTACGCTGTGATAATCCAGGGCTGCCTGGTTGAAATTTTTTTGATCTCTGTTCGTTTTGCTTGACATAATTTTTTTTTGATTCGAGTGATTTTGAAGTCACTGTTTCTACTTTGAACTTATTTTAAATTCAGAATATATTTTTTGTGGTAATCTACTAAACTTTCAATGGGTTTTTGTACAACTTTACCAATGGTTAAATTGAGTTCTGCGGCCGCGGCTCGTAAAATGTCCTCATAAATAAAAGCAATGTATCCAATGCAGTTTACTTCTACTTCACCCGATTCTGGATAAGGCAACACTTGGTAGTCCAAATAATTTTTTAACTCATCAAACACCATATTCTGGAAATAAGGATGCTTTTTACGATCTGCTATAAATTTATTGAACTCCCCTAAATAAGCATTTGCGCGTGGATTATGGTACATATTTTTAATGGCATCTTCAATGCTCAGACGGTACGTTTGAATAAAATCTTCTTCTAAATCTTTCGGAAGCTTCTTCATAAAATACCGACGTAAAAGATGTTTTCCTAAAGCGCTGCCGCTTCCCTCATCTCCAATTAAAAATCCAAGTGAGGGTAAATCTGTTCTGATTTTTTGGCCATCGAAAAAGCAAGAATTAGATCCAGTACCTAAAATACCAACAATTGCAGGATTGCCATTATAAGCAGCGTAGGCAGCGGCGGTCATATCTTCTTTAATCGAGATTTCAGCTTCGGGAAAAGTCTTGATGAATTCTGTTTCTACTTTTTTAGCGTTGTGCTCGGTTCCACATCCAGAACCGTAAAAGAATACTTTTTCTATATGATTTTTCAAAAAAAAGAGCTCTTCGTTTTTATCGATTTCTTGGGAAATAAAATCCGTATTCGTAATGTTTGGATTAAATCCTAATGTGGTGGTTTTGAGATTTAGACTGCCAGAATTTTCTAGAATCATCCAGTCACATTTGGTAGAGCCGCCGTCTATTATGGCAATCATATTAAATTTGATTTAAGATGCTAAAATATTAATTTAATTTTAAAAATAGGCGATTAATTAGTAGGGCATTTTTGGAAGGAATGAATAAGGTGAAAAATAAAAAAGCAATTCAAAAAATGAATTGCTCTATTAATAACTGTATTGTCAACTTATTCTACGTTTAACACCTCCAAAATTTCTGGAGCATGCTGTTTTATGGTCGTTTCTACACCCAGTTTCATGGTAGAAAAACTCATGGGACAACCATTACAATTGCCGTGTAGTTTTACATAAACCTTTTGGTCTTTTACATCTACCAATTCTATATCACCACCATCTTTATTAAGGAACGGACGGATACTTTCTAAAGCGTTTAAAACTTTAGTAACCGTTTCTTCGTGTATTAATTCTTTATTCATCTTTATTTTAAAGTCTATTTAGAAGAATTTTAGGTTTAAAGTAAAATGCTATTACTTCCCTTTATTCTGTTTTGGAGCACAACCCGCCATTGTGGTAATTTTTACCGCCTCGGTTGCAGGTAGATTTTTATTTCTTGCCACCAAACTTTCTATAATATTTTGTGTAGTCTTTTTGTAGATTTCAGCAATTTTGGAATCTTCTTGCAAAGCCGCTGGCCTGCCAACATCACCAGATTCTCTTATGCTTTGGATAAGTGGTATTTCTCCTAAAACAGGAATTCCTAAATCTTCAGCTAAAAATTGCGCGCCTTGATTTCCAAAAATGTAATATTTGTTTTCTGGCAATTCCTCTGGAGTAAAGTAAGACATATTTTCTATTAAACCTAGCACAGGAATATTGATACTTTCCATTTGAAACATGGCGATACCTTTTCGAACATCTGCCAAGGCAATGTGTTGTGGCGTACTTACAATTACAGCTCCAGTTACTGGAACTTCTTGAATAATCGATAAGTGAATATCACCTGTTCCGGGAGGAAGATCAATTAAAAGAAAGTCTAATTCTCCCCAATCCGCATCGCGAATCATTTGATTTAAAGCTTTAGAAGCCATGGGTCCACGCCAAACTACAGCTTGATTTGCCCCAGAAAAATATCCAATTGAAAGCATTTTCACGCCATAATTTTCTATGGGTTTCATGAGGTTTTTACCATTTACTTCTACAGAAAGTGGTTTTGCTCCTTCCGTATCAAACATGGTTGGAATAGATGGTCCATAAATATCGGCATCTAAAATACCAACTTTAAATCCCATATTTGCCAGAGTTACGGCAAGATTTGCAGCAACTGTGGATTTACCAACGCCACCTTTACCAGAAGCTACGGCAATGATATTTTGGATACCGGGGATTTGCTTTCCCTTAATTTGGCTCTGCTGTACTTCTGAAGGTTCAGGCGAAGCAATTTTTAATTTCAAAACAATTTCTTCCCCAAACTCTGAGGCAAAAGCCTGCTTCATGGCAGCTTCTAACTTTTTCTTTTCATGCATTGCGGGTGAATGCGCAGTCATATCTATATAGACATCATTCCCCATCACCTGAAAATTCTGTACTAAATCATCTACTTCTATTTCTTTCAGAAAGCTCTGAACTCGTTCTTTGGTCAACATAAATCTTTATAAATAATTGAAGTCCAAAATTACGGAAATTTTTGTTATTTAGAATGATTAAAATCTATGATAAATGTCTGATTTACTTTGCTAAAACTTCTGTTTCAGAATAAAGAAATAGAAGGGAGAAAAAATAGGTAGAACAATAAGACGGGAGGCAAATTTAATTTTTGCTAAATTTAACCATTACCGTAATTTCATCAGGAGAAAAAAGTTTCATAAAATAAGTCCCTGCGGAAAGCTTCGCCACATTTATATTTTCTGCTTTAAATTCATGTTTTCCCAAAGACTTTCCGCTACCCTCCATAATTTCGTAGGCGTTGAAAACTTTGTCTGATTTAGTGAGGAGTGTCTCTTTAACTGGATTTGGATAAACCTTCACTACAGTAATTTTCTTAGCGTTTCCACTTACTCCCAAAAGGCATGCTGGAGGATTTGTAATCGGACCCAAAGAATAATCGTAGAAAACCACGCTGTCTGTAATTATTCCATAATATTGATAAATTGGTGGTGGAGCCATTGATTTACAATTATCATAGGTAATAGCTCCGACAAAATATGCATTGGATGCTTTATACCAACCATCACAAACTGCGGTCATTGGTGGACCTGAAAAAACATCCAAAGCTAGTGCGGGATCATAAGAATTTACGTAGGAACAAGTGGAAGTCCATTCAGGTGGTTTTTTTAAAGAAAATTTCTTTTACAGGAAATGATCCGAAATAATATTTTTTAGAAAATACCTGCGACAATTGATTATTGCTGTCTTTAAGTATTGCTTTTACTGTTAAGACTTCTGAAATTGAAATATTAATTTCATTAACACCAGAAGGAGAATTTCCTGTGGGTTCTGTACCGTCGGTGGTGTAATATATAGTTCCGTTTCCAGTGAACATTGCATTATAAGGAGCTGGTCCAAAGGAGTACACACAATTATGAAATGTTATCTGCGAATTATAAATTTGAATAATCGGGAGTACTAAAAGAAGTAGAGTTTTTTCACAACCTATTTTTTTTCTTAAAGATGATTAATGATAATAATATTCATTCGAATCATTTTTTTAGCATATTATTTTTGAAAAACTTCTTCAAAATTTAATGATTTTAAAAAATGATCTTAGATTTTTGGAGGATAGTTTTCATCCCAATATTTTATTTTGGGATCGTGTAGCAAACCTTCTGATTTTGCAACAATAACAGCTACGGTAGAATCGGAGGTTACATTAACCACTGTTCTCAACATATCTAAAGGTCGATCAACCGCAAAAATAAGGGCTAAACCAGCCTCTGGAATTCCAGCCTGTCCCAAGACAATTACCAGCATGACCATTCCTGCACTAGGAACCGCGGCAGAACCGATAGAAGCTAAAGTGGCAGTTACAATAATCATTAACTGTTCGGAAATAGTGAGATCTATATTCATTACTTGTGCAATAAATATTGCAGCAATTGCCTGATATATAGCAGTTCCGTCCATATTGATCGTTGCACCAAGTGGCAAAACGAAACTGGCAATTTCATCATCTACTCCCACATGTTCCGTAACTCTTTCCATGGTTACAGGCAAAGTTGCTGCGGACGAACTCGTAGAAAATGCTAAAAGTTGTGCAGGTAGAATTTGCTTGTAAAATTCAAAGGGATTTCTTTTGGTCACCACATAGAAAATAGAAGTATAGAAGAAGAAAATTAAAGTTCCTAATCCTAAAACTACGGTCAATGCATAGGCAACTAAACCTTTTAGAATGGAAGAATCTGGAATTTCTACCATGAGAGCTGCCAAAAGTGAAAAAACACCATAAGGTGCTGCAAGCATAATAAGATCAATTATTTTTAAAATTACGCCGTTCATCCCTTTGAAAAATCCTACAACTGGTTTGGAGTCTTCTTCTTTAATTAAAATAATTCCGATGCCTATTAAGATGCTAAAGAAAATAACCTGCAGCATACTGCCATTATCCGTTAAAGCTTTGAAAAAATTGTCAGGAACAATATCTATCAGTGGTTGAAGGGGACCAGAACTTTTGTGTTCATCTGCCATTAAAATCTTTGTAGAAACATCATCTTTAAAAGTTTCTAAAAGTTGTGCACCGGCTTCTGCAGAAACAAAATTCCCGGGTTGAATCACATTAGCCAATATAAGACCCAAAGAAACAGCAACTACTGTTGTAAAAAGATAAAAGATAATTGTCTTGCCCCCAATTTTAGAAATTTTGGAAATATCCTTTAGATCTGCTATTCCGGTAATTAAAGAAACTACGATTAGAGGAACAGCGATTAATTTTAAAGCGTTAATAAAGATAGTTCCAAAAGGTTTGATCCAATTGGCCACAAAATCATTAAATCCAAGATTGTTCATGGTATACCCGAAAACAATTCCGAGAACCATACCTATTAATATCTTCCAGTGGAGCGCTAATTTCATATCAATTTTCGGTCTCATTATTTAAGATGACCGGTTACAAATATAAATTAATTTTTAGCAGTTTAAACTTTTGGGAAAAAAAATTGATGCAGTTACGTCGCTTGAGAACAAAAAAAAAATCGGACAAACGTTTGACGTACTAATATTTTATATTCTTAATTGAATCGTCGAAACTCGTGTCTCGTTTTGAAAAGGAAAATAAGACCCAAAAAAACCCCTGAAAAATCAGAGGTTCATGTACAATTTTTATAAGAAATTAGGCTTTCAAATATCTTGCGTAAGCATAACCTTCTTCACCATCAGCAGTTTTTACTTTCCACCAATCATCAGAAGTTTGCTCTACCAAAGTTACAGATTCACCTTTACCTGCTTTTCCAACAATAGCGCCTTCCGTAGAAGGATCTTGTCTAATATTTAAGTTAGAATCTTCTGTTACTACCGTTAATGGTGATCCGGTTGCCAAACCGGCAACCTGAACATCTACATTAATATCAGAAGCCGAATAGGAAGAATCTACTACTCCTAGAGCATTCCACACTGCATCTTTTGCCGCAGAATTGGTAGCGTGACCAGAAACATAAAGAATTCCGTCTTGCTCAGAAACCTGCAGATTAGACAACCCTGCTGAATTGGCAGCAGCAATCACCCCTGCGTATTTATCTTGTAATGCGCTCATTTCTAATTATTTTACAGTATAGTTATAATTTACTTTCCCTGCTTGCAATGCATCTACAGACATTTTAACTTGTTTTGCCTGCGCTGGAGAAATATTTCCAGTCAATGTTAATTCACCGTTTACCACTTCTACGTTAACTGAAGGAAAATCTTTTACTGCATCTGTTACTTTTTGCTGAACCATTGGATCTACTGCTGAAACAGTTTCTACCACTACCGCTTCTGCAACAGTGGACATATCCATTACTTCTTTCACTCCTGGAATTGCTTTTAGTGATGCAATCATTGAATCTTTGGAAGCTTGATCTGCGAAGGTTCCACTTAAGTGAGCTGTACCATCTTTCACTTCTACGGAAGCATTAGGATTAGAGGTTACTACGGTAGTTGCCTGAGTTTGCAACTCAGCGTCTGTCACTTTTTTCTTACAAGAAATAGAACCGAAAGACACTGCAAGTGCCAAAGTCGCCATTGCGATTGTTTTTTTCATAGTTGAATTTTTTAATTGTTAAAGTATAATTGATTCCAAATTTAATGATAAAATCATGGGTAAATTCTTAAAAAATGCTAATTTTTTCTTAAAGTTTTTCAATTTTGCTACAGATTTAGCAAAGTTTACTTCAATAATTAGGATGCTGAAAGGAACTCAACCAATTAATTTATTTCTGAACGATAGTCCGAAAAGTCAAGTTGATTCTAGGCTCGGAAATTTTAGTGGTTGGCGGCAAACGATGCTTCCAAAATGTTTGCGTTTCACCTTTCATCACCAATAAACTGCCATGATTTAATAGCAGCTCTACTTTCTGCGCGGTGGTTTTGTGTTTAAAAGAAAATTTGCGTTCTGCCCCTAAACTGACCGATGCAATAGCGCCATTTTTTTTTAAATCCTTTTCGCCATCACTGTGATAAGCCATGCCTTCGCTTCCGTTATGATACAAATTTAAAAGACAGGAATTAAATTGCTCCCCGGTTTTTTCTTCCACAATTTTCTTTAGCTTCAATAATTCTGGTGTCCACGCCATCGCTTTCTTGGTAGAATTCGAGTAGGTATATTCAAAATCAAAATCGCCGTACCAAGCGACTTTCCGTTTGGTAATTATTTTTTTTCCAAAGATTACCGCTTCGTCATTTCGCCAATCGATATTTGCCAAAAGTTGCGAGTAGAAGAAATCGCTTTCAGATTGAGTGAGAATTTTACCATAATAATGTACTGTTCCATCTTGAGGCAGCAGATTAATATTGGCATCGGACACATTTTCAAATAAATCCATACGTCATCAATTTAAGTTCTCAATTTATCTTTTTTATTTTATAAATTCGTCTCAAATTTTACTTATGAAAAAATATTTGCAGCTTATTTTTGTTTTGCTCATGACTTTTGTAGTCGCACAAAACAAAAGAGACAACACCTTTGTGAAAGAAAATTTCATCAAAAAAGAAGTGTACATCACCATGCGAGATGGCGTAAAACTCTTCACCTCTATTTATACACCCAAAGATATTTCCAAAAATAAAAAATTTCCTATTCTTATGCAAAGAACTTGCTACAGCATAGGTCCATACGGCGAAACTGAGTTCCCAAATTCTTTAGGCCCGAATCAATATTTGATGAAAGACCGTTACATCTTTGTTTATCAAGATGTTCGCGGCAGATTCATGAGCGAAGGTACATTTACCAATATGACGCCGCAAGTGGAAAGAAAATCTAAAAAAGACGTCGATGAAAGTACGGATACGTATGACACCATCGATTGGCTTATTAAAAATGTAGAGAATAATAATAAAAAAGTGGGTCAGTATGGAACTTCTTATCCAGGATTTTACACGGCAGCAGGAATTTTAGCAAATCACCCCGCTTTGGTCGCTTCTTCTCCACAAGCTCCTATTTCTGATTTCTGGAATGACGATTTTTTGCACAATGGCAGATTTATGTTGGGTTATTTCCGAACTTTTCCTGTTTTCGGTGTTCAGAAAACAAAAGCTGAAAAAGAAGGTTGGTATATGGATTCTTTTGTTAAACCTACCTCAGAAGATGGTCTTAAATTCTACCGTGATATGGGAACTTTAAAAGAAGGTTATGATAAATATTACAAGGATAATTTCTTTATGACGGAAATTATGAACCATCCGAACTACGATGAATTCTGGCAAAAAAGAAGTTTGCTACCTCATCTTAAAAATGTAGACCACGCCGTAATGACGGTTGGAGGTTGGTATGACTCCGAAGATTTATTTGGTCCCTTAAATATTTACAAAACCATTGAGAAAACAAGTCCAAAAGCGAAAAACACCATTGTGATGGGTCCATTTGCGCATGGAGGTTGGTCTCGGGAAATGGGAAAACAGTTTCACAATCAGATTTATTTTGGAGACAGCATCGCCACTTATTATCAAAAAAATCTTGAGACCAAGTTTTTTGATCACTATCTAAAAGGTGCCACGAAGAAAGATGCAGGAATTCCCGAAGCGGTAATGTATGACACCGGAAACAAAGAATGGCGAGAATTTGCGCAATATCCACCAAAAGACGTTAAAAAAGTAAGCTTTTATTTATCCAATGAAAAGATGAATTATGAAGCGAGTAACGGATTTACAGAATATTACAGCGATCCTGCAAAGCCCGTTTTAAGTTCTGAGAATTTGAAAGATTTTAATGGCTTTACCCCGAGAAATTACATGAGTGAGGACCAAAGATTTGCGGTCGGTAGACCAGACGTTGTCACTTTCACCACGGATGTTTTGACAGAAGACATGACTTTTGGTGGAGAATTGATGGCGAAATTGAATATTGCCTCTACCTCTACGGATGCAGATTTCGCCGTGAAATTAATCGATGTTTATCCGGAGGATTTTGTACCGAAAGAGAAAAAAGATGGGGTGATTTACGGCAATTATCATCAAATGGTGCGAAGTGAAATTATGCCTGCAAGATTCAGAAATTCCCGGGAAAAACCCGAAGCTTTGGTTCCAAATCAAAAAACGGCAGTCGATTTCAGGTTGCAGGATGTGATGCACACCTTTAAAAAAGGACATAAAATACAGATCCAAATTTCCAGTACTTGGTTTCCATTATTCACCGTAAATCCACAGAAATTTATTCCCAATGTAAATATGGCCACGAAAGAAGATTACACGAAAGCATTCATTAAAATTTTCGGAGACAGTTCTGTGGAAGTGGATGTTTTGAAGTAAGAAATTGGACGTTAGACTGTAGGTTTTAGAGATAAAAATGCTTTCAAAAATTTTGCAAAGCATTTTTCATATCTTAAATCTTGGTTCTTGGTTCTTGGTTCTTGTTTCTTTTTACTTGTTTCTTTTTACTTGGCACTTTCCAAATGATAATACGCCAACATTTTATAATACAATTTCGCAGCTAAGAAAGCGGTTGGTTTCGGCATCGGAGAATCCATTAATTCTACAATATCAAAGGCGACAACATTGCATTTCTCAAAAACTTTTTTTAATAATTCTAAAGTTGGATACCATTGTAAACCTCCTGGTTCTGGCGTTCCCGTGGAAGGCGCGATGGAAGGATCGAATGCATCTAAATCGATTGTGATATAAACATTCCCGGAAACCTTATCTAAAACCCCATCGATCCAGTTTGGATTTGTAGCGATTTCATGTGCCCAGAAACAATTTCCATCTTGTACATATTGCATTTCCTCAATATCTCCCGAACGAATTCCGACCTGAACTAAATTGTGTTTTTGGCTTGCTTCAAAAACCGCACAAGCATGATTGGAAGTCGATCCATGAAAATCTGGACGTAAATCGGTATGTGCATCTAATTGTAGAACGGTTAAATTTTCAAAATTTTCACCAACCGCACGGATTGAACCGATGGAAACCGAATGTTCTCCTCCAAAAAGGGTAAATAATTTTCCCTCGTTTTTTAAAAGTTCTTTTGTTTTTTGGTAAACCGCTTCTGTCATTGCTTCTGGAGAAGATTTCTCCGTGATTTCTCCACCCAAATAAACGCCTTCTAAATAAGGTTCTGTTCCAGTTTCTATATCGTACAATTCCATATTTTCGGAAGCGTCTAAAAACAATTCCGGACCTTTGTCTGCACCTTTTCCCCACGTGGAAGTTCCGTCGTAAGGAACGGTTACGAGCATCACTTTTGAGTTTTCTAAGGTTGCGTTTTCTTCTGGAATTCCGGCGTAAGTTTGCATATGAATTTTTAAATTTTTAATGAATTTTCAAAGATATGAAAATTGAATTTTTATTTTTTAAATTTGACTAAAGATAATTTACGATGGAACAGGTAAAACCAGAACAAAATAATTCCCACTGGATTTGGGGAATATTTTATTTCAATAAGAATGATGACCGGATTTTTCCGCCCAAAAGAATTCCGTGGATGGGTTGGACGATCAATTTTGCGAAAACAAAATCGGTGTTCGCTTTTTTATTGATGATGGCTTTTTTCGGATTTATCATTTATATGATTGAATCAAGAAGTTAGTTGTAGAAATTTCGTCCAATGATATGACAAACTGCCGGAAGTTCTAGCCCCGATTGAAACGGCATCCTTTTTCTTTTTTTTCTGAAAAAAGGAAAAGATAGAGTGGAAAGCGGGATGGGTTCTTAAAAGAAGCGAAAACTGGGTTGCTCCTAAAAACTACCCCGACTTTTTGCTTGCGCAAAAATCCACCCCTTCAAAGAAGGGGAATTTTAATATCCTAAAATTTTCAGAACATCTTCCGCTTTTTGTTCTTCGCGGAAAACTTTATAGCTGAAATTTCCTTCTTCGTCTTTATCGATCAAAATATGTTTCGGTTGGGGCATTAAACAGTGATGAACACCGCCGTAACCACCAATTGTCTCCTGATAAGCTCCAGTGTTGAAAAATCCGATGTAAAGCGATTTTGTTTCGCTGAAAACGGGCAAATAAATAGCATTCGTATGTTGCTCAGAATTATAATAATCATCGGAATCACAAGTTAAACCACCCAGAAAAACACGTTCATAAGTATCCTCCCAACGATTAAGCGGAAGCATAATAAATTTACGAGAAATCGCCCAAGTATCAGGTAAAGTCGTCATAAATGAAGAGTCGATCATATTCCACTTTTCCCGGTCGTTCTGGCGTTTTTGAGAAATAATTTTGTAAAGATGTCCTCCACTCTCACCCACGGTAAAACTACCAAACTCAGTGTAGATATTTGGTTCTTCTACGCCTTCTTCTTCGCAGAATTTCTTGATTTGAGAAACAATTTCATTCACCATATATTGGTAATCGTAATCAAAATTCAAAGAAGTTTTGATGGGAAAACCGCCACCGATATTAAGGGAATCAACTTCTGGCGCAATTTTTTTCAAACGAGCGTAAACGCGCAAACATTTGTATAATTCATTCCAGTAATATGCCGTGTCTTTAATTCCGGTATTGATAAAAAAATGCAGCATTTTCAATCTCGCGTTCGGATGTTCTGCAATTTTTTGACTGTAATATGGAATAATATCTTTGTATCCAATTCCTAATCTGGAGGTATAAAATTCGAATTTTGGTTCTTCCTCAGAAGCGATTCTAATTCCAATATTAAAAGTGGTGTCAATACTTTCTGTTAATTTATCCAGTTCACGGTAGTTATCCAAAATCGGAATAATATTTTGAAAACCATTATTAATGAGATCAGAAATTTTGGCGAGATAATCGTCGGTTTTAAAACCGTTGCATATCACTTCTATATCTTTTCCATAGTTGCCTTTCTCGTAGAGAGAACGGACAATATCCATATCATAAGCGGAAGAAGTTTCCAGAGAAATGTCATTTTTCAGGGCTTCTTCTACTACGAAAGCAAATTGACTGGATTTCGTGCAATAGCAATATCGATAACCTTTTTTATAATCGTGCTTTTCGATGGCTTCTTTAAACCAAGCTTTTGCCCGTTGAATATTGGTGGAAATTTTCGGCAGATAATTAAATTTCAGAGGCGTTCCAAACTGTTCAATGACCTCCATCAAAGGAATATCGTGGAATTTCAAACTATTTTCTTCCACATTAAATTCTTCTGTGGGAAAATATAGGGTCTGGTCAATAAGTTCTGAATATTTAATCTTCATGTTTGGCGTGCCGGATTTTTAAATTAGGTTCTTTGTGTTTGGTGGTGCAAATTTGAGAAAAAAATATGGGTTTTAAAACATAAAAAAAACTTAATACATTTCAGAAAATGTTCAGTTGAGCGCTGTAATCTTTATTTACTTTGAATTCGATTGCTAAAAACTTTTCAATCCTTAATTATTTGCCTACGAAAATAATCAAGTCACCAGAAGTGTATGAGATTTCAACCGTTTCTGAATCCGCTACATTACGAGTTCCAATTCTTTTAGTTAAGTCTAAAGTTTCTTGGTTCAAAGGCCATTTTAAACCTTTGGTCATTACTGCAATCGCTGCGGGAAAAGGATAAAGAGAAATGGTTTTTCCGTGAACCTCATTCAATGTTGCCTTCTTCTTCGCAAAAAAATAGGTAGAAGATTCATCATAAAAGGTGATGTCCATCTTTTCTTTAAATTGAAAAGCTACGGTAAGATTCCCGAGGAAATGATCCATTTCTCCGCCACTTGCGCCATAGATTTCTATTTCTTTTCCACCCCTACTTTCAATAATTTCTAAGGCTTTTTGAAAATCCGTTTTGTCTTGATCCGGCGTGTAAATAAATTTTTCCTCATAAACTGAATCATCTTGTCCAGAATGAGAATCGAAATCTCCAGAAATAAAATCTAATTGATCAAGAGGGAAGTTTTTCTCCTTTAAATAATGAAAGGCACCATCAGTACACGCAATCAAGGAATAACCTTCTGTTTCGGGAAGATTGCTTGGTGGAACACCATTAATGAACAAAAGAACTTTATCGGTCATTTGGATTCCAATATTCTTCAGGTTCATCATGTAAATGAGCTACATAACGCGCTAAAACAAATAAATAATCCGAAAGTCGGTTCAAATATTTGATGAGTTCCGGACGAACTTCTTCAGAATCATTCAAGAAAACCAAACTGCGTTCTGCTCTTCTGCAAACCGTTCTACAAATATGCAGGGAAGTTGGACCTTTTCCACCGCCGGGAAGGATAAAATATTGAAGTGGTTTCAACTCTTTTTCAAATTCATCCATCCAATTTTCCAACTCTTCGATTTCTATATCTGAAATCATTAAAGCTAAGCGAGATTTTCCGTTGGCTAAATTTAATTTATCAGTTGGTGTTGCAGATTCTGAACCGACCGTAAATAAATCGAACTGAATTTTTTTGAGTTGATTTAAAACTTTTTCGTCCGTAATTTCACATTTCGCAGAACCAATAAAAGAGTTCAGTTCATCAATGGTTCCGTAAGACTCTACCCTTGCGGAAGCTTTGGAAACTCGGGTTCCGCCGTATAGAGCAGTTTCACCTTTGTCGCCAGTTTTTGTATAAATTTTCATTATTTTACTTTAATAGAAGCGTAAATTTAAGGTTTTTTAGAAGAGGGAAAAGATTCACATTTAAAATTTTTAAAAGTTTTTTGTAATAATTTCAAAAAATTTGTATCCAATGTTCAGAAGCCAGTAAATGATTTTCTTCACCATAAAACGTTATCATGAAAAATCATCTATTTAAAATGTTCTACTCCAAAATTGCAAAAAATGACTTACGATTTTGATCACCTTTATCAGGAATTTTCTCCCAGGATTTACAAATTATGTTTGAGTTATTCTGGGGACCGATTATTCGCAGACGACCTTCATCAAGAAAGCTGGATTGCAGTTTGGAACAGTTTGCCGAAATTTCGCGGCGAAAGTAAAATTGGAACCTGGATTTACAGAATCGCCATTAATACATGTTTAATGGGATTGAAAAAAGAAAAAAATAAAGACCAAAATTCTGAAGTCATTCTTTCCAAATTAGTTTACGAAGAAACCGAAGATAATTCAAAAGAAATTAATAGACTTTACGAAAGCATCAGCAAATTAAAAGAAAGCGAAAGGATTATTATCACTTTGGTTTTGGAGGAAAAACCTTACGAAGAAATCGCAGAAATTACAGGAATTACAGAAAATAATCTGCGTGTAAAAATTCATAGAATCAAAAAAGAACTGCAAGAAATTTATACCAATTATGGAAGAATTTAAAGACCTAGAAAACCTTTGGAAACAAGCAGAAACAAAGGTTCCCGCTAAAAACACGAATATTTCTAAAATAAAAAACAATCGTATGAAACTAAAAAACACGAACATTAAAGGAGCAACTTTGCTCATTTTGACAGGAATTTTGATTTTGATTTTAATGACCACTTTTGACACCAAAATTAAAACAACACCGATCATTACTTCGATGGTCATAATCTCCGCAATCTGTTTTCTGCAGGCAATTTTAATGCTTTACAATGCGAAGAAAATTACAGATATAGATGAAAGTCAAACACCAAGTTTCCATCTCCAACAGTGGCGAAATTACCAGACTTTTCAGAAAAAGCAAAGACACTGGAATATGCCGATTTACTACATTCTACTCAGTTCTGCTCTTGGAGTTTACCTTTTTGAATTGCTGAAAAATGTGGATTTATGGAAAATGATTTTGGCTTTTGTCATCACCTATTCCTGGATGATATTTGCCTATTTTTATTTGGGCAAAAGGGAAATAAAAAAACAAGACGCGAAATTAGACGGCATCATTTCGGAGCTAAAAGATCTGGAGACTCAATTTCAATAAGGAAGATTGGTAGAAAAATGGCAACTCATTCGTCACGGATTCATCAATTACGCTCTACATTCAACAAAAATCTGGAAGTCAAGAACTTTCAGATTTTTTTTAAAGTTCCTCCAAAATTATGGTCCAAAGATTTTTATTATAACTTCTGAAAAATTTAATATGCCCAATTTCTCCTTTCTCAGACTCGGAAATTTTAATTTCTCTAAAGGATTTTTTCAAATTTGGATAAACATTATTCATTAGATTATTCATACCTTTTTTCGTAACCCAATGGTCATCTTCCGCGTGAATAATAAGTGTTTCCTGGCATAAATCTTTAGAAAAATCTTCCTCAATTTTTTCATAAAGTCTGCTGGTTGATTTTTTATTCAGAATTAATGTTCGCCAATCATAGGCAACTCCTTTTGGCAAAGACTCGCCCAAGCCAAAACGGTGCGCCGGAAAATAACCGAAAAATTTGGTGGTGAGCGGAACAGCCAGGCCAAAACCAACAGCGCCCAAAAACGCAACATTCCACTTTAAATTTCCTACATAGGCATCCTGCGTAGTCACAAAAATAAATTTTTTGAAAATTTTTGAGCCGGGATTCATGCCTAAAATCAACGCCCCAACTGAATGTCCCAAGCAGAATTTTTCATGATTTTGAAAATGATTTTGGACATAATCAGTAACGGTTTGAAAATCCACTGATCCCCAAGTTCTCATCGTAGCATCAAAACCTCGCATTTTCAATGGTTTGGATTCTCCAATTCCGCGGTAATCATACGTGATTACGGTAATTCCTTCACTGGCTAAAAACTTAGCGAAAGAAAAATACACTTGCTGTTTTACACCCGTTGCAGCATTAATGAGCAAAAGTTTACTGTTTGATAAACTTGGCTTAAAGATTTTGAGGGCAAGGGAAATCTGATCAGAAGTTTGGAGAAATAATTCCTGCATTTGATAAAGATGACGAACAATTTATTCGAAAAAGCATTTAGTATGAAGGGAAATATAATGAAAATTAGAGGCGTAATTCGGGAATAATTATTCTGGAAAAAAATCTTTAATGAAAGGTAAACCACGTTGCGAACCTCTGTTTTTTGTAACCTTTAATGATACATCATTTCCAAACTGCACACAATCATCAATTGAATTTTGGTGACAATGCGCAACGGCAAATCCAGCCGTAAATGCATCTCCCATTCCCATTTTATGCAAAACGGAATCGTGATCGTTTCTGTAATATTTCATTTCTACACCGTTGAAATACGTGGTAGAATTAGAATCATCTCTAACAAATAATTTATTTGGATATTTCCTAAGAATTTGTTCCCTCTGTTCATCACCAAAAACGAGCGACAACTCATTGCTTTTTGCCACAATGAAAGTGGCATCTTCAATTATTTCTTCAGACAATTTTTTTGCAGGCGACGCATAAATTCCAATTTTCTTGTTGTTGCTTTTCGCCAATTGAACCACCGTTTCCACGGTTTCCATTGGAATTTCTAATTGCAATAAAACCATATCCACTGTAGAAAAATATTTTTCCGCTTCTAAAACATGTTTTGATGTTAAGCAAAAATTAGAGGCAGGAACTACAACGATGGAGTTAACGCCTTTAGCAGCAGTTACGTACGCTGTTCCAGTTGCGGCATCTTCAGTTTCTGCCACGAAGCCTACATTCACCCCTTCATCAACCAAATTCCGAAGGATTTGCTGACCAAAAGGATCCATTCCTACACAACCAATAAAATAAACACTTGCACCCAAGCGAGAAGTGGCCACGGCTTGATTGGCACCTTTCCCACCGAAAAAACTTTCTGATTTCTGGGCAATTACCGTTTCATTGGGACCTGGGAAATACTCCGTGTTAAGAACCAAATCGATGGATGAACTCCCGACTACAATTATTTTGGGTTGTTCTGAAGTAATATTCATGGGGAAAATTATTTTGACTTACTGTATTTAAAAATTAAAGACGCGATTGATCGCGCCTTTTGGATTTGCTAAACAAATTTAAATTTTTAATTAGAGAATGAAAATTTTTTACTGTTAATTAACTGCCAATTTCTATAAATTCTGAAATTAATTTCAAGGGCTGATTGTCTACTCCGAAACCGATATAACTTGCATAAAAACCTTCACCATAACCCGTCTCAAAAGCGAGAATATTTCCGGATTTTTCTTCGTCTGGTTTTAAAAGAGCAAACTGATCAATGGCACCATTCTCATCAAAAAAATGAACATGGAAAAATTCTTCATAAATCCCCATAAATTCAGCGCCTTTTCTGTGGAAAAGTTTTTGTTCCAACTGGTTTAAATCATCCTGCGTTTCTACATCCATAAAACTCCCCATTCCACTTTCTACCGGATAGCCGAAGATCTCTTCTTTCTTTAAATCTGCAACATGCTGATCTTCCGTAGTTGCCAATTTCCATTCCTTAATTTCTTCGGAGCCAAACACAATCTCCACATAGGCAACGCAATTACTTTCTCGCTCTTTATGAATCAAAACCGGAAAATCACCTGTGGGAAAATGAATATTGAATTCCTTCATATCATTGGTTAGAACGGGGTCACACGCTACAATTTTTCCTGTGGGAAGGTGAATCATACCGCCCTCAAAACTTTCTACCAAAGGGTTTTCTACAAAATTTTTGGTGAAGAGTTTTTCTATGTTTTCTAAATGTTGCATATGGAAAAAAATAATTTATTAGACTTTGAAAAAGGAGCAAAGCAAACTATAACGTTTTCAATTTCTCTTCTAAAAGTTGAATTTTCTGTCGGGCATCGCTCTGCTTTTTAAGCTCTACATCCACAACCTGCTGTGGCGCTCCGGCCATAAATTTTTCATTGGATAATTTTTTTTCTATGGAAATTAAAAATCCTTTCAAATATTTAATTTCTTCTTCTGTTTTCTTTCTTTCCTCTTCTAAATCCAGTTTTTCACTTAGAGGAATAGCAATTTCGGAAGATCCTACCAAAAACGTAAACGTAGGTTTATCCGTTTTTTTTGCAAAATGAATGGTAGAAATATTACCTAATTTTCGCAAGAGATTTTCATTCGGGAAAGAAATTGCATTGGTGAATACTTCTGCTTCCTCCCGAGGAGAAATCCCTTTCGTTTGGCGGTAATTTCGAATGCCGGAAATTAATTCTTTCGTCACCTCGAAATTTTGAATTGTTTCTACATCAAAACTTTGATTTTTTCTTTGTTGTGCTATGATCAAGGCTTCCTCGGGTGTTCTCGGGGAAATGTTTTGCCACAGTTCCTCGGACAAAAATGGCATAAAAGGATGGAGCAATTTCATTAATTCCTCAAAAAAGTAAATCGTCTTATTAAACACTTCTTCGGAAATAGGATCGCCATAATTAGGTTTGATCGCTTCTAAATACCAAGAACAGAAATCATCCCAAATTAATTTATAGACCAAATGCAATGCATCGGAAATCCGAAATTTTTCGAACTGATCAGCGATTTCCGCTACGGTTTTATCCATTTGATTTTCAAACCAAATGATTGCTTGCTCATCACCTTCATTGGCTTTAATGCTACCGTCTTTTTTCCAACCTTGAATCAATTTATTGGAGTTCCAGATTTTAGTGGCGAAATTTCTTCCCTGCAACATGAGCTCTTCATCAAAAAGCAAATCATTCCCGGCTGCAGAACTTAACAAACTTCCAACACGGACGCCATCTGCACCATATTTTTCAATGAGTTCTATCGGATCTGGAGAATTCCCTAATTGCTTAGACATTTTTCGACGTTGCTTATCCCGAACGATTCCGGTGAAATAAACATTTTTGAAAGGTATTTCTTGGCGGTATTCTAAGCCGGCAATAATCATTCTTGCTACCCAAAAAAAGATAATATCTGGTCCCGTTACTAAATCAGAAGTCGGGTAGTAATATTTAATTTCCTCATTATCTGGATTTGTAATTCCATCAAAAACAGACATTGGCCATAACCACGAAGAAAACCAAGTGTCTAGGGCATCTTCATCTTGTTTTAAGTTATTGGTTGCCAATTGTTGGCTGCCTGTTTTTTGTTTCGCAAGAATTAATGCTTCTGCAATTGTTTCTGCAACTACGAAATCATTTTCTCCCTCGCCGTAGTAATAAGCAGGAATTTGCTGACCCCACCAAAGTTGTCGGGAAATATTCCAATCTCGGATGTTTTCCATCCAATGTCTGTAGGTATTTTTGAATTTCTCTGGATGAAATTTAACCTCATCATTCATCACCACTTCTAAAGCAGGTTTCGCCAAGTCTGCCATCTTTAAGAACCACTGAACAGAAACTTTAGGTTCTATTACAGCGCCCGTTCTTTCTGAAGTTCCTACTTTATTAACGTAATCTTCCGCTTTTAGCAATAGATCTTTTTCTTCTAATTCCTTCGCGATTAATTTTCTTGCAACGAACCGGTTTTTTCCAGAATAATGTAAGGCGTGATCATTCAAGTTGGCATCATCGTCCAACGTGTCAATCATTGGAAGATTGTGTTTTTTACCAATCTCGTAATCATTGGTGTCATGAGCCGGCGTAATTTTCAAGGCTCCAGTCCCAAATTCGATGTCTACATATTCATCTTCTATGATGGGAATAAGTCGGTCAGCAAGCGGAACCCTCACTTTTTTTCCTTTTAAATGCGCATATCTCTCATCAAGAGGATTCACACAGATTGCAACATCTCCAAAAATGGTTTCTGGACGGGTTGTAGCCACAGAAAGAAAATCCTCGGTGCCCTCAATTTTATATTTTAGATAATAAAGTTTACCATTTTGTTCTTTAAAAATAACTTCTTCATCAGAAATATTGGTTTTCGCTTCTGGATCCCAATTGACCATTCTGTAGCCGCGGTAAATAAGTCCTTTATTAAAAAGATCTACAAATGATTTGATGACTTGGGCAGAAAGTTTCGGTTCTAAAGTAAATCGCGTTCTTTCCCAGTCACAAGAACATCCTAATTTTTTTAGTTGCTCCAGAATGGTTCCGCCATATTCATCCGTCCAGTTCCAGGCGTGTTTTAAAAACTCTTCTCTAGTTAAATCAGATTTATTAATTCCTTCGGATTTCAGCTTAGCCACTACTTTTGCTTCTGTAGCGATGGAAGCATGGTCAGTTCCAGGAACCCAACATGCATTAAAACCCTGCATTCTAGCACGACGAACCAATACATCCTGAATGGTATTATTCAGCATATGACCCATGTGCAAAATTCCAGTAACATTTGGTGGCGGAATTACAATGGTATAGGCAGGTTTATCATTTGGTACAGAATGAAAATAATTTTGATCCAGCCAATACTGATACCACTTGTTTTCTGTTTCGCGAGGACTATATTTTTCTGAAATCTGCATAGAATCTGTTCTTTAATAATAAGGTGCAAAAGTAGGCAAATAAAAAAAGTTTTTCTTTATATTGATTTAATTTTTAACTTTGCTTTCTCAGATCATTAAATAATTAATAAAAATCTAATAAGATGAAAAAAGTATTCGCGGCATTATTATTAACCGCTTCTTTCGCTATAGCTTCTGCACAGTCAATCTCTTTTGACAAAACTACTTATGATTATGGTAATATTAAGATGGGTGCAGATGGACACAGAATGTTTACTGTAAAAAATACGGGAGACAAACCTTTGATTATTTCAAAAGTACAGGCTTCTTGCGGATGTACGACTCCAGAATGGAGCCAAGATCCAATTATGCCAGGAAAAACTGCCCAAATTAAAGTGGGTTACAACACAACGATTGTAGGACCATTTGCTAAAAACATTGAGGTTTATTCAAACGATCCTAAGGTGGGTAGAGAAACCATCATGATTAAAGGTAATGTTGAAGGTTCTGCAGTTGCCGCTCCTGCCGCCGCGATGATGTCTGCAGAAGCAGTACCTGCACAAGCTGCAAGAACAAAATAATTGCTTTGGTTATTACAACCATTTTACAAATATCAAATTAATCACTCTTTATTGGAGTGATTTTTTTATTTTTAATCAAAATATAAGATATGAATGCGGATTTCACAGACGATTTTATCATCAAAGGAAAATTTTCTCTCAAAGATTTCGATACAGAATACAAAGGCAAATTTGAAAAAGCTGACGGTAAGAAAATGCTTGAAGAAGAGCACGAAAATCTCCACGCTTTGCAAGAAAAATTATATGCAGATGGCAGCAAGTCATTACTCATTGTTTTGCAAGCCATGGATGCGGCGGGAAAAGACTCTTTGATTGAACATGTTTTCGGGGGCGTGAATCCGCAAGGTTGTGAAGTGACCAGTTTTAAAACTCCAAATGATCAGGAGTATAATCATGATTTTTTGTGGCGCCATTACATCGCTTTACCCCCAAAAGGTAAAATAGGAATTTTTAACCGAAGCCATTATGAAAGCGTACTGGTTTGCAAAGTTCACCCAGAATATAACTTAAGCGAAAAAGTTTGGAAATCGGTAGATGATTTTGATGAAAAATTTTGGGAAAGCCGGTATGACAGCATCAGGAATTTTGAAAAACATTTGACAGACAATGGAACCACCATTATTAAAATATTCCTGAATGTTTCCCAGAAAGAGCAGAAGAAAAGATTTTTAGACAGAATTAATGAGCCAGAAAAAAACTGGAAATTCGCTGCTGCAGATTTATCGGAACGGGCTTTATGGGGAAATTATATGGACGCTTATGAAATAGCAATTAACGAAACATCCAAAGATCACGCACCTTGGCATGTAATTCCGGCCGATAGTAAATTGTTTGCACGAGTTGCGGCAATACAGGTTATCATTAATGCATTAGAAAAGATGGATTTAAAATTCCCGACGCTATCTAAAGAGGAAACGGAAGGTTTGGAAGATGCGAAAAAACAGTTGGAAAATGAATAAATAAGATGATTCAATATATAAGAAAAGCAGAAATTAAATTTCTGCTTTTTTTTTAAAAACCCACAAGAAAAACGATAAGCCGGATTCTGTTTTCTGACCGAAATCAAAACGCCTGTTATTTATCTGCGTTTTACATTGCTGCAAAACTTTAGCTGTTTACCCCTCGGTTTTTGGAGCGAGCCACTCCTATCTCGACGAATCGAGAAATCCGATATACTTAACATTGCACCGCAAAGAGTTTACCTGGTTTCACTATAAATTAATATACATACTTTCTGTTGCACTTGTCCTAATCTCACGACCGACGGATGTTATCCGCTTTGCTGCTCTATGGTGTCCGGACTTTCCTACCTCCGCCGAAACGGAAATCAACAGGCTGTTTTTCTTCTGGATTGCAAAGGTAAATAAAACACCTTACTAATCTTAACATAATGGACAGACATTTGCAAAGCAGGACACTTAAAATTTTTGCATCTGATGTTCCATAATTATTTAGAAATCATCACCTCTGTTCTTAACCGTTGGTACGCGGAATTTGCCTTAGCAACTCCGAGAATTTTAGTAGGGATTTTAGTTTTTCTCTTTTTTTTAACAACGAGTTCTTTTTTTAGTAAAATTTCTGTCAAAATATTCCATCGGTTTTTTCCTAAAAGTGAGAACCGGTCTATCGTCACCTTAATCAAAGTTTTCAAATTTCTTATCGTTCTCTCAGGTGCCTTCATTTCTCTGGAGATTATAGGATTGGGCGGATTTGTCTTGAAATTTATCGGGAGTTTAGGAGTTGCAGGGGTTATTGCGGGTGTCGCATTGAAAGATTTGGTTTCCTCCATGTTTTCGGGTGCGTTGATCAGCGTTGACAAAGCCTTTGCAGTGGGAGATTATATTACCATTAAAGATATTTTTGGAACGGTAGAAAGTATTGACTTTCTAACAACTAAAATAATTACAGATGAAGGCAAAAAAGTTCACGTTCCGAATCAATTGGTATTCAGTGCGCCTTTTATCAATTATTCCGCATCGGGACAGCGAAAAGTTTTCTTAGATATTCAAATCTCCAACGATCAGGATCTGCAAAAAGTGAGTGATTTAATATTAGCAGAGGTAAAAACTTTCGAATTTGCAGATCATGTGGAAGACACGCAGGTTTTTATTCAAAAACAATCTTTCGGGATCTTCTATATGCAAGTGCGATTTTTTATGAAAAGCGGTGCAAGCATTAATAAAGTAAAAACAGACGCTCTAATGAAACTGAAAAGCAAACTGGAAAGTGAAGGCATTACATTAGCAACACAGGCAGATTTAGCTTCTCAGGTGGTCAATAAAGTTGGCGCGGAATAGAAATTTTACACGTCTATTTTTAGAATATAAAAGGATGCTAAATTAATGAGTATCCTTTTTTTTATTTTGAAAACACCCTGCAATATTTGATTAATTTGTCTCTAATAAAAAATTATAGTCCATCCATAAGTTTCACAACCTCAGCGTAACTAGCCCGGATCGCAACGACATCCTTTTCCGGGGAGGAACGAGCCGGAAAAGATAAAGCCCTTCGACATGCTCAGGATAAATTCCGAGCCGGAAATAGCTCCAAAAAAAATCGTCTCGTCAATTAATGACGAGACGATCTGTACTATTTTCAAGATCTTAATGACCTAAAACTTCTTTTACTTTATTTGCAGCTTCCTCCAAAGTAATAACTGAATGAACCGGCAAACCAGAATCATCAATCAGTTGCTTTGCTTCTACCGCATTAGTTCCTTGAAGACGAACGATCAACGGAACCGGAAGACTTCCCATCGCGTTGTAAGCATCTACAATACCTTGTGCAACACGGTCGCATCGTACAATTCCACCAAAAATATTGATCAAAATTGCTTTTACATTTGGATCTTTCAGGATAATCCCGAAAGCTTTCTGAACTCTTTCTGCATCTGCAGTTCCACCCACGTCCAAGAAATTCGCCGGATTACCACCAGATAATTTAATGATATCCATGGTCGCCATCGCAAGTCCGGCTCCATTTACCATACAGGCAACGTCACCGTCTAATTTCACGAAGTTCAAACCAGCTTCACCCGCTTCTACATCCGTTGCATCTTCTTCACGCGTGTCTCTTAATTCAGCCAGATCCTTGTGACGGAAAAGCGCGTTGTCATCTAAAGAAACTTTAGCATCAACCGCAATAATTCTATTGTCAGAAGTTTTTAAAACCGGATTAATTTCGAAAAGTGAAGCATCAATTCCAACATAAGCGTTGTATAATGAACCGATAAATTTTACGAAATCTTTGTGAGCGGCACCTTCTAACCCTAAGTTGAAAGCAATTTTTCTTGCCTGAAAACCTTGTAAACCAACACCCGGATCTACTGTTTCATTATGAATTAAATGAGGCGTAACTTCCGCTACATGTTCGATATCCATTCCACCTTCTGTAGAATAAACAATCATGTTTTTTCCCTGCGCTCTGTCTAAAAGGATCGAAACATAAAATTCCTTTGTTTCAGTTTCGCCCGGTTGATACACGTCTTCCGCAATTAATACGAAGTTCACTTTTTTACCTTCTGCTGAAGTTTGAGGAGTTACCAGCTGCATTCCGATGATGTTTCCAGCATTTTCTTTCAGTTTTTCCATGGTTGGAGAAAACTTTACGCCGCCGCCTTTTCCACGTCCACCTGCGTGAACCTGTGCTTTTACAACCCAGCCTTCATTACCGTTCATTTCTGTTAACTTTTTTGCAGCTGCTTCAGCTTCGTCAACAGTATTTGCGATAAAACCACGTTGGATATTTACGCCGTATTTTGCCAAAATTTCTTTCGATTGGTACTCGTGAAGATTCATATTATTTTTGTTAGATTTTTATTTTTTTTAAAGATTTACAAATTTAAGAAAATTTGCTTAGATAGTGGGTTTCGACTTCAAATTATTTGAAGGACAAGATTAACCTTGTCGAAAAATTTTGTATAATATTTTATTCTGGTGCACAATTGACTTTAACGATACGAACTTTCGTTATTTTTTTTAATTTTGGGCGCACATTTCCGGCTTTTACTACTCGCTTCCCGATCAAATGCATCGGGAGAGCTCAAACATGCCGTTCAATCCGGGGCGCGGTTTGTTTCTCATTTGAAATCTTGTGCTTTTCAAAAAGATCAAAAACTGTATTTTTTCGCGCACAGATCTCACAGATTTACACAGAAAATTTAATAGGTACATTTCTCAAGTATAAAAAAAGAATATGTCTGTGCTAAACTGTGAGAGCTGTGCGCAAACAAATATCTTGATTTAAGTCGTTTTGCTTTCAAAAATTCAGATTTGTCTTTGCTCAAAAATTGTCATAAATTGTTCCCCTTCATAAAACCTAACCATTTATCGAAAAAACTATGACATTCAAAAGACCCAATATAAAATGGATCATCATCTGGTTTATTTTAGTCCTCATTTTCGTAATCACGATTTTTCCAGTGCCACCCCAAAATCCCATCAAATATGTGGAGCGAGAAAATGGGCAAATTAAAATTGAAAAAGTTTACGGTGAAGAATGGCTCAATTGGTTATACCATAATCCAATCGGTGAAGCGACTTTATGGACCATTGCAAAACGGAAAATTGTAAGTTCTGTTTATGGAAACATGCAAGAAAAACCAGCCTCAGCTGATAAAATCCAACCCTTTATAAAAGATTACGGTGTGGATATGAGTATCGCCCAAAATAAAAAGTTTAAAAGTTTTAATGATTTTTTTATTCGGAAACTCAAACCAGAGGCTAGACCAATCGTTGCAGATTCTCTCGCAGTAGCTTCTCCCGCAGATGGAAAAATTTTAGCTTATAACAACATCAATAATTCCGATTTTTACATCAAAGGCTTAAAATTTAATGTTCAATCCTTTTTAAATAACACCGAATTAGCGAAAAAATATGAAAACGGAGCGATGATCGTTTTTCGACTTGCACCACCGGATTATCATCGGTATCATTTCCCGGTAAGTGGAAACACTTCAAATTCAAACATTAAAATTGAGGGTGATTACTACTCGGTAAGTCCTTTGGCTCTTCGTGAAAAAGCTGAAATTTTCTGGCTCAATAAGCGGGAATATGGAGTGATAAAAAGTCCGATTTTTGGTGATGTTGTCATGGTAGAAGTTGGGGCAACCATGGTCGGAAGCATGATTCAGACTTACAAAGGCGCTACTGTAAAGAAGGGTGAAGAAAAAGGATATTTCAAATTTGGGGGTTCAACCGTGGTTTTGCTATTTGAAAAGGACAAGATTAAAATTGATGCTGATTTGTTGATTAATACGTCAAAAGATTTAGAGACTACTATAAAAATGGGCGAAAAAATTGGGGTGAAAAAATAAAAAAGCGCCTTACTTTTTAACCTGAATTAAATAATTAAACATCAATCCATCTCCAAATAAAAAAATAAAAGGAATAGTATAAATACCAATCCTTTTATGTAAATCTTCAAAAGATAAAAAATCTTTAAAAATTATTTTACGTTAAACTTACCTTTCATTACGGAGTAATGTCCTGGGAAAGAACACAAATAATCATAGCTTCCTTTTTCTGGAGCCATGAAAGTTATTGTATCACTTTCTCCACCACCAATTAACTTAGTATTGGCAATAATATCGCTCTTGTCAGTTGGAATATAGCCGTCTTTTTGAGCTTTTCCAGCTTTTTCTTCGAATTTTTCAAGATTTGTACCTTGTTTTAAAAGTACGAAGTTATGTCCCATCGAAGCCATCGGCATGGTTCCCGTGTGGTTTAATGTTAGTACAACGGTTTGACCTTCGTTAACATCAATTTGAGACAGATCATATTGCATCTTATCATTAGAATTCAACGTTATTTTGATCGTGTCTTGTTTAGCAACATCAGGAGTAGTAGCTTCAACTGGGGCATCTACAACTACATCTTTTTCTTCAGTTTTGTTGCAGGAAACCAAAAGCGCCACGCTTATTGTTAATAGGGTCAGTGTTGACTTAATTTTGAAATTGTACATAATAAATTATTTTTAACAAAGATAAACATTCAAAGTAAATGAGTCAAATGTCATCGATCTCATAGACATGATAAATCTTTTGTTACAATTAAGGACGGCGCTTAGATCCTCACTTTCTAAAAATTTTCATTGCCACTCAATCAGAATTGATGCAATTAAATCTATTTTACCTTATTTCGATTCTGCAAGTGAAGTTTTCACTCATTAATACATAAAAGTCAGACCCGCTCCAAAACCATATTCACTGTCGTAATTTGTGGAAACGGAAACCCATTTTTGAAGAATATATTTCAGACCAAAGTCAAATTCTTTGTCCGAATTAACGGCAAAATTTCCGCGAATTCTAGGTGAAATTGGAATTCCTTCTCTGCCTAATTCCAACCGAACTTTACCATTGTGATCCACATTTGCATCTGCCATAATTAAAAACGGCAAAATATATCTGATTCCCGCAATGGCTACATTTTGATTTTCCGGCATTACATTTTGTCCAAACCAGGTTTTTGCCATATCATGATTTTTGTTGCTTCGAAAACCAACATAAGGCATTGCCCATTGGTATTTCCCCAGAAATCGACCTACTTTTACAGTTCCTTCGTAATGCGTAAAATCGTAGTTTGAGTGGATTTCATTAATGTTCATCCATCTTGCTCCTACCATTGTCATATTTTCAAAATGAAATTTATTGGACGCAACATCGAGCATCGCTTTTGTGCTGATCATTCTGTTCGTGCTCAGAAACTTGTTATAAGCAGCTTCTTTATCCGGCAATTGCGGATTCGGTGCGGAGTTTTCATAGGTAAAAACTTTGCCCATTCCGGCCATCATGTGATATAAAATATGGCAGTGGAAAAACCAATCGCCATCTTGATTCGCAGCAAACTCAATGGTATTTGTTTCCATCGGTGCCATATCTACCACATTTTTGAGGGGAGAATATTCACCTTTCGAATTAATGAGTCGGAAATCATGTCCGTGGAGGTGCATCGGGTGACGCATCATGGAATTATTGTACATGGTAATTCTTACGACCTGACCTTTTTTAATTAAGATCTTATCACTTTCAGCCACCGTTTTATTGTCTAAGGTCCAAAGGTAATTTCGCATATTCCCTTCCAAAGTGAACTTTAATTCCTTTACGTTATCATCTTGCAAGATTGTTTTAAAGGGAGATTTAAGCATGTTATAACTCAACCGTTTGATGTTTTTTTGATCGGCAGAAGTCATATTATGCATGCTGTGATCCATTTTTCCATCATCCATTTTCATATCAGATTTCACGTCCATTTTACTGTGATCCATCTCCATTTTGCCATCCTTCATTTTCATATCAGAGTTCATGTCCATTTTGCTGTGATCCATGTCCATTTTTCCATCCTTCATTTTCATGTCGGATTTCATGTCCATTTTGCTGTGATCCATTTGCATTTTACCATCATCCATTTTCATATCAGAGTTCATGTCCATTTTACTATGATCCATTTCCTTTCCAGAATCCATTTTCATTTCAGAAGATTTATCCGTCATTCCCATCATTTCATTCATATGCTTCATGGTTTGCATCCGTTGACTTTCAGATAATTCTGGATACATCACTTCGTTCATATCCATCATCTGATTTCCCATGGTCATGTTCATCGGCTTCATATCACCACTCATTTCCATCATGCCGTTCATCATTTTCATTCCTTCAAACAGCATTAATTTTGGCAGATTCGGAGCATCAACTTTTTCTCCATCACCTAAATAAAGCGAGGCATGACCTTGTCGATCCTCTGAAGTTGCACGAAATTCAAAACTTTTATTTTCAGGTACAGTCACTTCGATATCGTAAGTTTCAGAAACACCCACGATTAAGCGGTCAACTTCCACAGGTTCTACTTCATTACCATCATTACCGATAACGGTGATTTTTCCACCACCATAGTTCAACCAAAAATAAGAAGAGGAACCTCCGTTGGCTACGCGTAAATGAACTTTATCTCCGGCTTTTAAATTTTTGTAATCAGAAGAAACCGCGCCGTTGATCAGAAAATTATTGTAATAAACATCACTTACATCCATGGCTTCCATTCGCTTCCATTCATTCAAAAGTTTGGTGCCGAAATGCCCTTTTCCAATGGCTTCGGAATAACTCTGAACCGTTCCTTTCTTAACTGCCCAATAATCTCCTTGATCCATATGCAATCTTCGCATAATTTGTTTTGGATTTTCATCGGTCCATTCTCCTAAAAGAACTGGAATATCTGCCGCAAACTTTTTACCTGGCTGACTTTCTCTTTTATTAAAAACTAAAATTCCATTCATCCCGATTTGTTCCTGAGTTCCTTCGTGAGAATGATACCAATAGGTTCCATTTTGAGAAATTCTAAATTTGTAAAGATGCGTTTCACCAGGTTTCACTTCTTTCGTAGTCAAGTACGGAACTCCATCCATTTCATTGGGTAGAATTACTCCATGCCAATGCAGACCAGTGTTTTCTTTCAACTGATTGTGCAGATAAATTTCTGCCGTATCGCCTTCTGTAAAATATAGAGTTGGCGCTTGTAATTTTCCATTCGTCGCAATTGCTCTGGCTGATTTACCGGAAAAATTTACGAGCGTGTCTTTAACATAGAGATCATAACGAACCTTCTTTCCACCAAAAGAAATAGTTTCACGCTCACGAGCCGCACCCATCATTTGATGATTTGCATGAGAATCTTCTGCTGATTGTTTCATTTCTAATGCCATACCACATTTCGGACATTTTCCCGGTTTATCGGAGGTCACTTCTGGATGCATTGGGCAGGAGTAAATGCCTATCTTCTCTATATCATTCGACATTTTAGGAGATACTTTCGCATTTTTGGAAACTATTTTTGGTTTAGCAGGAGAAACTGCATTCACTTTTTTCGGCGCAGGCTTTACCGCAGGTTTTGAAATCTCCTTTGTAATTTTTTTCGCAATTGGAAAATTCTTAACAACCGGTTTATCTTTTTTTACGATTGCTATTGTTTTTTTTACCAATGTCATTCCGCATTTAGGACAATCTCCTGGTTTTGCAGAACGTATCTCCTGGTGCATTGGGCAAGTGTAATAGGTTTGGGTATTCTGAGAATAAACAAATATTGCACTTAAAAATAAAGCAAGTACTAAGAATCCTTTCGAAAGGGGTATTTTATTTTTCATTTTCTAATCTTTTAATCATCGATTTCATTTCTTCAATTTCTTTTTTCTGAGCAATAATGATGCTTTCCGCTAATTTTTTTACTTCGGGATCTTTTATATCTGCTCTTTCACTTGTTAAAATTGCAATGGAATGGTGTGGAATCATTGCCCGCATCCAAAGAACATCGCCAATAATTGGACTTTGCGCACGAACTAAACCGAGTGCACTGGCAAATAGAACTAAACTTCCTGCTAAAATTGCAATATTCTTGCTTTTGTTTTGATACATTTTTCGCATAAAAAACCACATGATCACTGCCATGGTAGAGATTCCAAGACAAGTCATGTAAAATCTTGTTAAGCTGAAATAAACGTGATCCAATTGATAGGTGTTTAGATACATCGTGACATACATTGCCACAAATGACGCTGCAAGCATTAAAACAAATTTTGTGTAACTGCTGCTTTCTGAATTCGTTTCCATAATAAATTGTTGAGGTTAAAATTTAGAAATTGAAGCCCGGAAATATTTCACCTTTCTTATTTGATAAGTGAAATACTTCATGGGTTATAAAAAGAAGAGTACTTTATTTAATTTCAGATTTCACACTTCCGCAAGTCAGCATGGATTTTCCATAGAACGGATTTTTCACGGCTTTTTCTGCGCTTAACCAACTTGCATCTGCCATTGGACAGTATTGCACAAAAACAGAATTGTCTGAGAGTTTAAACTTTTTGCTCAAGGTGATCATGTTATTTGATAATTTACCAAAAGATGCTCGCTGCGTTTCAATACTTCTGCTCTCTGCAATGGAAGAAGCGTCTTTACGTAAAATATCTAAATTACCTTCAGATAAAACTTTGTAGTCTACCATTGAAGCGGCTTTTATAAATGTATTGGCGGCTTTTGAGGCTTCATCAGAATTGTCCGTAGCCAAAGCTGTTTTGATGTTCAAGTAGTTTTGATACAATTTCGACATGGAGGCATCACTCTTCTGAGCAGATACATTAAGAATTGAAAATAGAGTAAATAAGGTTGTGAAAATTAATTTTTTCATTGTAATAAATTTAGATTGTTTTAAAATAGGGATAGTCCAAAAAATTTGGACACAGTTGATTTGCATTCTTCTAATGAAAAATGACAGATTTATTCTAAATTCTAAAATTACAATATGAAATAAAGAGAGGAAGTTCTCCTTTATCTGGTGGTGCGTTTACCTGTACAGAAAATTGATTTCGCTCAACAGCAGGCAATACAAATTGTGTATAAAAAACTTCGGGAAGAATTGCTACTAACGGCGCATCATTGATAAATGAAACATCAGCTTTTTTCGCAACATCCGTTTTTAAAATTTTAATTTCACTCTTGCAACAATCGCTTTCTTTCTTCGTGCCACAAATATTGCATGTGTTATCAGAAGAAGTAGAAACGAAAATTTGATCCAGGCAATAATGCACGTTGTAAACCATCCCGGAAGAAAATCCGAAATAGAAAACGGTAAACATGATGGCGAGAAACTTTTTCAAGGTGAAAATATTTTCCGTAAAGATACAACTTAAGAACTTAAACAATTTGATAACCTATTGATATTGTGAATTAAAGTTATCTTAAACAAGAGCATCTGCTTTCTTCTCATAAAAAGTGGTCGCTATTCCTACCAGAATAATTGCGCTCCCAATCATTTTCAGGACGGTTATTTTCTCATTTACAAAAATTGCGGCGAGAATCATCGCAAAAATCGCTTGGCTTAAAAGACTTAAAGAAACTCTGGTCGGACGCATTTTTTGCGTGGTGTAACTGATGAGCAACCACGCAATAAGCTGGAAAAACAATTCCCTGAATCAAAAGTGAAAACCACGCTTTCTCGGAGAATCCCGCGAAATTCTCTTTGAAAATTACATTCACCAGAAATAAAAACAGGGTACTGATGATCATGCTGTACGTCATAAACGGAATCACATCGACCTCTGCTAAAACTTTTTTTATTCATCAAAATATAAAGGTATACAAAAGCCCCGAAAGCAAGGCCAGGAAAAATGCAGTATCTAATTTTAATTTGATAATTATCTCTAAACCCACAAAGATTACCATTCCAGCGAGAGCGATTAAAGTTCCCTCCCAGAAACTTTTCCGTGGACGATACCTTAAAAAAAGAAAAGAGAAATCCCTACCCAAATCGGGGAAAGATTGGTAAGGAGAGCTGCCTGCGTGGCAGAAGAATTTTGAATACTAATATTCCAAACTGCAATATCTAAACCGAATAAAACACCACAAATCGCTATTGCAATTAAGATTTGGGGTTTTCTAAGTGCAATTTATTCTTAAGAAGTGCGAAGGGTAAAATAATCACGGTTGCAATTGCCATTCTGTAAAAAGCCGAAATTAGGCCCGAAGTTAGATTTATCTTCACAATAACGGGGAAAATAGAAATGCAAAGAATTCCGAGAAATAAAGCAATTCTGGGCTTCGTCATTTTAATAAAGTCTTCCTACCTGTTCACAAACTTCTACATATTCTGCTGGAATTTTCCCAAAAAAACCGGGCTCATAATATTCGTCGGAATGTGGAATATAGAGGCTGTAGCTTTTTCCAAGGGGTAGAATCGGAATAAAGAAAAGTTCAAAATATTTCTTGTAAACGGTGATAATTGCATTGACTTCCAAACCATTTTTCATGATTTTGCGCTGTTCCTTGCCAATAGGTTTTTTATTAAAGCCGAATAAAAAAAACATACAATATTTATTTTCTAATTTTAAAAGTCTGTGAGATTTTTCTAAATTCCTCTAGATTCTTATTTTTATCTTTCAAGTTACACCAAGATAAAATCTGGAAATAATGGTCCTTGCTTTCTACCAAAGTGAGCAGATAGAACAGCTGTACAGAGATTTCTTTATCTTCCTCATCCTGCATTGTTCCCTCAATGCTTACTTCTGCCGCTTGAAGACCATTAATGAGAATTTCTTTGACTTTAGAATTTTTAAAATATTGATCTTCAATCAAACCGCCATTGATCATATCTGTATAATATTGCCCGGCTTCTTTGATGTTTACAAAGTTAACTTTCGCAAAAGTCAGATTATCTTTTTCCACGTCAATTATTACGGAATGCTTTCCATGCACCGCATTTGTAAATTGGGAGGCTGCATAATCATTTAAATCATACGTTTTCATGTACCCAGCTGGATAAGAAATGGTATAAGGTACCCCGAAACCATATTCTGTCATCTGTTGCGCAGAAAAAGTTGCACTAAAAAATAGAGCAATCAATATAAAATTTTTCATCTCTAAAATTTAGATTTTGCGAAATGAAAAATTAAAAGCACCCAAGAAACAATCATTAATAAGCCGCCCAGTGGCGTAATTGGACCGATTATTTTGGAAGGGATTGCCACCACATCACTAAAAGCCATTAGATAAATACTCACAGAAAAGATAAAAGTTCCCGCAATCATCAGGATCGAAATCCATTTTTCAGCAGTGGTTTCAAATTTTAGAATGTATCCTACAATGAGCAAAAAAAATGCAGCATACATTTGATATCTCACCCCGGTTTCAAAACTCACCAATTTATCTGCAGAAATTATTTTTTTTAAAGCATGAGCACCGAAAGCTCCCAAAATAACTGATATCAACCCATAAACTGCGCCGACTACTAATGTAAATGTTTTCATATTTTAAAGTTCTCCGTTTTGATACATGATGACTAATTTTCCAATTAATGTTAATATTCCGATAAGAATGAACATCCAGGAAAATCTCTTCGAACTTTCCAGTTTTGGGTCATTCGTGCTTTTTAAAAAAACGCCAAAAATTAAAATGGCAATTGCTACTATTAATCCTATCATATTATTTATTTCTCAATTGATTGAATTCACTAATCACTTCATGATGCGTAACCGTTTTGTCTTTAAAGTAAGCCACAAAATGATTTTTTTCCTCTTCTGTTGCTCCTAATTGATTTAAAATATTGAACAAATGCATTTTCATATGTCCTTTTTGAATTCCGGTTGTCACCAAAGAACGCAGCGCCCCAAAATTTTGCGCTAAACCGGAAACCGCCAAAATACTCATCAGTTCCTGTGCAGATGGTTTCCCCAAAAGTGCCAAAGAAAATTTTACAAGCGGATGAAGATTTGTTAAACCTCCTACAACGCCCACAGAAATCGGCAGGTCGATCCAAAACCGAAAAATTCCATTATCAATCGTACAATGCGTCAAACTGGAATATTTTCCATCTTTCGCCGCATAAGCATGTGCACAAGCTTCGGTTGCGCGAAAATCATTTCCTGTCGCAATCACCACCGCATCAACTCCGTTCATAATTCCCTTATTGTGCGTCGTAGCGCGGAAAGGTTCAATTTCTGCGATCGTAACCGCACGTTTAAATTTCGTCGCAAATTCCTCATTAGAAATTCCGCTATCGTCTTTTAAATCTTCAATTTTGCAGGAAACCTCGGCTCGTACAATACAATCCGGCGTAAAGTTGGAGAGAATATTCATCACAATTTGCAAAGAATCTTTTTCTTCTTGTGTGAAGTTTTCTTCATTCTCCACCTCTTCTTTCAAAGTTTTTCCAAAAATTTCCAGGCAAGAATTAATGAAATTTGCACCCATGGAATCTACCGTATCAAAACTCGCCTTCAACTGAAAATAATTTTCCAGATCCGCGGTTTTATCAATAAGCCGAATATTCAAAATTCCACCGCCACGATTTCGCATATTCTTGGTAATTTCTTCAGTTGCTTCAAACAATTTTTTCTTGAGTTTAAAGTTGAAGAAATGCAAAACTTTATGCGGCTCTACATTCAAAATAAAATGCGTGTGTCCTAATTTTTTGGTGTTGATGATTGTGGTTTTAAAACCGCCTTTATCAATCCAGAATTTTGCCGCTTTAGAAGCAGCTGCAACAACAGAACTTTCCTCTACCGCCATTGGTAAGGCTAATAATTTTCCATCAATAAGGAAATTGGGAGCGATTCCATAAGGCATATAAAAATTGGAGATCGTGTTCTCGGAAAATTCTTCGTGTAATTTCTGAAGGTCTGGCTTTGTGTTCCAGTATTGCTTTAAAATTTCTTGGTAGTCTGCGTTTCCGTGCAGATATTCTGTAACAATCCAATCGATTTTCCCTTGCTTGGTCAACTTAGAAAAACCTTCAACCGGTTGATGATTCATAGAAATAGTTTTTTGAAATTCAAAGATAGGAAATTCAGTGGGATGTTATGTTGGGGGATGGATGATGGATTTATGCCTAAAGAAAGTTCGCGCATTTCTGGCTATTTATCTCTTCTCATTAATTTTAACCTTTTAAATCCCTATTTGAGCCTTATCAAAAACACCTCTTCATGGCGCTAAGTTGGAATGAGATTAAAGAACGGGCAGTAAAATTCTCCAAAGAATGGGAAAATTACTCTAACGAAGAAGCCGATGCGAAACCTTTCCTGGTAGAATTCTTTAACATTTTCGGCATCTACAGCAAAAAAGTCGCAACCTTTGAACATCGCGTGGAAAAATTAGATGAACGCGATGGTTACATCCATCTTCTCTGGTAAGGTACTGTTCTCATCGAAATGAAAAGCCGCGGCAAAAATCCCGACAAAGCCTTTCAACAAGCCAAAGATTATCTGCACGGTTTAAAACAACACGAATTACCCAAATATATTCTCGTCTCCGATTTTGAGATCTTTAAACTCTATGATTTAGAAGAAGATAAAACCGTAGAATTTAAAATTGCAGACCTCGTCAACAATGTTCAGTATTTTGGTTTCCTGCTCGGTTATCAGAAAAAAGTTTACAAAGAACAGGATCCTGCCAACATCAAAGCCGCAGAATTAATGGGCAAATTACATAATCGGCTCGAAGAAATTGGGTACCATGGCCATCCTTTAGAAGTCTATTTGATGCGCCTTCTTTTCTGTCTTTTTACAGAAGACACCACCATTTTCAATAAACAGCAGTTTCAGGAATTTATAGAAAACCGAACAAATGAAGACGGAAGTGATCTCGCCCCCAAACTTCAGGAACTCTTTCAACTTTTAGATATGCCCACTGAAAAACGCTTCAAAAATCTAGATGAACAATTAGCCGAATTTACCTATGTGAACGGAAAACTCTTTCAGGAAATTCTTCCCATGGCGAGTTTTGATTCCAAGATGAGACAGGCTTTACTGAATTGTTGCTATATCGATTGGAGCAAAATTTCTCCCGCCATTTTTGGTTCCATGTTTCAAAGCGTGATGAATCCGAAAGAACGGAGAAATCTTGGCGCACATTACACGAGCGAAACCAATATTCTGACACTCATTAAACCTTTATTTCTGGATGAACTTTGGGCATAATTTGAAACCCTGAAAAATAATAAGAACAATTTTTCGGAGTTTCACCAAAAACTAAGTACGCTCAAATTCCTGGATCCAGCTTGTGGTTGTGGTAATTTTCTCGTCATTACTTATCGGGAATTGCGCCTCTTAGAGATCGAAGTTTTGCGCGCAACGTACAGATCCGGACAGGGAATTCTGGATGCTTCCTAAATTATTTGGCTGGATGTAGATATGATGAGAGGAATTGAGTACGAAGAATTTCCCGCCCGTATTTCAGAAGTCGCCATATGGCTCATCGATCACCAAATGATATGCTCATCAGCAATGAATTCGGACAATATTTTGCGAGGTTGCCTTTGAAAAAATCTGTAAATATTGTACATGGCAATGCTTTAGAAATTGAGTGGGAAACGGTTTTTCCTAAAGAAGAGCTTTCGTTTATAATTGGAAATCCGCCATTTTTAGGAAAATCAAATCAAAACGTTGAACAAAAAAAGGATTTAGAAATTATTTCTAAAAATGTTAAAGGCGCAGGAGTTTTAGATTATGTTTCTGCTTGGTATTTGAAAGCTGCTCAATTTATTCAAAATACAAAAATAAAAGTTGGTTTTGTTTCTACAAAATCAATCGCTCAAGGTGAGCAAGTTGGCATTCTGTGGAATTTACTTTTTAATCATTACAAAATTAAAATTCATTTTGTGCACACAGAACTTTTAGTTGGAGCAATGAAGCAAAAGGAAATGCCGCTGTTCATTGTGTAATTGTTGGTTTCGCAAACTTTGATACTACTAATAAAAATATTTTTGAATATCAACACATTAAAGGAGAACCTCACGAAATACAAGTGAAAAATATAAATCCATATCTTTTAGAAGGAAACGACAACTTTGTTCAAAAGAGAAGATTACCAATTTGCAGAGTTTCTGAAATGATAAAAGGAAGTATGCCAAATGATGGAGGATTTTATTTATTTACAGAACAATAGAAAAATGATTCTATAAGTAAAGAACCAAATTCTGAAAAACATTTTAAAAGATTTATTGGCGGTTATGAATTTTTAAACAATAAAGAAAGATGGTGTTTGTGGTTGTCCGAAGCAAATCCGACGGAAATAAGAACAATGCCTTTATTATTAAATAGAATTGAAAATGTAAAAAGCAACAGATTATTAAGCAATAGAGAAACTACTCGAAAAGATGCACAAACTACTATGCTTTTCGGAGAAAACAGACATGATAACACAGACTATCTTGCTTTGCCAGAATTTTCTTCAGAAAACAGAAATTACATTCCCGTTGGATATGTGAATAGTTCGACGATTGCTAGTAATAAAATTTATATGATTCCCAATGCGTCATTATTTTCATTTGGTATAATGAGTTCAAAAATGCAAAATTCTTGCATAAAGTTTTTGCGATAGATTAAAAAGTGATATTAGATATTCAAACACTTTAGGTTACAACAATTTTCCCTGGCCAGAAAATCCCACCGAAAAACAAATTAACCTCATTGAGGAAAAAGCTCAGAAAGTTTTAGATGTTCGCGCCAGTTTTCAATTCCCCTCCTCTGGAGGGGTGTCCGAAGGACGGGGTGGTAATTCTTTGCCTCTCTGCAATCCTTTAACCATGCCGCCAAGTTTAACAAAAGCACACCAGGATTTGGACAAAGCTGTAGATTCCGCCTACAGAAGCGCGCCCTTTACCACAGAAGCCAACAGAATGGTTTACCTCTTCGAACTCTACGAAAAGTACACCGCCAATTTATTTACGAAAGAAAAACCTCCCAAAAGGAAATAGGAATTCGCGAACTCGTGGCAACTTATTTTACTTAAAAATTTTTTGCCATGAATGCACGAACTAATTTTAAATCCCGAAAAATGTTATTGAAATTTATTGTGCGTTTTTGTAACTAAAAAATAGTTACATTTTGTTAAATATTTGCAGCAATGTAAAAGAAGGAAAAACTATTAGAACGATTAAAATCAAAACTTAAAGATTTTAAATATTCTGAATGAAGAACGGTTTTAATTTCATTGGGATACGGGGAATCTAATAATGGAGGTACTTCTGGAAGTTCGGTCTCATTTATCAACATTAATTTGGCAAGCGTAATCTGACTTTATAAACCGCATAGTCCAGACGTGCTGAAAAATTATCAGCTAAAAGCAATTATAGAAGAATTAGAAAATCACAATTTATTATGAATACAATTGAGCACAAAGGCATAAAAGGAACGGTAGAATTTGATCAGGAAAGTAAAATGTTTTTCGGCAAATTAATCGGAATTAATGGTGTCGTTCTTTACGAAGGTACAGAAGCTTCAGAATTTAATACCAACTTCTTATCTGCTGTGGAGGAATATATTGCGCTTTGTAAAGAATACGAAATTCCCCTGAAAAAAGAATTTAAAGGCGTGTTCGATGTTAGAACATCACCGGAAATTCACGAGAGTCTCCATTTTATTTCCCTTAATACAGTATTAAAAATAAATACCATTGTAAACCAAGCTTTAAATTCATTTTTGCAAAATGTAGGTTCTAGTGCTACAATTAATGAAGCAGACAGTGAAATTGACATATCTCCCAAAAAGAAAGAGAGTCGAAAAATAACAGTCAAAGATTAATAAAATCCAAGATTCAAAAAGTATAAATTTTTACTTTCCCCACATCGTAACATAAAGGTTTGCTTATTCAAAAAAATACACCGCCAATTTATTTACTATAGAAAGGTCGAAGAAAAAGAAATAGGATTTCGGTAGGAGAAGTTTTTGAAAATGTTACCATTGTTGACGGGAATAGAAATATTCGTTCATTTCAGGACAGAAGGTCTATGAAAGTGCAAAGTCACGAATGAATTTCTATTTTCGAAAAATCTTGACTGGATTATTTTTGCACCAGACGTTTTGACTAAAGTCAATACAATAATTACTGTAAAAAAACGGGCTAAAGCCCGTTCCTATTGATATTTAATTCTTTAAAACCGGATAATACCCGCTTCTAGTAATTTTAATCCTCCAACTGCGTTCCCAAAAACTCCCATTCCTGCAAAGCCAGATCTAAATCTGCTTTCTTCGCATTATAAACTTCTAAAGTTTCTTCGGAAGGATTTTCGGTAGTGAAAGTTTTTTCCATTTCCTCGATTTTTAATTCGAGATCCGAAATTTTCTCTTCAACTTTCTTGATTTTATTTTGAATGTTTTTCTGATCTTTCGTTATAATGACCGGCTTAACCTCAACGGGCTTTTCGATTACTTTTTCTGCAACAGGTTCATTTCTCAATTCCTGTAATTTGGATTTTTCTGCAGAAATTTCTCGGATGCTTTCCTTCTGTCGGAATTCTAAATAATCATTGATATCGCCTAAAAATTCTTTCATTCTACCATCGCGGAATTCAAAAATCTTATCACTCAAACCTTGTAAAAATTCTCTATCGTGAGAAATAACGATCAAAGTTCCCTGAAATTTCTGTAGCGCCATTTTGATAATCTCCTTAGACTGAATATCCAAGTGATTTGTGGGCTCATCCATAATCAAAGTGTTGAAGGGACGCAGCAATAATTTACACAGTGCCAAACGGTTTCTTTCACCACCCGAAAGTACTTTGGTTTTTTTGGTTACATCATCTCCCTGAAAAAGGAAACTTCCCAATAAATCCCGAACTCTTGGCCGCGTTTCTTCGGTGGCAGAATCTTCAGCTTCTTCTAAAACGGTTTTGTTTGGTGTTAAAACTTCCTCCTGATTTTGAGCAAAATAACCGATGTTTACATTGTGACCCAAGTTCCATTCTCCGGTGGTATCTGTAATTTCTCCGGCTAAAATTTTAGCTAAAGTTGTTTTTCCCTGTCCATTTTGACCCAATAAAGCGATTCTCTGACCACGCTCAATAAAGAAATCTACCTTATCAAAAATCTGTTTCTTGCCATAGGCTTTCCCAAGATTTTTCGCTTCAAAAACAACTTTTCCTGGCGTTACTGCAGGTTGAAAACGTATATTGAATTTAGAAACATCGTCGGTGTCCACTTCAATTCTCTCCAGTTTATCCAATTTTTTGATTAAAGACTGCGCGAAAGAAGATTTGGTTGCAGAGGCGCGGAAACGGTTGATGTTATCTTCCATCTGTTTAATTTCCACATCCTGATTTTTCTTGGCTTGAATTTGCTTTTCTTTTCGCTCCTTACTCAGTTCTAGATATTTAGTATAATTCGCTTTGTAATCATCAACTTTTCTATTATTAATATCGAAAGTTCTGTTACAAACAGAGGTCATAAATTGTTTATCGTGACTAACCAAGACAATGGAACCGGGATAATCTTTCAAAAAAGTTTCCAGCCAAATAATAGATTCCATATCCAGGTGATTCGTCGGTTCATCCAAAAGCATTAAATCATTTTTCTGTAAAAGTAATTTTGCGAGTTCAATTCTCATTCGCCAACCACCAGAAAATTCATCGGTTATTTTATGAAAATCGTCGGCTTTAAAACCTAATCCTAATAAAACTTTTTCTACGTCGCCTTCTAAATTGTAGGCATCATAATGCATTAACAGATCATTTAATTCCGTCATTCTGTGAATTAAATTTTCGTAGTAATCACTTTCATAATCAGTTCTGGTCACCATTTGATGGTTCACGTCTTCCAATTCATTCTTCATGGCGTTAATCTGTTCGAAAGCCTGCAAAGTTTCATCCCAAACTGTTCTGCCTTTTACAAAATCCAAATCCTGCTTTAGAAATCCGATGGTTACGGTGCCTTCTTGAATAATGCTTCCCTCGTAAAAGTTGATTTCGCCAGTTAGCATTTTCAGCAAAGTAGATTTACCTGCTCCATTTTTACCGACCAAGCCTACTTTGTCATCTTTTTTTATGGTGAAATTTACATTTTGAAAGAGGTAATTCCCCGAATGATGAAGCCCTAAACCTTGAACAGAAATCATATTGATGATGCTTTATTAGTAATGAATTTTCGAGGTGCAAAAGTAGTGAAAAGTAATTAAAATTAATAGAAAGGAAAAAGGATGGTAAAAAATTGTGCCTTTTTCAATTTTTTGAGGATAATTTCAGCAAAATCGAGAGAAATGCAGTGGAAATCAATTTCAAACTCTTCCGAAAAACCATCATTTTATTCGTCCGTTTGCGTATTTTTTTGATGGCAATTCACTTTTACCCTCTAAAAATCATCTTTTTCCACCCAGCATGAAATATTGTAATGAGTAAGGATAAAGGATAAATGAAATCAAATCACAATTATAAAATATGGATTGATGCGAATAAAAAAAGAATCCATCAAGTTAATGATGGATTCCAAACACAAATGATGAAAAAAAATTTATTCTCGGCTTTATCAGCCTTGAATGGTGCAAATATTATATAATTTTTTGAATTATCAAAACTTTTATCTATAATTTTTACAATTTTCAGCAAAAAAACAAACCCACGGAAAAATCCGCGGGCTCGTTAACACAAATGATGGAAAAAATAAATTTTCAAGTAAGAAGTTGCAATTATCGCGCCACATTTTGTCAAATTGCAGAAATGGACTAGTAATCAATCTGTTGTACGGAAAACTAAACCACTTTCATCAAAATAATCCAGCGTAATACGGTCTCCATCATTAACATTGCCACTTAATATTTCTTTGGTTAATTTATTTAGCACTTCTTGCTGCAAAACTCTTTTCAAAGGTCTTGCACCAAAACTTGGATCATATCCTTTATTGGTAATATAGAAAATGGCGTCTTCTGTGGCCGTCATAAATATTCCGCGTTTTGCGAGCATGTCATTAAATCCACGCAATTGATAGTGAACAATTTTTCCAATTTCTTTTTTGCTCAAGGGTTGAAAAAGGACTGTTTCATCAATTCTGTTCAAAAATTCTGGACGCAAGGTTTGCTTTAATAAACTGAAAACCTCTTCTTTCGTTTTCGCTACAATTTCATCTACATTTTCCTCTGTAATATTTTCAAAGTTTTCTTGAATCAAATGAGAGCCTAAATTGGAAGTCATAATGATGATCGAGTTTTTGAAATTGACAACGCGTCCTTTATTATCCGTCAATCGTCCATCATCTAAAACTTGAAGCAATGTATTAAAAACATCGGGATGCGCTTTTTCAATTTCATCTAAAAGCACCACGGAATAAGGTCTTCGTCGAACCGCTTCGGTTAATTGGCCACCTTCATCATAACCAACATATCCTGGAGGAGCGCCGACCAATCGTGACACTGAATGTCTTTCCTGATATTCGCTCATGTCGATTCTGGTCATATTATTTTCATCGTCAAATAAATATTCGGCAAGAGCTTTTGCCAATTCCGTTTTCCCAACTCCTGTAGTTCCAAGGAATAAGAAACTCCCAATCGGTTTTTTCTCATCATTCAAACCAGCGCGGTTTCTGCGGATGGCATCTGCAATTGATTCGATTGCTTCTTCCTGACCGACGACTCTTTTGTGCAGTTCATCTTCTAAATGCAATAATTTTTCTCTTTCGGACTGAATTAATTTTGTCACGGGAATTCCGGTCCATTTAGAAATTACTTCAGAAATATCTTCTGCAGTGACTTCTTCTTTGATTAATTCATTCTGATGATTTTGCATTTCTAGTTCCAGTTTCTGCAAATCACCTTCTTTCTCTTTTATTTTTCCATATTGAATTTCTGCAACTTTAGCGTAGTCACCAATTCGCGACGCTCTTTCTGCTTCTAGTTTTAAGGCTTCTATGTCCTTTTTAATGTTAGTTAAGTCCTCAGATTTCTGTTTTTCTTTCAACCATTTCGCGTTAATTTCATTTCGGTCTTCGGAAACTTTTGAAATATCTTCTTTTAAATGTTTCACTTTCACGTCATTTCCTTCTCTGGAAATTGCTGCGAGTTCGATTTCCATTTGCATCAATTTACGATCAAACACATCGAGCTCTTCGGGTTTGCTATTAATTTCCATGCGTAACTTCGCTGATGCTTCATCAATTAAATCGATGGCTTTATCTGGTAAAAAACGATCAGAAATATAGCGTTGAGATTGCTCAACCGCCGCGATAATTGCTTCATCTTTAATCCGAACTTTATGGTGTGCTTCATATTTATCTTTAATTCCACGCAAAATAGAAATCGCAGATTCTGTATCGGGTTCTTCTACCATTACTTTTTGAAAACGTCTTTCTAAAGCTTTATCTTTTTCAAAATATTTTTGATATTCATTTAAAGTCGTCGCACCAATTGCTCTGAGTTCTCCACGTGCCAAAGCTGGTTTTAAAATATTAGCAGCATCCATCGCACCGTCGCCTCCACCTGCACCAACCAAAGTGTGGATCTCGTCGATAAACAAAATAATTTGCCCATCAGAATTGGTAACCTCATTGATAACGGATTTCAATCGTTCTTCAAATTCCCCTTTGTATTTTGCTCCGGCAATTAATGCACCCATATCTAAAGAGTACAAAGTTTTGTCCTGCAAATTTTCTGGGATGTCGCCAGAAATAATTCGGTGCGCAATTCCTTCCGCGATCGCAGTTTTACCTACTCCAGGTTCCCCAATTAAGATTGGATTATTCTTCGTTCTTCTGGATAAAATTTGCAAAACGCGGCGGATTTCTTCGTCTCGTCCAATTACGGGATCAAGTTTTCCTTCCGCTGCTAATTCATTGAAATTTTTCGCGTATTTATTTAAACTTTGGTAGGTTTCTTCGGAACTGGCGGAAGTTGCTTTTGATCCTTTTCTCAATTCGTTGATTGCCATTTCCAAACCTTTTTTGGTGACGCCCATATCTTTGAGCATTTTAGAAACTTCTGAATTCACATCAAAAAGAGATAACCATAAATGTTCGATGGTTACAAACTCATCGCCCATTTTCTTGGCTATATTTGGTGCATCCAGCAATATTTTATTGGCTGATTGAGAGAGGTAAACATTTCCGCCTTCCACTTTCGGGAGTTTTTCTAAACTTTCGCGGTTTCTCTCCCGAACTAAGGTCAATTCAGCTTCAGATTTTTTCAAGAGAAATACCGAAATATTTTCATCAATCTGAAAAATTCCTTCCAAGAGATGTTGGGGTTCAATACTTTGATTTCCAAACTCCATCGCAATTTGTTGCGCTTTTTGGATGGCTTCCTGTGATTTTACGGTATATTGATTTAAATTCATAGCAGTAATTTTTTAAGTTTTAGAAACAGTAAGAATCCCTATAAATCTACGAATTCCTACTCTTCCTAATCAATCATTATTTAATTCTAACATGCTATCCGCAAAAAGTGTACACTTATAAAATTCCGATAATATTCAGTCAAAATTTCCGAATTTAGCAATAAAAGCAATTTTTTACGAGACAAAATTTCCGAAATACTCTATTTTAATATTTAATATCGCATCAAAATTATATATAATGGAGAACTTATAGACAAAGGTAATGAGAGAAATCCCTTTTCTCTTTTTCTAAATTTAAGTATATTTGTTCAAACTGTTTTTCCAAAAATTATGCACCATTTTCATCTATTAAAGGCGACCAAAGTAAAGAAAGAAACCAACGACTGTATCCATATTGGCTTCGAGATACCGCCACATTTACGTCACGAATTTGCCTTTAAGCAAGGTCAATATATCAACGTAAGATTTTTGATGGAGGGTGAAGATTTACGACGTAGTTATTCCATTATTAACTCGCCCAGTGAGGAAAACGGGGAATTGGAGATTTTGGTGAAACATTTAGATCAGGGAAAAGTTTCAACTTATTTGAATCATGAATTAAAGGAAGGGGCAATGGTAGAAGTGATGGCTCCATCTGGTCACTTTTACACGCATTACAACGCAATTAATCAAAAAACATATATTGGTTTAGCAGCGGGAAGTGGAATTTCTCCGGTTTTATCTAATTTAAAAGAGGCACTTTACCAAGAACCAAAAAGTAAGGCGTATCTGCTTTTCAGCAACAAAAGTCTGAATGACATTATCTTCAAAAAAGAATTAGATCATTTGGTAGAAAAGTTTGAAGGAAGACTTAAAATCATTTACCTTCTTTCTCGGGAGAAGCATTTTGAAGATGAACTTTTTGAAGGAAGAATTTCTGCTGAAAAGTTGGATTTAATTTTTGAAAGGTTTCCAGGAATTCCAGTTCAAGACGCTACTTATTTCATCTGTGGTCCTTCAGAAATGATAAAAGGAATTGGAAATTATTTGAAAAAAGATAAGAAAGTTCCCTCTTTGCAAGTGATGTATGAATATTATTCCGCGCCCGACGACGGGGAAAATGCAGAAATGAGTGATGAATTTAAGGCCATTCCGAACTTAGAAAGTATGGTCACTTTAATCATAGACGATGATGAATACTCCTTTCATTTAAATTCGAAAAAAAACAGTATTTTAGACCAAGCATTGATGGACAAACTTCCAGTTCCATTTGCGTGTAAAGGCGGCGTTTGTTGTACTTGTAAAGCACAGGTGATGGAAGGTGAAGTATTTATGGAGAAAAATTTCGCATTAACCGACGACGAAGTTGCGCGAGGTTTTGTACTGACTTGTCAGTGTCACCCGACAACCAATGTAGTGATGCTGAATTATGATGTTTAAGTAGTAATTAATAAAAATTTTAGCCATGGCACTCTGGAAATTTATATCTTTAATTGAAGTGGACAAAGAATTCTTAGTAGAAGGAATTAATATTTGGAATCATTATTGGCACTGTTCAGAAAGAAAAATCGAAGTTATTGGTCCACTCAGTGGCAACCCCTATCTTTTTAATCAATATGACATTAATACGCCAGAAAAAACAATAACCTTCGTGGTAGGCGAATTTTCTGAAGGACGAATTGGGCTTTATGTACCAGAAGAGATTGCAATAGCAATTCATTAATTCGCCTTTTTAAATCATTTTTAAAACGCACCTTATGAATCAAGAAAAATTTTTAGAATACGTACAAGGAGAAAATAAAGTAGAACCTAAAGACGTAATGCCCGACGATTACAGAAAATTATTGGTTCGCCAAATTTCTCAGCATGCCCACTCTGAGATTGTAGGAATGCTTCCGGAAGCGAACTGGATTTCCCGCGCACCTACACTTCGAAGAAAGATGGCGCTTTTGGCAAAAATTCAAGACGAAGCGGGACACGGCCTTTATTTATATGCCGCGTCGGAAACATTAAATAATGGGGACAACGGTGCAGACCGAGATTCCACGTACAACGATATGCTTTCTGGAAAGGCAAAATATTCCAGTATTTTTAATTATCCGGCACTTTCTTGGGCAGATATTGGCGCAATCGGCTGGTTGGTTGATGGAGCCGCGATTATGAACCAAGTCATGTTGATGGGAAATTCCTACGGTCCATATTCCAGAGCAATGGTGAGGATTTGCAAAGAGGAATCTTTTCACCAAAGACAAGGATATGAAATTTTGATGACGCTTTGCAGAGGTACGAAAGAACAAAAAAATCTTGCACAAGAGGCCTTGAACCGTTTTTGGTGGCCGGCTTTGATGATGTTTGGACCAAATGACGCTGATTCTCCAAACTCTACAAAATCAATGAATTATCGTGTAAAAAGAGAAAGCAATGATGATTTGCGTCAAAGATTTGTAGATGTTACGGTTTCTCAGGCGGAATTTTTAGGCTTAAAAGTTCCAGATGAAAATTTAATATGGAATGAAGAAAGACAACACTACGATTTTGGAGATTTACCTTGGGATGAATTTATGGAAGTTTTGAAAGGAAATGGACCATGCAATAAGAAACGTTTGGAAACGAAAAGAATAGCACAAAGAGAACATTCTTGGGTAAAAGACGCAGCGATAGCTTTTTCTGCGCGCTTGAAAGAAGAAACCGTGAATCAATAATTGACCATGATTTGGCAAGGACGTTTCGATGGCGATGATCCCCTCTATCATAGAATCTTTCAAAGAGTTAATTTGGAAGATAATTACGACAACATTTTACCGAATGATTTCGTTCTGCACGGTTTTTCCGTAGATGAAGGCGTAAATAGAAATAAAGGAAGAGTCGGGGCGAAAGACGCTCCAGATGTCATCAGAAAAAGTTGCACAAATTTTCCCGTTGTGAACGCTAATTTTGCTTTGAAGGATTTTGGCAATATTACGTGCGATGATGCTAATTTGGAAGAAGCTCAAAATATCCTAGCAGAAAAAGTTCAACGTGTCTTAGAAAAAGGTGGAAAATCACTTGTTTTCGGCGGTGGACATGAAGTGATGTTTGGACATTATTCTGGACTTAGAAAAGCATTCCCAAATAAAAAAATTGGAATTATTAATTTTGATGCCCATTTTGATAATCGGGAAATTGACCCACAAATTGGTGAAAGTTCTGGCACTGGATTTTGGCAGATTGCTCAAGAAGGTTGTATTAACTGTTTACATATTGGAATCCAGCGAAATTCAAACACGCTTAAGCTTTTCGATACTGCACATCAATTTGGAATGAAATACATTCTGTCCGATGAACTATTCTGGGAAAATTTACCTCAGAACTATGAGGTCATTAATCATTTTCTAGCTCCTATAGACGTATTATATCTTACTGTTTGCATGGATGTTTTCAATGCCGCAATTGCTCCTGGGGTCTCTGCTCTTGCTTATAATGGAATCTTTGCAGACGCAGCATTTTCTCATCTGTATCGTCATATTCTGAAATCTAATAAATTAGTGGCTTTAGATTTTGCAGAAGTTAATCCTACCTATGATATCGACAATAAAACCGCGAGATTAGCTGCCAGTTTAGCCAACGAATGGTTCATGCAAACCAATTAAATTCAATTAATTACCGTTCCTCAATTTCTAATTTTATTCAAGGTAGAACCATAGAAATTAAATGTTTTTACCGGACGATTCCATTAAATCACATACTTTTGAGGGCATTTTAAAAAGATTCAGGTTTCGTTTAGACGACAAATAATACTATCTTAGCATTCTAAATTTATAAAATTAGACTTGAAACGATGGCTCTTTAATATTCATCAAAAAAATTTCAAATCATAAAGAATTTTATATATTTGCAGCAACTAACAATTAATCAAAAAATAAATTACTATGTCAGACATTGCATCAAGAGTAAAAGCTATCATCGCTGATAAACTAGACGTTGAAGAAACTGAAGTAACTCCAGAAGCTAGCTTCACAAACGATCTAGGAGCAGACTCCTTAGACACTGTGGAATTAATTATGGAATTCGAAAAAGAATTTAACATTCAAATTCCAGATGATCAAGCAGAAAAAATTACTACCGTAGGACACGCTATTGCTTACATTGAAGAAGTGGTAAACAAATAATACTTATCATTTAGAAAAAAATTTATGGAATTAAAAAGAGTGGTAGTAACCGGGTTCGGCGCCATTACACCTGTTGGAAATAATGCGAAAGACTTCTGGGAAAGCCTCTTAAAAGGCGAGAGCGGTGCTGCTCCTATCACTCTTTTTGATGCCACAAATTTTAAAACCACATTTGCATGTGAAGTGAAAAACTTCAATCCCTTAGATCACTTCGAAAAAAAAGAAGCGAAAAAGATGGATCGTAATACTCAGCTCGGACTTGTTGCCGCCAGAGAAGCCGTAGTTCATTCACGGATTATGGAAGATGGCGTAGACAAAAACAGAGTAGGCGTAATTTGGGGTTCTGGAATTGGTGGTCTTGGAACGTTTGAAACGGAAGTTTTAGGTTGGGCGAATACAGATATTCCCCGCTTTAATCCGTTCTTTATTCCTAAAATGATCGCTGATATTACACCAGGACATATTTCCATTGAGTATGGATTTCATGGTCCTAATTACGCAACTGTTTCTGCATGTGCATCTTCTGCAAACGCAATCATTGATTCTAAAATGCTAATTCAGCTCGGCAAAGCAGACGTAATTGTTTGTGGAGGGTCCGAAGCAGCTGTTACAGCAAGTGGAGTTGGCGGTTTTAATGCAATGATGGCACTATCCACAAGAAACGACGATCCTACCACCGCATCCCGACCATTTGACAAAGACCGTGATGGATTTGTGTTGGGTGAAGGCGCCGGAGCAATTATTTTAGAAGAATATGAGCACGCCAAAAAACGTGGCGCTACTATTTATGCAGAATTAAAAGGTGGCGGAATGAGTGCAGATGCTTATCACATGACGGCTCCACATCCTGAAGGGTTGGGTGCCTTTTTGGTAATGAAAAATTGCCTAGATGATGCTGAAATCACTGCAGATCAAGTAGATCACATCAATATGCACGGAACTTCTACTCCTCTTGGAGACATTGCAGAATCAAACGCAATATCTAGATTATTGGGAGAACACGCATTTGATATTCAAATTAATTCTACTAAATCCATGACGGGTCACTTACTAGGTGCCGCAGGAGTTATAGAGGCAATCGCTGCGATTCATACCATTATTCACAATGTAGTACCACCAACCATTAATCATTTTACCGACGATGAAAAAATCGACAGTAGATTGAATTTTACTTTCGGTGAAGCCGTAGAAAAAGAGGTTAATGTGGCTATGAGTAATACTTTTGGATTTGGAGGGCACAACGCTTGTGTACTTTTCCAAAAAATCTAAGCCAGAGACCAATGGAGTTAAAGAAGTACATTTCTAAATTCCTTCTAAACAGAAAAAAAACCTTTTCCGAAAAGGATTATTTTTTATCCACTGAAATCAGTAAAATTACGGGTTGCGAAGTACAAAACATTAATCTTTACCGAGAAGCATTTTCCCTAAAAACATCTTGCAAGGAACATCAACTCAGAAATTATGAAAGGCTGGAATTTTTGGGAGATTCTGTATTAGGAGCTATCATTTCTTGTCAATTATTTTCTACGTATCCTCACGCAAATGAAGGATATCTCACGCAGATGAAATCCAAAATTGTCAATAGGAAGAACCTGAATAAATTAGGTAATGAACTTAATCTCACTAAATTTCTTCAGAATGAGTCACCTTCAACCTTAAGTGAAAATATTTCGGGTAATTTATTCGAAGCTTTAATTGGTGCACTGTATTTAGATGTAGATTATGAAACCTGTAAAAATGTAGTTATAGAAAGGCTCTTAACGCCTTCTGAAATTAATAAGCTGGAAAACAAGATCGTAAGTTACAAAGGTTTATTACTAGAGTGGAGTCAAAAAAAGAAAGTCACTATTAAATATGTGACTTGCGAAGAATTACAACCGAGCAAGCAATTGGTTTTTCGAACTTACGTTTATTTTAATGAGGAGAAAATTTCTAATGCTACAGAGACTTCTAAAAAGAAAGCTGAAGAAAAGGCAGCTCAGCGCGCATTTTATATTTTGAATAAAAAAAAATGTATCATTGAAAAATCAAAAAATCCTGCTTGACATTGAGGAGGAAGAAGAAGAAATTACTTTAGGACTCGTACGGCTATCCAAAGATGTTGCCGATTATGAGTTATTTTTTCAGATCAATACATTAAATACTTTCAAATTTTCCCGAATAGCTGACTATGTACATCAGGGAAAATACTATGAATACCATTTCCCAAGATTTCAAGCTTTTCATACAGATTCCCGCATTTGCATTCACTTTATCTCTAATAAATCTGCACAAAATATCTTAAAAAAAGTTTCTACGGAATTATTTTCAGTTGAAGAACAAACGCTATATTTATTAGATGGTTTTCAAGATGTGGATTATTTAATATGGACCTCTGAGCCATTTGATGATTTTTCCGTAATTTTGCTCCCGGAAAATATGGTATTTCAAATCCAGAATTTTCCGTTAAGTTCTAATGAAGAACTTTTTCACTCAATACAATACTATGCTTAAATATTTAAAAAAGACAAAAATCATTGCAACACTTGGACCTGCCTCTTCTGACAAGGAAGTTATTTTGCAGTTGATTCAAGCTGGAGTAGATGTTTTTCGAATTAATTTTTCTCATGCTGACTATGATTTGGTTAAGAGAAACGTGGCCACAATTAGAGAACTCAATCAGGAATATGGTTTCTCTGTAGGGATTTTAGGAGATTTGCAAGGTCCAAAATTAAGAGTGGGAGTTGTAAAAGAAGGATCTTATCTTAATCCAGGTGATATTTTAACCTTCACCAATGAAAAAATAGAAGGAGATTCTAAAAAAGTTTATATGACTTACCAGAAATTTCCACAAGATGTGAAAGCTGGGGAAAGAATATTGATTGATGACGGTAAATTGGTATTAGAAGTTATAGAAACCAATAATATAGATACCGTAACTGCGAAAACGATTCAAGGTGGACCGCTTAGTTCTAAAAAGGGCGTAAATCTACCAAATACAGATGTTTCTCTACCAGCTTTAACTGAAAAGGATGTGGAGGATGCGAACTTTATGTTGGACTTAGAATTAGACTGGATTGCACTTTCATTCGTTCGTCATGCGCAAGACATTATTGACTTAAAGGAAATCATTAAAAATCACCCCACCAATAAACAAAAAACACCTATCATTGCGAAAATTGAAAAACCTGAAGGGGTTAAAAATATTGAGCAAATATTATTGGAATGTGATGGTTTAATGGTTGCCAGAGGTGATTTAGGAGTGGAAGTTCCGATGGAAGAAGTTCCAGCAATACAGAAAAATTTAGTAGAAATTGCGAGAAAATATTCTAAGCCTGTAATTATTGCAACCCAGATGATGGAAACGATGATTAACAGTTTAACACCGACTAGAGCAGAGGTTAATGACGTTGCAAACTCCGTACTAGACGGTGCAGATGCAGTGATGCTTTCTGGTGAAACATCTGTGGGACGATATCCGGTGGATGTGGTGAAAAATATGTCTAAGATCATTAAAAATATTGAACAGACTAATTTTTACAAAACTAAAAACTCACCGATCGAGCATGATTTTAATTGCATAGATGAGCGTTTCATCACGAATAGAGTATGTCTTGCTGCTGTTAGAATTGCGAAAACTACCATTGTAGAAGCCATTATTACTCTGACTTATTCTGGATATACCGCCTTCCAAATTGCAGCACACCGACCGAATTCTAATATCATTGTTTACAGTTCAAATAAACGCGTTTTAACGATGCTGAATTTACTTTGGGGAGTACGTGCATTTTATTATGATATGGAAAAATCTACGGATGAAACCATTATTCAGGTTAATATGTTAACTCATACGCATGGATTTGTAGAGCAGGGAGATTTTGTGATCAACCTCAACGCAACTCCAGCATACGAAGGTGGAAAAACCAACACGTTAAGACTGACTACGATTTAAAGACTTTCGAAAATTATAAAATGCGTGCTTATTGAACGCATTTTTTTTGTTACTTAGACCAAGCAAATTCGAAGGAATTGCAAATTAAACTGTTTATTGCTTTACAAGTACAAATCCTTGAATTGACCTTTAGTTAGAAGCCGAGAATATTTATTTAAACCACAAAAAAAAGACGCGTAAAATAAATTACCCGTCTTCCTTTTGACCACTTAAGTCCATCATTTGTGTTGACTGCGGCAAAGGTATAAATTCATTTTATTCTACCAAAGTACAATTTTGTACAATTATATTTGTTAAATTTATGTTAAATTTGTTTTTCACACATTTAACCTAATGAATATCGAGGAAAGAAATCTACATCATTTACGCCGTGCAGTTTGCGAGCAATTCGGGAGAGAAGTCAACACTTCAGTGCATTGCAATGAATTGTCTGTGGCGATTCAAAAAGACGGAATTCTTATTAATCCGCAAACATTTCGGAGATTTTTTGGGTTGATCAAAACCCATGGAGGTTTTAGTAATTTCACTTTAGACGCGCTTGCTTTCTATTGCGGACATGCTGATTTTTCTGCTTACAAGAAAACTTTGATAGAAAACGAACTCGAGTTATTTTTGGATGAAATTGGACGCACCAGATCAAAAGATAATTACTGGAAGATAAGTGATGACCTTTGTCGGAAAATTATCGAATCACCTTCTTTGTTGGTCAGCGTCCATCATAAATTACTTAAATACCCTTTAGCAAGAACCTTTTTCATGGAACATCATCCCATTCGGGATCTTGCCGGAACTGTGTATTCCCAATATTTTAAAGATTATTTGAAATATGAAAATTCCAATGAAGCAAAATTATTTGCCTACGGATTTTTATACATGGGAGCTTTTTTAACGGAGAATGAGGAATTCATGGATCTCTATTATCAAAAAATTAAAGAAATTGAGCTCACTCCAGAGATTTATATTTTACCTGTCGGAAGAAAATTTGGCGTAATGCTTCTTCATTCTCACTTCCGGAAAGATGATGAAACTTTTGATAAAGTTTTCAGCCAAATGGTAGCAGTGAGAGAAAATTATAGAGAAACTTCTGAAAAGTCTGTCTGCAGTTTTGAATATGCAGTGCTGGAACATTTAATTTTCACGGACAAAACCCAGGAAATGCTTTTCCTCATTGATAACAACATTACTCAGTTATACAGTGATAAAAAATTTATACCGCAAGACAGAAAGGAAAACCATGAGGAATGCTGGAGTATTATGTGTGCTGTGGCGTACCTTAAAATGAAAGATTACAAAAAATCAAAAAATTATTTAGATAAGGTCAATTTGGAAAACCTCTCTTTGGGCTGGCAAAAATATTATGCGATTCAATATTATATTGTTAAATATATTTTTTCTAATCCTTCTGAGAAAGAAGTGATCTTAAATAAACTCACGGAATTGATTGATGCTACACACTTTGATTATTATTCTAACATCTTAGCTATTCTCGAAGGTAGAACTTCTAGAAAATTAAATTCTGAACTGATGTCAAAATAAAAAAATCCGTTTCGCTATTACGCGAAACGGATTTTATATATGACGAAAAAGTTTGCTTTGGTATGATGAAAATATTACATCATTCCCGGCATTCCTCCTCCCATTGGCATCCCTGGCTCGTCTTTTTTAACTTCTGTAATTACACATTCCGTTGTCAATAACATTCCGGAAACTGAAGCTGCATTTTCTAACGCAACACGCACGACTTTTGTAGGGTCAATGATTCCTGCTTCGAACATATTTACATATTCATCAGTTTTAGCATTAAAACCAAAATCAGCTTCTCCTTCTGCTACTTTCGCAACAATTACAGAACCTTCTCCACCTGCATTTTCCACGATTTGTCTCAATGGCTCTTCTATGGCTCTTTTTACGATTTTAATTCCCGTTGTTTCATCCATGTTATCACCTTCGAAATCCAAAGCTTTGATGCTTCTTACTAAAGCAACTCCACCACCTGCAACAATACCTTCTTCTACCGCTGCTCTTGTAGCGTGAAGTGCATCATCAACACGGTCTTTTTTCTCTTTCATTTCTACTTCAGAGGCTGCACCTACATATAGAACTGCAACTCCACCTGCTAATTTTGCAAGTCTTTCCTGTAATTTTTCTTTATCATAGTCAGAAGTTGTAGTTTCCATCTGCGCTTTGATCTGATTTACTCTTCCTTTGATTTGAGCTTCGTCTCCGCCACCGTTTACTAAAGTTGTATTGTCTTTGTCAATCACTACTTTTTCTGCAGTTCCAAGCATTTCTAAAGTAGCATTCTCCATGGTGAAGCCTCTCTCTTCAGAGATTACTGTTCCACCTGTTAAGATTGCGATATCTTCTAGCATTGCTTTTCTTCTGTCTCCAAAACCTGGAGCTTTCACAGCAGCGATCTTTAGAGAACCTCTTAATTTATTTACTACCAAAGTAGCTAAAGCTTCTCCTTCTACTTCTTCGCAGATAATTAATAGAGCTTTTCCAGCTTGAGCAACCGGTTCTAGAACTGGTAACAAATCTTTCATAGAAGAGATTTTTTTCTCCACTAATAAGATGTAAGGATTTTCTAATTCAGTCGTCATTTTTTCAGGGTTAGTCACGAAATAAGGCGACTGGTAACCTCTGTCAAACTGCATTCCTTCTACTACATCTACTGTAGTATCCGTTCCTTTTGCTTCTTCAACTGTAATAACACCTTCTTTACCAACTTTTCCGAAAGCTTCCGCGATTAAAGTTCCTATGGTATCGTCATTATTAGCAGAGATTGAAGCAACCTGCTTGATTTTTTCCGAAGAATCACCAACTTGCTGAGACTGAGATCTAAGGTTTTCAACAACCGCAGTTACTGCTTTGTCAATTCCTCTTTTCAAGTCCATTGGATTTGCTCCTGCTGCTACGTTTTTCAAACCTTCGCGAACGATAGCTTGCGCAAGAACAGTTGCAGTAGTAGTTCCATCTCCTGCGATGTCGTTGGTTCGGGAAGCAACTTCCTTCACCATTTGAGCACCCATGTTTTCTACTCTATCTTCTAATTCAATTTCTTTTGCAACGGTAACTCCATCTTTGGTCACGTGCGGTGCACCGAAAGATTTTTCAATTACTACGTTTCTACCTTTTGGTCCTAGCGTTACTTTAACTGCATTTGCCAAAGCATCAACACCTCTTTTTAAGGCGTCTCTGGATTCTATATCGAATTTAATTTCTTTTGCCATGTTTGTTTGTATTTATATGGTTTGTAAAGTTTACAAAACACTTTTTATTTGTTTGTTTAATATTTTTAGTGGAATTTTATACACATTTAAACGCAGAAAAATCTTATCCAATAATTCCTAAGATGTCACCTTCTTTTACGATAAGAAAATCCTTACCATCAACTTTCAATTCGGATCCTGCATATTTTCCATAAAGCACTTTGTCCCCAACTTTTACAGTGGTAGGCTCATCAACTTTTCCTGGACCTGCTGCGATTACAATTCCCTCTTGAGGCTTTTCTTTTGCAGTATCTGGAATAATAATTCCGGAGGCGGTAGTAGTTTCAGCCGCCGTTGGTTCTATTAAAACTCGGTCTGCTAATGGTTTAAAATTTACTGACATATAATTTATTTTAATTTGTTATCTGCTATCTTTTTCTCTAAAAGAGTGCCACTTGTGGATTATGGCTAATCTGTCACGTGAAACATAGGATTATGAAATTATGGCAGAAAAAAGTCATTCGGTTAATCAAATGACTTTTTAAATTTCTTCTTAAAATTGCTAGTTTTTCTTGCCTGCAGCTTGCATAGGATTAACTCTGCCGGTAGAAGCTCCTCTTGCTGAACCGCCTTGTTTTTCTTTGAATACATCAAATTTTGAAGAGGGTGCTGGAATTTCTCCCCAAAAATTATTAGAAGTATCAATATCTGCAGTTTCCCGCATTGGATCTAATTGAATGGATTTCAATTTTTTATCAAAGTAATACGTTTTAGAAACTTTCTGCTCATTTTTTCTCCAAATTTGAGCAGATGATTTATCCGTTAATTTTGAGCCATCTTCGAACGTAAATTCTAAGATAATTGGCATTACTAAACCGCCTTTGTTTATAAAATCAATCTGATAAGCATGAACATCTTTTATCTGCGCCACGTCTTTCTTATCAACCTTGTCAAAAAATTCTACTTTATTTTTATACTCCTTGGTAGTATCTACCTTCTCTTGACCTCTGTTATATCTCCAGTAAAAATCTTGCAATTCTTTATCGGTATCTGTATAAAAAGTAGTGGTCTTATCATCTTTATTTCTAATTTTAGAAATATCTACGAAATCATTTTGCTGCGGTTTATCTACAGTATAGGTGATTTCTCTAGCTTTCGGGGTGGCCTCAAAATTAGGCGCACCAACCGTAACCTTATCAATAGAAATATCTACAGCATCAATTCCATAAAACCAACCTCTCCAGAACCAATCTAAATTTTCTGCACTGGCGTCATTCATTGTTCTAAAGAAATCTGCAGGCTCTGGATGTTTAAATGCCCATCTTTTGGAATACGTTTTAAAAGCTTTGTCAAATAATTCACGACCCATAATAGTCTCTCGTAAAATATTTAAGCCCGTTGCGGGTTTGCTGTATGCATTTGGTCCGAATAAATTGATATTTTCAGAATTCGTCATGATCGGTTCCAATTGGTCTTTCGGCAATTTCATGTAATCTACAATGGTGTGCGCTGGACCACGACGAGAAGGGAATTTATTATCCCACCTTTCTTCCGTTAAATACTCAACGAAAGTGTTTAAACCCTCATCCATCCAAGACCATTGTCTTTCATCAGAGTTAATGATCATTGGAAAATAATTATGGCCTACTTCGTGAATAATCACTCCAATCATTCCATTTTTAATTCCTTCCGAATAAGTTCCATCTTTTTCAGTTCGTCCATAGTTAAAGCAAATCATGGGATATTCCATTCCGTTTGAAGCCTCAATAGATTGTGCTACTGGATAAGGATAAGGAATGGTAAACTCGGAATAAACTTTCAAGGTATGAGCAACTGCTTTTGTAGAATATTTTCTGTATAAATTATAGGCTTCTTTCGGATATAAACTCATGGCCATCACGTGATTATTATTCTCGGGAATAATAACTTTCATGCCGTCCCAAATAAATTTCCGGGAAGAAGTCCAGGCAAAATCCCGCACATTTTCAGCTTCGAATTTCCAGATTTTTCTTTCCTTGGATTTGTTTCTTTCCGCTTTCTTCGCTTCTTCTAAAGTAACAATTTCTATTGGCTCATCAGAATTTTGCGCTCGTTTCCATCTTGCCAGCTGCGCAGAACTTAAAACTTGTTCGAAATTTTTACCCGCTCCGGTGGAAGCTACAATATGATCAGCTGGAACGTTCATAGAAACTTTGTAATCTCCAAAAACTAAAGCAAATTCTCCTCTACCGGTAAATTGATTATGCTGCCATCCTTTGTGATCACTGTACACACACATTCTTGGAAACCACTGCGTAATAGTGTAAAGATCATTTCCATCTTCAGGAAAAAATTCATATCCGCCTCTACCGCCCATTTTCATGCGGTCTGGAATATTGTAATTCCAGTCAATTTTAAAAGTAATTTTTTCTCCTTTTTTCAAAACCTTTGGCAAATCAATCCGCATCATTGTTTTATTCACGATATAAGGTAATGGTTTGCCTGAAGCATCCGTTACTTTTTCTAAGTTTACGCCATAACCATTTGTTTTCAAAGGTAATTCCGAGGGTATAATGGCAGTTGTCGTAGCCATTTTTGGAAGAAAACTAGAATCATGAAACCCTGCATTTTTGGTGGCAGATTGCTCATTTTCATCTAATTGTAACCACAAATATTCTAAATCATCTGGAGAATTATTATAGTAGGTCACCGTTTCTGAACCTTTTAAATTTCTTTTTTCTTCATCTAAATAAGCGGATATTTCATAATCTGCCTTATTTTGCCAATAAGCCTGCCCCGGAGCTCCAGATGCGGTACGATAGACATTTGGAGTTGGCAAAATAGTGCCAAGCTGCTCAAATTTATTGCCGTGATTGCTTTTTGGATTATTCTGGATATCCTGCGCGTAGAAAAGCGATGGGAATAAAAAAACCAGAAAATAGAAGATGGATTTTGATTGGTTCATAAAAAGATTTTAAAATTGAAAAATGCTTTCAAAAATAATGAAAATAAATCAGAAAGTAAGATGAAATTTCAGGCACCCAGCGGGAATCTTTCGATACAGATTTTTAAGGAAATTAAAAGTGTTATTACAGATGCAAAAACGATCCACTGCACTTTTTTTATCTTGAAAATTTTGAAACTTAAAAACTCGACCAGCAATATGAATAGAACTACTACAACCTGACCTAATTCTAACCCAATATTAAATCCAAGAAGTGGCACTGTAATATTTTCTTCGCTAGACATCATCATTTTTGCTGTATTTGCGAATCCCATTCCATGGATTAATCCGAAAATCAAAGCGAGATAATAATTCATTCGCATTAAATTTTCTGGTTTGTTGCGCATCAAAATATTATCTAATGCCGTCAATAATATGGTGAGCGGAATTAAAAACTCTACCCAATTGGCCGGAATTCGGATGATATCTAAAATACATAGCGCCAAAGTAATAGAATGACCGATGGTAAACGCGGTTATCAAAATTAAAATCTTACGCCACTCTTTGTATGAATAGACCGCCACTAAAACCAAAACAAAAAGCTGATGATCTAGGGCATCCCAAGAAATGATATGTTCCCAACCTAAATTTAAGTAAAACAAAAAGTCCCGCATCATTCAAATTTTTTTTGAGATGCGATAATACAAAATTTATTTCTAATTTTGCCTCATGCAAAAACTACTCCTGCTTCTCTCCTTAATATTTTTCACTCTGTCGCCAGCCAAAGAAATCCATCCATATCATGTTGGTTCTGTTGAATTTAACTATAATTCTACTTCGAAAACATTTCAGATTACTGGTAAATTTTTCTTAGATGATTTGGAAAACGCGCTGAAAGAAAAATATGGAATTTCTGTACATTTTAATGATGCAAAATACAAAGCGCAAATTAACACCCTGCTCCAAAAATATTTCCGAGAATATTTAAAACTGAAGGCAGACAATGAATTTTTGGCGATAAATTATGTCGGTTTTGAAGAAGATAGTGAATCGGTTAATATCTATTTAGAGTCGGAGACTGTGCTGAAACCGAAAAAAGTAGAAACTGCAGTAAGTCTTTTATATAATGAATTCGAGGATCAAATGAATATGATTCACATCATCGTTAATGGTCAACGCCAAAGTGATCAGCTGAATTATCCGAATCGATACCTTTATAAAAATTTCTAGAACGTTGCGTTGATTCTTTTCGAGTGAGCTAGTAATTCTGGAAAAAACGCATCAAAATGTTTTTGCAGCTGCATTTTATTATTCATAAAAAGCTCAAAAACTTCTAGGTCTTTCTCCAAATATTTCGCCTTGTTCAAAACATTCTGTATGGAATATTTAATGCCCCAATCTTTTTTATAATTGTAAAGCCAATTGTCTTTTTCCATTCCATTGAGCATTCTTACTAACCTTTCAGGTAAAATCTTTTCATTTTTCCGAAGTACCCGATACACTCTTTCTGCATGGGACTTCAATTCTTGATCGGAAAGTGAATTCGCCAAAAAATAATCCATCGAAACATCTACGAAAGCACCTGCGTATAATCTTACCAAGGGGCTGAAAATTTTCTTGGCTTCTCTTAATTCAGGATGAGCATCCGTGAACGTATCAATTTCTCGATGCAAAGTTATTCCCTGCTGAATTTTTTCGGGATAAGAAAAGCGATCCCTATTTGGAATAAAATCTTCCAAAAACTGACCTACGATTTGTTCGTCGGAAAAGGTGAGAAAAGAATGGGCGAGGTAATTCATTGGTTTTGCATCTCTTTAGCGCTGTTAGAGCTTAAAGCTCTAACAGCGCTTACTATTTTCTCAAAGCATCTAAAAAAAGTTCTGCGTTCCCAAATAATTTCAATGCTTGATCACTTTCAACAAAATTACTGTTTCCTGCGATAATATCATGGATAGAAGAATAAGGATAATCTAAACAGTCATTCACTAATTTGTGTTTTACAGCATTCTTATTAATATACAAAATACTATTTTCTAATTGTATTTTATCGGAAACTTTTTTTCTTCTGAATGGTAATTCAAAAAGCTTTCCTGTCCTGCCAAAATGTTTATTTATTGCTTGGGAATAACTGTTAAAAGTATTTGAAAATTGCTGGCTAATAATGGTTTCTATTTCCAAATTTGCTTTATCCGAAAATTTATCTCTAATCGCATCTGCACTTTTAATCTTTACAAGAAGGTGAAAATGGTTTTGCAACAAACAATAGCTGTGAATCTCAGCAAGTGGTTTTAATTTTTCTGAAATGAGTTTTAAAAAACAAAGATAGTTTTGATGGTTGAAAAAAAGTTGCCCACCATTTATTCCTCTGTTATAAACGTGATAGAAATGGTCTGGTTCTAAAGGGAATATATTATTTTTCATTTTCAATATTTATTAAGCGCTGTTAGAGCTTCGAGCTCTAACAGCGCTCATCAATCAAAAAAGCTTCTCATGAAAATCCTCGATCTTGCTCACTTCTTCCACTACAATCCCATATTTCTTTTTTGGGATCTTATTCAAATTTGAAACAAATATTTTTTCATAACCTAATTTTTCCGCCTCGGAAATTCGTTGTTCAATCTGCGGAATGGGCCGAATTTCTCCACTCAAACCGATTTCTCCCGCGAAACAAAAATGTTCAGAAATCGCAATATCTTCATTTGAGGAAAGAATAGACGCAACAACTGCTAAATCCAAAGCTGGATCGCCCGTTTTTATTCCGCCCGTAATATTGAGAAAAACATCTTTTGCACCCAATTGAAAACCAGCTCTTTTTTCTAAAACCGCCAAAAGCATATTCAGTCTTTTCGAGTCAAAACCGGTGCAGCTTCTTTGCGGCGTTCCATAAACTGCAGAACTTACCAAAGCCTGAATTTCTATCAACATCGGGCGATTTCCTTCCAAAGTTACGGCTACAGAATTGCCCGAAAGTTCCTCGAATTTCTTCGTGATTAATATTTCTGAGGGATTTTTTATCTCTTTCAAACCTTGAGAAACCATTTCGTAGATCCCGATTTCTGCGGTGGAACCAAAACGGTTTTTACTCGCTCTCAATAATCTGAACAAATGATTTCGGTCCCCATCAAAATTTAAAACCACATCAACCATATGTTCCAGAACTTTCGGTCCGGCTATTTGTCCGTCTTTTGTAATGTGACCTACGAGAAAAACCGGCGTATTCGTTTCTTTCGCGTATTTAATGATCTCATTAGAACATTCCCGAATTTGAGAAACCGTTCCGGGAGAACTTTCGATCAACTGGCTTTGAAGTGTTTGAATAGAGTCCACAATTACAAAATCAGGTTTCAGTTTTTTAGCTTCGTGAAGAATTTTTTCTACAGAAGTTTCTGTAAAAAGATAGCAGTTTGGATTTTGAAGTTCCGTTAATCGATCAGCACGCATTTTAATCTGCGACGCACTTTCCTCGCCGGAAACATAAAGGATTTTCTTCTTCATTTTCAAAGCCAACTGCAACAATAAAGTCGACTTTCCAATTCCCGGTTCACCGCCAATTAGTGTGACGGAACCTAAAACAATTCCACCGCCTAAAACACGGTTCAACTCTTCAGAAGGACTTATAATCCGGGGTTCTTCAAAGGTTTCAACCTCGATAATATTGATGATGTGCTGTTTGGATTTATCAGTATAACTTTTTGCGGGCGATTTCTCTACGATCTCCTCTACCAAAGTATTCCATTCCCCACAATTCTTGCATTGACCGAGCCACTGCGGATATTGCGATCCACAGTTTTGACAGAAATATGCCGTTTTCACTTTTGCCATGTCGCGAATTTCCTGAAAATATTTGAATAATAAACAAATTTATTAATGGAAGCAGGACGATTTCAGTTTCTCCGAAAATTCAGTCCGGCTCTCCGCTGTATCTGTCATTGCGAGGAACGAAGCAATCTTAAAATAAAATTATCTGAACTCTCGCAATCACAGGATGCCGCTGCGATCCGGGCTAGAATAAAGAATGGTTTTTCTTTCGAAGGCATCCAGAAAGATCATCAATTTTTAGTTTTAAAAACTAAATAAATCTTTTAGGAGACCAAACTCTTTAAAATTATTAGATTTGCTAATAATTCGATTTTATGAAAAAAATTTACACATTTCTTCTTCTCTTTACTTTTCTGATCTCTTCTGCGCAAGATTTGCAGAAAATTGCGAAAGAAATAACTGCCGAAGGAATTATTTTATACAGAAGTGAAATGGCGTCTTGGTATGGAACTGATATTTTCTTGGCAAATTATCCTCAGCGGGAAAATATTGCGGGTTACTTTTCTTACCTCGAGGATGGAGTTCCAAAGTGCATCTTTTTCTCAAAAGACGAGAAAGTTATTGGCACCATTTCCTTTCCCACTAATTATGAATCGAAAGACGCAAAGTTAGATTTAAAGGAAAGGGATTTCTCTGAGACTGAAAAAAATTATTTTGAACTTCAGCAAAAGGTTAAAATGAGAACATTAACGGATCCAATTTTCAAACAATATGAAAATTACAACTTTAACATTATCCCGATCATCACAAAGACGGAGAAGAAAACCTATCTCCTTACTGGAACAAATGATAATAATTTGGTGCTCTTCGGAAACGACTACCTGATCAATTTTAATCAAAAAAATGAAATTACTACTATTCAACCTTTGCATAAATCGCTCATTCCGCAAAAAATGGTAGACGAACAGATAGGAAAAAGTGTTTCCGCGGTGCACTCTCACGTTTTAGAAGATTGGCCATTTATAACGCCCACAGATATTTGTACATTGATGCTTTATCAAAAATTTACAGGATGGGAAAATTACACAGTCATTTCAAAAAAATACACCAGCTTATGGAATGCAAAAAGTAATTTTTTAGTGATTTTGAAAACAGATGTGATCAAAAAAATTAACCAAGATCAAAAGAAGTGACGCGCGGAAAAAGATTAGGAGCGTATTTTTAAATAAAAGCGGCATCAATAGAAACGGGATTCAGCCTGTTTAAAAAATTCAAAAATCCGCTGGCTTTAGCCAAAACTTACTGGTCTATTGTAAAACTCTTCGACAGGATTAGTGTGAGGCGTTTTATCATTTACAATCAATGAATATTTTGTCAGACAAAGCCTGTCAAAGTCTTTTAAAATGATTTCTAATTAATTACAGTTATAATTTTTACGCAAAAATCTCTAGTCCTGATCGAAACGGCATCCTTTTTTTTCATTACGATTGCGAACGTTTTTTAAAGATTGCTTCACTTTGTTCGCAATGACAAAAAAGATATAGTGTAGAGCAGGTTCCCGACTCCTAAAAAAAGACAAAATATTTTCAGTAGCGTTTTACTTGCGCTCTCTTTTAAATTCACTTAACTTTGCGCAAACCTAAACTAATGAGTAAAAAGAACACGAAATTCATCTTCGTAACGGGCGGTGTAACTTCTTCTTTAGGCAAAGGAATCGTCTCTGCATCATTGGGCTTACTGCTCAAATCGCGAGGATTTAATGTCACCATCCAAAAACTTGACCCTTACATTAATATTGATCCGGGAACGCTAAATCCTTATGAGCATGGCGAATGTTATGTAACTGATGATGGTGCCGAAACCGATTTGGATCTTGGTCATTATGAAAGATTTCTGGATTCTAAAACTTCTCAAAACAATAATGTAACGACGGGTAAAATCTACCAAACCGTTATTGAAAAAGAAAGAAAAGGCGACTTTTTAGGAAAAACCGTGCAGGTGATTCCCCATATCACGAACGAAATAAAGCGCCGGATAAAAATGCTGGCGAAACAAAATTACGACATCATCATCACCGAAATTGGCGGAACTGTGGGCGATATTGAATCTCTTCCTTATATAGAGAGTGTTCGGCAATTAAAATGGGAACTGGGCGAACATAATTCCATGGTGATTCACTTGACCCTTCTTCCCTACTTAGCTTCTAGCGGTGAATTGAAAACAAAACCTTCGCAACATTCCGTTCGCCAATTGATGGAATCCGGAATCCAGGCCGATGTTTTGGTTTGTAGAACAGAACACGTTATTCCAAAAGAGCAAAGGATGAAATTAGCTCAGTTTTGTAACGTTTCCCTAGAAAATGTAATTGAGTGCAAAGATCTGGAAACGATTTATGAAGTTCCATTGTATCTTCAAAAGCAAGATTTTGACGATGTAGTATTAAAAGAATTGAATCTAAAATCTGACAAACAAGCTGATTTAAAAGACTGGAAAAACTTTTTGAAAAAATATAAAAATCCGAAGAAAAAAGTAGAAATCGCACTAGTCGGTAAATATGTGTCTTTACAAGATTCTTATAAATCCATTGCGGAATCTTTTATCCATGCCGGTGCAGATTTAGAAACTGAAGTAAAACTTCGGTGGGTTTATAGTGGTGATCTCACAGAAGAAAATATTGAAGAAACTTTGGCCGGAGTTGATGGAATGTTAATTGCGCCCGGATTTGGTGATCGTGGCATCGAGGGAAAAATTGCTGCTGCGAAATATGCGCGAGAAAATAATATTCCGCTTTTAGGAATATGTTTGGGGATGCAAATCATGACCATCGAATTTGCTAGAAATATTTTGGGATATAAAAAAGCGAATTCTATGGAATTCGACACTTCTACACCTGAACCCGTAATTTCTTTAATGGAAGATCAAAAAAATGTAGTCGATAAAGGTGGAACCATGCGATTAGGTGCGTGGAAATGTTCCCTAAAAACAGGTTCTAAATTAAATGAAATTTACGGCGCTAAAAATATCAGCGAAAGACACCGTCACCGCTACGAATTTAATTCTGAGTTTAAAGATGAATTCGAAAAAAATGGCCTGGTTCCTACTGGCTTTAATCCAGAAACGGAATTGGTAGAAACCATTGAGCTGAAAGATCATCCCTTTTACATCGGAGTGCAATATCACCCGGAATATAAAAGTACGGTGGCTTCTCCACATCCTTTATTTAAGGCATTAATTAAAGCCTCAACAAAAAAATAAATCAAAAAGAGATAAAAGACAACTCGTTTTTTATCTCTTCTCTTTTAAATGAAGCGCAAAAAGTTCTTCATTGCCAAAAATTTAAGTATTTTTGTCACCCAAAATTAAAAGGTAGAAAATCACTTAAAAATTTCTTTCCTAAAGAAAAATTTCAATACTAAAAGATGCAACAAAATAACGGTTTAGATAAAAATCAACTTATCAGTTTCGCGCTATTCTCTATGATTCTTATCGGCGCCATGTTTTATTTTCAAAATAAACAAGCCGCAGATCTTAAAGCAAATCCAGCCAATACCACTTCTACAGTTTCCACCGCTGCACCCGTTAATACTAAACCTGCGATGGTGACGAATATGAATGACAGTGTAAAAACTGCCTCCATTCAGCAAGTTCAATTAAAGAATAAGGAATTAACTTTAGGAATTTCTACTTTGGGTGGTCAGATTTCTACAGTTCAATTGAATGAGTACAAAGCCTATAACCCGAAAACAGACAGCAACGATAAAGAATTATTAATTTTCGACAAAAATAATTCCACGTACGGTTTTCAATTTAAAGATAAAACCGGAAAAACATTTAGCACGAAAGATCTGGTATTTAGTCCAACTCAGGCCGGAAATACGGTGACGATGCAATCTAATTTCAATGGTGCGATTATTCAGTTTATCTATACATTAGGAGAAAAATACACGGTTAATTTCGATGTTAAGACACAAGGTTTAGGTCAAATAATTTCTGATCAGAAAGCAAATTTCATTTGGGATTACACCGTTCGTGAAATGGAAAAAGGTCGGTCTCAGGAACAAACCCACACCGAATTTAATTACGCGTTTGATAACTATTCCAGTTTTGACTACGATGGAAGAACTGAAATGGATGAACCCGATGAAACTTTAAATTGGCTAGCGATTAAGCAACAGTTTTTCTCTGCAGTCATTGAGCCTCAAACTGGATTCAAAAATTCAAAAGGTGTTCAAGACATGATTGAAGAAGGTGAGTTTTTAAAGAAATTCAATTTTGATGGTCAGTTGGACTTAGCTGGGAATGAACTGAATCAAAATTTTAAATGGTATTTTATGCCTTTGGATTTAGATTTATTGAAATCTTATGATAAAAACTTTGATGAATTGTTGCCTTTAGGTTGGTCATTTATTGGCTCTTTAAACAGATGGTTTTTCATCCCGATGTATAATATAATTAGCAGTTGGGGAATTGCCGCAGGTTGGGTGATTTTCTTGATGACAATCATCGTGAAAATCATTTTATCACCTGTAATGTTTAAGCAGCATAAACTGAGCGCTATGATGAAAGTGATTCGACCAGAAATTGATGCTGCTAATGAGAAAAACAAGGATGCTGATGCCATGAAAAAGCAGCAGGAAACCATGGCTATTTACCGGAAAGCCGGAGTTAATCAGATGGCAGGTTGTTTACCAGCACTTCTACAGATTCCTATATTCTATGCTTTATTCCGCTTCTTTCCGAATATGATAGACTTGCGTGGAAAAAGTTTCTGGTTTGCCAAAGATTTAACTGCGTATGACGATGTGATTGCTTTGCCTTTTCATATTCCTTTCTTAGAAGATCACTTAAGTATTTTCGCCATTGCGTGTACCATTGTGATTTTGATTTATACCATTATGACTTCTGGAAACATACAGCAACCTACACAAGAAGGAATGCCAAATATGAAGGTTTTAATGTACATCTTCCCGATTACCTTCCTTTTCTTCTTAAATACTTCTGCCTCAGGTTTATCTTGGTATTATTTCGTATCCAATGCCATTAACATTATTATTATTTTGGTGATAAAATATTGGATTTTGGATGAAAAGAAAATCCATGCGCAGATTGCAGCAAATAAAAAGAAAGAGCCTAAGAAAGAAGGGAGCTTTCAAAAGAGAATGCGTGAAATGATGGAGAAAGCGCAGGAGCAGCAAAAAGCGCAGCAGAAAGAAATAAAAAAGAAATAAAATTTGTTTTAAAGATTATAAAAAACGGAAGCAAAAGTCTTCCGTTTTTTTATTTCGCTGATTTCTGATTCTTGACCTTTTTCTCTGCTGAATTTTCACTGTAATCCAATCGAAACGATTTTCTATGGTGAACGGTCGGTCCATATTTATTTAGCATTTCCCGATGATGTTTTGTTGCATAACCCATGTTGGTACTCCATCCATAGTACGGAAATTCCTCATGCAATTTCATCATCAATTCATCTCTATAGTTTTTTGCTAGGATAGAGGCACACGCAATAGAGAGCATTACTGCATCTCCTTTTATAATACATTGATGCGGAATAAACTGATAAGGATGAAAACGGTTGCCATCTACTAAAATTAATTCTGGTCTGATACTTAACTGGTCTAGCGCTAAGTGCATTGCATGAATACTGGCATTGAGAATATTATGTGCATCGATAAAATCGGGAGAAAGTTCCGCGATTGCGTATTCTTTTACATGGTCCTTTATATAAGAATCCAAATAATTTCGCGTCTTAAATGTTAATTTTTTGGAATCATTAACCAAATTTTGGTTAAAATTTTCAGGTAATATTACGGCCGCTGCCACCACGGGACCACAAAGACATCCACGCCCTACTTCATCGCAACCCGCTTCTATATAAGCGTTTGACCAAGACATTTTAAGTTCCACAATTTGCGGTTGTTCTACTATTTTCACGTTTTAGGATATGTATTCCACAAATTTATTAAGAATTATTTAACAAAAAGTTTGGTCATATTATAAAAGTTTTGCACTTTTGTGACAATGAAAAAATTTAATTTGATATGAAGAAACTAACAACAAGCGTACTAGCTGTAGTTTTAACTTCGTCTTTCGCACTAGTGAATGCACAAGTTGATACCGCAAGAACGCAGGATATCGAAGGTGTCGTAGTAACGGCTTTGGGTATTAAGAGAGAGAAAAAAGCATTAGGGTATGCTGCTCAGGAAATTTCTGGAGAAAACCTATCAGATGCTGGTCAGAGTAATGCGGTAAGTGCATTATCTGGAAATGTTGCAGGTGTGCAGGTTACTGCTACCTCTTCTATTGGTGGATCTACAAGGATTACAATGAGAGGAATTAGCTCCATTACTGGAGAAAACAGACCTTTAATTGTAGTAGATGGGGTTCCATTAGACAATACAAATGTAAATGATGTTAACACCGAAAGAGGTGCAGGTGGTAGAGATTATGGAGATGCTACTTTTGACATCAGTCCAGACGATATCGAATCTGTAACTGTACTTAAAGGTGGTCCAGCTGCAGCACTTTATGGTTCTAGAGCAGGAAATGGTGCTATTTTATATACCACAAAATCTGCAAAAAGAGGAAGAACTACTGTAGAGTTTAACACAGGAGTTAGCTTCGAAAGCGCTTACATTGCACCAATCTTACAAAATCAATATGGAGGTGGACTTTCTAGTACACTACCTACACAAGTAATTGATGGTACTTTGTATAACATTATGGAGTATGAAACTGATGCATCTTGGGGACCAAAATACAACCAAAACTTATTGTATTTGCCATGGTACGCATTTGATCCTGAATTTGCAGGGGATTACTTGAAGCCAGTTCCATTTGTTGCTCCTAACAAAGATGTTAATAGTTTTTTCAATACTGGTACTAACTATACAAACAACTTCTCAGTTTCAAAATCATTTGAAGACACTAACGTTAGATTATCTTACTCGAACACGATGATTGAGGGAATTGTTCCTAATTCAAAAGTGAACAGAGATAATGTAAATATTAACTTAAACACCAAACTTTCTGAGAGATTAAAAGTTGATGCTTCCGTTAATTACGTAGTAACAAGAGGATTTAACAGACCAGAAACTGGTTATGGTGATGATTCAGTTGCTCAGAAATTTTATCAATTTGGTCAGCGTCAGTTAGATTACTCTAAATTGATGGACTATAGATTAGCTGATGGCAGCCAAAGAACTTGGAACAGATCAGCTTGGAATGATCCAACTCCATTGTATTCAGATAATCCATATTGGACCATCAATGAAAATACTTCAATGGACAAGCGTGTAAGAACTTACGGTTCTGCTGGAGTTACTTATAATTTCAATAAGAATATCTACGCAGTTGGTAAAGTTTACGCCGATAACTATTCATTGATAAATTCAGAAAGAGTTGCTGTAGGTTCTGCTGCAATCCCAGGTTATTTTATTAACAAAAGAAACGTTTCTGAATATAACTATGAAGGTAGATTACATTTCGATAAAAACTTTGGTGAGTTAAGTGTAAATTCACTTGTGGGAGCTAACTACAGAGATTCTAAATCTGACCGTCTTTCAGGTAATACTGTAGGTGGTTTAGTTATTCCAAACTTATACAACTTAAGTAATAGTGTTGCTGCAGCGCAGTCTTCTAATTTCGAAAGTCAATTAGCTGTAAAAAGTTTATTTTACTACGTTTCATTAGGATATAAGGATATGTTATTCGTAGAAACTACTGGTAGAAATGACTGGTTTTCTAACATTAACGATGCAGGATTCTATCCCTCAGTAACAGGTAGTTTTGTTTTCAGTAATGTATTGAAAGCAGACTGGTTAAGTTTCGGTAAGATTAGAGGAGGATGGTCTAAGATTGCTCAAAGTAGTCCTAGTGCATTTATTAGAGATACGTTTACAGATGTAAGACCGCAATTTAATGGTGCTCCATCTTATTCAAATCCTAACACAAATAATGATCCTAATATCAAACCTGAACTTAAATTCACAAAAGAAATTGGTTTAGAATTAAGATTATTTAAAAGTAGAGTTGGAATTGATGTAACATATTATGATGTTGTATCTAAAGACCTTATTTTACCAGTACCAGTAGATCCAGCAACAGGATTCTTGTTTAGTAGAATTAATGCAGGTGAAATGACCAACAAAGGTATTGAAGCAACTTTAAACCTTACACCAGTAAAAACTTCAGATTTCTCTTGGGATATTGCAGTAAATTTTGCTAAAAATACCAATGAATTGGTAACCCTTAAGGATGATTTAGAGAGATATGTGATCACGAATGCACCATTCCGTGCTCAGTTAGCTGCAGATGTTGGAAATGCATATGGTTCAATCTTAGGAACAGATTTTGTATATGATGCAAACGGTAACAAAGTAATTGATGGAAACGGATTTTACAAAGCTTCTGCATTAAAAGTTCTAGGTTCAATTCTTCCAGAATACAACTTAGGAATTAGATCAAGTTGGAAATATAAAAGTTTAAGTCTTTCTGCTTTGCTTGATATTCAAGAAGGTGGTAAATACTTCTCTACAACAAACATGTGGGGTCATTATTCAGGGATGCTAGAATCAACGGCATTAGGCGGAAATAGAGAAGCCGGTGTTGTTTTAGACGGTGTTTTAGAAGACGGATCTGTTAATACTAAAAATATTTCTGCAGTAGATTGGGGGTCCTCTTATTTTGGTGGTGTAGATGCTTTAAATGTTTTTGATGCGAGTTACATTAAGTTAAGAGATTTGACATTGTCATATGACCTTCCTAAATCAATGATCGGAAATGGTGTTCAAGGAATTAGAGTATCTGCTTTCGCTAGAAATCTATTTACTTGGAACCTTAGCAATAAAGGAATTGATCCAGAAAATACATCTTACGGATCAGGTAATATTCAGGGTCTAGAGGGTGGTTCATTGCCATCAACTAGAATATACGGATTTAACGTTAATTTTAAATTTTAATAAAAATGAAAAAAATAATTTATATCATCTCCGCTGTTACAATGCTCTTTAGCATAAACAGTTGTGCAGATCGATTTGAGGAGATTGATGTCAATCCAAATCAAACAAAAAACCCATTATCCTACGGTATCTTTAATAGTGCCAATAAAGAATATATGGATGAAATGAGAGGTTCATTCTCCTCTGGTAGAGTAGCTTTACCTTGGGTACAGTACTCAGCACAAAGAGCATATACTGATGAAGACAGATATGCGTATAGAATTACAAGTGGTGCTACAATCTGGTCTGTCTCTTACAGAGTGGCACAAGATTACAAGCAGATTATTGAATTAAATACAAATCCAGCCACCAAAGGTGCTATGAGCGCTTATGGACCTAATGAAAATCAAATTGCAGCCGCTAGAACGATGCTTGCTTATGTTTTCTTAAATCTAGCTGATACATACGGAGATGTTCCTTATTATTCTTACGGAAATGCTGATCCTGATTTTCAAGCGCTTTCTATTAATACCGAACTTCAGCCGAAATTTGCTACTCAAGCAAAAATTTATGCTGACATCATGAAGGAGCTTAAGGAGTCATCAATGATGATCGTACCTGGAAAAGTATTTACTTCTGGAGATGTTCTTTTTGGTTCTAGTGCTAAATTAAAAAAATTCGCTAACTCATTAAGATTAAGAGTTGCAACACGTGTGAAAGGAGTTGTTCCTGGAGCAGAAGCTGCAATTACAGAATCAATTGCTTCTGGAGTAATGACCTCTAACGCAGATAATGTTGGAGTTATGTATGAAGACAACTTAGTTAATCCATCTCCAATGTACAGAGATTTTAGAACAAGATCTGATTTTGCTATCAACAAAACTTTTGTTCAATTATTGAAAGGACAAAGAGGTAATTTTGGACTAGACCCAAGATTATTCCAATATGCTACGCCAGTAGGAGTAACTAAAGCATTAATATTAGCTGGAACTTCTCCAGTTTCTACAAATCCTGCAGATTTTAATGGTATGCCTTACGGTATTGCTAGTTCAGCAGGTCCTAGCCAAGCCTCTACGGCTAACTTTTTTAGTAAAAACGTTTACAAAAAGGATTACAAAGAAATGTTCATGGAATATTCTGAAGTAGAATTTTTGGTGAGTGAAGCGAATGGTTGGTCTCAGGCAAACTATATGAATGGTGTTAAAGCCTCTATGGAAAAATGGGGTGTACCAGCAGCGAGCATTACAGCATTTATTGCTACTCTACCTGCAGCTACCAAAGAAACAGTTTTAAATCAGAAATATGTAGCTCTATTCATGCAACCTTACGAAGCTTGGGCAGAATACAGAAGAACTGGTTATCCTAACACATTATTGTTGCCTGGTCAAACTGGCACTTATAATGTACCTTATGAAGGAAGTACAACTTATACCTTTACTTCTTTAATAGATGGTTTAACTGATTTACCGGCAAGATTATTCTACCCTACTTCTACGCAATCACTTAATCGTGTGAACTATGAAGCGGCTTCTACCAGTATTGGTGGAGACAAAATGAGCACTAAATTGATTTGGGATAAAAACTAAATTATTCAGCTCTTTAATATAAACCACTCCTCGGAGTGGTTTTTTTATTTCCGTATATTTGCACCTCTAAATAACATCCATGAACATTAAAAATATAATCGAACATAAAATATCAGAAATTATCCAAACGGTCTTCCAAATCACCGACGTGAAAATGGAAGTGCAGCAAAATAAAACGGAATTTGAAGGTGATTTTACCATCGTTACCTTTCCTTTGGTCAAAATTCTGAAAAAAAGTCCTGACCTGATTGCTATGGAACTAGGTGATGCACTTTCTACTCAAAGTGATTTGGTAGCATCTTACAAAGTAGTAAAGGGATTTTTGAATCTTACAGTAAATAATAATTCATTCCTCGACAACTTTAAATCCACCAAGGATACTTTTGCAGAGATTATTCCAAAAAATGAAACGGTAATGGTAGAATACTCTTCTCCTAATACCAATAAACCCCTCCATTTAGGGCATATTAGAAACAATCTTTTGGGCTATTCGGTAGCGCAAATTTTGAAAGAGGATGGATATAAGGTAATCAAGACCCAAATCATTAATGACCGTGGAATCCATATTTGTAAATCCATGTTGGCTTGGAAAAATTCGGGTACCCATGAAACTCCAGAATCTACAGGATTAAAAGGTGATAAGCTGGTTGGGAATTATTACGTTGCATTTGATAAAGAGTATAAAAAACAAATCGCGGAATTAGTTTCTGAAGGATCAGATGAAGAAACCGCCAAAAAGCAAGCACCAATCATTTTAGAAGCCCAAAAAATGCTGCTCGATTGGGAAAAAGGTGATGAGCAAGTTCGTCAACTTTGGACCGAAATGAATTCGTGGGTTTATGCCGGATTTGACGCTACCTATAAAAGATTAGGGGTGGATTTCGACCAGGTTCAGCATGAAAGTGAAACTTACCTTTTAGGAAAAGATCTTATTCACCAAGGTCTAATCAAAGGTATTCTTTACAGAAAAGAAGATAATTCTGTGTGGTGCGACCTTTCCGAAGAAGGATTGGATCATAAATTATTACTTCGGGGCGATGGAACTTCTGTTTATATGACTCAAGATTTAGGTACAGCTGTTCAAAGATTTGAGGAAAATAATATTCAAAAATTAATTTACACGGTAGGAAATGAACAAGATTATCATTTTGATGTCTTATTCAAAATATTAAAAAAACTGGGCTACAATTGGGCAGAAAACCTTTATCATCTTTCTTACGGAATGGTGGAACTTCCAGAAGGAAAAATGAAATCACGTGAAGGTACTGTCGTTGATGCCGATGATTTAATGCAGGAAATGTATGAAACTGCAAAAGATAAGGCGCAAGAACTTGGCAAACTGGAAACATTATCAGATGAGGACAAAGAAAAATCTTACGAAACCGTTGGTTTAGGCGCTTTGAAATATTTTATGCTCAAAGTTGACCCGAAGAGAAAAATGCTTTTTAATCCAGCTGAAAGTATTGATTTCTCCGGAAATACTGGTCCGTTCATTCAATATACTTATGCTAGAATTCAATCACTTCTTAGTAAAGCAAATTATACCTCAAGTTCTACGTCCACCCATGAGTTAAATCCGTCGGAAAAAGAATTAGTGATGAATCTTTCCAACTTTAAAGAAGTAATTTCCCGGGCTGCAGAGCAACTTTCTCCGGCTCTTGTTGCCAATTACATCTACGAAGTCGTAAAATCCTACAATTCCTTTTACCAAAATAATCCTATTCTAAATCAAGAAGATGAAAATGCAAAATCTTTCCGTTTAGAAGTCTCAGAATTGACGGGAAAAACCATTAAAAAAGGCTTAGAATTACTAGGAATCGGAACGGTGAATAGAATGTAAATTCAAAATATGAACATTGACTTTTCCAATTTAAATTTATCCGAATCATCTGCAGAAAAAGACTTTGAGAAAAAAGTGCTGAAATTTACTGCAGAATGGTTAAGTGATTCGAAAATGGTAAAAGTGCAAACTTCTGGCTCCACAGGAACTCCTAAAATTTTCGAAATCGAAAAAGAAAGAATGTTGAATTCTGCAAAAGTGACCTGCGATATTTTGGGACTGAAAAAAGGTGATTCTTCCCTACTCTGTCTTCCAGTGGATTATATTTCGGGGAAAATGATGGTGGTAAGAGCCATCGAAAGAAATTTAAAATTGGTCGTAAAAACACCTACTTCGAAACCAATTTTAGATCTGTTCGAAGAAATAAATTTTTGCGCAATGTCGCCACTTCAGGTAGAAAATTCTTTGGACAAAATTCACCTGATTAAAAATTTGATTATTGGCGGAGCTGCAGTTTCGGAATCTTTGAAAAATAAAATCACGACAACTTTAACATCCGACCTCCAACATCCAACATCAGACCATCGCATCTACGAAACTTACGGAATGTCGGAAACGCTTTCTCACATTGCTTTAAAACAAATTTATCCTGTAGCTGAAGAATATTTCAATATTTTGGAAGGCGTGGAAATTTCTTTGGATGAAAGAGGATGTCTCCAAATTTTCGCACCCAATTTAAATCCGGAAATATTAAAAACGAACGATCTCGTTGAAATTAAAATACCTGAAAATAATCAAAATCCGGAGAAAGAATTTAAGTTTTTGGGAAGAATTGATAATGTTATCAATTCTGCAGGATTAAAGATATATCCGGAACAATTGGAAAGTCTCCTTAAAAAAACAATTTCAAACGAGGTTGTATTTTTAGGGATAAATGACAAATTACTGGGACAAAAGCTAATTCTACTTATTGAAGGAAGAAAAAATGAAGAGGTAGAAAAAAATCTCGAAAATATTATTTATCCCTCGAAAAATCATCGTCCAAAAGAAATGATTTTCTTAGAAAACTTTCCCAGAATTCCGAATGGGAAAGTGAATCGCAAAGAATTATTAAATTTGGTTAAGCAAAACAAATAAACCACCCCGTCAAAATTCTACGAATTTTGCCACCCCTCCAAAAGAGGGGAATTATTGCAATATTATGAAATATTTTACCAAAGAATTGACGTATAAAACTTCCCGCAGCAGCGGTGCAGGTGGACAAAACGTGAATAAGGTGGAAACTTCTGTAACCGTCATGTGGAATGTGGCAGAAAGCGATTTTTTTTCTATCGAAGGAAAGGAACTGATTTTTGCTAAACTCAAAAACCGCATTAATCTGGAGGGAATCTTGCAACTCACCGTTTCGGAAAGTAGAACGCAACTTCAAAATAAAAAAATTGCGACAGACCGGATTTTAGAAATTGTGAAGAAAGCGCTGTTCATTCCAAAAGCGAGAAAAGCCACGAAACCTTCAAGATCAAAAATTGAAAAAAGGATCAAAGCCAAGAAGCAAATTTCGGAAAAAAAGGAGAACCGAAGATTTAGAGGAGAATAAGCGCAACAAATTCTTCCAATTAAAAAATTCAAGTTTAAAAAACTCAATCAAATATTCAAAAAATAACCTTGACAAGGTTTTCGGTGAACAAAAATCATTTTCTGTTAGAAAAAATACCTTTCATTCTAGCCCCGATTGAAGTGGAAATCCTTTTTTGCAAAAAAAAGATTGCAACGGAAAGCGGGTAAAATCTTCGGAAAAAAGACAAATCTTCTTGCTCCCAAAAAAAATTCTTAAATTTCATTATCTTTGCTAAAATCAAAAATTATGAGTAAACCGATCACGGAATTTATAGAAAAATATTATCTGCATTTCAACTCTGCTGCTTTAGTTGACGCCTCCAAAGGTTATGTGGCGCATTTAAAAGATGGTGGAAAAATGATGATCACTTTGGCTGGAGCCATGTCTACGGCGGAAATTGGAAAAATATTGGCGGAAATGATCCGTCAGGATAAAGTGGATATTATTTCCTGTACCGGTGCAAATTTAGAGGAAGATCTGATGAATTTGGTGGCACATTCGCATTACGAAAGAGTGCCGCATTACCGGGATTTAACGGCTCAAGATGAATGGGCTTTGTTGGAAAGGGGCCTAAATAGAGTTACTGATACGTGTATTCCGGAAGAAGAAGCATTCCGACGTTTGCAAAAACATATTGTAGAGATTTGGAAAGATGCGGAAGCGAAAGGAGAACGGTATTTCCCGCATGAATATATGTACAAAATGCTTTTGTCAGGCGTTCTAGAGCAATATTATGAAATTCCGAAAGAGAATTCCTGGATGTTGGCTGCAGCGGAAAAAAACTTACCAATTGTGGTTCCCGGTTGGGAAGATTCTACGATGGGAAATATTTTCTCCAGCTATTGTATCAAAGGCGAATTGCAAGCTTCTACCGTGAAATCCGGGATTGAATACATGATGTTTTTGGCAGATTGGTATCCGAAAAATTCGGGTGGAAAAGGAGTTGGTTTCTTCCAGGTTGGAGGTGGAATTGCAGGTGATTTCCCGATTTGCGTAGTTCCGATGCTGTATCAGGATATGGAAATGACGGACATTCCTTTCTGGTCTTATTTCTGTCAAATCTCGGATTCTACGACTTCTTATGGATCTTATTCCGGCGCGGTTCCAAATGAAAAGATCACGTGGGGAAAACTGGATATTACTACACCGAAGTTTATCGTTGAAAGTGATGCAACCATTTGTGCGCCATTGATGTTTTCTTATATTTTGGAGAATTCTTAGAATGTTAGATGTTAGATGTTAGATGTTAGATGATTAGATGATTAGAAATCTAAAGTTTAAATTACAATCTAAAATTATAAAAACGCCTTTTTAGGCGTTTTTTTTCCACTATTTCTATTCATCGTTCCTGATGTAACCGAGAGAAATTGCGAGAAAATAACATTTTTTGAGTTTTCATTGTAAGAAAATGGTTCTAAAATTTCTGCAAGCTCGAATACGCAAAACAATAAAAAATCAATTTATAGCTCTTCTTGTTCTAATCCAAAGAATTAATCACCACATAATACCGATAAGCCAACATTCCCTTTTGAAATTTATTCATTTTCAGAGGATCTTGTCCACCAAGTTTCGGCAAAATCTTCTTGTTGATCTTATTAAGAATTATAAAGAATTTCTTTTTCATACCAATTTATATTTTTAGATTTCAATTTACAATATTACCATTAAATTGATCAAGTGAACGACCTATTCAAAAATCAGGTTTTTGAAATTATCATGATGATTCCCAGAGGAAGAGTCACCAATTACGGCGCGATTGCAAAAGCAGTTGGGTATCCAAATCATGCGCGACAAGTTGGAAATGCCTTGCGCAATCACGAGGAGGATTTTCCAGCGCATCGCGTTTGTAATGCTTCTGGTAGAATTACTGCAAGTTGTCAAAGAGATTTTGTGGAGAAATTAAAACTCGAAGGTGTAGAAGTGAAGGAAGGAAAAATTCAGAATTTTAAAAAAGTATTTTGGAATCCGCTAGATGAATTGTAAGTAAAAACAAAATCCTTCAAGATGTTGAAACCTTGAAGGATTGTTTTAAAAAACTTTGTCAAAGATTTAAACTTTGACAAAGTAGAAATTACTTGCTTAAATTCTGATAACTTCTCTGAATAAACTCAGTTAAATCCTTCCCTTTCAATAAATTCTGAGAAAGTTTTGCTAAGTCTAAAGCATATTTGATTTTAGAGTTTTTCTCCTCTGCATTTTCATTCTTCAAAATTTCTGCAGCCAGTTCGCTGTTAGAATTTACGACCAAGTTATACATTTCGGGGAAGCTTCCCATTCCGAACATTCCGCCGCCGCCGCCGGTTGCCTGCATGTCTTTCATTCTGCGCATAAATTCCGGTTGTGTGATCATGAAGGGCGCTTCGGTACTTTCTAAATCTTCAACTTGAACGGAGAATTTTGTATCACTAACCGCTTCTTCGATATTTTTCTTCAAAGATTCTTTTTCCTCATCATTCAACTTAGAAATCGCCGTATCTTCTTTTTTAATCAAGTTATTTACGTGATCAGCATCCACTCTGGCAAAAGAAATTTTTTCTTTGCTTTGTTCTAATTTCTGAATTAGATGTGGGACAATTGGAGAATCTAAAAGAAGAACTTCATACCCTTTGTCTTTCGCAGACTGTATGTAACTGTGCTGTTCATCTGCATTTGTTGCATACAGAATTACAAAGTTTCCGTCTTTATCAGTTTGCATTGGTTTTACTTTCTCTTCCAATTCAGACCACAAATAATTTTTCCCATCAGTTGTTGGGTACAACGCAAATTTGTCGGACTTATCGAAGAATTTATCTTCAGAGATCATTCCATATTCAATCACGATTTTGATATCGTTCCATTTCTGCTCGTAATCTTCGCGGTTTTCATTAAATAAAGAAACCATTTTGTCGGCTACTTTTTTGGTGATGTAAGAAGAGATTTTCTTCACCGCACCGTCCGCTTGCAAATAAGAACGCGAAACGTTCAACGGAATATCCGGAGAATCAATCACACCACGCAATAACATTAAGAAATCAGGTACAATTCCTTTTACCTCATCGGTTACATAAACCTGATTTTGGTACAATTGAATTTTATCTTTTTCAATATTTAAACCATTCGTCAATTTTGGGAAATAGAGAATTCCCGTTAAATTAAAAGGATAATCAACATTTAAATGAATATTAAATAAAGGCTCTTCAAATTGCATTGGATACAATTCATGGTAGAATTCTTTATAATCCGCATCTGAAAGTTCAGAAGGTGCTTTTGTCCAGGCTGGAGTTGGGTTATTGATGATATTATCAACTTCAACTGTTTCCGCTTTTGCATTTTCAGCAGCATCTTCCGCTAAAGGAAGCGTCTCAGTTTTTATTCCAAATTTAATTGGAACAGGCATGAATTTATTATACTTCAACAACAACTCGCGAATTCTTGACTCTTCCAAAAACTCCGTAGAATCTTCCGCGATATGCAAAGTAATTTCAGTTCCTCTCTCGGTTTTATCTGCAGTTTCTTCCAAAGAATATTCTGGACTTCCATCACAGATCCAACGAGCAGCAGATTCGTCTTTATAGGATTTAGTAAGAATTTCCACCTTTTCCGCCACCATAAATGCAGAATAAAAACCAAGTCCAAAATGACCAATAATTCCAGAATCCTTTGAAGTGTCCTTGTATTTTTCCAAAAATTCTTCGGCTCCAGAAAAGGCGATCTGATTGATGTATTTTTCCACTTCTTCGCCAGTCATCCCAATTCCCTGGTCAATAATTGTTAAAGTTTTCGCTTCCTTATCAATTTTAACTTCAATTTTCGGCTGTCCGTAATCCGTTTTAATTTCCCCAATGCTTGTTAAATGTTTCAATTTCAAAGTCGCATCCGTTGCATTAGAAATCAGTTCCCGCAAAAATATTTCGTGATCGCTGTAGAGAAACTTTTTAATTAAGGGAAAAATATTTTCCACCGATACATTAATATTTCCTTTTGTCATGTTAATTGATTTTTAAATTATGCAGTTGAGTTCTCAAATAAAACACCAATCTCCTCAAAGTGACAGATTGTCAATTTTTTTTTGGGCAATCCCCTCGCCAAAGCTTTTCCTACCGCTCGGGTCGGGCTATACACTACAATTCCTCAAGCCTTTTCTTTTCCAACGCTTTCTGCGGGATTTTCGTTTCTATCCCTATTGCAGAGCGGGATTTCTTTAAGGAGAGAGGTTTCAAAAAAAATTACCAGAAGAAAATAGAAAACCGCGACATAAGTTTCGGCTAAAGCCAACGATAAACTCACCTAAAAAAGGCGGGCTGAAGCCCGCCTCTACTGATAAATTAAATTCATTTTTAAATATTTCGCAGCTTCGCAGCTTATTTTTTATGGTTATTAGATCTATCAATATTTCGCAGCTTCGCAGCTCCTATTTTTCGCTCAATTACCTACCCCTATTTCACCGCTTCGCGACTCACTTTTTCACAATAAAAAAGACAGCGCAATCGCTGTCTTAAATTCAAAGTCCTGAAACATCAAATCGATATTTTATCCTTTTTTATTCTTGATTTCTTCTCGGATTTTACCTTCCAATTCGTCAGAAAGTTCTGGATTATCTTTTAACATATCTCTTACCGCGTCGCGGCCTTGACCTAATTTAGTTTCTGCGTAACTGAACCAAGAACCGCTTTTCTTCACGATACCCATATCAACTGCCGCATCCAAAATTTCGCCGGTTTTGGAAATTCCTTCCCCATACATAATGTCGAATTCGGCAATTTTAAAAGGAGGAGCGACTTTGTTTTTTACGATCTTCACTTTTACGCGGCTTCCAACGGCTTCGTCCCCGTTTTTAATGGGAGCACTTGCTTTTCTGATATCAATTCTAACCGAAGCATAAAACTTAAGGGCATTTCCACCTGTTGTTGTTTCTGGATTTCCGAACATGACACCGATTTTCTCTCTTAATTGGTTGATGAAAATTACTGTACATTTTGTTTTAGAAATCGTTCCAGTCAATTTTCTCAAAGCTTGCGACATCAATCTTGCATGAAGTCCCATTTTGGAATCTCCCATTTCACCTTCAATCTCCGCTTTCGGAGTTAGAGCTGCAACGGAGTCAATCACTACAATATCAACTGCTCCAGAACGAATCAAATTATCAGCAATCTCTAAGGCTTGTTCCCCATTGTCTGGTTGAGAAATAATCAAATCTTCCAGCTTAATTCCTAGTTTTGCGGCGTACCCACGATCGAAAGCGTGCTCTGCATCAATAAATGCAGCAATTCCACCCAATTTTTGTGCTTCTGCAATTGCATGAAGGGTTAAAGTTGTTTTTCCAGAAGATTCTGGTCCGTAAATTTCAATAACTCGTCCTCTTGGATAACCTCCCACTCCTAAAGCCACATCAATTCCTAATGATCCAGAAGGAATCACTTCAATGGTTGTGTCTACAGACGCGTCTCCCAAAGTCATTACGGTTCCTTTTCCGTAGGTTTTATCTAGTTTATCAAGCACCAAAGCCAGTGCCTTTTTCTTATCTTCGATACTACTCATTTGTAAATATTTATTTCCTCAAAAATAGGGAATTTATCTGAAAAAACAGATACCGTAAGTACGTCAAACCTCTTTTTAGGATTAATTTTTGAAAAATAATTGTTAGATATGAAAAAATTTTTTAGATTTGCACCACCAAAATAAAGACAGACCCATGGTGTAACGGTAGCACTTCGGTTTTTGGTACCGTCAGTTGGGGTTCGAATCCCTGTGGGTCTACAAACAACTACTGTAAATCAGTAACTTAACATTATCGGGGACTAAATCGGGGACTAATATCTCCGATTTTTTTCTTTTAGGAGTAGATTATTCTAAAATTCATCAAGGTTATAAATTATCTTCTACTTGACATTCTTGATTGTTCCATATTTGTTTCAGGTAAATAATATTGAGGTAGGATTTCATCTTTATTAAGTTCGATTATTTTACTTTCAGAATGTGGAAAATTAAAAAGAAGCATATTTTCTTCAAATCTTTCTTTCAGATAATTTTTATGTTCACTTTGTTTTATTTGTTGCAGTTTTTCTTCCTTAAATTGAATAATTAAATTTTCTCTCGTAGTCGGAAGTTCTTCTAATTTCTGGTCCAATTCTAAAATTCGTACTTCAGTTGCTTTGGTTTGTTTTTCAATTTCTGCAACATTCACTCCTTTTTCTGCTAAATTTTCCATTGTTTTTTGAACTTCTACTTTGGCTAAATCTATTGTTTTCTGATAAAAAGGCAGCTGGTTTTCCCAATAATCAGAATTACTGTCGGAAGTGTTTTTTGCATATTCATTAATTCTATTATAGGACATTTCTGCTTTTGTAACTTCTCCCTGCGCTTTAGTGAAATCTTCATATTTGCGTAATACGAAAGCGCTATCTGCCAGATATTTGTTTTTCTCACTTTCCAAACGTTTTTTAATCAATTCAATTTCTATACTTGCTCGCGTTTCCGGATTAGTAATGATTGAAGTTTTAAGATCTGATGTACTGATGTCGGAAATATCCAAAACATTCGCACCTTTTTTCATGGCTTCTAAATATCTAGCTTGTTTTGCCTGTAATTTTTGGAGCATAAAAACGTCAATACTGTCATTTGTTAACATAAAATTTACGCGCACGTTTTCATTTTTATTTCCTTGTCTCCAAGCACGACCTTCTATTTGTCGTAGTGAAGTGAAGTTATACGGTAAAGTAAGTAAATAAACGTCGGTTGTATTTTCTTGAAGGTTCATCCCTTCTTGAATCGCTTCACTGCCGATAACAATTTTTATTTTCCCAGAATTAAAATCATCCTGTATGGAAATTCGGTTTTTCTTACTCGTCGCTCCGGTGATAATTCCTATTTCTTCGGGTTTATATCCCACTTCATTAATTAAGTATTCTTTCAATTTTGGAAATTGAGCAACAGCCAATTCAGAATAAATAATTTGTCCGGAATCTGGAATATCCATTTTGTTTTGACGAATCAGATTCATCGTTTCATTAAGTTTCGGAGAATTCTCTATAAATTCTATGATAGTAGGCTCTGCATCATTATAAAAGAGTGATAAATAAGGAGAAACTGCAATCAGTCGCGCATTTAAAATATGGGTTAAAATTGCGCCCTTTTCCCTATCGTTAAAATTTTGATTAAGTAGGTCGTAATGTTCTTTAGTTAAATCATTCTGCTCAATTTTGTACTCTTTATTGATCTTATTTGGTCGAATTAATTCCGCGTTATCTTCCTCCCCTTTTACATCGATAAACTCGGATAATAGTTGCTGAAATAAAGAATTATTTTTAAACCGTCTTACATTTGCTTTAAATTTCACATCGCCCTTTGCATCAATTTCCATATCATTATCTGCTTCCATAAAGGTTTCAAAGAAATTATTGACATTAAAATATCCCGATTCTTCCAAGCGTTTATTAGCAATTAAAGATAAAATGGAATAATATTCCAAAGGTTTGTTTGTAAAAGGCGTTGCGGAAAGTAAGGTGACATTTCTGCCATTTTGTTTATCTTGAATATACTGCGCCGCCATCCAAGTATTAATTCCTAATTTGGAGGTTTGCTGATTTTGATTTCTAAAATCTGAAGAAAATCTTCGGTCTTCAATTTTTACTTTCCCAACGATATGATTGGCGTTGTGAACTTCATCATAGGTTAAATGATCAAAGCCAAAATCTTCCCAATCATAGACTTTACCACGCATCATTTTCCCGTCGATTTCTTTTTCTTTCTGCAACTCTATTTGCTGCTCTCTTTCCGTATTGGTAAGATTTTTTAACTCGCTCGTAGAGATATAATTAAACTTTTCGGATAATTTTTCCGTAATCTCGCTGGAAAATCCAATATTGTTAAACCCTTCATAAGTCACAATGCTTATTTCTCCCTCTTTATTATCAAATTTGGATAAATTATAGTCCTTCCCCAGATTCCCTAAAACATTGACTTTTGCATTCGGAATGGTTTCAAAAATAGTTTCTACCCATTGTTTTAATATTGTATCGTTTGGAACTACAATGAGCGGTTTAGTTGCGTTTCCTCTTTCCATTGCTTCGTGCATTGACAGGATTCCAGACAATGTTTTTCCAAAACCAACTTCATGCGCCAAAAGTCCAACCCCTTTTGTAGTTTGTCTGCCGATTCCAGCTTTTTGAACTTCCGTTAATCGCAATTCTTCCCCTTTAAAATTTTGATGAATTTTAGAAAATAATGGAAACTTTGAATATTCTGGAACGTGAATATGATTATAATTTCTATTGAAATCTTTAACGAATCGATCTCTTAATTCTTCGGTTAATTCTTCACGAATGAATTTAGAAAACAAATCATTTGCTGCTGCTTTTCTTCTCTCTCTAATTAAAGCATTTCTTTCTTTGTCACTTCCCGTAACCGTTTCATTATCTACAAAACTTTTCACTTCCCAAGATGAGGATCCAGAGAAAGCATCACTCGGTAAATTGCTGACAAAATCCTTAAACTTTTCTGCAAGATTATAATCTACAGTTACCTCTTCTGTTCGCCCGTTAATAGGATTATACTGCTCTTTTTCAATCTGACCTAAGTCAAATTTATGAACAAATTCATGATTTGGACTTATGGATATTTCCTCTAAATCCTTCAGTTTAGGCAAAACATTTTCTAACAATGCTTTTTGTTTTTCGTATTGCTTCTTTTCCAAACCACCGATTCCCCAATCATTTTTAAAATCCTCTTCTAATTGCTCCAGTTTTTCATAGATATTTCCTTCTGCATAATAAAAATCGTGTACATATTTTTCTTTGTAATAATTGGCAAAATTAAAATGTCTTGAATGATTTTTTATAGTTCCATCATAAGAAGTCGCTTTGAAGGCTGCAATTTGTTCTTCCGTAATATCTGAACTATTTTGAAGGGAGGAATTTACAATCTCATCCTGTTTGGTAAATTGGTATTTTAGAATTCCTTTTTTTATTAAGGGTTGAGATTGAATTTCATATTCAGAATTTTTCCCATTTTGAGATTGCAGAATTCTATCCGATTTTTTAATGATCTCTTCCAGCTTATCTGCCGGAAAAGATTTAGAGTTATCGCCGATTTGGATTTTTAAATTTGAATATTTTCGAATTTCACTTAATATTGAAGGCGATTTAAATTTAATTTCATTTAACTTCTGCAGCACAAGTTCAGTTTTATCTTGCGCTATTTTTAGGGAAAATTCATTTTGCTTTTCAGAATTTAATGGGTTTTCTTCATTACTAATGTGAATTTTTTCACTTGAATTAACAGTTTGCGAAGTATTTTCCTCTGTAGATAAATCCTCAAAAAGATTTCCAATTCTGACGGTTTCCTTTTTGTTTTGAAGGTTCTCCAATAAATTGATGGCTTCCTCCAAACTTCCATAAACGAAGTTTTCAAATCTTCCAAAGCGATTGGTTTTTTCCCGAATTTCTCCTAAAATATTTTGTGGATTTGCTTCAAAATGAGTAGAAATATTTTGACTTATTTTTTGGGGAGATTTTTTCAAAATGATAATGTCCGTTCCCACTTGCGTTCCCGAAAAAATACCGTTCGGTAAACGAAAAGCATTTTGTAGATCTGCATTTTCAAGTTTTTTTTGCCGATTGAGCCAACCAGATGGAAGCACCATTGCCAAAATTCCACCTTCTTTTAAAGAATCTAATCCGCGCTTCACGAAATAATCTTCATATTTTGAGATTTTACTTTCCTCCCCTAAACCTTTGTACAAACCTCTGTGTTCGCCATAAGGTGGATTCCCAAGCACTAGATCATATTTATCAGAGAAATCTTTTGACTCTTTTTTATTACCTTTTTCATCAATAAATTCAGTTTCGAAAGAGCGAAGATTGATAGTTGCGTCCGGATGTAAGATTTTAGCAATTTTTGCGGTCGTTTCATTAATTTCAAATCCTGTGACATTAGATTTTACGGGCAATCCTTTCGCAGCATAAATAAAATTACCACTTCCAACACTTGGTTCCAGAACAGAAATTTTATCGTATTTTTTAAATTGATCCTTAATTAAATTGCAGACGACTTCTACAATTTTTCCATCGGTGTAATATTCATCTAAAATACCCCTGCCTTCTTTCGCAGTTCCCCCACTTTCAAACTGATTACAAATATCTTTTAGACTATTGGTGATTTTTAGATTTTCCCGAAGTAGGATTTCTTTATCATTAGAAACAAAACAAGCCGCAGAAACTACTTCTGCGACTTGTTCATTGGTCATTTTTTGACCTTTATATTTTGAAATCAGAGCATCTAACTCTGCAATATTTGTTGAATTCTCTAAAAATCTTCCGCCCAGGGAATTTTCTCTTCCTTCATTTTTGCCAACATTTTTTTGTTGTGTTCTGTTAATGGATTCATTACTTCCTCTTCCTGATAAATCGCTCCGGCTTGCGATTGTAGATCCATTTCCAGCATTGTTGCTGCCCAAATTTTGTCCGCTTGGGTGAATTCCGTTTTGCTCGGATTGGAAGTTTTCACTAATTTTTCCAGCGTTTTCTCCAAGTGATTTTCGTTCCACTTGCTGAGTTTCGGATATTCTGTTGGATTTAATTGTAGTGGTTTCATGATCCGGATTTTTTGGTTCCACTAAGTTAATATTTTTATTTTGAAGATTTATTTTCTTCACCAAATAATCATTCAGATCATTATTCTCGCTTTCAGAAATTTGATACATTGCTCGTATATCCTTGATGTTTTTCCCTTTTAATTCATTGATTATTTTTTGGGTTGCCAAATTTCCAGAAGAATCACCATCAAGACAAAGAAACATTTTCCCACTAAAATCTGAATATCTACTCAGAAATTTGTCGAGATTGGTAGTGGAATTTAGGGAAATTAGCGTTCTATTATTCTTTTGATTATTCGTTTTTAAAAGTTCCAGAAAGGAAAGCATATCGGTCATTCCTTCAAAAACGACCAATTCATCTTTACTTCCTTTAATTTCTGAAATGTCATTTTTTCCAATTTTGGTTTTCATTATTGGATTCCGAATTTCAATGCCTTCTGACAGATTTTCTATTCCGATTCCAAAATAATTTTTACCAGCAGTTTCGTAATGAATTTGCCGGGTGTTTTTCAGTAAAATATCCTTTGAAATCCCACGTTCTTCGAAATAGGAAATCAGTTTCTCATTATTAGGACTAATTGAATTTGTAATAATTACTTCAGAAAGTGGAGCATTTTCATTTTCAAATTGAAATATTTTTTTTTCTGCAACTCCTCTTTGTTCCATAACTTGTCCATTAAAATTCTTTACAAATTCCAGGGCATCTTTCCATTCTAATTTTTCCAACTGCATTACTGCTTTTATTATTTGGCCACCTTCAGCGGTTTTAAAATCATAATATCCATTTTCTGAGACAGAAAATTTATTATTCTCCGTCCGAAAATATTGGTCATTTCCTGTTTTTCTTTCGAATTTTACTTTGCCTTTATTTTCTAGATGAAGGAAATAATCTAATACCGAAATTTGAGCTGAAATATTCTCAATTTCTGCAGTGGTGTACAAAGCTGATTTCGTATTCATCACTTTTTCTTTTTTACAAATGCATTAAACTCAAAAATCTCTTTGGCTTCCTCATCCCAATTTTTTCGTGGTAATAGCTGAAGGGTTACAAATACATTTTTCTTTTTATTATAAGAATCAATGCGCTCCAATCTGCCGCCATAATCTAATTCTGCGTGTTTGTATAGTGAATAAGGTAAAATGGTATCTGTTGGAAAAAACGCTCAAATTGACCACCAATTTTCGGAGCAAATTGACCACCTGTTCCGGAGTAAACTGACCACCAAGATTCGGAGCAAATTGACCA
>NZ_JAXCHW010000004.1:0-214192 GCF_035984805.1 Chryseobacterium sp. MP_3.2 | reverse complement strand
TCCACATTACTCATTTTAACCTCTTTTAATATCAATCTGCAGTCTAATCGCAATAAATCCAACTTCTACTAACTAAATACCAAACAAAAAACACAAGCTCATGGTGGTGGTTTTGTAACCTATGCTACTTATTAAAAAAACTTTATACGCGGATAACAATTTTTTAGAAGTGATGAATCGCCCATTAATATGAGCCTTAAGTAAAGGAAGCTTCAGTAAAGTCACCTAAATTGAATTACAATTCCACATTGTAGATTTAACCACACTCGAAAAATTTTTGATTAATAATTAATTAGATATGCACCAACATTCTACATAAATGTACGCGCAAAAAAAAATCCCACTTTACAGTGGGATCTTTATTTCAAATAATATTACTTATTGAGCTTTTGTTTCAGTTGAAGAGCACTTGTAGATGTTGGATCATACATGATCGCTTTATCCAAGTTTTCTTTTGCTTTCATTGGATCAGAATTCTTTACAGATTCTGCAATAGTATAATACGCGTATGATAGCGCTTTTCTATTCGTCTCGGCATCTGCTGGATTGATAACATCCAGATACTTCTGAAAAGCAATATTTGCCAATTCGTATTTTTCAATTTGCTGATAAGCTATTCCTTGACTATAGTAAGATGGCGCCCAATCAGGAAGCAATCCACTCATCTTTTGCCAAGCTTGTATTTCACCATTGAAATTTTTCGCTGCTTGATAAGCATTTGCTAATTCAAATAAAGCATTTGTATCCTGCGGATTTGCCGCTACTTTAACTTTTGCAGCTTCGATGGCTGGAGTTGTAGGTCCTTTCTCGATGCTTGCCTGCGTAATTCCACCGCCACCTTTAATTTTAATAAGCTCTGCATCCCAATTTAATGTCTCATCTTTAGCTGCTTTCGCAATTGCTACTTTTTGCTGAGCCGTCAAAAGATAAGCTGCTTTTTTAGTTGCATCTGTTTCTTTTTCTGCTAACCCTGCCGCTATCAGACCAAGTAATCCTTGATCAGCTGCTTGTACTCTACTTTTATCTGCTTTGGATATAAATTCATCCATATTAGATTTAGCTCCAGTATACTCCTGATCAGCATATAATAAATATGCACGCAACTTATATTTGATTGGATCTGTTACTTTATCAAATACTTTATCCAAATATAATTTGGAGTTAGCGTAATCTTCATTCGTGAAAAACAATTTGGAAATTTCCAACTGCGTATCAGAATCTTCATCAGCATATTTTGCATAATTTAAAAGGTCTTGCGTTGCCAATGCATTTTTCTGATATTTAATGTCATATCCAGCCATCGCTTTATAAGCGGGAGCATAAGTAGGATCTGCTGAAATTGCCCGGTCAATACTTTCCTTAGCTTTTTGCCATTGCTGTGCTTGCATCCACAATGTTCCAATTCTTGTAAAAACAGATGCTTTATTTTTTGCTATAGGTAGTGCTTTATCATAGGCCGTCATAGCTGAACCTGCAACTTGTGGGCTATTTGTCAGTTTTAATCTGTACGCATCACCTAAAGTATAATAATAATTGGCTGGGGTTCCATTTTTTTGAGATTTCTCAACTGCTCTATTTAAATAATCAATTGCAACATCTGCATTCTTTGCTCCACCAAATAAGGTTAAAGCTTCTGCTGCTCTATACAATACTTCTGCATCTTTATCTCTAGCATCTTTTACAATACCTGCTATTTCTGAAACACCAGATGTATTTCCTTTACCTAATTTTACAGAAGCTAACCCAATCCGATTTAGATTACTTTTTTTGTCGGCTTCTAGACCTTTATTAAAATTTTGTTCAGCAGCCTCAAAATTTGGTTCAAACTGAGTTAAGTAGGAGTTACCTAAATAAAAGTAGTTCTCAGCAGTTGGTGATTTTGTAATCATCTGATTAAAAACTTCTTTTGCTTTTGCATATTTATGACTGTCTGCATTTGCTACTCCCTCTTGAAGAGTCTGCCCGAAAGCGAAGTTGGTAAAAAAACCAACAGCGAGTCCTAAAGCAGCTTTCTTTGTTAAATTCATTCTATTTTTCATTTTAATTGTTTAAGATTAATCATTCTGAGTCAAAAAACACCCAATTATTATACCAATTTAAATTATGGTCAACAATTCTGCTATTTTTATGATTCATTAACGCATTTGAACTTCTCTTTTAAATATATTATAAGGTTGTAACCCTTCTTTTTCCACAATGATTTGACCCAGGTTTTGACAAGAAAATCTAATAAACCCATTACCTAAACCATAATAATTTTCATATGTTAAAAAATAAAGTACTCTGGTAAATGGATAAGACATATCTTTTAAATTTTCAAGTTCTGGCTGATAAGATTTTCCCTTATTGACCACAGGAAGGATTTTAACAGATTCTTTAAGTTTTTGCATTTCGTTGTTATACGGTCTGCTAATCGTGTTTAAGCTGATAACGCCAATCTTAGTAGGATAGTTACTTATTTCCTGCAACACATTTTTATTTCCACTAATAATGGAAAATTTTAGATTTTCAGGATTGACCCCTATCTTCTGTGCGACAAAATTTAAGTTGCTCGAATTAGTACCATCAAAAATTATATTCTTACTGTCAGAATTTAACTCTGCTTTAATCTCCTCGACAGATATGGACTCTCTCGTACTGTTTTTTGGAACGATAAAGACGACAGCATCAGCCGCAAATTTCGCGGGTTGTATATCATCTCTCACTTTTTCTCTAAAGGCCTGCTTTTCTTTCTCATTTAATTCACGAGACATTACGATAACTCGTACCTTTTTTTCCAAAAGATCCAAAAGTGCTAAGTCTTCCTTTTTAACTTCTAATTTAATTTTGGCGTCGGGATATAACGCCATGTACCTTTCAGTGAGGGCTTCAGAAACACTACGGAAAGATTCATCCACTGCGATAGTTATACTACCTTGGTGAGGATCATCTAATTTTTCCTGGGATTTTTTGCATGAAACTGTAATGGCTACAATCATAAACAGTAGCGCGATGTGAATTTTTCTCATTTTTGTCTAATTCTATATATTGCTCTTCCGATTCTGAATAAACCATATAAAATAAGCAGCCCACCCAAAGGATAAGCGATATTCGGTTCTAAAAAAATAATGAAGAATTTATAAATAATTACTGCTATTCCTAAAATAATATAGAAAAAACCAGTAACGAGGGAGAGCCAGTGAAACATCATAAAACAAAAATACAAAAAAATTAAAAAAAGAGAAGCAAATGCTTCTCTTTCTATGATAATGTGAGTGAGTACTTACTCGAACTGCATTGTTAATGGCAACCTGAAACGGTATCTTACCGCCTGACCATTAATTTTTGCTGGAGACCATTTATTTTTAATGGATTTAATGGTTCTCATTGCTTCTGCATTAAAGTCAGAATTACCTCCATTGGCTTTTACATCAGTAATACTTCCATCTCTTTCTACAACGAAAGTAATTTCTGTAGTTACTTTACCTTCATCTCCCTCCATTGCATCAACATCAAAACTGTTTTGAACTTTGGATCGGAAAGAGTTAATTCCTCCTGGAAATTCTGCTAACTGCTCTACTTCCGTATAAACTTGCGTTGCGGAAACCTGTGGTTTAACTTCAACTGTAGTTGATTTAGTTGGTCCCGCTGGCGGTGGGGGTGGCGTATAAACCGGAGTTTTTACCCCTTCTTGAGCAACCAAACCTGTAGTTGTTTCCAACTGCTTAGTAATTGGCGGCGGTGGAGTTTCCACTTTAGGCGCTTTCACTGGTTCCGGTACTACATTCTGAATAACTTCTTGTTGTTCTTCTTCTTTTGGAGGCGGTGGTGGAGGTGGTTCTTCCTCTTTCACCTCTTCAATAATAGGATCCTCTTCCAAAATATTCACCAATTCAGCTTGTACCTCTACCTTTTCTGGTTCAGTAAGTCTTTTTATAGTGCTATAAATTAGCGGAGACATTGCCATGATCAAGAATAACACCGTTCCAATAATGAAAGCTTTCGTTAACATTCTTGGATACGTAGTTCTTAAATCATAAGCACCATATTCCTTATTTCTATTTTCAAATACGAGTTCGTCTAGGGAAAGATTACTATCGTTTTGTCCTTCGTTTGCCATTTGTAATTAAATTATGTAATTATTTTACTTCTGCAGCTGCAGGAGCGGAATCCGCTACCTTTCTTTGATAAATTGCATCTTCCCAATCTTTAATATCGGTTACCCCATATCGTTCGTTTTTGGTAATTGCCATTTCATCTAAAATGTCTACAAAATTCTTATATACCGCATCATCTGTCGGCTTAATAATAACAGTAAAAATATCCTGTTTTATAGCTCCAGCTTTTGCTCTCTCAATTACTTTTGTAATCCCTTCTCTATCAAAAGTTGTTTCTTGTAAAGTCTCATCATTGAGGCCCGCTTGATCTAACTGATGATAAAATATTCTATTATTCTTACCAATGATTAAAGTGATAGAATTTTTAAGATCAACTTCAGTTGGTGGTGGTTTCGGCATATTCTCTTTAGGTTTTGCCGGCAAACCAAGATCCATCACATTCGGTTTACTAAAAGTAGTAGTAAACATAAAGAAAGTAATTAATAAAAATCCTAAATCCACCATTGGTGTCATATCTACTCTGGTATTCTGCTTTTTCGAGCGTACTTTACCGCCGTCCCCGCCTTTTTCCTGTACTTGTACTTCTGCCATTTCTAATGATTAATGTTCGTTAGTTTTTTCCTTCTTGGGACGTGATCAGCCAGAATTTAAGAAAATCGATATCTCTTAAACCTTCAAATAAATATTTAACCTTCGGGTATTCTGTTTGCACATCTCCTTTCACAGCCATTTTATAGCCTGGATTTACTGCTAAACTTTGTTCAACCCAATCAATTAATTCTCTTTTTGTACTGTCCATCGGAATACCGGTTGGACTTATATAATCTTTCTGCTCATCTTGGGACAAGTTCAGATAACTTTTTAGTTGAGACATTGGAACTCCAACTGCCTGAACATTTGTAAATGCTACTTTTTCATTATTTGTAAAAGTAACTCCATATTTCTGTCCCATATTGTCCAAAAGCTTTAATCTTTCGGTACCATTTTCTACGGGTTGAAAATAGAATTTCCCTTGTGGGGTAATATTTACAGTCATCAAACTTGCATCAGGTAATAATTTCTCTGATATCGAAGACGGCGGTTTTATTTGCTCCACATCCGGTTTCTTAAACTGGGTGGTCAATATAAAGAACGTGAGTAATAGAAACGCTACGTCGCACATCGCGGTCATATCGGTTATTATCCCATGTCTTTTTGGTTTAACTCTCGCCATTTGTAACTTAAATTTTTAATTAATACTTCTAAATAATTTGCAATTTTATATGCAAAATTTTGCCTCAAATCTTAGTGAAATTCAGCGAAAGACTGCTGGATAGACATTGCGATTTCGTCAATCTTGTAAGTCAATCCATCAATTTTAGAAGTAAAGTAATTGTAAAGAATAATTGCAATTGCAGATGTACCAATACCTAAAGCAGTATTAATCAATGCTTCTGCAATACCAATTGATAATGCGGCTGCATCTGGAGTACCTCCACCAGAACCTAAGGCAAAGAACGCTTTAATCATTCCGATTACTGTTCCTAGTAAAGCTACCAAAGTTGCAACTGTACCTAAAGTAGAAAGAATCATCATGTTTTTCTCTAACATTGGCATCTCCAAAGTAGTTGCCTCTTCAATCGCCTTATTTAATGCTACCATTTTTTGCTCTTTGGACAAGGTAGTATCGTGTGCTAAAGCTTTATATGTGGTAAGACCTTCTTTTACAACATTCCCTACAGAACCTTGTTGTCTATCACATTCTTCAATTGCTTCATCAATTTTATTTTGATTTAGTAAACTTCTAATTTTTACAACGAAGTTATCTAAGTTCCCAGCTCCAGATGCTTTTCTTAAAACGAAATATCTTTCAAAAGAAAACACAATCACAATTACCATAAAAGTAATTAATACCGGTACAATAACTCCACCCATGTAAACAATCCCCATAAATGAACTTGGCGTTAATTCCTTAACATCAATATCAGTAAACGCTAGTGAAGCAGCTCCTGCCGTTCTAGCATCTTGCTCGAAGTTATTTGGGCTTCCTAAAATAAAAATGTAGATTGCAATACCTACTAGTAATAAAATTGGTAAGATGAAAGTAGGATTTAATCCTCCTTTTTTCTTTGGTGCAACATCTACGTGCTCGTTGTTTGAAACATTCATTTCCATACTTAACTAAATTATAATTGTTATTTTTTAAATTTTTAGTGCTGTAAAATAAAGTCAAAATATTTAATAATGCAAGTGTTTACCAACTATTGCATTGATTTTAATTTGAATCAACAAAAAATGTAATTGCAAGATTAATAAAAATAGTAATTATTACTGATGATAATCTCTGTAATCAATTAGACTCTTAAAAATTCAAAGAAATATGGGACTTATTTTTACGATTGCTTTAGAATATTTTTTTATAAATATTTTACCAGCTCACAATGTTAATGATTTTTTTCGGGACAATGATGATTTTCTTAGGAATAATTCCTGCCAATTGGTTTAAAATCTGTTCGTTTTTACTGACGATTTCCTCTATTTCAGTAATTTTTAAGTGTGCAGGCAAAGTTAATTTGAATTTCATCTTGCCATTAAAACTTACTGGATAATGAATTTCATCCTCTACCAGATAGTTTTCCTCAAATATCGGGAATTTTTCAAATTCAATAGTCTGCTCATGACCTAATTTCTCCCAAAGTTCCTCGCTGATGTGTGGCGCGTAAGGTGAAAGTAAAATGGCTAAAGGTTTTAAAACCTCCCTTTTATTTGTTTTCAGCTTTTGAAACTCATTTACAGCAATCATAAAGGATGAAACCGAGGTATTAAAGGAGAATTGATCAATGTCCGAAACTACTTTTTTAATCAAGGTGTGCAGGATTTTACACTCTTCCTTGGTGGGTTCTTCATCAGAAACCAAAAAGTTATCTTCATTGTAATAAAGATTATAAAACTTTTTCAAAAATCCGTAGACCCCACTTAAACCTTGCGTATTCCACGGCTTAGATTGCTCTAAAGGTCCAAGAAACATCTCATACATGCGCAAACAATCAGCCCCGAATTCTTCACAAATATCATCTGGATTAACCACATTATATTTCGATTTAGACATTTTTTCTACTTCTCGCTCTGTAATGTACTTGCCGTCTTCTAAAATAAATTCTGCTTCTTCAAACTCCGGTCTCCAATTTCTGAAAAGATCAGTATCTAATTCGTCCGTTCCTCCTTTTAAAAGCGAAACATCTACGTGCATTTTTTGTACTTGATAATCCTTTGCCAATGCTTTTGAAACATATTGATTCGTTCCTTCAATACGTAATACAAAAGCACTCATGCCCAAAATCATTCCTTGATTAATGAGTTTCTTAAACGGTTCATCTTGCGAAATAAAGCCTCGGTCCTTCAAAAACTTGTTCCAAAACCTCGAGTATAACAAATGTCCTGTCGCATGTTCACTTCCCCCAATATACAAATCAACTTGCCCCCAATATTCTGTTAAACTCTTCTCCACAAATTCTTCTTGATTGTGTGGATCCATGTATCTTAAAAAATACCAGGAACTTCCTGCCCAACCCGGCATCGTGGATAATTCTAGAGGAAACACCTTTTTATTATCTATTAAATCTGTAGAAACTACGCGCTCATTTAACTCATCCCAAGCAAATTCTTTTGCATTGCCTAAGGGTGGATCTCCATCTTCTGTAGGTAAATATTTTTCAACTTCGGGCAGTTCTAAAGGAAGCGAAGATGTTGGTAGGCAATACGGCATTCCTTGCTTGTAATAAACTGGAACTGGTTCTCCCCAATATCTTTGTCGAGAAAAAATAGCATCTCTCTGTCTGTAGTTCGTGGTTCCATTACCAATCTTTCGTATTTCAATTTCACTGATGACTAATGTTTTTGCATCGTTGTAATTCAGTCCGTTTAAAAATTCTGAATTCACGCATTTTGAATCCTTGGAGTCAAATGATTCTAATTGAATATCATTATCATTTTTGATCACATTTTTGATCAGCAAACCAAATTTCTTCGCAAACCGATGATCTCTTTCATCATGCGCAGGTACCGCCATCACTGCACCCGTTCCATATCCCATCAAAACATAATCAGAAATATAAATCGGAATTTTTACCTGCGTGAAAGGGTTGATCGCGAAACTGCCTGTAAAAGCTCCACTCACATTTTTAACATCAGCCATACGATCCCGCTCCGTCCTTTTCGAAGTTTCTTCAATATAGTTGTCGACTTCATCTTGGTTATTTACTGTGGTAAAGTTTTTAACTAAAGGGTTTTCTGGAGCTAAAACAATAAACGTTGCTCCAAAAATGGTGTCAGGTCGGGTGGTAAAAACAGAAATTTGTTCGGCAGAATTATCTACATCAAAAGTCACCAAGGCTCCCTGCGATTTTCCGATCCAATATTCCTGCGCATCTTTCAAAGGTTGTGGCCAGTCTATCGAATTTAAATCCTGCAACAATCTTTCAGAATAAGCACTGATTCTCATGCTCCACTGCATCATTTTCTTTTGAAAAACAGGAAAATTACCCCGTTCAGATTTTCCATCTTTCACTTCATCATTGGCTAAAACAGTTCCTAAACCTGGACACCAATTTACCGTAGTTTCTGCACGATAAGCCAATCGATAATTTAGCAGAATATCCTGTTGATCTATTTCACTTGCATTATTCCAATCTTCTGCAGTGAAAGAAAGGTCATCATTCTGAACTGCTAATAAATCGTCTGAACCCTTGTTTTGGAAATGTTCAATCAGCTGCGGAATAGGCTCGGCTTTGTCTGTCTTCTTATTATACCAAGAATCAAACAATTGAATAAAAATCCATTGCGTCCATTTATAATAAGAAGAATCTGAGGTTTTAAATTCTCGGCTCCAATCGAAAGAAAAACCAATTTTTCGCATTTGCTGCTCATATCTTGCAATATTTTCTTCTGTGGTTAATGCAGGATGTTGACCGGTTTGTATGGCATATTGCTCCGCTGGAAGTCCAAAAGAATCGTACCCAATTGGATGCAAAACATTATATCCTTCATGTCTTTTGTATCGGGCATAAATATCTGAAGCGATATAACCTAAAGGATGCCCCACATGCAAACCCGCTCCAGACGGATAGGGAAACATATCGAGCACATAAAATTTTTGCTTATCGGTTTCTGTGGAGGTTTTATAGGTTTGATTTTCTTTCCAGAAATTCTGCCACTTCTTTTCAATCGATTGATGGTCGTAAAACATTGCTTATATTTAAAATGAAGCACAAATTTAAGGTTTTGAAATGGAAAAATCTTTGCGGAGTGAAACGTACTTCTACTTTGACTCAATTTCAGAGAAATCAATTCTTTAAATTGTACAGATATTAAATTATATTTGCTTTGAAATAAAAATTTATGCCCGAAATTTCTATCATCACCCCTTGTTTTAATTCTGAAAAATTTTTGAAGGAAACCATTCATTCAGTTCTTAGTCAAAGTTTTCAAAATTGGGAGTGGCTAATTACTGACGATTGTTCCACAGATGAGTCAGTAAAAATTATTAAAAATATTGGTGATCCCAGAATTATATTATCAAAAACCGACCATAATTCTGGCGCTGGAGCAGCAAGAAACATATCTTTGGAAAAAGCGGCAGGAAAGTACATTACTTTTTTAGACGCAGATGATTATTGGGAACCTGATTTCTTGGAGGAAATGGTAAATTTTATGAAAAAGGAAAATGCTGAACTCGCCTACTCCAATTATTCCCGCTGCGATGAAAATTTAAAGCCTGCAATCGGCGATTTCCACGCAGATACTGATGTAACTTTTGATAATTTATTAAAGACCTGCAGGTTGTCTTTATTAAGTTCCATGTACAATTCTGAAAGGGTGGGCAAAGAATATTTTCCGGCAGGAAGCAAAAGAGAGGATCACGTGATGTGGCTCAATTTACTAAAGAAAATCCCTCTAGGAAAACCCTTAAATAAAACAATGGCAAAATACAGAATGCACGCCACAAGCATCTCCAGAAAAAAAACCAATATCATCAAAGATCAATATCTAGTGTACAAAGATCACATGCATTTTTCTACGTTAAAATCTTTTTATTATACCGCAAACTGGGCAATGAACGGTTTTCTAAAATATTCTAAAATCTTTAATTGATGGAATATTCCAAAGAATTTAAACAGGCAATTTCAGCCTTTTCTCCGCAAGAAAAAGACAAATTGATTATTCGTTTGCTGAAAAAAGATAGAATTCTTTCTCACCGGTTGTACTTTGAATTGATAGATCCAGAAACAGCTGATGATAAACGAACTCAGCTGGAATCCATCATCAAAACGGAAGTTTCTGCCGCGGCAAAGCGATATGGAAGAACAAAATATTTCCTCACCCACATTCGGAAAGTCAGTTCAAAAATAACTGAACACGCAAAAATAACCACGGATAAATTTGGAGAAGTGTCTCTAAATCTTCTGCTCATCACTGAAACTTTAAAAAACTTACCAAAGAGTGGCGATCATTACAAACTTTATATCTATTTCTTGACCAAAATTTTCCGAGCTTTAATCCTGACTAAAAAATTAGAGTCAGATTATCATTTAGAACTGCGGGAAGATTTTGAAAATGTTCAGAAACAAATTCTAGCCAATAAAACTTTGGAGGAAATGACGCTCCATCACGGACTATTCTTCACTTGGTTTGAACCAGAAAATATTCCAGATCATATCGATATGATTTTGAAAGAAATTAAGAGTGACGGATTACTTCGCTAAAATTAATTGAGGATTAAACTTTTTGTTCTTTTAGAATATGATCTATAATCACATCTGACGCAATTGGTTGCGAGTTGATAAAATCTGCAGCATTCTTACCCATTTTCTCCAGGTTTTGGTCATCTTGCAGAAATCCAGTGAGATAAGCTGCGGCAAAGAATTCATCTTCAAAACATTTTCCGCCATTTCTGGCGATCAATTCATCGGCTTCAGGATTTTTGGTGTATTGATTCCCGAAGAAAACCGGAATTCCAAAAGTAGCAGCTTCGAGAATATTATGCAGTCCTTTTGCGTGAAAACCACCACCTACAATTGCTAAATCGCCATAAGAATAAAGTTTAGAGAGCAATCCAATGCAGTCTATAATAAGAATTTTCACACTAGAAAGTGACGAAGATTGTTTGTCCGTAATTTGAGAATACAAAAGTGAAGCGGGAAATAAAGTTTGCAAGTGATCTACTCGGCGCAAATCATGGGGCGCAATGATGATTTTTATGTTTCTGTTTTTAGAGGCAATTATTTCTGCCAATCTTTCCTCTGCTTCCCAAGAACTGCCAAAAACTATGGTTTTGTGACCGTCTTTAAATTCATCAATATATTCTACGGAATTATCTCTTTCTCGTAATTGTTTTACACGATCATACCGCGTATCTCCCGCCGTAGAAGAGTTTTTCAAGCCCCGTGCTTTTGCTATGGCGGTAGAATGTTTGGTCTGATGAAAAAACCAGTCTACATTCTTTTTTAATTGTTTCACAAACCAGCTTCCGTAAAATTTAAAGAAGACTTGCGTTTCATAGAAATAGGCAGAAACCACATAAATTTTTGCACCCTGACTTTTCAAATTTTCTAATAAATGATACCAATAGTCATATTTGACGGTAAAAAAGATCTTTGTTTTAAAGTTGTTCGTAAATTCCTGCACCCAATTTTCCGTGTCAAAAGGGAGGTAGCAAATTGCATCTGCAATAGTATTTTTCTTAATAACATGATCGTAACCAGATGGAGAAAAAAAAGTAATCAAAATTTTATGCGTCGGTAATTTCTGTTTTAGCTTTTCCAAAACAGGTAAACCCTGTTCATATTCGCCTAAACTTGCAGCATGCATCCAAATAACCTCATCTTCTGCCGAAAATTTCGCTTTTACTATCGCACAACTCTGTCTTCTTCCCGCTAAACCTTTCTTTAATTTATAGTTAAAAATGGCACCGATTTTCATAGCGAAAATCAGGAGTGGAATAAATAAATTGTATAGAGATTTCATTGGGAATTATTAGAATAAACTTCAGAAGATTTAATTTAAAATATACTTCTTATAAAACGAAGTTTGTGCGTGTGCTTTTTTAACTCGCTATTAAAAATTCCGGAAGAATCTAAGAAATCAATCCGAACTTTGCCAGAAGCATGTATAATCTGATGCGTAGAAATCATCATCCCAACATGGGTAATTGCACCTTCTTCATTCTCAAAAAATGCTAAATCTCCAGCTTTACATTCCTCTACAAAACTTAAAACCTCACCTTTTTCTGCTTGTTGAGGTGCTTCTCTTGGTAAATTAATCCCATGGATTTTATAAAGCAACTGAATAAATCCACTGCAATCTACTCCAAAAAAACTTCTTCCACTCCAGAGATAAGGAACGTTGAGAAACTCCTTTGCATGGATATCAATTTGATCTACGTTTAGAAAATAAGGCAGATTTTCAGCGTCAATTTCGCTTCCTGTGGAAAGCAAAATATTTTTTCCCTCTTGCTTTTGAACCTCAAAATTATTGGTAACGATTTGTACTTTTCTCTGCTCAAATTGCTCTTCGGAGATTAATTTTATTTGACTGGAATCAACCCAACCCTCATATCCATCAAAATGCATGTTTACTTTTGTAAACTTGCGCTCTCTTTCCAGAATATCTACGGCTTCTCCAAACAAAATTTGCGAGGTCATCTCTGATTGATGAGATTGCTCTAGCCGAAGTGCCGCGACTGAAACGGTACAAATTCCTATATCCATTCTGCTTTTCTAAAGTTTTATTTTTTTCGAACGATATGAAGTCCATCTCGCAAAGGTAAAATAAGATTTTCAAAATTATTGTCTTTGGAAATCATCTCATTCAGTTGCTGAATTATTTGGGTGGATCTTTGTTTTGGATTTTCTTCTAAAACCTTTCCATACCAGAGCACATTATCAAAGAGGAGAACTGCACCACTTTTAATTTTATCTTTCAGCAATAAAAAATATGCTACATAATTCTCTTTGTCTGCATCAATGAAAATGAAATCAAAATCTTCTGTGGTTTCCTTTAAAAATTGCGCTGCGTCTTCTAAGTGAAAATTAATTTGATCACGAAATTCACTTTCTTGGAAATACTTTTTCGGCAAATAAGATAACTCCTCGTTCACATCCACGGTTGTAATTTTTCCATCTTTTGCCAAACCTTCTGCTAAACACAAAGTGGCGTAACCCGTAAAAGTTCCTATTTCTAAAATACTTTTTGGTTTCGCCATTTGAGAAAGAATACTCAAAAATCTGCCTTGCAAATAACCAGAAATCATGTGAGGTTGCGTAGTTTTTTGATACGTTTCTTTCCGCAATCGCTTTAATAAAGCAGGTTCTTCAGACGTGTGATTTTCTAAATAGCGATCCATCTCCGGACATTGTTGCTCAAAAAAACTCATACCTTCTTATTTTAAGTTCAAATTTAAGCATTTAAAATAAAAAGCGTCGCCGGAAATTAATTCCAGCGACGCTTTGTTTGCTATGTAAGAAAAAAAAATCTTAGTTTTTCACAGGAGCGATGTCCATCAACTTCATGAATTCATCCAATTTAGGCATGATGATAATCTCTGTTCTTCTGTTTTCTGCTCGTCCAGAAACTGAAGCATTGGTGGTTTTCGGATTGTACTCACTTCTTCCTCCGGCTGTGATTCTCGCTGGATTTACACCAAATTTCGTTTGAAGTAATTTCGCCATAGAAGTTGCTCTCAAAGCTGATAAGTCCCAATTATCCTTCGGTACGGTAGAAGAATTTAAAGGAACATTATCTGTATTTCCTTCAATCAAAACAGAATACGTATCATAATCATTAATTACTTGAGCAACTTTACCTAGAACATCTTGTGCATTAGGCAAAACATTGTAATCTCCAGTTTTGTATAGCATATTGTCTGAGAGGGAAATTAAAACCACTCCTTTTAGAACTTTCACCTGTACGTCTACATCGGCAATGTTATCTAGGGAACGTTTTAATTTATTAGACAGTGCTAAATTTAAACTGTCATTTTTAGAATTGGTGGAAATCAGTTGCTTGATGTATTTGTTAGAAGAATTAATCTCGCCAATTAATTTGTCAATATTTGCGGATCCTTTTCCACTGTTCGCCAAACACGCATCCAAAGAAGATTTTAATGCATCATTCTGGCGATTAAGCAAAGCATTTTCACTTGTTAAACCTGCATTTGTACCTTTCAATTCTTGGATTTCACGTTGTCTCTCCCCAATATTGGTAATACATTGGTTATAATTCTCATTCATGGCGTCAAACTTTTTTTGGCTTACGCAAGAAGTCAACATTACCGCCATTCCCAGAACAGCTCCAATTTTTCCTAAGTTCATAATTTTTATTTTTAGTGTTCCAAAAATAGGGTTTTGGATTTGTACAGAAAAATTATCTTTGCTAAATGTTCCTTAAAAAATCCTTAAAAATTGCTTAATTTAGAAAGCTTTAAAAGCGCCTTGAAAAGAATTTGCCCCGAAGCTGAAAAGCAAAAATTTTTGCTTGCAATTAGTGGTGGTGCAGATTCGATGGTTTTGCTGCATTTTTTCAAGATTTCGAACTTGGATTTTGAGGTAGCGCATATTAACTATCATTTGCGTGGAGAAGAGTCTATTAAAGATCAAAAATTGGTAGAAAAATATTGCAAAAAAAATAGCGTTCCACTTCATATCTATATAGTTTCTGAAGATGATCTTCAACCAAAAAATTCTATTCAAGAATGGGCAAGAAATCTTCGGTATACGTTTTTTAAGCAAATTTTAGAAGAGAGAAATCTCAATTTTATTGTTACAGCGCACCACCTCAATGATGAGTTGGAAACATTTATCATCAACTTATCAAAAGCTTCAGGAATTAAAGGGTTAAGTGGAATACCTACGAACGAAAATAAGATACTCAGACCCTTATTGGATTTTTCCAAGGAGGATATTTACAAAAGTGCGAAGTTGAATGACATAGAATTTCGGGAAGATTTATCAAATCAGAAAAATGACTATTTGCGAAATAAAATTAGAAATGAGGTGGTGCCTCACCTGATGCAAGTTAATGAAAACTTTCTCTCTAATTTTGGTAAAAGTATTTCATACCTTCAGCAAACGAATCAGTTTGTACAAGAGCAAATCCACTTTATCGAAAATGAAACCATTACGCAGAAAGATTCATATTTTCTAGTGGCGAAAGAAAAGTTTTTTACTCAAAGTCAATTTGTTCAAGTTGAAATGCTGCGCAAGTTCGGATTTAACAGTTCCGTGGAGCTTGAAAAATTACAAAATGCAGCGGTTGGTAAAATTTATAAATCCGTAAGCCATCAAATGACGGTTGACCGTGAATTCTTAATTATCAAAGAATTGAAAGTAGTGCAAGTTGATGAGGTGGAAATACACCTTGAAATCAATAATTTAGGCGAAATTTTGATTCCCGAAAATATCCACCAAGAAATTTCAGTACTTGGGAAAGTTAATTGGAAAATTGGAAAAGAAAATATTCATTTGCCTTTAAAATTAAGAACGAAAAAAGAAGGAGAAGTCTTTTATCCGCTTGGGATGGTGGGGAAAAAGAAAATTTCTAAATTTATTAAAGACGAAAAAATTTCTCTTCTACTTCAAGAAAAAGTTTTCCTTCTTTGCGATGCGGAAGATCAAATATTGGGAGTCCTTCCACTCCGGCAGGACCGAAGATTTTTACCGAAAGGAGATGAACCATTCCACCGCATTTTATTGGCATAATATTTTTTAAAATTTGCCGAAAATCTAAATCGCAATCTTTGATTGCTTCCAAATAACATTGACATTCTATTTATGATCAACAATCTTATTCCTAATTTAAATGAACTCAAACTTCTGCTCCAAAAATTGCAGAATTCTGATTACATAAAACCTCTTACCGTTTTTAATGGTTCTACGATTGGTCAACATTTTCGGCATTTGGTAGAATTTTACAACTGTGCAATCCAATCTCCAATCCACTCGGTTAATTACGATTGTAGAGAAAGAAATCTTCAACTAGAAAATGATTCTCAATATTGCGAAAATCAAATCGACGACCTCATTTCTAGGATTTCTTTGATGGAAAATACAGACCATGAAGTAATTGTAGCAACCGACTTCGGGGATTTTAAAAGTAGTTTTCAAAGGGAATTACTATATGTTTTGGAACACAGCATTCACCATCAAGCTTTAATAAAAATTGGCTTGATAGAACTTAAACTTGAAGAGCTCATTTCCGCAGATTTTGGCGTTGCACCTTCTACCAAAAAATTTAGAAATCAATGTGCACACTAACTTTCATTCCGCAAAAGGAAGGTTTTATACTCACTTCTTCTCGAGATGAGATCGTTTCTCGCCCCACTTTAAGTCCGAAAGAGTATACGCTGCATCAGCAAAATCTTGTATTTCCAAAAGATGAATTAAAAGGCGGTACTTGGTTGGTGATGGGTAAGAATAGAGTGATTTGTGTGCTTAATGGCAGTGAAAAAAAATTTACTTTGAAAGAAAATTATACTGAAAGCAGAGGAAAATTGGTTTTAAATCATTTTAAATTTGAAAATTCTGAGCAGTTTCTAGAGGAAACTTCTTTCGAAAATGTAGCACCTTTTACCATGGTCATTTTCAATTTAGACTTTGAAACTTCCATTGAAGAAATTTCGTGGAATGGATCAGAGAAACAAATTCAATATTTCAATCGCAAGACTTCGAAGATTTGGTCTTCAGCTACTTTGTATTCGAAGGAAAAAAGAGAAGAGAGAGAAATTTGGTTTTCCAAATTTTTAGCTGAAAATAATCTGGAGGAACGTGATTTATTACATTTTCATCAGCAAGAACATACCAGCGAATCAGCCACGAATATTTTAATGAAAAGAAGTGATGGGAAGCAAACCACCAGTATTTCACAAATTAGTGTGAGTGCAAATGAAAACACTTTTTTCCATCATGACCTTCTAAACAATTCAACCTCAAAAATTTTATGGACAAAAGAAGAAATGGATTCGCCATCGCTTTAGCTTGGCCAGAAACTTTTTGTAAACAACCTGCAGCGTGGTACAATCCAATCATGGATTTTTTAAACATCACAACCAACAATCATTATCAGGTTGGACATGCTGCCGTGGTTTTGGTGGATGAAAAAGGTGAATGTCATTATTTCGATTTTGGCAGATATCATGCGCCTTTTGGTTTTGGAAGAGTTCGTTCTGCGGAAACAGATAGTGAACTAAAATTGAAAACCAAAGCTACAATTCAGAATCAAAAAATTCTCAATTTCTTCCAAATTACCACGGAACTTGCTGAAAAGAAAGCTTGCCATGGCGATGGTAGATTATGGAGTTCTTACACTCCCATCAACTTTCAGCGGGCAAAAGAGGTGGCGGAGAAGATGCAGAAGCAATCAGCAATCCCTTACGGTCCCTTTATATTGAAAGGAACGAATTGTTCCAGATTTGTGCGGAATACTATCTTAAAAGGCAATCCAAAGATTACTGTTGCCTTGAAATTAATTTTGCAATATACCTTGACGGCAAGTCCAACTTTAAACGTAACGGCTCTAGGTTTCCCAAACATTTCTAAATCCTCGGGAAAAGTGGAACACCCAAAAGCAGGAAAAATTCTAAAAGACGTTTTATTGTCTCCCCAGAATCCGCCGTCTCCACAAGCGAAATGGTTTGCTGGCGAAGGTGCAGGATCTTGGTTTACCATTGAGTTCAGAAAAGCACAGAAATATAAGGTCAACAAATATGCTCCAGACTTAGAATTGGAGTCGAGTTCTATTATGATTTTAGATAACGAGCGAATCTTTCATGATGAAGAAGATTTTCAGTTGGTATTTCCTTGCAATTCCAAGGAGATTAATGGAATTCAAAACGGCAATCCTCTGTCTTTGCGTAGAATAGAAGACAACTGAGTAAACTATCTTTACAATAGGCAGTATGAAACGGCTTAGTTGGTAGTATTTAATATCTTTGCAGGCTAAATAAGTATTTGAAAAAAGTAAAAATGAAAAAATATCTGATATTTCTATTTGCGATTTGCATTCAATTTTTTTCTGCGCAAATTAAAGATCCAGTAAAATTTAAATACAATATCAACTCACTTCCAAATAATGAATTTGAGGCAGTTTTAACGGCCACCATTGAGAAAAATTGGCACATTTACTCCCAGGATTTACCTGAAGATTCTGGAATTCCCACGGAAATGAAACTCAGTTCCAAAGACGGAATTGTTCTGGTAGGTAAGGTTGTAGAAGTTGGGAAAAAGTATGAAGAATTCTCTGAAGCATTCGGAGCGCAAATTGTGTACTACTCCAACAAAGTACTGTTCAAACAGAAATTTAGACTTAAGAATAATGAAAAGCCAGCTACCGTAATTGCTGAAATCACGTACCAAACTTGTGATGATCGCGTTTGCTTGGCTCCAAATACTTTAGAATTTGAACAAAAAGTAAGTGGAACAGGAAGCAGCGCTACAATTCTACCAACTTCGGCGAACGAAGAAACTGCCACTTCCTTGCCTTTAACGAATTCAGATACTTTAACGACTGCCGAAGTTGATGAAACAGGAAGTATTGAAGCTGTTGCAAAACCGCAAGTAGGATTAAAAGTAGAATCGCTGGATTTTGCGAATCCTCAAACAGATTGTGGAATTGCGCAAGAACAAAATACAGAAAATTTCTGGACCTATTTATTATTAGGATTTTTTGGGGGATTGATTGCTTTATTAACGCCCTGCGTTTTCCCCATGATTCCACTCACCGTTTCGTTCTTCACGAAAGGCAATAAAGATCCTTCAAAAGGCAAAAGAGACGCATTCATATATGGATTTTTTATCCTTCTAATATTTGTTTTGCTCAGCGTTCCTTTTCATATTATTGATGGAATTGCAGGAAATATTTTCAATCAAATTTCTACAAGCGTTTGGCTGAACGTTACTTTCTTTATCATTTTTATATTTTTCGCCGGGAGTTTCTTCGGGTATTATGATATCACTTTACCCAGTTCCATTGCGAATAAATCCTCCAAGGCAGAAGATGCTGGTGGAATTATCGGGATATTCTTCATGGCTTTAACCTTGGTGATTGTTTCTTTTTCCTGTACCGGACCAATCCTGGGAAGTTTGTTAGGAAGTGCGGTGACGGGCTCTGCCAATGTTCCCATGTTGCTCACTTTTGCGCTTGCTGGATTTGGATTAAGCTGGGCGATTGTTTTTGGATTGTTGGCTTTGTTCCCACAAGCATTGCAAAGTTTGCCAAAATCTGGTGGTTGGATGAATACTGTGAAAGTTGTTTTAGGATTTATAGAATTAGGTTTAGCGCTAAAATTCTTGTCTAAAGCAGATTTGGTTTCTAAAACATTCTTTTTAAAGAGAGAATTATTTATTCTCATCTGGATTATCATTGCGATTGCTTTGGTGCTCTATCTCTTCGGGAAAATTAGATTTCCACATGATGATAAAAAAGCAAAAGTTTCTTTGACCAGAAAATTATTTGGTGTCCTTGGAATTGGATTTGTGATTTATCTGATCCAGGGATTATTTCCTGCAGAACGGCCTACCCTTTCCAACTTGAGTGGAATTTTGCCTCCAATTAATGTGAGCTATCTGCATAAAGAAGGAGATGGAATTTTAGGAATGCAACCATCACATGATTATTTTGAAGCTTTAGAAATTGCGAAAAAAGAAAATAAACCCATTTTGGTAGATTTTACCGGTTATGGGTGTGAAAACTGCAGAAAGATGGAAGAATTTGTTTGGAGTGAACCAGATATTCTACCCATTCTTCAAAATGAAATTGTTTTAGCCTCGCTTTATGTAGATGATAAAGAAGAGTTGCCAGAAAGTGAGCAAACTTCAATTGACATGGGTAATGGTCAGAAAAAACGAATTAAAACAATTGGCGATAAATGGAGTTTATTCCAACAGATTAATTTCAATAACAACTCGCAACCGCATTACGTTTTGGTTTCTCCAGACGGAAAAGTGATCAACACACCCATTTCGGGATATATGCCAAAAGAGGATTTCAAAAAATTCCTGGAGTGTGGTATTGCTTATTTTAAAAGTGGAAAGTAGGGACGAATAGAGGATAGATAATAGACTTATGGTCTTGATATAAAAATAACCGGCAGTAATTGTCGGTTATTTTTTTGTAGAAAATTGTCTTGTTGAAAACAGACGATTCAGGAAGCGAATAATACCATTCAGAATTTTTATTTTTGAGAAGTAAGCCGATCAATTTACTTTCGCACCATAATTAAACAACATGAAAACAAAATTCTTAGGACTTCTTCTAATCGTGGCTAATTTCATTTTCGTTAAGGCGCAGATGGATGACAAATTCTATTTTCCCAGTAAAAATTTAAAAGCAATTGAATGGGTGAATCAGCAAGAAATACAATTTACAGTAGAAAGCGATACGATTAATGCCATTATTTTGAAACCTGTAAAAAACGCGAAGGCAACCATTTTTTATTTTCATGGTGCGGGTGGAAACATCAGTAATTACGGTCCAATTTTAACACCGCTTCTCAATGACAATTTTCAAGTTATTTTGGTGGTTTTCCGTGGGTATGGTAAATCGAGCGGAATACCAACACATAAAAATATAGCTACCGATGGAGAGAAAGTCTTTACGAAACTCTCTAAAATGGACGGCATTAAAAACACGAAAAAGATTATTTACGGGGCCTCGATAGGGACACAAATCGCCACTCACTTAGCGAAAAACCATGAGACAGAAATCAGCGGTTTGGTTTTGGAAGGAACCATTGCATCTTTTGGGGACATCGCTGCGGTTTACGCGCCGGAACATAAAGATTATCTCGAAAGCAATTTTGTCTCACCTTATTCAGCGAAGGAGGACATTAAATCTATAACAAAAATTCCAAAACTTATTATTCATAGTAAAGAAGATAAAGATGTTCCTTATGCTCAAGGAATTAAAGTGTTCGGAAACGCGCCAGAACCGAAACATTTTATAGAATTCCAAGGAGAACATTTATTTGCCTTGAAATATGAAAGCGAAAAAATTCTGGGACAAATTAACAAAATGATTGCGCCTTGAACCACAAAAAGCCATCGATAAACGTTGGCTTTTGTATATATAAGTGTACTTTGTTTCTAGCCCGGATTGAACGGTTTGTTTGAGCTCTCCCGCTGCATTTGAGCGGGAAGCGAGCCGAGAAAGCCGGACTGATCTTCGGAAAAAGAAAAAATCTTTAAGCTCCGAAATTTTTTAGTTGGTCATAGGAACGCTATTAAATCCAATTGAAGTTTTTACAGAAACATCTGTAGTCGGAGATTTTTTCAAAACGTAAACCATTTTCGCTTGTACATTTCCTGCTTTCATCAACTGATCAAATCGTTGAGAAGAATTAACGTCTAATGAAAGTGAACTGCCTACATTATCTGGAATAGATTCTCTGGAAGCAACTAAAGTTTCATTACTTCCACCGTTAGAAAGATATATTTTTACAGAGCTGAACATTCCCAGACTGTTGTTAGAATCTACAGAAACCGTAGCATTAGATACACGAATATCTTTCACATTGGCTCCGGAACCTGTCAATTGATTTACACTTTGTGCTACAGATACGTTAGACAACTGTACGTTTGCAGGTGAACCAGCGGTTACCAAAACAGTAGCGTTGTAGGGAAAAGTATTTTGTAGAATAGAAGAAACGGTTGAACAGCTTACTAATGTTGCGGTAGCAACGACTGCGGATAAAAATAAATTTTTCATATTGTTAAATTTTTTAGGTAAAACCTTCTATTCAGAAATTAGACCAAATGAGGTCTTTAACATAAGATTAACTTTAGAATGTTGCCGATGGAAAGCTTCTTGCACTAAAAAAGTCTAACCTTAAAAATTTATATTATGATATCTGAAAAAATGAAAAACTCCGACTTCCATAAATTTTTTGTTGACGAATTAAAAGATTTGTATTGGGCGGAAAACGCGTTGTTAAAAGATCTTCCAAAAATGCAGGCTGCAGCAACCAGTGAAGAACTTGCGAAGGGTTTTGAAAAGCATGCAGAGGAAACAAAACAACATATTTCTAGATTAGAAAAAGTTTTCGAAAGTTTAGGAGAAAAAGCAGAGGGAGTAAAATGCGAAGCAATGGAAGGAATTCTGAAAGAAGGCAGATCCATTATTGAAGACACAGCAAAAGACACCATGATCAGAGATGCCGGATTGGTTTTAGCCGCACAAAAAGTAGAACATTACGAAATTGCGACGTACGGAACTTTAAAAGTTTTCGCAAGTCACATGGGACATAGAGAAGCGGAAAGATTATTGGCAGAAACACTGGATAATGAGAAAGCTACAAACGGATATTTGACTGGTTTGGCAGAGCGATTCATCAATGCAAAAGCAGTTGCAGAATAATGTAAAACCTATTTAAACTTGTAAAATCCATCTTGATGATGGATTTTTTTTGTCCTACTTTAGCGTTACGTTAAATTTTCCTGTTGTTTCACCAGAGGCCATATTGTTTTTCCCTATCATTAACCAAATTTCTCCGCTTTCCTTAATATCGTAAACAAGATCCCGGCTGAAAGGTCCATCCAGAGTTCCGTTTGGCAATTTGATCTGATTGAATCGAATGTTCATCTGCGGATTTGAAGGATTAATTTGTCCATTTATTTTTTTTCCGCTGAAATTTTTTATTTTGAGGATGAGTTCGGATTGATCTGCGGTGAATTCCTCTGTGATTTTTAAAGGAATCATGTCTCCATTGAGCGTTTTTACGATTTTATTGCCTTCAAGTACGCGGAATGTTTTTGAGACTTCCTTCAGTGTCGGATTTTCGTTGAGTTTAATCACACCCTGTTCCACGGGCTCCACGAGATTTTCAACCACAATTTGATCGGACGCTTTTAAAGAATCTTGGTTTTCCGTGGTTTTGGTGACTGAATCTTTCTTTGTGCAGGAGATGATAAGAAGTGGAAGTATTAAGAGGATTTTTTTCATTGTTGAATTTTTAAGTTGGATGTTATTAAGTATCAGACTTGATGCCATTAATTGGCTGAAATTTCATTTAAGTTAATTACAATAATCAACGTAAATGAAAATCGTACCGTTTTTAATTAAGTATCTTTGGATATCAAATTTTTAAAGATGTTTAAAAAACTTCGGAATAACATGGAAAAAGAGTGGTTTGGCGTTCTCACCAGAATGGGCGCGAAACTTGGAATTCCCGTGTCTAAACTGCGGGTGTTTTTCATCTATTCCACTTATGCTACTGCTGGAATTTTTTTCATCATTTATTTAACCTTGGCTTTTACGCTTTGGATAAAAGATATGTTTATTACCAGAAGACCCAGCGTTTTTGATTTGTAAGTGACCTCCTTAGATCAAGTAATTCTTCGGCTTAGAATTTGTTTAGGACAGCGTAACCTAAATTCACAAACTTTCATGGAATATTTACACGTTACGTCTTTTGACGATTTTCGCGCACAAGAAATTTATAAATCTTACACAGAAACTTTTCCGCCGGATGAACGGCGAAATGAAAATCAGTTTCGTCAATTATTCAGTAAGCAGAAAGTAAAAGTTCTCACCGTTCTTCATGAATTAGAAAACATAGGATATTTGATTTGCTGGCAAATGACGGACTTTATTTTTCTGGAACATTTTGAAATTTTCTCCGAATTTAGGAGCAAAAAATATGGACAAACTATCATTTCTGATCTGTTCAAAGATTACACGCATATCGTTTTAGAAACGGAACCTGCAGCGTTTAGCCCTGAAGCAAAACGCAGAATTTCTTTCTATGAAAAAACAGGTTTCGGTGTTATTGATGAGCATTACGTACAACCTTGCTATGAGGATGGAAAAAATTCTCTCGACCTTTGGTTAATGGCGAACTGGAAACCGGAAAAAACGGACTGGATCAAAGAGGAAATATATGATGTGGCATATTGTTAAAGTTTAGCCGCATGCGTTTCTAACATCTCTATAATTTTTGAAGTTTTTTTGTCAGATGAAATGCCGTACCCGTTTACTAATGTACCTTTCAAATCATGCTTCGCAGAGGAAATAACGTAAAGAATCGCTTGATCATCCGGATCAGATATTCCCTCAAAACGATAAACTTTTTCAATAAGAAACTCATCTGGAGAAAGTTTTATATTCTCGTTATGACAAGTAATACATTCCTCCAGAATATTAAAATCGTGGATATATCCCAATTTAATTAAGCCATTTATGGTCTCAGACAAAGTTCCGAAACTTTCTTGCAAAACATTATTATTCATTTTTTTAACTTTAAATGTTTATCAATTCATAATAAATTAATTCACTTCGTATTCCAATTTGATTGTGATATTCGCTTCTTTATCTTTGGAGGAGGTGTTAAAAGTTCCGCCGTAGGAATACTCTTCTGTAGAATTAGGGGCCGTAATTTGCGTAATTCCCATGGTCGCTTTTTTTAAATTTCCGAGTTTTGACCCTGAATTTTCCGCAATTTTTTCCGCGCGTTGCTTCGCGTCTTTTGTAGCGTCGGCAATCATTTGATGTTTAACATCAGCTAATTTGGTATAAAAATAATTTGGAGGAGAGGAAGTGAATTCAATTCCTAAATTGATGATTTCTGTAATATTACGGGAAAGATTTTCCACTTTTGCTACCTCCTTACTATCAATGGATACGGTTTGAGAAAGTTGATACCCATTAAATGTTTGTATGCTTCTTCCGTTGGCATCGGAGCCATAATTAAATTGTTTCTGAATATCCACCGCAGAAAAAACCATTTGATTTTTCGGAATTCCTTTAGAAATTAAATAATTTTCAATCACTTTTTTATCATTGGCGAGTTCGTCATAAGCAGATTTCAGTTCAAAACTATTTCGGGAGAAATTTCCACTCCATGCAATAAGGTCTGAGGTAAATTTATTAGAACCCAATCCTGTTACGGAAATGGTATTTTCACCTTGATTTCTATTTTTAATGGCGCTTCCTAAAAAAGCAAGACCTATAATAAACCCTGCAGCTGCAATAGCGATAACGATAATATTTCTGTTCATGAAAATGTGTTTTTAAGTACTTAAAGGTAGTCATTAATTGGCGAAACCCCAGAAAGGAATTTTCGAAATACTCTTTTCTCTGAGCGAAAAATTCATCGGCCATTATTAAAAACTCAGCTAAAAAAATTAATTGCTAAAATCTCCAATTTTAAAATTGAATGCTCGATAATTTCGCAGTAAGTATTTCGAAAGAAATCTTATCGGTTTAGATATATTGGGAACGTTTCTTCTAGCAGCAAAAGTATTTTGGAGACATTTCTCGCTTTGATGTATTTGATGAAATCAGGTCTCTGAGAATAGGAATACTGGAGGAATTCTGGGATTTCTTTCGCGGGAATATCCATTTCTGTAAAATAGTCGGCGGGGACTTTGGACTGTATCCAGGCGATATTTTCCTGCAGATCTTCATAGCGGTAAAGGCGTTTCTTTTTCTTTGCCCTTCCACTGATGACGTCATAAACAGCCTGAACATTAACCATGGGCGGAATACGAAGGAGCGGTTTTAATATATCTTCTTTTGCATCTGCCACTTTTTCCCGCGGTTTTTCAGGTGGTCCCGGAACGCCAATTTCTCTTTGAAGCTGCTCAACCGGATCAAAGCGCGTTAAATTTCTAGAGTCCTGGTTTAAATCTCCAGTTAGGCGCACGGGAGAAACATTTACTTCCTCAATTTCTGCAGCGATCCTGATCAAAGAAATCATGAAAGGTGAATTAAATTCCCAGGAATTTACAATCTTGGAAGACCGTTCAAACCTTCCCGCACAAAACGCAATCCTTGACTGGGCTTTGCTTCAATGGTAAATTGACCGTTGAGATCAGTGTAGGCTTTTTTCTCAGTTTGCAGATTAAAAACCAAAACTGCAGGAAGTGGATTCTGATCTTCGTCCGTAACAATTCCGTATAATTGCTGGGAAAAAAACTGGAGGGAAAAGCACAAAAATAAGAACAGTAAAATACGAGTTATTAAGATCCGAATTTATGCGTTTTCTGATATTCTACAAACGCGATCTTCAATTCCGTTTCTATGGCAACACGGTTGAAATTCTTGTGAAATCTTTTGGCAAGAGATTGATTTTGATCTGCATACGCCAGAAAAATCTCAAAATCATATTCTGAAAGTCCATAATTTTTATAATAATTCAAGTCGATGACATCTTTTACACGACGGTAAAAGTCTTGCACTTCTGCATAATTGGGTGGCGTGAGCGGTTGACTCGTTGCTTTGTTTAATAATCCTTTCAGGGCAGAAACAACTCCCAATACATTTACTTGTCCAGCTCCATAATTTGGCGGAGCAAAAGAGGAAGGCATCTTATTCTGCGGAGTAACCTCTGCTAAAGGCTTCATCATATATAGATTCATTTCCTTGTTCAATTTTTCTGTTCGTGCAGGGGTTTTAAAGTAGGTCAAATCTTTTTTCAGATTTCCACTCGGTTGAAAAGCGATGACTACTTCTTCTATATCAAAGGGAAGTTTACTCAATGTAACCTGAAGCGGTTTAGAAAAATTTACTGCAGCAACTTTCACGACTAGCCTTTCAAAACCTGATTTGACCATGCGGATTTCATCACTTGGAATTGCGGAAATGATAAAGTTGCCAGAAATATCAGTTTGCGTGAGTTCTTCTGTGCGCGGATTGTAAATATAAGTTTGAGGTATATTATCCTGTACTTCATTTTTTACATTACCGACTACATATTGCGTTTGGGCGGAAAGAAAGGTGAGGGAACAGAGAAGAAATAGAAAAAGTAATTTTGTTTTCATGCAGGAAAATTAGTACCGTAAATGTAGTTGGATAAAAGGCCGCAATCTTCTTTTGCAATTTCGTTGAACTGAACTTTAACCGTCTTTAACCGCTTTTATGATTTATTTAGAATTTCAGGATTTGTTTTTAGTTAAGGTTTTTAAATATTCAGCAATTGTACACACCAAATGATTAAGCTTGACTAATCATAATTTATTTACGAGACTTGATCGACTTTAGTTTGTCGGAAGTTATTGTCAATGAGTTCAACTCTGAACAGAAGGCGCGAACTGCATAAGGGATCGCAGCGGAAATCCTTTTTTGTCTCGTCCTTAGTCGAGACAAAAAAGATTGTAACGGAGAGCCCGACCTGAAGAAGGAAATGGGCGCGAGCCGCCGAAGGCGGAGAGCGCCCATTTCCCGACTGAAGGATACGCCCAAATTCAAATTCCGCTCATTTTAAATGAATTTATTTTTAGAAATAATTTGTTTATCTTTGGGGTCTTACAAAAACATGGGGTTGACTGGTTTCGACAGCAAGATCAATGGGTAAGTAAGCATGCAGAGAACCGTAGCGCGATCTCTTTAATCCCTTGCTACACAATTTTAACTGGCGACCAAGAGTTTGCTCTTGCAGCTTAATCCGAATTACAGTAGGATTCAGCGCTCTCCCGAAGATAGTAAGGAGGTAAGATATCCCACAGAAGTTCTGTTTCGCGACGTCTGATTCCGGGGTATAGCAATGCGGAAATAAGGTTTTAGTTGCTTCGGCTAATCCACGAAAATTTCAGGAGATAAGTTGTAAGTTGGGTGTCTGTGCTCTGTTTGCAATCGAAAATTAAATGCAGAATAAGCATGTAGAAGTCTTATGTGTTGCTTGTTTGGACGAGGGTTCGAATCCCTCCAACTCCACCAATACACTGTAAATGAGTAATTTACAGAATTTAAAAATTAAATCAGGAACTGTCGTTCCTGATTTTTTATTTTTAGTTTTTCAATTCAAATAATTTTAGAAAAACATCATTAGTTTTCAAACTTGAAAAAAAATATAGTTGAATATATCATTGTATGACTTTCTATTTCAAGAGCGGTTTTAACACATCCCAAACATTATCCGCCAAAATTTCATGACCTTCTTTTGTAGGATGAATTCCATCTGCTTGATTTAAATCTGCTACACCACCAACATTATCCAGTAAGAAAGGAATTAGAGTAACATTGTTTTTTTCAGCCAATGCAGGAAATATATTTTTAAATTCTGTGGAGTAAGATTGACCCATATTCGGGGGAAGTTGCATACCCGCCAAAACAATTTTTGCGGATGGATATTTTGTCTTTACCGCATCTATAATGCCTTGCAAATTCTTTTTTGTCTGTTCCAAAGCCACTCCTCTCAAACCGTCATTGGCACCCAATTCTAAAATGAAAATTTTTGGTTCTTCATTTAAAACCCACTCAATTCTATTGATGCCGCCAGAAGTTGTTTCGCCACTTACGCCAGAATTGATAATGGTATAATCCAAATTCAAAGAATCTATTTTGTCTTGAATGAGACCTGGAAAAGCATTCTTAACATCTTCTAAACCGTAACCTGCAGTTAAACTATCACCAAAAACAATGATCTTTTTTGATTGCGTATTGGGGGTATTTTTAGCAGTTCCTGTTGAAGATGTTGCGGAAATGGTTTCCTTTTTGCCATTCTCGGGTTTGCAAGAACTTAAGAATAGCAGTGCGAAAACACAGGTAAACTTTACGAAAACATTTAGATTTATTTTGATGGATTTAAAGAACAATTGGTTATTTTTCAAAGTCAGCATATTATAGAAAATATTTAAATAAAATTAATGTCAAATATATTAAAGATTAATGGTTTAGAAAAAACTTACACGAGTGGTTCTAAAAATTTAACAGTCATTAGCAATATCTCCTTTGAAGTAGAAAAGGGTTCTATTTTCTCTATTGTCGGACCTTCTGGAAGTGGAAAAACGACCTTACTTGGTCTTTGCGCCGGTTTGGATTATCCAAGTGCGGGAACGGTTGAACTCTGCGGGACACCTTTAGAAAATTTGAATGAAGATGAGCGCGCTGCCTTAAGAAATAAAGAAGTCGGTTTTATTTTTCAGAATTTTCAATTGTTGCCAACGTTAACCGCCTTAGAAAATGTGATTGTTCCTTTAGAATTGCAAGGTGAAAAAAATGCAGCAAAATTTGGAATTTCCTTATTGGAAAAAGTTGGTTTAGGCGACCGTTCGCATCATTATCCGTCGCAATTATCTGGCGGTGAGCAACAACGGGTGGCCTTGGCGAGAGCCTTTTCTAACAAACCTTCCATTCTATTTGCAGATGAACCTACCGGAAATTTAGATGAAGAAACTGGGGAGAAAGTTATTCAATTGCTTTTTGATTTAAACAAAGAAACAGGAACAACTTTGGTGATGATTACCCACGACTTAGATTTAGCCAACCGCACCCAGCAGATTTTACGCTTAAAAGGTGGAAAAATTATTTCAAACGAGAAAACAAGCACTATTTAATGGACCATAAGAATTCAAAATTAAATTTTCCGTGGCTTTTAAAAATGGCTTGGCGAGACGGTAAAGCGAGTCTTTCTCGATTGATGCTTTTCATGGCCTCCATTATTTTGGGTATCGCAGCAGTGGTTTCCATTCAATTGTTCAGTGAAAATTTAAAGCAAAACATCCAACTTCAGTCTAAAGCTTTAATGGGTGCTGATTATGTTATAGACAGCAAGCAAGTACCTTCCAGAAAAGTTTTAGCGATCATCGATTCTTTAGGAGCAGATGCAGCTGAAGTCAACTTTGTTTCGATGGCTTCTTTTCCTAAAAATGATGGAACAAAACTCGTGAAAGTGCGGGCAATGGAAGGATCGTTTCCTTTTTATGGCGATATCACAACTGTTCCAGGTGATGCTGGCAAAAATTACCAAACTGCAGGTGGCGCTTTGGTAGATGCCACTTTATTACTACAGTTCAATATTTCCCCAGGAGACTCCATAAAAATTGGCGAATTAACGCTACCTGTCTTGGGTACTTTGCAATCTATTCCGGGAAGCACCGCAATTTCTTCTTCAGTAGCGCCAACGGTTTTAATTCCCTTTAATCTAATAGAGAAAACCGATTTATTACAATTGGGAAGCAGAAAAGAATACCAATATTTTTTTAAAGACCCAACAGCAAATCTAAATCTCTTAAGTGAAAAACTGAATCCTATTTTAGAAGCTGAAAATGCTAATTTAGATACGCACATCAGCACCAGTGAACGTTTAGGAAAACGCTATGATAATGTGAGTAGATTTTTAAATTTAGTAGCATTTATCGCACTCTTATTGGGTTGTATTGGAATTGCAAGTTCGGTGCATATTTACATCAAAGAAAAATTGAAAAGTGTGGCTGTGCTCAAATGTTTGGGTGCTTCACGAAAACAAACTTTTCTTATCTTTTTAATTCAAATCATCGTCATCGGTCTTGTGGGTGGAATTATTGGCTCTGCCATTGGAACTGGTTTACAATATGCCTTTCCTTATATTTTACAAGAGTTTTTACCTTTTAATGTTAAAGTAATTTTATCCGTTCAACCAATAATAATGGGTATCTCTTTAGGTATTTTAATGTCGGTATTATTTGCTTTATTACCTTTATTAGGCACTTGGTATGTATCGCCCTTGGAAGTTTTGAGAGGTGCAGAAGACAATTTAAAGAAACCTAAATACGCACAAATTGCAGTATTTCTTCTCATCATCATTTTTATATTTCTCTTTTCTTTTTGGATGTTGAAAGATGCGGTAAATGGCTTGATTTTCACGGCTGGTATTTTTATTACCATTGCGATTTTAGCTGGAGTGGCACATTTATTCATTCAGTTGATTAAGAAATATTTCCCGGCATCTTGGGGTTATACAAAACGGCAAAGTTTGCTCAATTTATTTCGTCCAAATAATCAGACGATGGTACTTATTTTAGCCATTGGTTTAGGGACTTTCTTAATCAGTACATTGTATTTTACGAAAGATATTTTACTCGCAAAAACATCTATCAATAATAAAAAAAGTGAAGCCAATGTTATTTTGCTCGATGTACAAGCCGAACAAGAAACTGCCTTGCTCCAAACTTTTAAAAATAAAAATTTAGAAGTCATTGATAATATTCCAATTATCACCATGCGTTTGGAAAGCATTAAAGGTAAATCTGTGAATGAAATTCGTGTGGATAGCACTAAAAATAAGCGCAACTGGGTTTTAAATCACGAATTTCGAGTGACTTACAGAGATCAATTTTCGGACACGGAAGAATTAATAGAAGGGAAATGGACACCAAATGCCACTCCTGGAAGTCCTATTCCAATTTCCATTACGGATAATATGGCGGAAGATGCTGATTTAAAATTGGGAGACCAAGTGGTATTTAATGTTCAAGGTGTTCTAATGGAAACTGTTGTAGGCAGCATTCGGAAAGTAGACTGGACGAGTATGCAAATCAATTTCATGGTGTTATTTCCAACCGGAGTTTTAGAAAAGGCACCTCAATTTAACGTGATGACAACTTATGTTCCCTCCAAAGAACGTTCTGCAGACTTGCAGCGGGACTTGGTTCAGCAATATCCAAATGTTACCATTTTAGATTTGCAACAAGTATTTACCATTGTGGAAGATATTTTAGATAAAATTTCCTGGATTATTAATTTCATGGCTTTCTTCAGTATTCTTACAGGATTAATTGTGCTCGTTGGTTCTGTTCGAAATAGCAAATACCAACGAATTAAAGAAAGTGTTCTATTGAGAACTTTGGGTGCAAAAAGCAAACAGATTTTACAAATAACGGCTTTGGAATATGTTTATTTAGGATTATTGGGAAGTTTAACGGGCGTTTTATTATCCTTAGTCGGCAGTCAATTATTAGCGCTATTTTTATTCAGAGAACCATTTATTCCTTCAGCCATACCGTTCTTAGTTTTTCTACCGGCAATTACTTTATTGGTAGTTTTGATTGGCTTAAGCAATTTAAAATCTGTTTTAAACAGTCCTCCCTTGGAGGTTTTGAGAAAGGAAGTTTAGCATGTAAACTTTCATCAACTCAATTATAAACTATTTTTTTGAAAAAAAATCCCCAATATAAAAATTGAGGATTTGTTATTAGAAATAAATTTTTATAATTGTGGTCCTGCCGCAATTAGTTTTTTCGCTTCGTCATTATCGCAATATTGTTCGAAGTTTTTGATATATCTTGCTGCTAAATCTTTCGCTTTTGCTTCCCATTCAGATTCGCTTGCATAGGTTGCGCGTGGATCCAAAATTCCTTCAGAAACATTCGGTAAAGAAGTTGGGATTTCTAAATTCATTACTGGGATGGTAATTTTTTCTGCTTTGTCAATTGAACCATCAATAATGCCATCAATAATTGCACGCGTATCTTTTAAAGAAATTCTTTTTCCCGTACCGTTCCAACCCGTGTTCACCAAATAGGCTTTTGCATTATGCTCTTTCATTTTACCTATTAAGGTTTTGGAATACATGGTTGGATGCAAAGTTAAAAATGCCTCACCAAAAGCGGGAGAAAAAGATGGTTCTGGTTCTGTAATTCCTCTTTCAGTTCCGGCCAATTTAGAAGTATAGCCACATAAAAAGTGGTATTGAGCCTGATCTTCATTTAAAACAGAAACCGGAGGCAAAACTCCAAATGCATCTGCAGAAAGGTAAACGATTTTTTTCGCGTGTCCTGCTTTTGAGGGCAATACAACTTTGCTGATATGATAAATGGGGTAAGAAACTCGGGTATTTTCCGTGATCGAATTATCTGTATAGTCGGCTTCACCTTTGTCATTGACCACTACATTTTCCAATAAAGAATCTCTTCTAATGGCTTTAAAAATGTCTGGTTCTTTTTCTTCGGTAAGGTCAATCACTTTTGCATAGCAACCACCTTCGAAGTTGAAAACGCCGTTATCATCCCATCCATGCTCATCATCACCGATCAAGTATCTTTTTGGATCTGCAGAAAGTGTTGTTTTTCCTGTTCCAGATAAACCGAAGAATAATGCTACATCGCCGTCTTCACCTACGTTTGCAGAACAGTGCATTGATGCCATTCCTTTTAGGGGCAGGTAATAGTTCATCATGGCGAACATTCCTTTTTTCATTTCTCCACCATACCAAGTTCCACCAATAATCTGCATTTTCTGCGTAAGGTTAAACATGACGAAATTCTCTGAATTCAATCCTTGCTCTTTCCAGTTTGGATTGGTTGTTTTAGAACCATTCATTACGATGAAATCTGGCTTGCCGAAATTTTCAAGTTCATAATTAGAAGGACGAATGAACATATTGGTAACAAAGTGCGCTTGCCACGCCACTTCCATAATAAATCTTACTTTTAATCTGGTGTCTGGATTTGTTCCACAAAAAGCATCAACTACATAAATTTTATCTGAAGAAGAAAGTTGCTTCAAGACTAATTTTTTACAACTTTCGAAAATTTCGGGTGTGGTAGGCAAATTCACTTTTCCATCCCAAAAAATAGTATCTCTACTCACCTCATCTTCTACAATAAAACGGTCTTTTGGCGATCTCCCTGTAAACACGCCCGTTTTCACTGCTACAGCACCGGATTTTGTATTTACACCTTTTTCAAAACCTGCATTTTTACCAGACATTTCTGCTTCGTACAGCTCTTCGAAAGATGGATTATAGGAAACCTCATCGTATCCTGTTATTCCTAAATCATGGAGTTGCTGAATAATTTTAATGTTCTTCATATCGTCTATATATTTCTACGTTTTATTTAAAAACAAATTTACTATTTATTAAAAGTAATGATGTTTTAAAATTACTGATATTAGTCAGAATCCACAAGAAAATTAATTTTTGATATTTAATTGGTAATCAACTAATTATCTTATCATAAGAAAAGAAGGTTGAAAAGCCTTTGTCCCGAAAATAGGACTCGAAACCAGAAAATTTTGCCGTCATTACAAAATCGCCGCCCCAAGCGCCAAGGCTTTTCACAAATACCGGACAGTCTGAAAAACACTGTTCTTTCACAGTTTTCAAACCGAGAAATCCTGATAATTTAGTCTCGTGAATTTCCATTAATGCTGAAAATTCTGCCAATGTCTTACACTTTACAACTTGCTTAGTAATTTGAGAAAATTCTTCCACCAAGCTGGTAGAATTTTCTTTGGAACGATAGAGGTCAATTCCTTCCCTGCTGTTTTGTTTCGCATTTAAATGCACAAATAGTAAGTCCTGCTTAAAATCTGGTTCATAATTAATGACTTCAATGTGCCGATTATTTTCAGAATTTCGGTAAAGAAGTGCAGTTTTTTTTTGAGCTACCGCAATATCATAACCGCTGCCGCCTAAATTGTTTTCATTGAGAGTGAATGCATCAATTTCTGCCCACGCAGCAAGGTTATTCATCAAAGTAGAGCTGCTTCCTAAGCCAAAATTGGAGGGAAACTGAAGGTTAGTTTTTAAATGATAAGTGTGTGTGTTTTTAAACTTCGAAGGAGAAAGTTCTTGAATATTCTTTAAAATCTTTAGAATAAAATCTGCGGATTCCGCTTTATTGGTTTCAATAATTTCCCAAGTGCTGTAATCAATTTTAATCTGAAGCCAAAGTTGATTTTGATGGTAGGCAGACCAAATGATATGGGAATTGCCATCTATAATTTCCTCATAAAAAAACTCTTGCCCCCATTTTGTAGGTACGGCAAGAGCCAATGCGCCATCTAAGACCACATATTCTGAGGTGAGCAACAATTTTCCCGGGGAAAAAACTTTACCCTTCATTTAATTTTTTATAGTGCAGAAGTAATAATAGCTTCTGAACTTATTTTTTTTATTAAGCCCTGTAAAGTTTTGCCAGGTCCTACTTCAATAAAAGTTTTGGCGCCGTCTTTTACCATATTTTGCACAGATTGTGTCCATTTTACGGGACCTGTTAATTGCTTTATGAGATTTTGCTTAATTTCTTCAGGATCCGTAATGGCAGTAGTGGTAATATTTTGATAGACTGGAATCATGGCATTCCGGAATTTTGTTTTTTCAATGGCCGCTGCTAATTTTTCCTGGGCAGGTTGCATTAAAGGAGAATGAAATGCGCCATTCACAGGAAGCATCAATGCTCTTTTTGCACCGGCTGCTTTCATCTTTTCGCAGGCTGCTTCTACCGCAGAAGTTTCGCCAGAAATGACCAATTGTCCGGGACAGTTGTAGTTCGCGGGAACAACAATACCGTCAGTTGAGGCACAGATTTCTTCTACTTTTTCATCTGGCAAACCAAGAATTGCTGCCATTGAACTGGGATGTGCGTCACAGGCTTCCTGCATCGCTTTCGCGCGGGCAGAAACCAAGCGCAGTCCATCTTCAAAAGATAAAACTCCATTGGCAACCAGAGCAGAAAATTCTCCGAGAGAATGCCCTGCAACCATTGCTGCGCCTAAACCGTTCACCGTTTTAAGCATGGCAACGGAGTGAATAAAAATAGAAGGTTGTGTAACTTCGGTCTTTTTTAAATCTTCATCTGTTCCTTTAAACATCAAGGTTAGAATATCAAATCCCAAGATGTCATTTGCAGATTCCATGAGGTCTTTAACGTCTTTCCGGGAATCATAAAGTTCTTTTCCCATTCCCACAAATTGTGAGCCTTGGCCAGGAAATACAAGTGCTTTCATATTTATATTTTAAACGGACGTGGTGATTAGTTGGCGAAGAACTTCATTTAGTTTGGTACTAAACGTACTACGCGATAACCTTTGTTAATGTAAGTTCCAGTTTTGGTTTTTTCAAATTCAAATTTGGTCGCCAACTGGGTTTGTACTTTGTTTATTTGTTTGAAGATTTCTCCTTTTTTATTCTCGCGGCTTAACATATCGTTCATGATATCAAATCCGATCACTGAATATTTAGAGGGAGTTTTACAATATTTTTTCTTGTACTCTTCTAAAATTTCCTTTTCGAAGTCTCCATCCATGTTAACTTTTCGATCCATTAAATAAACCAAATTAGCTTGACTTAATTCATCCACTTTTTTTTCAAAAATAGGATAGTAAAACATGCTGAAAGCTTTCATGTTCTGAACTTCTTTGGACAATTCAATAACTCGGTTGGCAAAATCAGTACCCTTAGAATCATCGTCATTTACTGATATCGCGATAATTGGAGCAGTTTGACCGGTCATCATATTTCGATCTACTTGGATTTCCGAGGCGTTGTTAACGACCATGACTAATGGTTTCTTAAGCTCACCTTCCAATTGCGCTTTCAAACTATTGGCTCTGGATTTGTCAGTATCTGCAAGAATATAAATTTTTTGATCAGAATAAATGTCTTTTACTTCCTTCACAATCCTTTCGACATAAACAGATTCTTTGGTCTCTATCAAGATCAAATTATCAAACTTCATCAAATCATCTGAATTAGCAAAAGGTGCAACCACGGGAATTTTTGAAGTTTTAACATAATCTAAAACTTGTAAAACACTTGATTTAAAGAAAGGTCCAACAATTAAGTCGGTGTTATCTCTATTAATTTGGCTTAAAGAGTTTTTAAAACTTTCCGCATTGCCCGCATCAACTACTTTCACATCTAATTTCTGTCCGCGTTTTGCGTTTCTTTCGATAGCTAGTTTTGCACCGGAAAGAAAATCCAGAGAAAGTGTTCTATATTTAGAGTCATTCGTGTCAAATCCGAAGGGTAACATTAGAACTATATTAAGTGCATCCCCATATTTTTTAACGTAACCTGCATCTAATTTTTTAATTTTTAATATTTGACCAGATTTTAATCCGGCAGATAATTGAGGGTTTAAACTAATTAATTCATCTAAAGAAATTCCAAACTTATTCAAAATTCCGAAAACAGTATCTCCACTCTGCACTGTGTACGTCACGAAATCATCTTCCACAGAGGTGGAAGTATACTTATTGACAGGTTCGGTTTGAGCAACGGTTGAAGTTTGCGTTTGCGGCGAAGTATTTTGCACGTCAGATTTAATTTTAATTACTGAACCTGGTTGTAATCCTTTCGCTTCTAAACCTGGATTCATCGCAAATAATTCTGATTGCGAAACATTAAATTTTCTGCTTAGCTTGTAGTAATTATCTTTTGCCTGAACCTGGTATGAATCATTTGTTAAAGCTTTTTCTACAATAGGTTCTACAATAGGTTCTACAGTTTGCATTACTGGTTTTTTCTCTTCTACAACTACTGCAACAGCTTGGTTACCTCCGTATTTGTTAATCTGCGCTAACGGTAAAGTCACCTGATCCCCAATTTTCATGTTGGAATCTAAATCCGGATTTAATCTGCGAAGTTCTGTTTCAGAAATCTGATATTGCTTCGTAATACCATATACGGTTTGTTTCGGTTGCAAAGTTATTTTGCCAAATTCACCTGCTGTAGACACTGCTTTTACAGTAGCGTTTTTAGGCGTGTTTTTCACAGAATTTTGAACAATTAAAACATCGCCAATTGCCAATTTTCCGTCTTTTGTTTTTGGATTGAGCTGGTATAATTCTTCCAGACTGATGTTGTATTTCTTAGAAATATTGTAAGGATTATCTCCTTTAGAAACAGTATGTGTTTTCTGGGAATAAAGGGAGGAGAAGGCGATTAAACCTGATATATAAAAAAATTTCTTGATCATTTTTATGTGATATATTTACAAAAATACTGCTTTAATATTAAATAGGGAGGATAATTAATTCAGAATGCTCTACCCTGATTTCACGGTAACAATTCTGAAGCCACTCTGGACCCAAAGTACAATAAAAGGAGGAAAAATTTAAAGTGCGTTCTTGCCATTTATTTCCGGGATGAACGGTTTCAAATAAATTCTTTGTGCGATTCAATTTTTCGCTCTGCTTAATTTTCTCTGCACGCAAAAGTCTTTTCTGCATGCGTTTGAATGATTTCAGTTGACGTGTTTTCTCTGCATCCACTAAATTTCCAAAAGTAACATCTGTTTTCTTTGCAGATTCTTTCAATTTCTGGAACTGCTGTTCAAGTTCATTTTTCTGTTGATTTAGCAAAGTAAGAATGTCATGATCTACCAGTAAAAGTTCTTTGGAAACTTGATCTAAATCTCGAAAATAATCATCTCTATTTAAACCAAGAGTTTCAGTTTTATCTAAAGTTTTTTGGTTTAACACCAAAACTGAGGCACGCGGAATAAGAATAGGAAATGGAATATTAATTTTTGCAAAATAATCCTTTAATTCTAACCAATACATAATCTCTGCATTACCCCCAATGTAGGCTAAATTAGGTAGTACAACTTCTTGAAAAACGGGACGCAGCAAGGCATTTGGACTAAAACTTTCTGGAAATTGTTCTAATGCTGAGAGCAATTCTTCTTTACTAAAGGATTTATCTTTATCAACAAGGATAAATTGATCATTTTCAAAGGCAATTCGATCTCTTGTTTCTGTGAGGTAGAACAAATTTATTTCGCGCGGATTCACTTGAACTTTTCCGTATCTCCCTACTAAGAAATCAATAGTGTCTTTGGTTGATTCAAAAACAGTTTGATGCAGCAATTCTTCTTTGAAAAGCGATTTCATCTGCATTTTTAAATCTCTGTTGTCTCCATCTAGAACAAGTAAACCATATTGTGAAAATAGTTGGTGTACGATGATTCTGGTTGCTTGTGCTAAAGTATTTCCTTCCTTATATGCCTTTTTCACTAATGCAATTAATTCTTCACCAAATGGTGAATCTTTAAATTCTTCTTCGAAAGCTGCAATAAATGGTGTGTCTTTAACTTTAATTCTACCTACTGCTCCACCAGAGTCAGCGGAAATTTCGTAGTAATTTTTGTCTGTGCTGAAATGATTAATTTCTTCAAAATCATGATCTTCTGTAGCCATCCAAAAAACTGGGATCACTTTACTTTCCAGAAAATGGGTATTTAAAAAATCCGCCAATTTTATAGTCTGTAAAATTTTGTAAATGAAAAAAGCGGGACCTGTAAATAGGTTTAACTGATGTCCTGTTGTAACAGTGAAGGTATTATCATTTGATAAAAGTTCAATGTTTTTAGTCTGAAATTCCGTTAGCTCAAATCCTTTATATTGACTTATAAAAGTGTTTGATAGAATCGCTCTTTGTTCAGCCGAAAATGTATTTTTCTTAGCTTCAAGCTGCAATTTCATATTTTCCAGATTGAAAACTGCAGTTTCAAACCCTTCAATATCTTTCGCCAAAAAATCTTTGATGAGTTGCGGAATACTCTCAATTTCTAGGAAAGGGAAATGGGTTTTATTCTTCAAATTCAAAGTTTAACTAAAAAGATACCAAACTAAACCGATATTTAAGCGGAAATCGTAAAGCGGATAATCGGGTGCAGTGAACGATTTATTTTGCAAAAAGGATGTATTGACATGTTGTGCTTCAATAAAAAAGAAAAATCTTTTCACCTGCATATTAAAATATACATCTACGATAGGTTGTCCCCCAATACTGTAAGAATTAGATCCGGGCAAAATAAATTCATTTAGAACCGGAAAGTATTCTCTAGAGGCAAATTTAGTGAAATAATATACTTTAATTCCTGCTTGTATTTCTGCTGCTTTTTTAAAAGCTTTAGACTGGAAATAAAAATTGGCTCTCCCTACAAAATTAGGCATGGGAAACAAATCTTTGTTGGCGAGGCCACTTTGAAAAAGAACTTTTGGATTCAAATGAAATTTTCCATAATTAAAGGTTGCTTCACCACCGAGCTGAGAAATATTAAGGGCAGAATTGCTTTGCTGCGCAATTCCATCTTCATTCAGATATGTGTAATTGTCAACCCGAAAATAGGTGGCGGATAATACACTTTGAAACCATTTAAGATTTACATTTCCCCCGATTTCTGTGGTCGTTTCATTCGCCGGATCTTTCAATTCATAAATAAAACGTTTGTAAACAGAAGGATTTTTCAATAAATTAAACGTGGGCGAAGAGGATTGAAAATTGACTTTGGCATCTACAAAATAATTTGGAATTGGTTCAAATTTTAACTTATTTCGAGACCTGAAAAAACTTCCGAACTCACTTCCACTCGATATTTCCAGATTTGAATTCAATTCTACCCGATCCCAAAGATTGATAAATAAATTTCCGACTGCACCTATTCTGTTTTCCGTAACCTCTTGGGAAATACCGAAAGAAGCTGGCAAAGGCTCCCCAATTCCAAACTTGATATTTTGATGTCTGATTCCCGCATCCAATTTGAATTTCTCCTGGTCCAAAAGCACACTGACCGTGTTGCTTAAGTTCTTTGAATATTTTTTAGAAGAAAGTGGATACGCGATTAAATCACCCTGTTCTTCGAAATAAAAAGATTCCGGTGATGTTTGCGAAAAGTAATATTTATTAGACTGGTGAAAAATGGTGTGCCTTATTTTAAACGGAAATTTTTCTGAAGCAAAAGGCCGGAACTCATGGCTGAAATAATACCGTCTGTAGGCAAATCTGGAATTTGAAGCAATAAGATTAACAGGCAAGTTCAAGCGGTTATTGAAATCGCTATCGCCATTCAAAAAAAGATTAATATCTTCTATCCCTCCATTCTCCTGATTATTCATATTTTGATGAAGGTAATGCGCAAAAGCTTCGTACTTGCTGTTTTTTGTCTTAAAATGACCAGAAAAAACAATGTTATTTTGAGCGGCAAGGGAATTTAAGTAAGCGCCGAGGGAACGGAGTCCCATATATTCTACTGCAAAATTAAAGTTCTTCCCAATATTCTGCGTGTAGGTAGTTTGCAAGGCTGCACCACTTTTAACTGCATTGTGATAAATGAAAGAGGTGGTCGGCGTCTTTACATCATAATATCGAACATCATCTATTCCTAAAATAAAGTAGGATTTATTGGTCGGTAATACGGCGAGATTTTTTTCCGGATTAAATTCAAAAACTAAATCTTGAAATCCAGCGCCAATATTAGCAAACTGAATCCTACCAAAATTATCTCGGTTATTGTATTGCGTGAAAATGAAGGTTTTATTTTGGGTGAAAACCGTATCGAAAATCTTTTTTTCTGTAAACTGGGTTTGGTATTTATAATCGTAGATGGTCGGTTTAAATATCTTCAAAGAATCTTTTGTTCCAGAATCCACCACCAATGTATCTTGTGGTTTTACTCGGTTAGAATCGGTTTTATTCACCACTTGTGCTTGCATGTAGAAACTGCAGCATAAAAGGCAAAGAAGAAGATATTTCATTTTTTAACTTTGAGGTACAAATGTAAGAAAAGTGCGGAAATAAAAAACCCCGTAAAATACGGGGTTCTGATATATAAAATTTAGCTTGAGTGATGAAGTTTTACCAACCTGGGTATTGCGTCATGTTCGTATTAATGTTCATCTCTCTTAAAGGCATTGGAATAACAAATATTTTGTCATTTGCAGGCACGGAGCATACAATGCTGTAACAATTGGTAAGTCTGGAAAAACCTAGATTATTTCTTTTCAAATCAAAAAAACGTTGACCTTCTGCAAAAAATTCCTTTCTTCTTTCAGCTAATATTGTTTGAATGGTGGCTTCTGTATAAGTGGACCCACCTCTTAAAGTAGCAAATGCATTTAATTGAGTTAAAGCTGGACCTGTACTACCACTTTTAAATAAAGCTTCTATTTTATTGAGGTATGCTTCAGACATTCTAAAAATCTTGATATTGTGTGCAAATGGACCTTCATCTGTATTTCTGATATACTTTCTTGTCCAAATTCCTTTCGGATCATCGGCCGCTGGTACTTGTGCAGAGGTGAACAAAGATCTTCTGATATCTGTAGTTGGGAAAGACGCATAGAAATCTTGTGTAAATAAAAATCTTTTCTTAGCTCCAATAAATTCATAAAAAGACGCTAATGAACTGTTGATCCCTGGATTTTCATTTCCGGTGAAGGTCATATTAATTTCCCAAACAGTTTCTGGTTGATTTTCCGAAACAGCCGTGGATTGAGAAGTGAAATAATTAACGTATTTGGCTCTCTCTACAAAGCTAAAAGTTCCACCGGGAGCTCCTGCATTAATCACTTGATCTGCATACTCTATAGATTTTTGATAATCGCCAGTAGAACCTCTGGTTAAATACACTCTAGAGAGCAATAATCTTGCAGCCGTTTTACTAAGAAACCCTTTATTCACTGGTGTTTCATTTGTCATGGTACTTAAGGCAGTTGTTAAATCCGTGATAATTTGATCATAGACAGCAGAAACCGTAGCTCTTGGTAACTGCAGATTTGGATCATACACTCCAAGATTTAGAGGAACACCAAATTCTTGATTCACATTGGAGGTAGGATTTGGAGAGTAAAAACTCACTGCATAGAAATATCCCACGGCTCTGGCAATTCTTGCTTCACCTTGCAAATTTAAAACGTTCGTGGTTTGAGGCAATGCAGTATTGTTAATTACCGTATTTGCTAAGATGATTCCATCATAAAGATCATCAATCATTCCGAAATCAGATACATCTGCTGACCAGTTTAAAAACCCAGTGTTTCTGTAAGATACATCTGTTGGAAGTGCAGTAATAAAAACATTATCTGAAATTAAATCTCCGAATGCTAATATATCTGCTCCAAATGCCCTGGAAGTAGAGTATTGATCATAGACCCCATTTAACAAACTCCTCATATCATTTTCACTACGGATTGCTTCAGCAATTGGAAACTGATCTACGGGTTCTTCTATAAGTCTATCTTCTGAACAAGAAGGCAAAAGCATCACTGATGTAAATGCGGTTACTATAAATAATTTTGTAAATTTCATTGTAATAAATTTTAAAAGTCTAACGAAACACCGAATGAAAAACTTCTCATAATTGGTGATGTATAGTCATAAAGTCCTTTACCCTGCCAAGATGCACCGGCTCCATTTGAATTGGCTTCTGGATCAAATGTTAGGTTTTCGTCAAAAGTATAAATCCAGAGATTTGTTCCTCTTACATACACCGTAAGATTATCTACTCCCGAATCTTTTAAGACACTGCCGAAACTGTAACTCACTTTTGCTTCTTTTAATCTGATATGATCTCCATCTCTCATCCATCTTGTAGACGGTCCTGCAGCGTTGGAAGGATTATTGAGAAGTTGAATTGGATTAGAAGCATCAGTATTGGTAGGAGTCCAACTGTCATACAGTGCATCTGTAATCTGATTATTAATTGCGGATCCATCTCCTAAAATATAATTTTGCCATCTGTTATGAACAGAATATTCAAACTGACCTGTGAAGAACGCGCTTAAACTGAATTTTTTGTATCTAAATTCACTTTTTAAGCCCGCTGTATATTTAGGAAATGGTGTTTTTCCTTGCCATACGCGCTTCGCTGTAGTTCTGTTTGTAGTAGTTGCAGTACGCGTTTCATCAGTATAGAAAAGACCGGCGCCAGTTGCGGGATCTACTCCCGCCCATTGATAAGTATAATATTCACCCAATAAATGACCTTCACTAATTGCACGCATGCTATTAGAAACGCCAGATAAATCAATTTGACCTGGGTTAGAAATACTTTCTATGGTATTTTTATTATAAGCAAAGTTCCCGTCTATAAGCCATACGAATTCTTTGTTGAAAGGCTTAATTCCAAAAGTTAGTTCAACACCTTTATTCAAAATATCACCAACATTCGTCAAATAACTATCTGGTCCACCTGCGGTTGGCGCTGTAGTATAAGCATAAATTGCATCTACTGTTTTTCTCTGATAAACGTCTATTGAGGCATTAAATGCATTTTTTAAAATGGTAAAATCTAATCCGAAATTATATTGTTTAGAAATTTCCCACTTTAAATTAGGATTACCTGGTTGCGCAATTGTAGTTGCTTGATCAGCACCGTATAAAGAAGTAGGACTCACCAAAGCCAAAGCGTTGTATTGTACATACCACTGATCTGCATACGGTATATTTCCAATTTGCCCATAATTCGCTCTCAAGGTAAGGAGATTAAAGAATTCTGGAATAAAATTCTCCTGTGATAAAGTCCAGGCTCCAGCTACAGACCAAAAATTACCATATTTTTTAATCCCTAGAGTAGAATTTCCATCTCGACGCATCTGAGCTGACAAAGAGTATTTTTTATCGTAATTATAGTTTAATCTGGAATAGTAAGAAATCTGAGTCCATTTTAAACGATCTTCTCCTGGCTGACCATATTCAGTTCCAAATGAAATGTAAGGAAGGGGTTGAGACAAATCCGTTGCTTGAGCGATAAGGGTGAAATATTTATGTTCCTGATATTCCATTCCCGCATAAGCTTGAACTTCATGTTTCTCTGCAAAAGTATTTCTATAACTGATGGAGTTATTCCAATTCCAGTCAAATGCACTGGTTCTACCCTGATAAACATACCCATTTACGTTTAAGCCATCACCGATTCTTGGATCCCAATATAGTTTTTCATCCAGCGCTTGATACTGAACTCCAAATAATGAATTTACATAGACGTTTTTCATTACTTGCAGCTCTGCATTAACAGAGGAAACAAATGTTTTGATGGAACCTTTGCTAAAATTCATCTGCTGAATTGCAAGCGGATTAAAGTTATCATTCCCGTTTCCTAAATTGGTTTGATTGAAAGATCCATCAGGATTATATGCTCCATAAATTGGAGCGATGTACCAGTTTGTAAGCCAAGGATTACTGTATGCACCACCATCTTCATACGTTTTTCTTTCTACGTTTGTAAAGTTTGCGTTAAATCCAATATTGAGTCTATCCTCAATTTTATGATCTACGGCAGCGCTTAAACTTATTCTATCAAAATTACTGTTTAAAACCAAGGGCTCATTTTCATAGAAGGAGCCTCCCAATCGGAAAGATGTATTTTCACCTCCACCAGCTGCGGAAAAGTTATACGTGTTTACAATAGAAGTTCTTCTTTGTACTCTTCTTTGCCAATCCTCATCAGAAAACCCATCATAGTTATTATCCGTGGCGAATTGCTGCTTTGCTAAATTGAGATCCGTAAAAGTACCTCCATTTACGAGCATTAAAGCTCCCCAATTCAAATATTCGTCGGCATTCATGTATTTTTGTTCGTCAAAAGCTACATCCTGTACAGACATATCACTAGACAAATTAAATCTTGTTTTTTGATTGTACCTTCCTCTTTTAGTGGTTACTACAATTACCCCATTTGCACCTCTTGCACCATATAATGCAGTTGCAGACGCATCTTTCAATACAGCAACACTTTCAATAGAGTTTGGATCAATACTGGCTAAAGGATTCCAAGATTCCATCACCTGAGAATTATCCGATCCTTTACCGACCACAACCCCATCAATAACATAAAGTGGATTCGGAGTTCCAATTAAGGATCCTACCCCTCTGATGGTAATTAGATTGGTAGAACCAGGATCACCTCCGTTTGTAGAAAACGTCAAACCGGCTACTCGCCCATTTAAAACCTCATCAATGGAAGCTACTGGTGTAGACTCAAAATTTGCTTTGGATACTACAGTGTAAGAACCCAGCTTTACGGCGGGATCAAGTTTAATTCCTCCTACCAAAACAATTCCTTCAATTTCTTTCGTCTTTGTAGTGGTATCGCTTCTCTTGGTATTTTGAGCCATCAGCGAATGCCCTGCAAAGAATAATACGCCGATACTTATAACTCGTAAATTTAAATTCATATTAATACTATTTAAATATTTTAATACCGCAAATATGTTAATTTAATTTAACATATCCAAACTAAAATTCCCAAATCAAGAACATTATTTTTGAAACATTAACAATCAAATAGTTTTTTGAGGTTAAATTTTTAAAAATGATAATGTTTCACTGCTAATACTTCTGAAATCATTAATAACGATTTAAAAGATCAAAATCGCTTTCTTAAAATTATGTAAGAATTTTTTAAATAGAAAAACCGCCATTACTGGCGGTTTTTTTATAATGAAAATATAATTTGAGTTATATCTCTTTTAATGAACACATTTAGAGTTCATTTTGTATTACTAATCCTTGTGAAGCATCAATTTCTGCCTGTGGTAATAACCACGTCCATCTTTTGTCTCCTGCTGGAACTGTTAGTAAATTATTAGTTACCACTGAAGAGTGATTTGCACCCGTTCTGTCTAATGGTAAATTCAGTCTCTTAAGATCCAAGAATCTGAAACCTTCACCCCAAAGTTCTATTCTTCGGCTGTTCATGATTTCTTCTACATAGGCTGCTCCTATAGTAGCTGCTCCTGCATAAGCTGGATTTCTATTTTTTTCGAATTCATTGAAAACGATTTTAGATGGACCATCCTGGCTGCTTCTTGCTAAAGCTTCAGCTTCAATCAAGTACATTTCTGCAGCTCTCATAAAAGGAATATCTCCCAAACTGGTACTGTTATCAGTTGCTCCTGCATTATTGGTAGACAAAAATTTCTGAGAGGTGTAAGGAAATTTAGAGTAAGTTGTAGGCAATGCCAACGCAGTATGAGCTCCAGTTGGATCTACAACCTGTGTTCTTACATCTGTAGCAGGGAATTTATTGAACAGTAATCTGTTCATCACCTTCGGTGCCTGACGGATTTGAGATGAGTTGTAGTTTCTTGACATATATGCCATGAAATTACCAAAGAAATCTGATGTTACTTCTGTCGGTTTGTAACCCCACATCCATTCAGCATTAGAGAAATTGTTAAATCCAGCTTTGTACGTGGTATTGTTCATTAAGGTAAATCCTGCTCTCGCTTCTTTCGCAAAAGTTGCTGCTTCTGGATATCTGCCTTGAGTTAATGCTACTCTAGCCATCAAACCTTTAATTACATTTACATTAAAGTGTGATTTATCTGCTCTTGTTTTTCCTGTTAATAAGGTTAAAGCTGATGTTAAATCATTGTTGATTTGCGTATACACTTCATCTACCGTATTCCGAGGAATCGCATCAAAAGAATCATCTAATCTTAAAGGAACTCCAAGCTGCGAGTTTGCAGTACCGGGAACATATCTCTTAGCATAGATTTGAACCAACATAGAATAAGAAAAAGCACGGAAAGATAAAATAAGCCCATAAAAAAAGCCCGCAATAATGCGGGCTTTCTATTTATATAAAAAAATTATTTCAATTTTTTCTTCACAGAAACCTCTTCATAAACTTCTAGAATATCACCGGTTTCTATATCGTTGTATCCTTTAATGTTCAATCCACATTCATAACCTTTGGTTACTTCTTTCACATCATCTTTGAAACGTTTTAAACTTTCCAGTTCTCCTTCAAATTTTACAATTCCGTCTCTTAACAATCTGATTTTCGAATTTCTGGTTACTTTTCCGGTAAGAACCATACAACCTGCAATGGTTCCCACTTTCGTAATTTTGAAAGTTTCTCGTATTTCTACGTTACCGATTACCTGTTCTTTAATTTCTGGAGAAAGCATTCCTTCCATCGCTTCTTTCACCTCATCAATTGCTTTGTAGATAATAGAGTAGGTTCTGATTTCGATTTCTTCTTTATCTGCCAGTTCTTTTGCATTTACACCAGCTCTTACATTAAATCCGATCATAATCGCATCCGATGCTGCTGCTAAGAGTACATCAGATTCAGTAATCTGTCCAACTCCTTGGTGAATAATATTTACGCTAATTTCTTCCGTGGACAAACTTTGTAACTGATCAGATAGTGCTTCTACAGAACCATCCACATCACCTTTCAAGATAATGTTCAATTCTTTGAAATCACCAAGAGCAATACGTCTTCCTAACTCATCAAGGGTAAGGTGTTTCTTGGTTCTTACGGATTGTTCACGTTGCAGTTGCTCTCTTTTCGTAGCAATTGTTTTCGCTTCTCTTTCGTCCTCAAATACTCGGAATCGATCTCCGGCAGTTGGTGCGCCATCTAATCCCAGAATTGTTACTGGAATTGAAGGTCCTGCAGATTCCATCGGTTTCCCTCTTTCATCAAGCATCGCTTTCACTTTACCGTGGTTTTTACCGGCCAAAACATAATCACCCACTTTTAGCGTTCCTGCCTGAACAAGAATAGTTGAGATATATCCTCTTCCTTTATCCAAAGATGCTTCGATGACAACTCCACTGGAATTTTTATCTGGATTTGCTTTAAGATCTAGCATTTCTGCCTGAAGTAAAACCTTCTCCAATAAAGCGTCCATGTTGTTACCAAATTTCGCAGAAACTTCCTGCGATTGTACATTACCACCCCATTCTTCTACTAAAATATTCATGGTAGAAAGTTGCTGACGGATGTTATCTGGATTCGAGTTTGGCTTATCAACTTTATTAATTGCGATAATCATTGGAACTCCCGCAGCTTGTGCGTGAGAAATTGCCTCTTTCGTTTGTGGCATTACATCATCATCTGCTGCAATTACAATAATCGCGATGTCAGTAATCTGAGCACCTCTGGCTCTCATTGCCGTAAATGCTTCGTGACCTGGAGTATCTAAGAACGTAATTCTTTGATCGTTTTCCAACTTCACATTATAAGCTCCAATATGCTGTGTAATTCCACCAGATTCACCAGCGATTACATTTGTTTTTCTAATATAATCGAGTAAAGAGGTTTTACCGTGATCTACGTGACCCATTACGGTTACGATTGGTGCTCTTTGTAATAAATCTTCTGCAGTATCTAAATCCTCTTCCATTGCGGATTCTTCTACATCTGCATCTGAAAATTCTATGGTGTATCCAAATTCATCCGCTACAAGCAATAAAGTATCTGCTTCTAAACGCTGATTCATGGTTACCATTACTCCTAATGAGAAACATGCAGAAATCACTTCAGTAGGACTAACGCCCATTAAAGATGCTAATTCGCCTACGGTAATAAATTCTGTTACCTTAAGCGTTCTGTCAGCTGCATCAAGTTCATCTTGACGTTCATCTTGTTCTCTTCGGTAAACTCTTTTCTCTTTTCTATATTTTGCCCCTTTATTTTTACCGCCTTTGCTGGTTAATTTTTCTAGGGTTTCTTTAATCTGATTTTTAACCTGCTCATCTGTTAATTCTACAGGCATAGATGGGGCTCCTCTTCTTGATCCACCCGGTCCAGAAGGTCTGTTATTTCCACCTTGATAACCACCGGGTCTGTTTCCACCTGGTCCTGGAGGTCTATTCCCACCGGGTCCTGGAGGCCTGTTTCCGCCGGGTCCACCTGGACGATTTTGGTTTGCACCTGCTGCTGCGGTATTGCTTCCGGGTGCAACTGGTTTATCAATTCTTTTTCTTTTTTTCTTCGCAGCTGCACTATTTGCAGAAGGTTTTTTCGCAAACTGCGATAAATCTACGGTCTGCTTCAAAATTTTAACGCCTCCTAATTTTTGGTAAACCGTCTCAATTTTATCAGGTTCTGCAGAGTCAGCAGTTTTTGGCTCTTCTACTACTGGAGCAGGAGTTTCCTCTTTTGCAGGAGGAACAATCACCTCTTTTTCTTCTACCTTTTCCGCAGGTTTGTCAGCTTCTTTTTTAGGAGCAGCTGGTTTAGAAGATTTTGGTTTGTTGCCTTGAATCTGAGATAAGTCAATTTTATCCAAAACTTTAAATTCCTGCTTTTCCGAAGCGGCAGTAATTACCGGTTCTACCGCCGGTTCTTTCACTTCCGGTGCAGGTGGTATTTCTACTACTTCAGCAGCTTCTTGCTTTTTAGGATCAAGATCTATTTTGCCTAGAATTCTGGTTTCAGGTCTTACGTTTGCTTTGGCTCTTATTACTTCCGGTTGTGCGGGTTCAATCTCCAATTTTTCTTCGGGGACTTTAGTAATAACCACCTCATGCGAAGCTTTCCTCTGTTCACTATCCTTCGCGAACTCAGCTTTTAGTGCAGAATATGCCGATTCTTCCAATTGAGCGTTTGGGTTTTTTTCCACCTCGATTCCTTTGGACTGCAGAAATTCTACCATCCTTGTCATCGAAATATTAAATTCCTTAACCGCTTTGTTTAATCTAATTTTTGGCATGTATATTTTATACTTTTTATTTTAATTTTTGTAAAGTTAAATTATTTAATTTTACTTATTATTTTTATTGAAGTTATTCTTCAAATTCAGCTTTCAAAATTAACTTAACTTCTTCAATGGTTTCTTCTTCTAGATCTACCATTTTTAGCAATGCTGCCGTTTCTTTATCCAGAATACTTTTCGCAGTAGTTAATCCCACTTTTTGGAATTCTGCAATGATCCAGTTTTCTATATCTCCTTCATCTGATCCTGCAAATTCTTTCAATTCTACATCATCATCTTCACTTGCTTCTCTGTAAACATCGATTTCAAATCCACTCAACCAAGACGCCAAACGAATATTTTGACCTTGTTTACCAATTACTCTAGAAATTTCATCAACTGGAGTATAGACCAACGCGTAATTGGTTTCCTCGTTGATTTCAATTTTATTGATGGTTATATTTCCTAAAGCTCTTTTGACCATAATTTCCGGGTTTTTCGACCATTGAATTACGTCAATATTTTCATTTCTTAATTCACGAACAACACCATGAATTCTAGATCCTTTTACTCCAACACATGCTCCAACTGGATCAATTCTGTCATCATAAGCATCTACCGCAATTTTTGCTTTTTCACCAGGAATACGCACTACTTTTTTCAAAATAATTGTACCGTCTTGAATTTCTGGAATCTCTAGCTCTAACAATTTTTCCAAAAATTTAGGAGCCGTTCTAGAAACGATGATCTGAGGTTTTGCTCCTTTGAAATCAACACTTTCTACAATTGCACGAATATTTTCTCCTTTCTTAAAGAAATCTGAAGGGATTTGGTTTTCTTTCGGTAAAATAAATTCATTATCCTCATCATCTAATAAAATGACATGTTTGTGACGAATATGGTGAACTTCTCCAGTTACTATTTCTCCAATTCTATCTCGGAACTGTTCATATAACAAAGCGTTGTTGTGTTCCTGAAGTTTAGTAGCTAAAATCTGCTTCAACGTAAGGATACTTCTTCTTCCTAATTGCGCGATTGGAATTTCTACCGTAAAATCTTCTCCAACTTCAAAAGTGGGATCAATTTTTTTCGCTTCAGAAATTTCTATTTCCAAATCATCATCTTCAGACATATCATCTTCCACGATGGTTTTATTCAGAAATATTTGAAAATCCCCTTTATCTGGATTTACAATCACATCAAAATGATCATCAGAATCAAATCTTTTTCTCAATAGCGTTTTCAATGAATCTTCAATAATCGCCATCAAGTCAATCTTGCTGATATTTTTATCTTCTTTGAAATCGCCAAATGCTTCAATCAATGCTAAACCGTCCATTTATCTTCTTTTTTATCTAAAGTTAAAATTTTATCGCAACAAGTGCTTTCTTAATGTCGGTGTAGAGAATTTCTCTTTCTTCCACTACATCTACTTTTCCTTTCCCAATATCTTTGGGCTTTCTGTACTTCAAAATCAAGGTGATTTTATCTTCTTCCACTTTTAAAAGTTCGCCTTCTACTTCGGTAGAATCATTTAACAAAATCTCAATTTCTCGTCCAAGATTTTTATTAAACTGTCTCTCTGAAGATAGAGGTTCGCTTAAACCCGCACTCATTACCTGCAAAGCAAAGTCATGTTCTTCCCGATCCAAATTATTTTCTATAGCGCGACTTGCATCTAAACAATCCTGTAAAGTCACTCCATCATCACCATCCAAAATCACTGTAATGTCGTCTGCTGCGGAAAATTTAAGGTTTATGAGAAATAAATCTTCTCTTTCTGCCAAAAATTCTTGTAGTAATTCTTCGACTCTTTTTCTAAATTCCATACTTTTCTTTTTGAGTTACGAAAAAAGGCATTCTTGCGAAGGCCTTTTCATTGTTTTCCGTAATTCCGATGCAAATATACAATATTTTGATAAATCAACAAAATTTGTATAAGCTGCCATTAATTGTTGATTCACTTTAAGTAAAATAAACACAGACAAAGTCATGGAACCAAAAATTGGCATTTAACTATCGGAAAACATTAACGCTTACTTAAAGAAGGGTAGGGAAATTTTTTCGCCTTTTCAAAGTATTTCTAAACATATTAAGCTCCATCCAAAACCATTCTCAAAATGAATGAGAAAAGGAAATTTCACAACTGCAACCAATAATTTCTGCCCAACCACCCATGCAAGAAATTCTCTATATTTGCATCAATTTCTAAAAACTCAAATTTTGAATATTACGATTGTTGGTACAGGTTACGTAGGTTTAGTTACGGGAACTACTTTGGCAGAATTAGGCAATACTGTTTATTGCGTGGACATTGATGCAGAAAAGGTAGAACGCATGAAACAAGGTCATGTCCCAATTTATGAACCTGGTTTAGAAGAAATGTTTTTAAGAAATATTCAGGCAAGAAGATTATTTTTCACCACCAATCTGGAAGAAACTTTACCGAAAAGTGACGTTATTTATTTGGCTTTACCGACTCCACCGGGTGAGGATGGTTCTGCGGATTTATCCTATGTACTCTCGGTTTCTAACCAAATTGGAGATTTACTCACGGATTATAAAGTCATAGTCAATAAATCCACGGTTCCTGTGGGAACTGCGGATAAAGTTCGGGAAACGATCGCTGCAAAAACGAAAATTCCTTTCGACGTAGTTTCTAATCCAGAATTTTTGCGGGAAGGATTCGCGGTGGAAGATTCTATGAATCCCGCAAGAGTAATTGTTGGAAGTGAATCTGAACGTGCAAAAGAGGTGATGGCGCAAATTTATCAGCCTTTCACAAATATCGGAATTCCTATAATTTTTATGGATGAAAAATCTTCGGAACTGACGAAATATGCGTCTAATTCTTTTCTGGCAGTAAAAATAACCTTCATGAATGAAATTGCCAATTATTGCGAAAAAGTAGGAGCTGATGTGGATAAAGTTCGCCTCGGAATGGGTTCTGATGACAGAATTGGCCATCGTTTTTTATTTCCCGGGATCGGTTACGGCGGAAGTTGTTTCCCGAAAGATGTGAAAGCTTTAATCAGATCCGGTAAACAAGAACATTTCGATTTTCAAATTTTGGAAGCGACGGAAAATGTGAATCAGGCGCAAAAAGTGATCTTGGTTTCGGAAATTGAAAAATATTTTGGCGGAAATGTTCAGGGCAAAAAAATTGCGGTTTGGGGTTTGGCTTTCAAGGCGAATACGGATGATATTCGGGAAGCTTCGTCCTTGGATAACATTGAAAAATTATTAGATAAAGGAGCTTTAATTACCGCTTATGATTCTATCGCAGAAGAAAATGTAAGAAAAATTCTGGGCGATAAAATTTCTTATGCGAAAGATATGTATACCGCTTTAGAAAACGCAGACTGCCTTTTGATCGCCACAGAATGGAGCGAATTCAAAAATCCAAATTTCAAGATGATGGCAGAAAAAATGAATAATAAAGCGATTTTCGACGGTAGAAATATGTTTGCTTTGGAGCAAGTAGAGAATTCTGGTTTCTTTTACAAATCAATCGGAAGGAAAACATTGGGCTAAAGTCAAATTGAAATTTTTCTGAACAAAAACACATGATTTTGAAAATAAATTTACTTCCTAAACTTCTATTTGCAGTGCTTTTGGCTTTTACGCTGAGTAGTTTTGTCTATTTTTCTTTCGGGAATATTTACTCTTCAAAAATCTTAAATTACCAAGATTTTTCGCAGCAATTTAATTCCGGAATTTATCAGTATCGAGTTTTAAGTGGGTACTTTCTACTTTGGATCTATGACTTTTTAACCACTTTAAATATTGATTATTCCATCTTTAAATTAAAGTTTCTGGATCCTGATGCGGAGCCGCAAATGTATTTGTCTTTCTATATTTTAAATACTTTTTTTCTGGTTTTAAGTTCGATGATATTGGTTTTCATCACAGAAGCAAGGAATTTCATTGCCACAAATTCCGAGAAAATTTTGATGATTAGTATAGCAATATTTGCATCGGTTTTCACGCAGTTTGTGATTGTTCCTTATGATATTTCGAGCTATTTTTTCCTACTTCTATTTTACTATTTTTTCTTAAAATATTTGGAGAACAATTCAGTCTCGATCTTGGTTTTATTAATGGGATTAATGGTGATTTCTACTTTAAATCGGGAATCATCAGCACTTTCACTTTCTTTGGCCGCAACACTTTTGTATGAGAAATTTGGTCTTAAAAAAGAAATGATTAAACCATTATTGACGTTGACAGTCACCTTTGTCGGGGTTTATTTTGGAATGCGATTTCTAAATGAAAGTTTCTCTACGAATGACGGCAATTTACTAGCGCAAAATTTTACAGATCCCAAAAACATGTTAGGAATTCTGTTTTGGATAATTTTTTTCGTGTTCACCATATTCCTTTCCAAAGATGAAAAAACGAAGCGTAATATTTTGATATTTCATCTTTTCTCTATTCCTTATATTATCATGTGTTTTTACTCGGGTATAATTTATGAAATTAGACTCTATATTCCGATTTTTCTTACCTCATTACTACTTGGTAGAACGGAACAAACAAGAATTCATTAATTTACGCTATTTTTGCAAAAACTATAAACACAAATGACGGAACCTCAACAGGAATGGACAGAAACCATTGAATCCAACCACTCTTTATTCGACCTGAAACTCGCTGAAGTTTGGCGCTACAAAGATTTGGTTTATATGTTCGTAAAGCGGGATTTTATTTCTGGTTTTAAACAAACGATTCTAGGACCGATCTGGTTTTTCATCAATCCTATTTTCACGACCATTGTATATCTTATTGTTTTTGGAAGTATTGCAGGATTGTCAACAGATGGTGCTCCAAAAATTTTATTTTATTTGGCCGGAGTTACTTTATGGAATTATTTTTCAAGTTGTCTTACAGGAACGTCTAATGTATTTATTGGAAATGCCGCGATTTTCGGAAAAGTTTATTTCCCGCGGTTGGTAATGCCATTAACCATTGTAATTTCGAATTTAATGCGTTTCGGTGTACAAATGATATTATTTATCGCTGCATTTTTATACTATTATTTCAGGGGAGAAGTTCACCCAAACATCTGGATTTTAGCAACGCCATTTTTAATTATTTTAATGGCTGCCTTTGCATTAGGAATGGGAATGATTTTTTCTTCCTTGACCACAAAATACCGTGATGTGCAAATGCTGTTGGGTTTCGGCGTGAGTTTATTTATGTACGTAACTCCAGTAATATATCCCATTTCTGCTCTACCTGCAAAATTAAAAATTATCGCTTTTTATAATCCCCTTTCTGGCATTTTCGAATGTTTCAAATACGGTTGGCTCGGTGTAGGAGAATTTTCTTCTTCCATGCTCATAATCAGCAGCGTAATTATATTTGCGTTGTTGGCGATTGGAACAGTCACTTTTAATAAAGTAGAAAAAGGCTTTATGGATTCCGTTTAAATCATGACCAATGGGTCATGAGTAATAAATAGGTGGTAAAATTCAAAAAAAAAAAATTAAATAAATAAAATGCTTGCATTAAAGGCAGAAAAAATATCGAAACAATATCGACTGGGGCAAGTTGGAACGGGAACTTTATCCCATGATTTGAACCGTTTTTGGCATCAAATTCGGGGAAAAGAAGATCCTTATTTAAAAATAGGTGAAGCTAATGATCGTACCTCAAAAGGAACAAGTGATTATGTTTGGTCTTTGCGAGATATTAATTTTGAAATTGAACAAGGTGATGCTGTAGGAATCATCGGTAGAAACGGTGCTGGAAAATCAACTCTTTTGAAATTATTAAGCAAAGTTACCAAACCAACTACGGGGAAAATTTACACCAATGGAAGAATCGCCTCTTTACTGGAAGTAGGAACTGGATTTCACCCGGAAATGACGGGTCGGGAAAATATTTTTTTGAATGGCGCAATCCTCGGAATGACCAGAAAAGAAATCAAACGTAAATTTGATGAAATCGTGGATTTTTCTGGAGTTGAAAGATATATTGATACGCCCGTAAAAAGGTATTCTTCCGGAATGTATGTCCGTTTAGCCTTTGCAGTTGCCGCACATCTGGAATCAGAAATCTTAATTGTAGATGAGGTTCTCGCCGTTGGTGACGCTGATTTTCAAAAAAAATGTTTGGGGAAAATGGGCGATGTAAGCAGAGGTGAAGGGAGGACAGTTTTGTTTGTCAGTCATAATATTGCTGCGGTGAAAAACCTTTGCCAAAAGGGAATTCTTCTTAAAGACGGGAATTTAATTACACAAGGCGCCATTGAAAAAGTGATAAACACCTACGATTTAGAATTTATATCTAAGGATAAAAATTTTAAAATTGAATATCCGGTGCAGCCAGAATTGGATATGCAACTCTTGCACGCGGAACTTCACAAACCATCTAGCCATAACCGATTGTTTACGAATAATGTATTGAATTTTGAATTTACAATTGATGTGCGGATTCCTGTTCCCAATTCTTACATCACCATTGATGTTAAAGATAAAAACGATGAGTTAATTTACTGGACTTCTGATTATACCACCGAGCGGTTTATTAAAAATGAAAAAGGAATATTTAAAGTGCAGTGTATTTTCCCTCAATATTTACTTTCCAGCGGATTTTATTATATAACGTTCGCAATTTACTCACCATCTTCTAACAAAATATCTCACCATCAACCCGAATTTAAAATTTCCTTTGAGATCGAGGAACATGAAGATTCTTTTTTACAAAAATTTGGTATTGTAAGACCAGGAAAGATCGGTATCGAAAGCAGTTGGAAAAGTGAATCCCTATTATGATTTCAATTGTTACCGCATATTATAACAGAAAGCAATTGTTCTTGAACACGCTTCGAAGTATTAAACAGCAAAACTCAAAATATTTGCTAGAAGTGATTGCAGTGGATGATGGGAGTGAGGAAAGCGAGAGACTAGAAGATTTAGTTCCGGAATTTCCTTTTTTAAAAATCATTCGTTTAGAGAAAAAAAATAAATGGTATCATAATTCCTGTATACCTTTCAACATAGGTTTTAGAGCTGCAAAAGGAGATAAAATCATTATACAAAATCCGGAATGTTTTCATTATGGAAATATTTTAGATTACACTCAAAAAAATCTTAATCAAAATTCATATCTTAGTTTTGGGTGTTTCTCCCTTGATAAGACATCGACTGATCACATCGAGGAAATTTTTTCTAAAAAAGAAATTGCGCATGTGATTAAAAAAAATAACGATTTTGCACGGAAAGATGGAGGTATAGGATGGTATAACCATTCTTTATACAGACCTAAAGGCTATCACTTTTGTACCGCAATTACTGCGAAGGACTTGAAATCTATGGGCGGATTTGATGAACTTTACGCTTTAGGAATTGCTTATGACGATAATGACTTTTTATCACGGATTAAGAAGAAAAAGTTAGACATTCGTTTTATTGACGACGAATTGGTTCTGCATCAAAATCATTATTCGCCAGATTCCGATTCTTTTGAGAATAGAAATCATAAAATGCATCTTATCGTTAGAAATGAAAAGCTTTGGGATCAACTTTCAAAAACATCTTACAGGAAAGCTAACGTCATTTCTAAATATTTAGGTCTACGATTGAAAAAGTATTATATTAAAATGGTACTTAACATTCTTGAACGTGTTTAATTAATAAATTTCAAAATTATAATTTTCTATAAGAAAACTGAGTTCCGACCGGCATCCAACTATATGTTAGCGAACTACCTTATAAAAGACTTCGATTTTACGTGCCTCAAGGTCTAAAGAGAACAAATATCATTAAGAAAATGATACTAATATGAAGATGAATTGGAAATTTAGTTTGATATTTAGACCTGAAATTTCCTTATCTTCTCCCATCTTTAAATATTATGCAATACTCACATATCTCCATCATCGTTCCTTGCTATAAGCAAGCTGAATATTTGAATGAGTGCTTGCAATCTGTTTTAGATCAAACCTATAACCATTGGGAATGCCTGATTATTAATGATGGTTCACCAGATGCTACAGAGGAAATTGCACAAAAATGGGTGGCCAAAGATGCACGGTTTAAATACCACAAGAAGGTGAACGGCGGTGTCGCTTCCGCGCGCAATTTGGGCATTGAAAAAGCTTTTGGAGAATGGATCCTTCCGCTGGATGGTGATGATAAAATCGGCAGTGAATATTTGCAAAACGCAGCGCACTACTTCAACAAAGGTTATAGAATCATTTATTGTAAAGCAAGATTTTTTGGAGCTTTGAATGAGCCGTTCGCGCTTAAACCATTTACGAAAAAAGATTTGTTAAGAGAAAATATTATTTTTGTTTCAGGCCTGTATCTCAAAAAAGACTGGGAAAACACTAAAGGATATGATGAGAATTTTGTGCATGGCTTTGAAGATTGGGAATTTTGGATCCATATGATTAAAGAAATAGATGAATCTAAAGTTATTAAAATGGATTATACCGGATTTTACTACAGGAGAAAAGAGGAGTCTAGAGATACAGCAATAAATAAGAATGAAAAAGAAAAGAAAATAATTAGCAGTATGATCTACCTCAAACATCTTGATACTTACCATCACGAATTTGGAAGTTACCATGATTTGCTTTTAATAAATAAAAAATTACGTACCGAAAAAGAAAACTTTGCTGCGAAGAGCAGGTCTCTTCTAAAAGCAATAAGAAAAAATATGGTAACAAAGTTTTTGTACACCTTGATTGAAAAGTTGCAATGATAACTATTATCATATCATCCTACCAACCCAATTTTTATACTGCGCTTGAAAAAAATATCGCTGAAACTTGCGGTGTAACATATGAAATAATAAAGATTGAAAATCCCGGTGTAATGGGAATTTGTGAGGCCTATAACAAAGGAGCTGAAAAAGCGAAATCTGATTATCTGCTTTTTTTACATGAAGACGTCTTATTTCATTCCAAAAACTGGGGCGAGAAATTAATTAGTCATCTGGAAAATCCGGAAACAGGTATCATCGGAGTTGCGGGATCGAATTATGTTCCCATTGCACCGTGCGGATGGTATGTGGAAGGTTATTCTTACGTTCACCTGTTGCAAAACATTAAAAGCAAAGAAGAAAAAATCTTCGTCAATTCGGCAACGCAAAATAGAAACAGAGTTTTTGCAATGGATGGTGTTTTCCTGGCGATGCAAAAAGCTAAAGCTCAAGAATTCAGATTTGATGAAAAAATAGGCGGCTATCACGCCTATGATTTAGACATTAGTTTACGAATTTCAAAAAAATATAAAAATTATGTTGTAAGTGATATTTTTATAGAGCATTTTTCAAAAGGTAATCCCGACAAAGCATTTCTTGACGGAAATATATTGGTTAGAAAAAAGTGCGGTTCAAAATTCAAAACAGTACAAGACAATAAGATTGAAATGAGATGCTTTGCTGACTTTCTTTATACCTATTTTAAATACTCTGGCATCAATCTAAGGAATGCCTTAAGTACGGTAAGATTTATTCCTAGATCAAGAATTGGCTTTAGCGAGTACATTGTTTTATTAAAAACTTATTATCGGTATTTTAAATATAAAAATTATCATCAAGAAAAATTTGCAAAAGATTAAAATCATTTTATGTTTAGACTCGCTATTATTATACCCTATTACAAAATTAATTTTTTTAGAGAGACACTCACCTCTCTCGAAAAACAGACCTGTAAAGAGTTCAGCCTCTATATTGGGAATGATTGTAGCCGAGATGATCCTTTAGATCTTATTAAAGAAATTTTAAAGACTACACCATACAAATATCAACGTTTCCAAGATAATTTAGGAGGCAAAAATTTAGTCCAACAGTGGGAAAGGGTAATAACACATGCGAAACCTGACGAATGGTTTATGATTTTAGGTGATGATGATGTACTGTCTAAGAATTTTGTAGAGGAATTTTATAAAATACTCGATAAAGCAAATAAGCAAAATTGCAACGTTATTAGATTCGGTCAGCGGTGGATAGATGAAACGAATGAGATTCTATCACCGCTTACTCAATACCCAGAATTAATTGCACCTGCAGATCATATTCATTGGAAAATAATAGACAAAAAGAAATCAAGTTTATCCGAACATGTTTTTAGAAAATCAGCTTACGAAAAATTCAAATTTAGAAATTTTCCATTAGCATGGAATTCTGATGATATGGCTATTTTTGAATGTAGTGGTGGTAATCCAATCATTTTTTCATCCAGCGCATACGTAAATGTTCATGTAACCAGTGAAAGTATTTCTGGTAAATCAGACAATTCCGACCAAAAGCTACTTTCGAAGAAACAGTTTGAAAAAATTCTACTTAGCAAATATCACAGACAGCTGCGTAAAGATACCGTAAGACAGCTTGCAAATGAACATATCTATTTTCTACAACACCATAAGACTCCCCTTAATTTTAACCTTTTAAAAATATTTATATACACAGGCGACATAAAAAAACTTCTTCAAATCCCAATACTATATGCCTTGTCTGCTAAAATACTTTTACAATCTTTTATAAGGAACGAGATGACAAACAAGAGGTAAAATAGTATTTGGTGCTATTAAAAACACAATAATAATATGAATATATCAGTAGTAATCCCTACATATAACGCAGAACCATATATTGAAAAAGCCGTCGCTTCGGCACTTCAATTTTCAGAAGTGAAAGAAGTAATTATAGTGGAAGATGCCTCAACCGATGATACACTAAAAAAATGTAGAGCGCTTGCAAAACTTTACGATAGAGTACATCTGTATCAACATGAAGATGGTAAAAATCATGGTGATTCAGTATCAAGAAATATGGGAATAGAAAAGGCATCATGTGAATTTATCGCCTTCTTAGATGCAGATGATTACTATCTCAGCAACCGCTTTGACGCTGAAAAAGTTTTGTTTCAAGATTCCAAAGTTGACGGAGTATTTGGTGGCATAGGTACCGATTTTATAAATGAAAAAGGGAAACAAGATTATATAGATAAATTTGGTGAAAATTTTATGTGTACCGTGCAATTCGCAGCAGAAGGTAAAGATGTGTTTTTTAACATGGTGGAGGAACCGAACAGATTTGGCAGTTCATTTTCTATGATCGCATTAACGGTGCGCAAGGCGGCTCTCGAAAATCCAAAACTCCGTATGCCACCAAATTTAAAAATATCTCAGGACAAAGAATTTATTATAAGATTGGCGTATCATAAATATCTTAAAACGGGTATCATCGATCAGCCAGTAGCCAACAGATCTGCTCACGAGTCAAATAGCATAACTAAAATTAAAAATCATACTAGAAATGCTTTTAATCATCAGAGTTTATTATATGGTTCCCTCTATAATTGGGCCAAAAACCAAGAATATTTTCCTCTGCAAGTGCAAAAACTATTTAAGTATAAATATCTTTTTTCAAAAATTGCGTCCCAAAAAGGCATTACAAAATATATAAATTTTGCGCGATATGCTATATTAAATCCAGAACTGTTGCGAACGAGATACCGCTACTTTGCTATAAGGAACAATGAGAAAGAATGATTTCTGAAGCAAGCAAAACTTACCTTTCTGAAGGTTTAAATTAAACTGAGAAAAACAAAGAAAAATATATGTCTCTAAAACAAAGATTAAAAAAAATAATAAAGCTCAACCTGCATAGAGGCACTACATTTGAGTGTCCCTTCTGCGGCTTCAAATCCCGAGATTTAGAAATAGTAGGACATGATTTACCTATTTTGAAAGAAAAACATGTTATTGGCGGTGGTAGAAGAGCTGCTGGTTGTTATAAATGCAACTCTAGAGACCGAGAAAGATTGCTCTATGCATTTTTGATAGAAGATTTAAAAATAGGAGCTTCTAAAAATTTAAAAATATTACATATTGCCCCAGAACCGAAACTTTCAAAGATTTTACAAAGTCAAAATTTTAAGGAATACCTCTGCGGTGATCTTTTTACAGAAGGTTATGTTTACGCCGAAAATGTTCAGAATATGAACGTGCTGAACTTGCCTTTTCAGAATGACCATTTTGACTATGTAATTTGCAACCATGTATTAGAGCATATTGAAGAAGATGGTAAAGCCATGAAGGAAATATGCAGAGTCTTAAAAATAGGAGGAAAAGCAGTCTTACAAGTTCCGATTTCAAATAACTCCGCAATGACCCATGAAGATTTTACCATCGTTGATGCTAAAAAAAGAGCAGCGCTATTTGGGCAGTTTGATCATATGAGAATTTATGGACAAGATTACGTACAGAGGCTTGAATCTAATGGTTTTACAGTAAATAAAATTAATATATCCGTGAAATACAAAAAATTTGGACTCAATCCTGAAGAAGATTTATTCTTTTGCGAAAAACCTTTTCACTAAATATTTCTCTTCAATCCCTTTATAAAAAACCTATGTGCGGAATTGCCGGAATTATTACTCCAAACGCTAAAAATTATTCCCCGGAATTACAAAAAATGACCGATGCCATCGCGCATCGCGGTCCAAATTCTGAGCATCATGAATTTTTAGAAAATGCAGCACTTGGTCACCGTAGATTGTCGATCGTTGATTTAACAGAAACCGGAAAACAGCCCATGTTTTCCTCCACGCAAAATGAATGCATCGTTCTGAATGGGGAAATTTATGGTTACCAAGATCTGAAGAAAAGATATGCTGATTATTCTTACCGTGGAACGTCTGATACGGAAGTTATTTTAGCCATGTTTCAAGTGAAAGGCAAAGAATTGCTTAATGAACTTCCCGGAATGTTTGCGTTTGCAATTTGGGATGAGAAAAAACAGGAACTTTTCTGCGCCAGAGATCGTTTCGGGGAGAAACCTTTCTTTTATGCGATTGGCAAAAATGGGGAATTCATCTTCGCCTCAGAAATTAAAGCGATTTTAGCCTCCGGATTAATCGTGCCCCAAATAAATCAGCAAGCCATTTACCATTTCCTACAATATGGCTACGTGAATACGTACCAGAGCATTTATTCCAATATTTTCACCCTTCCACCGGCGCATTATCTCACATTCTCAAACGGGGAAATTGATCAAAAAAGATATTACAGTTTACCCAAGGATGAGTACAAAATCGGGCTCTCGGAAGCCAAGGAGGAATTTACGAGTTTGCTAAAAAACGCGGTAAAAAGTCAGTTGATTGCCGATGTAGAAGTAGGAAGTTTTCTCAGTGGCGGTCTTGATTCTTCTACGATTGTGGCCATGGTTAATGAATTTAAGCCGAAGCAAACGACGTTAAGTTTCGGGTATTCGGGGGAACATAGCGAACTGAAATTTGCGGAAGAAATTGCCCAAAAATACCAAACCAACCATATAGAAATCCATGAAAACCGCGGCGATATTGCAGCAGATCTTATAAAAATTTCTCCATATTTTGATGAACCTTTTTCCGATATGAGTTACACACCTCAATTTAAAATCTGTCAAGCTGCAGCCCGACATTTAAAAGTTGTATTAGGTGGTGATGTAGGAGATGAGCTTTTTGGCGGTTATAATTTTTACGCCATTGAACATCAACTTAGGGAACATTTTAGTTACAATAATATCATTTTAAAATTCGGATTAAAGCAATTTGGAAAATTTAGAGAAACTACTTTTCTCACGCAAGAGAATGTAAAACACAAAAATATTTTAGACTTTCATCAAAATAGGGTTCGTAATTATTTTACAGCGCAAGAAATTTCATCTTTAGGAATTACTTCAAAATTTCAGCAAGAGTATAGTTTTCAAGCCAATCCAGATTCTCTTAATGACATCATGCGCGTAGATTTAGAAAAATATGTTCCGGGCAATATGTTGGTGAAATCTGATCGCATGGCAATGGCAAATTCTCTCGAAGTTCGCACTCCTTTTCTGGACAAAGATTTCGCAGAATACTGCATTCAATTGCCAGAAAATTTAAAGCTTACTTCTGAACATGATAAAATTATCCTCAGAGAATCTATGCAGAACTACTGGACAGAAAGCATTAGAAAAAGAGTTAAACAAGGCTTCGGTTCCTCTGTGGAAAAATGGTTTGAGGAACAAAGTTTAGTGGATTTATCTGATGATTTGCTGAAAAATTCAGAGGCAAAAGCCTTCCAATTTATTAATTTTAAAGCCACTCAGAATTTTTTGAATAAAGATAAAAAGCACTGGAATTTACTGCAATTTGCAATTTGGGCAGAGAACTATAAACATTATATCTAAAGAATTATTTTGAATATTTCCGTCATCATACCGGTTTATAATGCGGAAGCTTTTCTAGTAAAAGCCGTTAATTCTGCGCTTCAATTTCAGGAGGTAAAAGAAATTATTCTCGTTGAAGACTGCTCTACTGATGACTCTTTAAATATTTGCAAAAAGCTTTCGTCGGAAAACGCCAGAATAAAATTACTTCAGCATCCAGATCGAGGGAATCACGGTGCTGCTGCTGCTAGAAACCTGGGCTTAAATCAAGTGAAACAGGAGTTTATGGCCTTTTTAGATGCAGATGATTATTATTTGCCGAACCGTTTCTCTGCTGAACATGAAATTTTTAAAGATGAAAAAATTGAGGGTGTTTTTGGAGCTATTGGTGTAGAATTTCTCTCGGAAATTGGTCAAAAAGAATACGCAGAAAAATTCAACAATGCCACCTTGACAACGGTTAAAAAAGCATGTGAAGGTCAAGAAGTTTTCCGCGGGTTACTTGGCTTAGATTCCAGCATTGGAACTTTTTTTCACCTCAATGGTTTAACGATTAGAACCCGCAGCATCCATAAAAACAATCTAAGGTTTGCAGATCAATTAAGAGTTCATCAAGACAGTGATTTTATTCTCAAATTAGCTCATTGCTCTTATCTAAAATCCGGCGAAATATCCCATGCTATAGCGATTCGCGGCATACATGACGACAATAGAATCACTAAAATAAGAATATATTCCCAGAAATATGTAGAACGTCAATATCTGCTTTGGAAATCCATTTACGATTGGGCAAAAAACAATCATCTGCAACCAGATGAATTAAATCACATTCTGCTTCAAAAAAACGCTTTCGAAATTGCCACTAAAAAAGGTTTCCCTAAGATAATGAAATTTCTAAATATTGCTTTTCGTCATCCTCATATCTTAAAAACGAGATACCGTTTCACCTTTTTGAAGAGATAAATAATGAAACTCAACAATCTCCAAATATTACGCGGAATCTCAGCACTTTTGGTGTGCTGTTTTCATTTTAAAGATGATCTTAATTTTGCGGACAGCGAATGGGGAAATGTATTGTTTGGCAAAGGCAGCGTGGGAGTCCCTATTTTTTTTGTCATTAGTGGCTACATCATGGTCTACAGTACGAAAAAATTTAAAAATGATGAGATAAAAAGCAATATGATCTCTTTTATCAAAAAGAGAGTGATCAGAATTATTCCCCTTTATTACTTGCTCACTTTAGGTTGGATGATTTTGGGCGGCAGCGTTTTACTCTACTTTCAGGATGATTATTTCAGTCGGTTAATTCATTCGATTTTATTTCTTCCTCAGAATCAAAATTTTCCTGTTTTATTTTTAGGATGGTCTCTTAATTATGAGATGTTTTTCTACCTCATCTTCGCAATTTCATTGCTCTTTCAAAAGTGGCGTTATTTCGCTATTTTACTCTTCTTTTCGACTTTGATACTGCTCGGATTTTTGTTTTCTCCCGAAAATGCTTTTTTAAAAATGATCACAGGATTCTTAAATGTTTACTTTCTCCTGGGAATTGTATTAGGATTATCTTTAGACAAAATTAAAGTGGATGAGCGAATTCTAACTGTTTTTTCCGTGCTTTCAATATGCATTTTCATCTTATACCTTTTCAATATTATTTCGATTTCTAACCCATTTATAAATACAATCCCAATTCTACTCTTTGTCATTACTTTTTTAATTTTCGACTTATTTTTAAAAGTGAAAGCCAATTCATTCCTGAAAATGACGGGTGACATCTCCTATTCAATTTATCTTTGTCATCCCTTTGTGGGGATTTTATTTACTAAATTTCAGACAGATTCAGTTTTGCTATCAATCTTGCTTTTCTTAATAAAAATTGTTCTTGTTATTTTTATCTCTAAAGTTTTATATGAATTGGTAGAGAAAAGATTTACTCAATTTCTAAAAGAGAAATGGTTACCTCAATATTAAATATGAAAATTTCCGTCATCACACCGGTTTACAACGCCGAAAAATATGTCACTCAGGCTGTAGAGTCTGCGCTACAGTTCCACGAAGTTTTTGAAATAATTTTGATTGAGGACCAATCACCCGACAAGGCTCTGGAAGTTTGCAAAAATTTAGCTGAAAAATATGAAAGAGTGAAACTTTTTCAACATGCAGATCACGGAAATCACGGCGCTGGAGCCAGTAGAAACCTGGGATTAGAAAAAGCCACCGGAGATTTTATTGCTTTTCTCGATGCCGATGATTATTACTTACCAAACCGTTTCGAGGCAGAAAAAGAATTTTTTAAAAATCCAGAAGTTGAAGGTGTTTATGGCGCAATCGGCGTTCATTATTATTCAGAAAAAGCGAAAGAACAGTATTTTAAAATTTTTGGAGATCGATTGACCACTGTTTATAAAAAACACGCTCCAAAAGACGTATTCCGTGGACAATTAGGAATGCTTGGAAGTTTTGGATTATTTAGCATCGATGCTTTAACTATCAGAAAATCTGCTTTGGAAAAAAAACTTTTCCCAATGATGAAAACGCACTTAAGGCTTCATCAAGACACTGAATTTCTCTTCCGGCTTTCCTTTTATTTAGATTTATATCCAGGCATTTTGGACGAAGCGGTGGCGATTCGTGGCGTTCACGAAAGCAATAGAATTACACAAGTTGATTCTGGTAAAATAAAGCCATCTATTTCTAAAGTTTTGCTTTGGGAAGAAATTAAAAAGTGGGCAGAAAGAGAAGAAAATTTCCCGAATGAAGAATTCCTTCATATTCAAAGAATGCATAGAAGTTTTCAGATTGCTAATTCGCCACTCTTAGAAAAATGGGGAATGATTACCAAATATTTACTGGTTGATTTTAGAAGTATCCGTTCTGGATTATACAACATCAATTTCCGGAAGAATTTATTTTAGTTTTGCTTTATAAGCATTAATTGAATCCGCAATTTCCGCGGTAAATATTTTGCTGGACTCTTTGTACATGTGGTTTCCATCAGTATATTGATAGGCATTAAATTTCCCGGTAAAATCAAAATATGGAATATTTTTTCTTCGCGTAATATCCTGCATGACTTGGTTAAAATTTGGCCTGTATTGATTTTCAATCTTCATTATTTCTTTGGAAGCGGGGATTCTAACTACATAAACTTGACCTTTTGTTTTTAAAAAATCAATCGTCTTTTCAAAAGATTGTAAACGTAGCGGAGAAATTGCCTGATCTTTTGCGAAAAGTTTATAAAATTCAACTTTTTCTGCCGTTCTTTTTCTCAGCACGGATTCCTTCATATCTACCGTAACTTCTAGCCAACCATCTTCATGAAGGTAGGTGTTGGATTTGCCTTGCGATTCTCGATCTCTAAAAAGCTGGAACCAACTGTGATTGAAATTTTTGATCAGATATTCATAATTCGGATTCAGATTGTAAAAATTCATATTTTTCAGGGGTGAAATTTCATTTTCGGGCAAATCTTTCATTGCTGAAACATTTTTGGGAGCAGAGAGATTCCAGGGTCCTACCGTCAAAATGAAAACAGCTTCTTTCGTATCTGGTTTAATTTTTTTCTTTACCGCTTCCAAGTATAGGGGTCCATAAGGTGAATGTGATATATTCAAAGAGAAATTATCAAATTTTTGATGCTTAATTTTTTCATTGAGAACGGAAGGAACTATTGCTTGTGAACCTCTGGAATCACCCATAATGAAAGAAGTCGCTTGCGAAGTAAAATGCCGATAATTGTCATCTGTGTTTCCATCTGCAAATGCACCAAGAATTAGCTGCAACCCAATCAATGGAACCATCCAAAACGCTGTTTTTATTAGGAATCTCTTCATCTCTTAAAATTGAAAATAAATAAATTCATTATTGCCGAAACTTGCATACCTTAAAATAATAAAAGCCACCGCTAAATATGTAGCTCTTCTAATAATTGGATGAAATCTTTCGATCTGTAAACCATGATGTTCTGAGCGATTAATCCATTCTACCATAAACATAAAGCCAACTAAACCCATAATTTTAAAAGAGAAATTACCCGGAACCGTAAAAAAAGACGGACTGAAAATTCTTTCGATATAATGAAAAGCCTCTGTAATATTTTCTGAGCGAAAAAAAATCCAGGCAAAACATGTGAGGGAGAAGGTGAGGATGATATTTAAAGTATCTCTTACGGAAGGGAGCAATTTTCCCAAGGCTACATCTTCTAAATTACTTCTATTCTTTTTTGCGAGCAAGAGCGGCAAGAAAAATAAGGCATTGAGTCCACCCCAAAAAATAAAGGTCCAGTTTGCGCCATGCCAAAAACCACTGACGAGAAAGATGATAAAAGTATTTCTGATTTTCATCCAAATTCCTCCTTTACTGCCGCCTAACGGAATGTAAAGGTAATCTCTAAACCAGGAGGAAAGTGAAATATGCCACCGGCGCCAAAATTCTGCAATATCTCGAGAAAAATAGGGATAGTTAAAATTCTTCAATAACTCAATTCCAAAAAGCCGCGAAACTCCTAAAGCAATATCTGAATACCCTGAAAAATCTCCGTAAATCTGGAAAGCGAATAAAACCGCCCCAAACACGAGATTACTGGCGCTTTCAGTTTGGTAATTTGCGAAAATCTCATTCACAATTGGCGCACAATTATCGGCGATTACCATTTTTTTAAAAAGTCCCCACAAGATCTGCCGAACACCATTTGCAGCCTGATCGTAATTGAAAATTCTTATTTTTTTAACCTGTGGCAAAAGATGTGTTGCCCGCTCAATTGGGCCCGCTACAAGGAGGGGGAAATAACTTACGAAAAGTGAATATTCCGTGAAGTTGCTCTCCGCTTTAATCTTTTTCTTGTACACATCTATAATATAAGATAAACCATGAAAAGTGTAAAATGAAATACCGACGGGAAGAATAATTTGTAAGGTCCAGGGATGAACATTGAGACCGAAACCACCTAATAATTCCGCAAAACTATCTGCAAAGAAATTATAATATTTAAAAAAGCCCAAAAAACCAAGATTAATGGCGATACTCAGGATCAACCAAAATTTTGCGGCTTTCTTATGATCACTTTTCTCAATTTGCAGGGCGGAAAAATAATCCAGCACGATAGAAAAAACCAGGAGAAATAAAAACCGCCAATCCCAGCATGCGTAAAAATAAAAACTTGCACCTAAAAGTAAAAAATTCTGTTGCTTTTTTTTGTTTTTTAAGACAAACCAATACAATACAAAAACGATTGGCAGAAAGATCGCAAAAGCAAAAGAGTTAAATAACATTCAGAAAATATTTTACTTAATGAAAACCCCTACAAATTTACCCTCAAATTCTACTACAGTAGAATCAATCTGAAGTGATTCACAGAAATCTTGGTAGGCAGAATTATCTCCAATATCATCACTTAAAAAGACTCCACCTTCTCTCAGATGCTTGTATAATTCCTTATAGGCCCACATTCTTCCCTCATAACTTTTATCGGAGTCATAGTGAACGACGTCAAACATATCGTTTTGAACGAATATCTTAGGTAAAGATTCTCGGTCTGCGTGGCGAAAAAGTTTCCAGTTTGATTTTAGATTTTGAGGAACAATGCAGCCTACATATTGATCGCCATCTTGACCTAAATAAGGCATGTCTGAACTGTACAAGGTGCCGTTTCTCTTTTGCAGAGAAACCAAAGCGGCCAAAGAAGACCATCCATAAGCAACTCCTGTTTCTACGGTATTTTTAGCTTGAGTAAATTCGCAGGCATGATAAATTAATTCTAATGCGCCCGCGCCGCCCATTTTGATGGGACAAGATTGTTCTGCTTCTACCGCTTGTGCCAATTCATTCGGAAACATTTCCTTAAATGAAGACATTCGCATGCCGAAAAGTTGGCGAATTGCGTCAGATTGTGCAATCGCTTTTGAAAACGCCCAAGAATAAGTCTTATCCTTTCCCTTAAAAGCGCTCTTACGGTTGAAAATATTTTTAATAATTTTCCGTCCTAATTCAGGATAGAGATCTGGTCGTTTTGCATATCCCAAAAGGGTTTTTGCCACTCTTTTTAATTCGCTCACAGTTTTTTATTAATTATTCAAAAATAAGCAAAATTCACCTACATTTTAAAAAACACTGTATCTTTGTTTATAGCCATTCCATTTTTATTTTGATGAAATTTTCTATTTTGATTGCCCATTTCAATAATGCTATCTATTTTAAAGAGTGTTTTGATTCATTAGTGGCGCAAACCTATCCCAACTGGGAAGCCATTATTTTAGATGACGGTTCTAGACAGGAAGAAAGCAGCATAATCAAAGATATCATCAAAGAAGATTCCCGATTTAAATATTTTACAAACAGCAGGAATGAAGGCGTTGGATTTACTAAAAGTAAACTGATTGAATTGGCTACCGGCGATATTTTAGGATATGTAGATCCTGATGACGCACTATTCTCCTCTGCAATTGAAAAAAGCATCGATGTTTTTGAAAAGAATAAAAAGGCAGTCCTTACCTATTCGCGTTTAATTTTTTGTGACAAAGATTTGAAACCTCTTGCTCCCTTTCAATCGCCCATGCAAGTAGAAAATCATAATCCTTATTTTTTCAATTGTCCCATTCAAATCAACCACTTTGTTTGTTTTAGAAAAGATATATACGAAACCACAGAAAAGATAAATCCAGATCTTAAAATTTCCGAAGATCAAGATTTGTATTTGAAAATGTACGAAAAGGGAGATGTGGCCTTCATTAACGACACCAATTATTTATACAGAACTCACGCTGGCGGAATTTCCCAAAATGAAAACAAGGAGAAATCTTACGATTATTGGGGAAAAGTAATCTGGTCTGCGATGCAAAGAAGAGGTCTTACTACAATTAACGGGAAAAAAATTCCTACAACATTTACATCGTCCCAGGAAATATTCAAGTTATTGAAATATCAAAATTCTATTTCCTACCGCATTAGGAAGAGACTTAAAATAATTTTGCAAAGCTTTTCTTAAATGGCAGACTTAAAGAAAATAAAAATTCTCTTTCGCCATCGTTCCATGGAAATGGGTGGTGTAGAAAAAGTGATGCTCAGTTTGCTTCAAAATCTGAATCAGAATAGATTTGAATTAACGGTTTGCCTCAACTTAAATCAAGGTGAATTAAGAAATGAATTCCCTTCTCATGTAAGAAAAGTTTACTTGGCAGAAGGCAAAGAGGATTTTTCTAAAAATATATGGCTACAAAAATTTCAATTATTCCAAAGAAAAAATAAACTGCAAAAACTGCAAAGAAATCCAAAGCTCATTGATCAAAAATATTTGAAGGAAAACTATGATATTGAAATCGCGATGACCTACAATGATTTTGAGTCGGTTTTAAACGCTTCCAACAAAAAATCTAAAAAGATTGGATGGTTTCATTCAGAAATCAATGTTCCGAAACTTCAACCCTTGGTCCCCGCCATTCTGGACCATTTCCCAAAATTCGATCACATGATCTACTGTTCAGAAAAAATTCAGAAAATCATGCATGAATTCTATCCAAATCTGCATTACCCGAAAGAAAGTGTTATTATCAACGCTATTCCCATTGAAGAAATTAAGATGAAAGCGGAAGAAAAAATCACTGAATTTCCAAAAAGTCCAGTTTTTATTTCCGTGGGAAGGTTGCACACCAGAAAAGGATATCACAAATTGATGGAGGCACATGCTCAACTTTTAAAAGATGGTTTTCAACATTCCGTAATGATCATCGGTGATGGGGAAGAATTAGCAAGTCTTTTAATTCAACAGAATAAATTAAATGTTGAAAAAACATTTATTTTCGCTGGAAATAAAATGAATCCCTATCCTTACCTCAAAAAAGCTGATTTTTTTATCATGCCTTCTGAATCTGAAGCTTGGCCTCTGGTAATTGCAGAAGCTTTAATTTTACAAAAACCTATTATTGCGACCAAAGTTGGCGATGTAGAAACTATGATTAAAGACCGAAAAACAGGCTATCTAATTGATTTTGCAACAGATGAAATATATACTGCGATGAAAGAATTTCTTACCAATGAAAAGCTGGTTTCCGAAATAAAAGAAAACATCATAGACATTGAAAAAGACTTCGATAATGAAAAGATTTTTTCAGCGGTTGAAGAAATTATTTTAAATTTATACAAAGGAAAAAAATGATCTATTTCTACCGAATACTTTTAAAAATTCATACTACTTACCAAGAATTTATCCAACATATCTACTTGCAAATTTGTTTGGCGAAAGGCTTGAAAGTAGGTAAAAATGTGCGTTTCGTAGAAGTTCCTCAATTTGGGACCGAACCTTTTTTAATAGAAATCGGCGATGAATCTACTTTTTCCAATAACGTAAGATTTGTAAATCATGATGGCGGACAAAATGCTTTGCATTTCATGGAAAAATATAAAGATGTTCGAACTTTTGGGCGCATAAAAATTGGAAAGCAATGCTTTATCGGGGCAGACTGTACCATTATGCCCGGCGTGGAAATGCAGGATAACTGCGTTCTGGGAGCCGGTTCCATATTAACAACTTCTATGAAAAAAGGATCCGTTTATGCTGGAATTCCTGCAAAATTTATATGTACTATAGAAGATTATGGCGACAAATTATTGGCTAATAATCTACTTTACCCCCGCGAACTGGAAAAAGATCGACCAAAACTGGAAGCGTATATTAAGAATAATTTACCTCAAACTTATAAACCTGTCAAGTAAACTTTGTCAAAGTTATTGAACTTTGACAAAGTAAATCTGCTCAAGAAAAATGGGAGAAAAGAAGAAAATCCTCATCAGAATCGGTTCTCTTCGTCATGGCGGAGCAGAGAAAGTATTGGTGACTTTTCTGAAAAATTTGCCGCAAGAGAAGTATGAAGTTGATCTTTTATTGAATTTATATTCGGGGAAATATTTACCAGAAGTGCCTAGTTGGATCAATGTTTATCACCTGAATAAAGGCGAAATGATCACCACCAATCGCCTGCAAGATATTCCTCAAAAAGCTTTTCGTGTCATCTACCAGAAAGTATTAAAGGTCTTTCCGAACTTGCTTTACCAGTCAATTTTAAAAGGTAAAAAATACGACATCGAGCTTGCAGCCATTCATGGGTTTCGGGATGAAATTTTGAATTCCCCTTTAAAATCATCCAAGAAAATAATTTGGATTCACAATGATTTAAAGAAAACTGAATTTCACAATTACAGCGATGAGGAGATTCGGAAGTTTTTTGGCTTTGAAAAAATCATGGTTATTTCGGAGAAAATTGAGAAAGATTTCCATAATTTAACTCAGAATCAAGCGGAAAAGAATAAAATAGTACGTATTTACAACCCTTTGGATACGGAAGAAATTCTTAAAAAATCGGAAGTTGGAATTAGGACGTCAGAAGATTTGGTGCCGGTTTTTATTTCTGTTGGAACTGTTTTTCCACAAAAAGGCTTTGACCGATTGCTGAAAGTGCACAAAAGACTTTTGGAGGAAGGTTTTCCGCATAAAATTCAAATTTTGGGCGATGGTTATGATTTTTCAAACATCAGAAAACTTCAGGAAGATCTAGGCGTTACGGAAAGTTCTACTCTTTTTGGTTTTACAGATAATCCTTATCCATTAATTAAAAATGCGGATTTTTATATTTTAAGTTCGAGGTATGAAGGTTTTCCGACGGTTTTGTTTGAAGCCATTACGCTGAAGAAAAAAATTATAGCAACCGATGTATCTGGAGTTCGGGAAATGTTAGAAAACGGAAAACTCGGTTTAATTGTAGAAAATTCAGAAGAAGGAATTTATGCCGGGATGAAAAAAGCACTCATTGAACCGAATGGTTTCGTAGCATATGAAGAAAATTTGAAAGACTTTGAAATGCCTTTTACATTGGAAAATTCTGTAAACTCAATCATCAAAATTATTGATGAATTATAATATTTTAGCAGTTGTCATTCCGAGGCAACGAGGAATCTCTATCTTAAAGATTCTTCACTACACTTTGTTTCGTTCAGAATGACAAAAACATTACTTTTGTAAACTGATGAAAAACTCTATTATTCAACAAGATTTCTACCGTGAAAGCGGAACTTATCTTTCCAAAATTCAGATTTGGAAAAAATGTTTTAGCCCAAATCTCCATTTTATTTATCTCTTAAGAATTACACAAAAATATCCAAAGAACACGATTATAGGGAAAATTTGGCGACTTATTTTACGTCACTATCAAATTAAGTATGGCTTTCAGATTTATCCCGAAACTCAGATTGGACCAGGATTTTATCTGGGACATTGGGGCGCGTTGGTCATCAATCCGAAAACGATTATTGGGAAAAACTGCAATATTGCGCAAGGAGTTACAATTGGTCAGGCGAACCGCGGAAAAAATGAAGGCGTTCCAAAAATTGGTAATGAAGTATGGATTGGTCCGAATGCTGTACTTGTAGGAAATATTACCGTCGGCAATAATGTTTTGATTGCACCCAATTCTTTTGTCTGCTTTGATGTACCTGCAAATTCAGTGGTGATGGGGAATCCTGGAGTTATTTCTCCCAATGAAAAAGCTACGTTAGGTTACATCAACCATAAGATTTAATAAATTATGTAAAATTATCAATAGTAGATTTATAAAAAAATTCTTCATTCTATTTCATTTCTTACCCTTTTAAAACCAAATTTTCCAGAAATTTTCTGGTAAATCCTTCGCTATTTTTACATGCAACGACTCTATTGGTGTAAAGATGCTGTTCTTGGGTCAAAATTTCAATAATCAATTTTTCTTTCTTCTAGTGATCGTCCAGATTTAAAAGCCGAGTTGCAATGATGTAATTTGTGTAAAACCAATGGCAAGATGTGGTGTAGCGCAAAAGGCAGTTCTCTTTTTTAAATTGACGATGTCAGGAAGCTTCAATAGTAGCAATTTTTTACGCTAAATATTTAAACTTGAAATTTACTAATCCAATCGTAAAAATCCAGTCAATACTGGATTTTTATTATTTTTCTCCTTAAATCCCTACTTTCAGGATCAGATAAATACCCTTGGTAAAATAAAAAGTCAGCTTAAATTCCATATTCATATTTACGCAGCAATTTAAAATTATATTTTTCATTTGTAGTAAATCTTTAAACATTAATATTTTAACATTTATTTATGATAGTAATACTATTTTTTAAAAATTTAATTATATATTTGCATCTGATAGTAAAGCTATTATAAATGAAACTAAAACACCTTTTAACTGTATCCTTTGTGGGATTTTCATTTTTGGGGAAAGCACAGATAGATGAAAACAAAATTGGAAGTTGGTACATGTATTTTTTCAATGCAGATTTTAAAGAAAGCCAATTTGGCGTGCAAGGAGACTCGCAATATAGAAACTGGAACTTAGGTGGAGATTTAGAGCAATTACTTTTAAGAGGCGCAGTGACTTATCGCTTACAAGACAAATCTGCAAAATTTGCGCTTGGGTATGCACACATCACTTCGGGAGCTTATGGCGAAAGCAATGAAACCTCCGCGGAAAGTAGAATTTATCAGGAGGCCTCACTGCCACAAAAGATATTTGATGGAAGATTCCATTTAACGCATCGTTTTCGGTATGAACAAAGATTTGTAGAAAATCAAGATTTCAGAACCAGGGTCAGGTATAATTTATTTGTAAATGTGCCCTTAAATTCAAAAGAAATTCAAAAGAACACATACTATCTGGCTTTGTACAATGAGCTTTTTATTAATGGCGAAAAAGAAATCGGTCAGGGCAGAATGGTTGAAATATTTGACAGAAACCGAGCTTATATCGGCATAGGATACGCTATTAATGATAAAATACGCGTGCAAACAGGTTATATGAATCAGGCTACAAATACCGTCTCCAAAGGGCAATTGCAATTAAGTTTGCATCAAAATTTTTAGAGAAAATCAATTAATAAATTCAAATATCATGAAAAATCAAATTTTAAATTTATGCTTGGGGATTAGCTTTTTAGGATTCGCAGGAAGTTGTACAACAACGAACAATGCAGCAACCAATGCCGATGATAGCAAAGTAATCTTATCCAAAATCGTAAATAACAGCGTTTTCACCAAAGCTGAACAAGACAAATTAACTCCCGAAGCAGTTCTTGCGGATTTTAAAGCTGGGAATGCGCGATTTAGAAGCAATAATATTACGGTGAGAAATCATCAGCAGCAAACAAGAAAATCTGCGCCCGGTCAATATCCAAAAGCTTTTGTTTTAGGCTGTGTAGATAGCAGAGTCCCGATAGAAGATATTTTTGATCAAGGAATTGGTGACATCTTCGTTGGAAGGGTTGCTGGTAATTTTGCCAATGAAGATCAATTGGGAAGTATGGAATTTGCGTGTAAAGTAGCAGGAGCAAAACTGATTATGGTAATGGCACATCAGCACTGTGGCGCGGTGAAAGCAACTATAGATGATGTGAAATTAGGTAATATCACTTCTTTGGTTAATCAAATAAAACCAGCAATTGGAATGAGTGCCGCTTTCGCCGGACAAAAAAATTCCAGTAATGAAGCGTATGTAAAAGAAGTTGCAGAAAATAATGTGCGACATACCATAGACCAGATTAGAAAAAACAGTCCAATCTTGAAAGAAATGGAAGATAAAGGAGAAATAAAAATTGTAGGAGTATTTTATACCCTTACAAAAGGAGAGATGATTTTCGTAGAATAATTATAGTTTTATTTAGTGAAGCCAAAACAATTAAATTGTTTTGGCTTTTTTTTTGCAAAATTTTAACTAATCCCGATTCAGATTTTGGATGTACCTTCACTCTCTAAAAAATTAATCTTAAATTTTGCATTTATATCTGCATTAATGGGCGTTTATATTGCTAACTGAACAGATAAAAAAGGGTTTCATGAGGAAATATCACAGAGAAAATCTAATAAAAGTCATATCCTAAACTTTGTTAATATTTCTTTTATCTAAAAATGATAGTATATTTTTGCACCTTTATTAATTTTACCTATTGAATTTGAAAATAATTCAGACGAATCAGTATAATATAAACCTTTAAATATTTTACATTATGAAAAAATCGTATGAAGTTATTTTTGAAAACAACAGAAAATGGGTAGAGTCGAAACTCGCTGAAGATGCAGATTTCTTTAAAACATTATCTGCAACACAGACACCAGAATACCTCTACATCGGTTGCGCGGATAGCCGTGTTTCTGCTGAAGAAGTAATGGGAATGAAACCTGGAGAACTTTTCGTGCATCGCAATATTGCGAACGTAGTGAATTCCTTGGACATGAGTTCTACAGCCGTGATACAATATGCAGTGGAACACCTGAAGGTGAAACACATTATAGTTTGCGGACATTATGGGTGTGGTGGAGTAAAAGCAGCGATGACTCCGCAAGATATGGGATTGCTAAATCCATGGTTGCGGAACATTCGAGATGTGTACAGATTGCATCAAGCGGAATTAGATTCTATTGAAGATGAACAAAAGCGTTATGATCGCCTTGTAGAACTCAATGTTGAGGAGCAATGCATTAACGTGATTAAAATGGCAGTGGTTCAAGAGCAGTACTTGCTTGATGAGTATCCTATTGTTCATGGGTGGGTTTTCGATTTGAAAACAGGGAAGATTATAGATTTGGAAATTGATTTCGAGAAGATCTTGAAAGACATTCAAAAAATTTACAACCTTACGGATTCAGATTGGGTGATGAGTAGAATAAAAAACAAAAACCTCATCTAAATTTTTAGATTTTTCTTTATGAAATTTTGGAATATCATTACATTAGCGGTCTTTATCAATTTCATGGCTTTACCAAGTATTGCCACGATTTTTGACTGGAATTTACCCGCAAGTAATGTCATTATTTCTGAAGAAGAAACGCAACATCCACCTTTGGTAATCAATGAGAAAACGGTTCCAAAAACCTTGAACGTTCATGATTTTCTGAAATTTTTTAAGAATGATTTACTCGGTAAATCTTTCATCATGGCAGATGATTCTATTCATCTGACCCCCTTTCTTGCCATCTTTTCTCCGCCTCCGAACGCTTAATTTTTTCTCCAAAATAATCAAAACACTCATCTCAAATTGATTTGGGCAGTATCTCTTTGATTAAAAAAATTAAATGTCAATCTTATGTAAGTGTAAAGCAAATCGCCATACAATTACATTTCAAAATTTTTTTCAAAAATGAAAAAAGCTATTTCAGCAATAGGAGGAATTAAAGAAAATTTCCCTTCAGGTCTCGTCGTATTTTTAGTCGCTCTTCCTCTCTGTTTAGGAATTGCCTTAGCTTCTGGCGCTCCACCACTTTCCGGAGTTATTGCCGGAATCATTGGTGGATTGGTCGTAGGATTTTTAAGCAACTCTAACATTTCAGTTTCTGGTCCTGCCGCAGGTTTAACTGCAATTGTATTAACCGCCATTACAGATTTAGGCGCTTTCGAATTATTTCTGTGTGCCGGAATCATTGCCGGTGTGCTTCAACTAATCTTAGGATTTATTCGCGCCGGAAGTATTTCCAGCTATTTCCCCAATAACGTCATCGAAGGAATGTTGGCGGGAATTGGAATTATTATTATATTAACTCAAATTCCGCACGCTTTAGGTTTTGATAAAGACTTTGAGGGAAATGAAAGTCTCTTTGGAAATGGTTATAACCCTAACTATTTTTCGGAATTAATCGCGGGCATAAACCCTGGAGCTGTTATTATTACTGTGGTTTCATTGGCAATACTATTAGCTTGGGACAAAATTATAGTGTTAAAAAAATTAAAAATGATTCCTGGTGCTTTGGTAGCAGTGGCAGTAGGAATTTTATTAAATTATCTCTTTAAAATTTCTGGTAGTTCCTTGGCAATTGGCGCCGACCATTTGGTTGCCTTACCTGTTCCGCAAAGTATAGATGATTTTAAAAACATGATTGTTTTTCCAGATCTACAAGGATTTCTTAATCCAAATGTTTGGATTGTAGGTTCCACCATCGCGATTGTGGCTTCTATAGAAACGCTTTTATGTATTGAAGCTTCAGATCGATTAGACACACAAAGAAGAATTACGGATACTAACTTAGAACTAAAAGTTCAGGGAATTGGAAATTTAATCAGTTCCGCCATCGGAGGACTGCCCATGACTTCTGTAGTGGTGAGGAGTTCTGCGAATGCAAATGCTGGGGCAACCTCCAAAGTTTCTGCCATGATTCATGGAGGCTTGTTATTCATTTGTGTCCTTTCCATTCCTTTTATTTTAAATTTAATCCCACTCGCAACTTTAGCAGCAGTTTTAATTTTAGTAGGCTATAAATTAGCAAAACCGGCAACAGTAATGCACTTTTGGCACAAAGGGAAATACCAGTTTATCCCTTTTATCGCAACTATTTTAGCAGTTGTATTCTTGGATTTATTAAAAGGAGTAGGTATTGGATTGCTCATTTCCGTCTTCTACATTTTACAGGGAAATATGAAGCGAGCTTATTACTTAAGCCGCGAAGAATTAGATGATGCCGATGAAATCCAAATAAAATTAGCAGAAGAAGTTTCCTTTCTTAATAAGGCTGCGATAAAGAAAACTTTAAAAAACATCAGACCAAATTCTGTAGTTTCTATTGATGCAAAAGGAACCTCTTATATTGCGAATGACATTTTGGAAATGATACAAGACTTTGCGAATATCCGCGCAAAAGAAGAGGATATTGAAGTGCGGTTAATCGGCTTCCGGACCTCTTACCAAGAGTTTGAAGACACCGCCGAAGACTCACATGTTTTGATCGCACACAGACGAGCAATGTGATGATTTTTTAATAAATTGTGGAGTATTTGGAGGATTGAGCTGAGCATCTTTCGACCTCATAAATTAAAGTTGGTAATCACTGAAAAACCCAGGAACTCTAATTATTTACCATTAAAACTAGTCATTGCATTCTGGATTCCTGCGAAAACAAAGGACAGACACGCTTTAGAAAACTTCTCGATTCTTTCGGGAAGTTTTTCTTTTTCTTCACCTTCCCATTTTCCTAAAACATAATCGACTTGTTTACCCTCCGAAAATTCAGCCGAGATTCCGAATCTTAAGCGTGGATAATTTTGCGTCTGAAGTTGCTCTTGAATACTTTTCAACCCATTGTGTCCGGCATCAGAACCTTTCAGTTTCATTCTTAAAGTTCCGAAAGGCAGCGATAAATCATCCGTCACAACCATTAAATTTTCCAGAGGAATTTTTTCTTTTTGCAGCCAAAATTTTACGGCATTTCCAGACAAATTCATGTAGGTGTCTGGTTTTAAAAGGAAGACTTTTCTGCCTTTATATTTCCCCTCAGCAAGCAATCCGAAATTAGAAGATTTAAAAGGTACTTCTAAAGTTTCTGCTATTTTTTCTACAACTTTAAACCCGACATTATGCCGGGTTTCAGTATATTCTTCGCCTTTGTTTCCGAGACCTACGATTAGGTATTTCATGTGCGTAAGTTATTTAATATATTCAAAACTTAAAGTTCCTAAATTATTACTTGCCACTCCTTTTGTAGGGTATCCATCTGCATCATAAGAGTAAATATAGGTTGCAGTTTGCGTATCTCCTTGAGTAGAAACCGTTATTTTTCTATAGTTATTGGCAGAAAAACCCGTTACCGCAGCCGCCTCAAAACCACTAATGGAGCTGATAATATTGTAAACTTCGGGGAGTGTATTAAAAGGATTTTTCTGTGCATCATACTCACTCAATGTGGCATTTAATACAAGTGCAGGAAAAATAATTGGTGGAGTTGCAGGAAACGTGGTGGTAAATTTCCAGGTAGAAATATTATTTCCAGCGTAGGTTAGGTCACTTGTATAAGTAAATAATTCATACAGAATAGTGGGATCAGCACTATCAATTCCTACTAGTTTTGAAACTATTTTAGAAATTTTATTATTGGTATACGTTGCCGTTAACTTATTGGTGTATTTATTTCCTGTATCTTCCGTTCCGGTGCCATTTGCTTCTACGAATTTACCATTATTGTAAGTGATTGTAAAATTGGTAGTCGTAGTGATGCCGCCATCATCTTCTAAGATATTCATCTTGGTGATCAGGTTATTTTCATAGAATAAATCGTACGTAAAAGAGTTATCACTCGTGGTTACTTGCACCAATTTATTCGCTAAGTAGTTGTAATTATAAGTAATTACGTCTCCTGAATCATCTGTTGAGGTTACTGATTTCAATTTCTTTTCTACCGTTGTTCCGCCGCCGCCTGTTCCTGCTGGATTATTTACTCCAAAAAGAAAATCCCCATTTTCATCCCGGCTGGGTTCACAGGAAACCAGAAATATGAAACTGAATAAAATGGGCAGAAGTGCAAGGATTTTTTTCATCTTTTTAAAGTAATTTTAGCAAAAGTAAGGTTTTTTTCGGAAGGGATAATCTTAGAAATCACAACTGTTAAAATTTGAAATTACTCCTTTATTTTCTTTATCAAAAAATAGAATTAAAGTTACTTCTTCATTCCTAACTTCACTCATCATATCCCGAAGAATGGTGAATTCTCTCTTTATAATGTCCATAATTTCCGCGTCTTTATTGGTGCCGAAATTTTGAATGGCATTAATAGAATCTATTCTGGATTTTGAATTAACTTTTAAGTGATAAACACCAAACGCATTTTTTGGAATCAGATCTTTGTAATTTTCGAAAAAATCTCCGGAAAAGTAGAAAACGTTGGTATCTTTTAAATGTTCGGCTATTAAAAAGTGGATCGCTTGTCTTTCTACTTCTATTTTTGAATCCGTCAACAGTTTTCTTGGTGTGCAGGAAGACATCCCAAATTCCCCTTCAGGATTTAAATACACCAAAAATTGCTCACCTTGATGGAGTTCAATTTCACAAGCTGGCCCGGAAGTTTTTCCAATTTTGCCTCTTACCAGGATGGAAGTAATAGGTTGTCCTTTGTATAATTTTAAAATTTTAATGTCAGCTTTGTAAAAGCGATCTCCTTCATCTGTCTTAAAATCTACATCATACGCTTTTAAAATTTCGATCTCCGCCACGAAATCATTCTGTGCAAAATTTTCCCCAAAACTTTGAATGTGACATTTGCAAGCTAGAACCATGCTCGAGCACAAGAGTATAATAAATAAAATACTTTTTTTCATCACAATTTTTCTACAGGTTATTTCCTAAAATACGCTCCAAAACGGCATTCACCTCTTCTACATTTTGCACATTTTCTTTTCGCATCATCAATTGGTTGCCCTCTTTATTTGATTTTTCTTTCAATGTTGCCTCCCGCGGATTTTTGTGCAAGTAAGAAATAATGTTCCGGAATTTTTCACTCTGGTAGAATTTATCTTGTGGATTGGATGGAAAGTAGCCTAAGAAAATTCCATTTTTCACCACAATTTTATCGAAGCCAATTTCTGCCGCAATCCATTTTAAAGCCACACTTTTCAATAAATTCTTGGCTTCTGGCGGCACAGGACCAAAACGGTCCATCAATTCATTTTCAAAGGCCTGCAAATCATTTCTATTTTCAATATCTGCAAGTTTTTGGTATAAGGACAATCTTTCTTCAATGCTTTGAACATAAGAATCCGGCAGCATGAGTTCCATATCAGTGTCAATGTTCACTTCCCTCACCGACTTGAATAATTTTTTACGGTCATCTTCATTCTCAAATAGATCTTCGAATTCTGCCTCATTTTGCAACTCTTCCAAAGCTTCCTGCATAATTTTTTGGTAGGTGTCAAATCCCATTTCATTGATAAAACCACTTTGTTCACCACCCAATAGATCTCCAGCTCCACGAATTTCTAAATCTTTCATTGCGATTTGAAAACCACTTCCCAAATCAGAAAACTGTTCGATGGCTTCTAATCTTTTTCGTGCGTCAGAAGTCATCATATCAAACGGTGGCGTGATGAGAAAACAAAACGCTTTTCTATTGCTTCGTCCAACCCGGCCACGCATTTGGTGCAAATCTGCCATTCCAAATCTTTGGGCATCATTAATGAAAATGGTATTGGCATTTGGAACATCCACTCCACTTTCTATGATGGTGGTAGAAACCAAAACATCATATTTCCCTTCCATAAAATCCAGTACGTTTCTTTCCAGCTGTTTACCGTCCATTTGTCCGTGACCTGTAATTATTTTAGCATCAGGAACTAAGCGCTGAATCAGCCCGGCAATATCTTTTAAATTTTCTATTCTATTATTGATGAAATAAACCTGTCCGTCTCTCTGAATTTCATAAGATATGGCATCCCGAATAATCTCTTCACTAAACCCTACGATATTGGTCTCTACCGGTTGTCTGTTTGGCGGTGGCGTTTTAATAACGGATAAATCACGCGCTGCCATTAAAGAAAACTGCAATGTTCGTGGAATCGGTGTTGCCGTCAAAGTCAACGTATCAATATTGCTTTTTAAAGTTTTCAGTTTGTCTTTTACATTTACTCCAAACTTGTGTTCCTCGTCAATAATGAGCAATCCTAAATCTTTAAACTTGACACTTGGACTTACCAATTGATGCGTTCCAATAACGATATCTATTTTCCCATCTTTCAATCCGGCTAAAGTTTCTGATTTCTGTTTTGCACTTCGAAAGCGGTTCATATAGGAAATAGTCACCGGAAAATCTTTTAATCTTTCCGTAAAACTTCGGTAATGCTGAAAGGCTAAAATGGTAGTAGGAACTAAAATGGCGACCTGTTTTCCATCCGTTGCAGCTTTAAACGCTGCCCGAATCGCAATCTCCGTTTTTCCGAAACCTACATCACCACAAATTAAACGATCCATCACGGTGTCGTTTTCCATGTCCACTTTTACATCTACGGTTGCTTTTTCCTGATCCGGCGTATCTTCATAAATAAAACTGGCTTCTAACTCATTTTGCAAATAAGAATCGGGAGCGAAGGCAAATCCACGCGCCGTTTTTCTTTCCGCATATAGTTTAATGAGGTTGAAGGCGAGTTGTTTAACCTTGGCTTTCGTTTTCTGTTTTAAAGATTTCCAGGCAGGTGAACCAAGTTTAGAAAGGACAATATCTTTTCCATCTGCTCCATTAAATTTCGAAATTTTGTGAAGGGAATGAATACTTACATACAGTAAATCTCCATTTTTATAGATGAGTTTGAAACATTCCTGCACTTTTCCATCGTTATTGACCTTCACCAAGCCCATAAACTTCCCAATTCCGTGATCGATGTGCGTAATATAATCGCCCACTTTCATCTGCATCAAATCTTTCAGGGTGAGCTGTTCAGATTTCGCGAAGGAATTCTTTGCTTTAAATCTTTGATACCGGTCAAAAATCTGATGATCTGTATAGACAGAAATTTGATGGTCTGTATCTACAAAACCTTCATGCAATTCGGATTTAAAAGATTTAAAGGGGATATTGCTTTCTAACTCTTCAAAAATAGATTCTAATCTATCCTTCTGCTTTTCGGAGGAGAATGAAATCCAAATATCAAATTGATTCTCCCGCTTCTCTTCCAAATCTTCTATCAGCAGTTCGAAATTTTTATGAAACGTAGGTTGTGGCGTTTGCTTAAGTCGGATTTCTATTTTATCTACTGCCGCATCTAAAGTTGTTAAGGTAAAATCTATACTTTTAAATAATTGGTAATCAGCTAATAATCCATCTTTTGAGACAAACAATTCTGCGGGTGTTCTGTACTGAATGTCCTTATTTAAAGTCAAGTATTTCTCCTCTGCTTTGGCGTAAAAGTCATTCATCTTTAAAACGCCTAAAAAAGCATTCTTTGAAATAATGAAGGTGTCTTTTGGCAACAATTGCAGGAGGGAAACCTTATTGGCGGCACTTGCAAAATTCATATTAGAAACCAGCTGAAATTCTTTCACTATTCCATTGGTGAGCTGCGTTTCTATATTAAAGGTTTTAATGCTTTCAATTTCATTCCCGAAAAAAGTAATCCGATAAGGTTCTTCATTGGAAAAGGAAAAAACATCTACAATTCCTCCTCGAACAGAAAATTCTCCCGGTTCGGACACGAAATCGCTCAAGTTAAAATTAAATTGATGCAGCAATTCTTCCGTGAAATCAAAATCCAGACTTTCTCCCGCTTTGATTAAGTGAGAAATCGCCTTGAAATCTTCTTTCTTCAAAACCATTTCTGAAATTGCCGAAAATCCTGCGACAATTACTTTCGGTTTCTTACCGGAATTAAGTTTATTCAGCACCTCTGTTCTTAAAACCAAATTCGCATTCTGGGTTTTCTCAATTTGATAGGGCTCCAAATGCGTGGCAGGAAAATAAAGCACATTTTCTTTGCCCAATAAATCTTCCATTTCTGCCGTCACGTAGAGAGATTCTTCGCGATCTTCGATAAGAAAAAGTATGGTTTTTTTCCGGGCTAAAAAAAGTTCTGCCGCAAAAACAGAGGGTGATGATCCCGCGAAACCCTTCACAGAAAGATGCTGATGTTGCTCTAAACCCGCGAAAATTTCTTTTCCAAATTCATTTTTAAGAAGATCCGGTAAAAACAATTGATGAATTGGTTTTAATTGCATGTAGAAAAAATATATATGATAAGATTACAAACGACAAAAGCGATTTCGGGACTTCCCGAAATCGTTTTGAACTGCAAATTTACGTAATTTATGGTTACTCTAAATTCTACTTGATTTTAGATCTCTTCGATATTCACTACAATGCGCAATCTCCTTGTCACTACTATTTAAATTGGGTACATTTATGATCTTCCTTTTTGTATTTTTAAAAAAAATTATTCCATGTTTAAAAGACATCCAATATTTCTATTGCTACTCGGATTGCTCCTCATAATTGGGTGCAGATCAGATTCCACGGAAAATTCCCGAGCTTATGTGGAAGGAAAAGTAAGAAGCAGTTTCATTGATTTTGACATTTATAAAATAAAAATTGTGCAAAACGACAGAATTGTTGCAGAAGCTTTTTTGGAAAAAGACGGAACTTTCAAACTTTCTGGACCAATTTCAAACGAAGGTTATTCCATCACTTCTCCAGAGAAAATAGCGTCTTTTTCCAGTGATAAGCAAGGGCTGATTCTTTCTCCAGATCAACATTCTATTGCAGTTCCCACCGGAAACACCTATCTCAAGTTCAACGAAATAAAATTAGAAGAATGAAATTTATACAACTCCTCTTTCTTCTCTTCAGTCTGGTGATGTTTGGGCAGAAAAATAAAAAAGGTTTAGATGTGGTTTCAAACATTGAGGCAAAAGTAATTGCAATGAAACCCGTTGGAAATAATTCTTTATCCAAAGACCTGCAACCCTTTTATGGTTTTGCATTTGGTGGAAATTTAATGACGCCTATTAATTTTGGGATTGGAGCAGATTTCAGCATGTTGTTTTCCAATGTAGTTTTTGGCAGACAGAATTTGTACGGAAATATTGGGTCACCTAAATTAACCATCATCGATGTTTTTTTATCGCATCGAGAAAACATTTCGGAAGATTTTAAAATAGAAGAAATGGCAGGTTTCAGTTACTATTCCCAGTCCAATCTGTACATAGATCAAGGGCAAGCCAAAAATAAAAATTCTGGATTAGGTTTTAATGTTGGCGGAAAAGCCCTTTATATTTTGGACCCAGAAGGTTATCAAGCTGTTTTTGTAGCGGGGAAAGTGAATTATTACCTGAATAATGTGTACAATGAAAATCCAGAAATTCAGAACTATTACAATAGATCCACTTTCTTAAGTTTAAGTCTCGGCTACCGATTTAATTTTTAAAAACGTTTACTATGAAAACAGCTTTCTTAATTTCTACTTAGGTTTAAGGTTATATTTCTAAAATCTTTTAAATTTGCCCATGCTTAATTTTTTTAAAACAACAATTGCTTTACTCTGGGCAAAAAATCATATTAAAGGTGCCAAAACCTTTAAAAAAAATGCGGTTACCGATCAGGAAAAATTGCTTTTATCTTTTGTGAAGACGGCAGAGAAAACATTATTCGGGCGTGTTCATCAATTTGAGGCTATTAAAAATATAGAAGATTTTCAAAGCCAAGTTCCCATTGCGGATTACGAAGATTTAAAGCCATTTATTGAAAAAGTAAAACATGGTGATGCCAATATTTTGTGGCCCGGAATCCCGGAATATTTTGCTAAAACCTCTGGTACCACTTCTGGCTCTAAATACATTCCCATTTCGAAAGAAGGTATGCCCTTCCAAATTGCCGGTGCCCAAAGTGCACTTTTCCATTACATTGCTAAAAAAGACAGTGCAGATTTTGTGGGTGGGAAAATGATTTTCGTGCAGGGCAGTCCTGAATTAGAAGAAATGAATGGCATCAAAGTCGGACGATTATCCGGAATTGTAGCGCATCACATTCCGAAATATTTACAGAAAAACAGACTGCCAAGTTTAGAAACCAACCTCATCGAAGATTGGGAAAGTAAAATTGAAGAAATTGTAAAGGAGACGGAAAAGGAAAACATGACTTTAATTTCAGGAATTCCACCCTGGTTGATTATGTATTTCGAAAAATTGATTGAGCGAAACGGGAAGAAAATAAAAGACCTCTTCCCAAATTTAGATCTTATCATTACGGGCGGCGTCAATTATGAACCTTACCGTGAAAAAATGGAAGAATTATTGGGTGGAAAAGTGGATATCATTCAAACATTTCCAGCAAGTGAAGGGTTCTTTGCTTTTCAAGATGATTTTGAAAAGGAAGGCTTATTGCTCCTGACAAACCATGGAATTTTCTACGAATTTATTCCCTTGGAAGAATACGGAAAACCGACTGCGAAAAGATTGACTTTGAAAGAAATTGAATTAAATAAGGATTACGCCTTAATCTTAACCACTAATTCTGGACTTTGGGCTTATTCTATCGGTGATGTAGTTCGCTTTATTTCTAATGCTCCACACCGAATTTTAGTTTCTGGCAGAACCAAACATTTTACGTCTGCTTTCGGGGAGCACGTGATTGCCTTTGAAGTAGAAGAAGCCATGAAAGCCACGGTTGAGAAACATTCAGCTCAGATTACAGAATTTCACTTGGCACCAGAAGTAAATCCTGTAGCAGGTTTACCTTACCATGAATGGTTTATTGAGTTTGAAAAAGAACCAGAAAATTTAGATGCTTTTAAAAATACCTTAGACGAAGAATTGCGTAAGAGAAATACCTATTATGATGATTTAATCACAGGGAAAATTTTGCAGCCTTTAATCATTTCCAACCTAAAGAAAAATGCTTTTCTAGATTATGCGAAATCAGAAGGGAAATTGGGTGGTCAGAATAAAATTCCGCGTCTAGCCAATGATAGAAAAATTGGCGATTTCCTAAGTACACTCAAAAAATAATGCGAGAGCGAGAAACTTTTTGCAAAAGAAAAAACCCTCTTGCGAGGGTTTCTTATAATTTATTTGAAGAGTATTAGTTTTTAATAAACTTCGTCACTGCAGTTCCATCTGCATTAGTAATTTTAAGGACATAAGAACCTTTAGACAAATTCTGTACATCTACTTTACCGTCAACAAGGTCAACATTAATTTTCTTACCAGAAATATCATAAACTTCTAAAGAAGAAACCTTAGTTGCTGAATTTACATTGATGAAGTCTGTAGTTGGATTTGGATAAATCGAGACTCTCGCTTTGTTAACATTAGAAACTCCTAGAGCTGGTCTTACTACACTAAAAGTATCAATTCCAATAAAATTAGAATTAGCTCCCGCTGGACCACCATTTTCTACAAAATAACGGAAAGCAAATTTCATTGCAACTGGTGTAGCAGAAACTCCCGCAACTGTAATTGTATACTCTCTCCAAACATCTGGATATCCTGTGGGTCCTGCTAATAATGTAGGATTAATATCAAGATGAAGGGTAGTAAATGAGCCTAAACCCGTAGGTCCACTTGGTAAAGTGGTGGTACCTGTAGAAGATCGAACCTGTAAACGATCAGGGAACGTTGCTCCAGTACTTGTTCTTGTCCAGAATTTTAATACGTCTCCGTCTTGCGCTAAAACATCTGGAGTAATCATCCAATTGCTGATCGTATTTGCTCCAGTTGTATTATTAAAGTTTGCCCCAATGTAAGCTGTTGGAGCTCCTGCTTGTGCAGGAAAAACACCAGAGCTCCCTTGGAACCATGTTGTACTTCCTAGAGGAACACTCTGATTTGTTAAGGTCCAACCTGGCAAAGTAATCGCATCAAAACTTTCTGCGAGAAGCGTAGTTTGTGCATTACCAAATGTTAGCATTCCAAATGCTAAAAGAGAGAATAATTTTGTTTTCATAATAAATTGTTTAGGGGTTAATTAGAGCCAAAGATAAAAAATTTATTAACAAATAGTAAATAAATTAACACTATCGTTTACAATCTGTAAAATAAATCAAAATATGATAAATTTCATTCACTTTTAATTACTCACCACTTTTAATCCCACCACAGACGCGATTAAAGTAGTTACAAAAAATATTCGCCAAAACGTGGCGGGTTCGTCAAACAGAAAAATCCCCATCAGCACAGCGCCTACTGCGCCAATTCCCGTCCAAACCGCATAAGCAGTTCCAATAGGAATCGGTGTGGCTCCTACAGAAATTGCTTTGTACAATAGAAACATACTGAGAAAAAGTGAAATTGCAAATCCAGCCCACCAATAATAACTTTCTCTTCCTGTGGTTTCTTGCGCTTTTCCTAAGCACATGGCAAAACCAGTTTCAAATAGTCCACCAATAATGAGTAATATCCAGTTCATAAGCCAAAGATAATTTAATTTTTTTCTCTAAACTTCACTTCAATTTCCTACATTTCCCGCCGAAAAATGATCCTCCCAAAATGATTTCACTGGAACCCATCCAAACACTAAAAATTCCGGAATTTAGAAACCTCATGACGGGCCGATTTTTTCTCGTGCTTTCATTCCGTATGCTCGCAACAGTAATGGGTTGGTGGATTTACAAATTGACCAAGGATCCTTTTGCCATCGGTTTAATAGGATTGTCAGAAGTTATTCCAGCCGTTTCTACCGCACTTTATGCAGGTCACGTCATCGATAATTCTGAAAAGAAAAGATTGCTTTTAATTTGCAATTACGCTTATGTATTTTTAATCGCTCTGCTTTTAATTCCCGCCTTTTACGGAGAAAGTTTATTGCATTTCAGCAATCTGCAAATCTCCTACTTTATTTACGCCGTCATATTTTTTACGGGTTTTTGCCGCGCTTTTATTGGTCCCATCATTCCCTCTATGATCCCGAAAATCGTGACGAAGGAAAAACTTCCCAATGCAATTACCCTCAATCAGGCTACTTTTCTTACCGCTTCAGTTACAGGTCATGCACTCGGCGGATTTCTTATTCATTGGATAGATATTTCTGGAACTATTGCTGTGGTGGTTGGTTTAATGATTTTTTCTTCGCTTTTCTTTTGGTTTTTAAAGGAGCATCATTCAGAAAATACGTCGAAGGAAATTGGAGTGGTCCAAAGCATGAAAGAAGGAATCGCCTATATTTATAAGACGAAGGAAATTTTGGGCGCCCTCTGTTTGGATATGTTTGCCGTGCTTTTCGGTGGTGCAGTTGCCATGGTTCCCGTTTTTGCCGCAGATATTTTAAAAGTGGGCTCCGAAGGTTTTGGTTTACTCAATGCTGCCTCCGATATTGGTGCCATGTGCGTGATCGTATTTCTGGCTTTTGTTCCGCTGCGTAAAAATCAAGGGAAAATTCTGTTGGTGGCGGTGGCAGGATTTGGATTGTGCATCATCGGTTTTGGTTTGTCAGAATTATATTGGCTCTCTTTCTTCTTACTGGTTCTCAGTGGGATATTAGATGGCATTTCAGTCGTGATTCGTGGAACAATTGTGCAGCTCAAAACGCCAGATTATATTCGCGGTCGCGTTTTAAGTGTAAATTCCATCTTCATTATGTCTAGCAATGAAATGGGCCAGTTTGAAAGTGGCGTTGCAGCCAAATTGTTAGGCGTGGTTCGCTCCGTAGTTTTTGGCGGAACTATGACGGTTTTAATCGCACTTTTTGTAGGAACTACGGTACCGAAACTTCGCAAAATGAATTACTAATTCCTTTTTTTGGAGCGTGAAGAATTGAGATTCTTTTTTAAAAACAGACCGGCTTTCCGTTTCTCCCGAAAAATCGGGATCCACTACAATCCGGGCTAAAACTTCTGGGAGTACTATATTTCACAGGAACTCATTTACTAACATTTTATCCTTATGATTTCTAGGAACTTACCCTAATCCTACAACCTTTTGTTGATTAAAAAATCCCCTTAGATTTTAAAAAAATCTATCTTTGTATCATGACACAGAAAGAAACATTATCGTCTCTCACCCACGGTAATTTTGCGAAGGAGCTCTCTATTTCAGACGGTAAAATGCCGCCAAACGCCGTAGATTTCGAAAAATTAGTGATCGGTACTTTCTTAATAGATAAAAAAGGTTTAGACCATTCCATTGACTTGTTGACCGCTGAGGTTTTTTACGATCCAAGACATCAAGAAATATTTCGCGCCATCGTAAAATTGTTCGAGGGTAACCATCCCATCGATTTAATGACGGTAATCCAAGAACTAAAGAAAACAGAAAGGCTTGGTTTTGCGGGTGGAGACCATTATATTATTGACTTAACCATGGGCGTTTCTTCCAGTGCGCACATCGAATACCATGTTCGTGTTATCCTGGAAAAATTTATTCTCAGAAGTTTAATTAATGTTTCCGCAAATGTCATCGATAGTTCTTATAAAGAATCCACAGACGTTTTCGAACTTTTAGATAAAGCCGAACAGTCATTCTTCGAGATCACCAACGGCACCATCAAAAAAGGTTTTGATACTGCGAATACATTGGTGAAAGCTGCCATCGAAACCATTAAATCTTTAAAAGATAAAGAAGGAATCTCCGGAATTCCCTCCGGATTTAAAGATCTCGATAAAGAAACGGGTGGTTGGCAAAATTCAGATTTAATTATTATTGCAGCCCGTCCTGCCATGGGAAAAACAGCATTCTTGCTTTCTATGGCAAGAAATATTGCAGTTCAACATAATGTTCCACTCGCGCTATTCTCTCTGGAGATGGCTTCTATTCAGTTAATTACCAGAATGATTGCCTCAGAAACAGGTATTTCCTCAGATAAATTAAGAAAAGGACAGATGACCGATGAAGAGTGGCAAAGACTTTTCACCAATGTTGCAGATTTAGAAAATGCACCTTTATTCATTGATGAAACTCCCTCTCTTTCCGTCTTTGATTTTCGCGCGAAATGCCGAAGATTGGTGATGCAGCACGGCGTGAAAATTATCATGGTAGATTACCTTCAGTTAATGACGGCCAACTCTGGAAAAGGTGGCGCAGGAAATCGGGAGCAGGAAATTGCCACCATTTCCCGATCTTTAAAAGCCATCGCAAAGGAATTAAATGTTCCAGTTATCGCACTTTCTCAACTTTCTCGCTCTGTAGAAACACGTCCGGGAAAAAGACCGCAACTTTCCGATCTTCGGGAATCTGGAGCCATCGAGCAGGATGCGGATATTGTGTCCTTTATTTTCCGTCCGGAATATTATAAAATCACCACCTGGGATAATGATGAAGGCGGTGCTGAAACAACTACAGAAAATCAGGCAGAATTAATCATCGCGAAACACAGAAATGGAGCAACCGCAGATGTAAGAATGTCTTTCTTAAAAAACATTGCAAAATTTGCAGATCTAGATCCGTTCGGAAATAGTGGTTATCAATCCTCCAATTTTGCACAGCAAGATGTACCAAGCGGTTTTGAAAAGATTAAAACGACCATTGATCCAGGAGCAGCTTTTGATTTGCCAAAAAGTCAAACTTTATCCGGTTCTTCCATGAACGATCTAGATGACGATGATGATTTTCAATTCTAATTCATGCGAATAGAAATTTACACGGATGGCGCCTGTAGCGGAAATCCCGGCAAAGGCGGTTACGGAATCGTGATGCGCGTTCCGGAAAAAAATTACGAGAAACACTATTCGAAAGGATATCGATTAACGACCAATAACCGTATGGAATTATTGGCAGTCATCGTGGCATTAGAAAAACTGAAATCTACAGATAATGACATTCACATTTTTACCGATTCAAAATATGTGGTAGATGCCATTGAAAAAAAATGGTTGCAAAACTGGGTCAAAATAGGTTTCAAAAACAAAAAAAATCCAGACTTGTGGCGCAGAATAATTCCTTTATTGAAGGAACATAACACTGCATTTCACTGGATTAAAGGACATGCTGGACATCCGGAAAATGAAATCTGTGATGAACTCGCTGTAAAAGCCGCTCAGTCTGCAATTCTTTTAACAGATGAATATTTTGAAGCCCAAAAAGAGGGCGGACTTTTTTAAATGGAAAGATCACCATCCAGAAATACCTAAAAAATTGGGAACATCATTATTCATTTTTTCGATGGAAAAAATGATAATCAATGAATTATATTTGTGAGATGAATTACCTAGATGCCCTGAAGAAAAGATATTCCGTAAAAAAATTCGATGCAGAAAAATCCGTTTCGTCGGAGGTTCTTCATCATATTCTTGAAGCCGCGCAACTCTCGGCAAGCTCCTTGGGATTGCAACCCTACAATATTCTCATCATTGAAACTCCGGAAATGAAGGAAAAATTAATTCCGGCATTTTACAATCCTTCCCAAATTTCTACATGTTCCCACTTGATTGCGATTGTTTCTAAAAAGGGAATCGGGGCGGATTATCTTGGGAAATATTTCAGTTATATTTCTGAGACTCGAGAAATTCCTTTAGATGAATTAAATCCCTTTAAAAATAGTATTTCTAAGCACATGGGCAGTTTAAGTGAGGAGGAAATGTTGAATTGGTCGCAAAAACAAAGCTATATTGTTTTAGGAAACCTCATGTTTGCAGCTGCTCTAGAGGAGGTAGACACTTGTCCGATGGAAGGATTTAAACAAGAACTTATTGATGAAATCTTAGCAATTAATACGGAAAAAGAAAAAGTATCGGTCACTTTGGCAATCGGTTATCGGTCTCAGGATGATGAATTTCAAAATCTAAAAAAAGTGCGAAAACCGAATGATAAGCTCTTTAAATTCATTTAAAATTTTTGAGTAAATTTGAGATGTAAAATAATAAGTCATGAATGTTATAAGACAAATAGTGGAAGTAAAAAACCACAAAATAAATATAGAATTGCCCGAAAATTTTAATGCAGACAAAGTTGAGATTATTATTTTTCCAATAAACCAAGATGAATTTTTTATTTCTGAAGAAGAAAAAGAATTGATGCGCGAAAGAGTAAAAAATACCAATCCGACGGAATTTAAAAAATGGAGAGAAATTAGAGAAAAATATCTATAATGTTACCGTTGAGTTTTCGGAGAAAGATTTTGAAGATTTTGATATTGCATTAGAATATAATCGCGATATATCTTTTGAGTTGGGAAACAAATTCATTAGAAATTTTGAAGAAAGCGCATTACAGTTAGAAAATATTCCATTTTTTCAAGTTCGTTATGATGAAATACGTCTTTGAAAAATCAAAAATTTCCCATTTATTATACATTTTACTATTAGTACTAAAAAAATTGTGATTGTTCACGGAGTTCGCTTTGCACAGCAAAATCCTGAAAATTATCCTAAACCTTAATAATCAATGATAAAAGCAGACGTACTCGTCATCGGATCAGGAATCTCTGGTCTTTCATATGCGATAAAAATTTCCGAAAGAATGCCCGAAGCCAAAATCATTATCGTAACGAAAGCCGATGAAGACGAAAGCAACACCAAATATGCGCAAGGCGGTTTATCTGTAGTAACAGACTTTGATAGAGACAGTTTCCAAAAACACATCGACGATACCATGAGAGCCGGCGACGGGGAAAACAATCTTGACGTGGTGAAAATGGTCATCGAAGAAGGTCCCGAAAGATTTAAAGAACTCGTGGAATGGGGAACTCAATTCGACCAAAAAGATGGACATTTAAGCTTAGGCAGAGAAGGTGGACACACAGAAAACAGAATTGTTCATCACAAAGATATTACAGGCCAAGAAATAGAACGCGCTTTATTAGAAACCGTGAATAAATCGCCTAAGATAGAAATGATGGCGCACCATTACGTGGTGGATTTAATTACGCAGCATCATGTGCCAGATAAAGTTTTTGACCTCAATAAAATTGATTGCTATGGCGCATATGTTTTAGATGAAAAAACGAAAAGAATAAAGAAAATTACGGCAAAAATCACTTTGGTCGCCACCGGTGGCGCTGGACATGTCTATAAAAATACCACCAATCCGATTATCGCAACGGGTGATGGAATTGCCTTCGTGCACAGAGCACGCGGAAAAATTTCCAACATGCAATATTATCAGTTTCATCCCACCGCTTTGTATTCGAAGCGAGATGGAATGTTATTTTTAATTTCAGAAGCGGTTCGTGGAGATGGCGCGAAAATCAGAACGAAAGACGGTGGAAAGTTCATGCATAAATATGATGAACGCGAAGAATTAGCCTCCCGCGATATCGTGGCACGAGCCATTGACAGTGAGCTCAAAATTTCTGGTGATGATTATGTTGGATTAGATTGCCGAGATATGGATCATGAGAAATTCGTGGACCATTTTCCGAATATCTACCAAAAATGTTTAGACGAAGGAATAGACCCTTTCAAACAGCTTATTCCCGTGGTTCCAGCCTGTCACTATTTAATGGGTGGAATTGAAACTGATATGAGCGGTCAAAGTTCCATCAAAAATCTTTTTGCAGTTGGGGAATGTACCAATTCAGGTTTGCACGGCGCTAATCGTTTGGCTTCCAATTCTTTATTAGAAGGAATGGTCTTTGGACATAACGCTGCTTTAAAAACGGTAGAACTTTTAAAAATAAATGATTTCAATTTCGATGATTTAAAAGCAATCCCAGAATGGAATGAAGCCGGCATGAAAATGATGGACGAAATGGTGATGGTTTCTTATCTAAGAAGACAGCTGCAAGAAATGATGAGCGATTTGGTAAGTATTGTTCGAACCCAGGACAGATTGCTTTTGGCCAAGAAAAAGCAACAAGAAATTTTCGAAGCAGTGAATGAATTGTATAGCTATTCTATCTTGTCACCCAAACTTTCGGAACTTCGGAATTTGACGAATATCTCTTATTTAATAATTAAGCAATCCCTTTTGATGAAAGAAAATAAAGGAGCTTTTTTCAATAAAGATTTGGTGTAAATTAAATACTTTTATTTGGGCAGCTTAATCCGCCTTCCGTTCCCTCCTGATTTTAATTCGGGATCCGCTTAAGAAGGACTGCAAGAATTACTCTAAAATTAAATAAATATGAAAATTTCTCCTATCATTTCCGCAGAAGAATTGCAAGATTTAAATAACGAAAACCTTGTCATCATTGACGCTGGAAGTGGTGATGCTGCTTTTGAAAATTATCAAAAAGAACATTTGGAGAATGCTTTGTATGTTGATTTAAATAAAGACTTGGCAGACATTCCAGAAAACGCAAAAAATGGCGGAAGACATCCGCTACCGAGTTTAGAAAAATTCGCGGCTCTTTTGCAACGTTTGGGAATTGCGGAAAATTCTCATGTCATTGTTTATGATGATAAAAATGCCGCCAATGCTGCTGCAAGATTTTGGTGGATGCTACGATCAGCAGGAATTGAAAATGTTCAGGTTTTAGACGGTGGTTTTCAGAGTGCAAAAGCAAAAGGTTTATCCCTCGAACTTAAAATTTCCGATGCGAAAAAGTTAGAAAAACTTAGTTTAAAAGAATGGAAACTACCCTTGGTCGATATTAATTTCATTGCAGAACATGCTGGAAATCCTGATTTTGTGGTCATTGATGTAAGAGAAAAAGACCGATATGAGGGAAAATCAGAGCCGATAGATGAAATTGCAGGACATGTTCCGGGCGCAATCAACATTCCCTTTAAAGAAAATCTGAATGAAGATGGTACTTTTAAAGACCCAAAAATCCTTCATCAAAAATATGCTGAAGTTTTAAAAAATATACCCTCAGAAAAAATTGCCATTCATTGTGGATCTGGTGTTACGGCGTGTCATACTCTATTGGCGTTGGATTACGCTGGATTTAAAATCCCAAATCTGTACATCGGTTCGTGGAGTGAATGGTCCAGAAATGAAAAAAAGATAGCAACAACCCATTAACTAAAATTGAAACTTAAAAAAGTTTCGAAATATATTGAAATGAAAAAACCAGCATACGTCACTAAATCAGCCTTAAAAACCTTTGTCACCAATGCATTAGCGGAAGATATTCAAGATGGAGATCATTCTACCCTTTCTACCATTCCAAAAAATTTACAGCAAAAAGCCAAACTTTTGGTGAAAGAAGACTGCATTTTGGCCGGAGTTGAAATGGCAGAATATATTTTTAAAACTTTTGATAAAAATTTAAAGGTAGAAATTCTTCTCAATGATGGCGATTCTGCAAAAGTTGGAGATATTGCTTTTTACGTTACCGGTAGCGCAAGATCAATTCTTTCCACAGAAAGATTGGTTTTAAATTGCATGCAGAGAATGAGCGGAATAGCCACTTTAACACATGATTGGGATTCCCGTTTACTGGGAACTAAAACAAAGATCCTAGATACCAGAAAGACCACGCCAAATTTCAGAATCTGCGAAAAATGGGCGGTTGCAATTGGAGGTGGAACCAACCACAGATATGGTCTTTATGATATGATTATGTTAAAAGACAATCATATTGACTACAATGGAAGCATTACGAATGCAGTAGGAATGGCGAAAGCGTACAATAAAAAATTGAAGAAACCTTTAAAAATAGAGGTGGAAACCAGAAATTTAGAAGAAGTTGAAGAAGCTTTAGAAGCGTGTGTAGATCGAATTATGCTGGATAATATGGATACACAAACCATGAAAAGAGCGGTGAAATTGGTAAATGGAAAATGTGAGACCGAAGCTTCTGGTGGAATTACGAGAGAAATGCTAAAAGATATTGCAAAAACAGGGGTGGATTATATATCTGCAGGCGCACTTACCCACTCTGCTGCGAACATCGATTTGAGTTTAAAAGCAATAAAATAAATTATGGAATGTATAATTTAATATGCAAAAAGTAAATTATTACGCAATGTCACTGTGAGAATGTAATGATACATTAAGTGTCCTAAATGATTTACCTTCAACTTAATATGTCGAATTTTAAGAAAACTTTAAAAATTAACATTTAATTAATAATAGTTCCATTTTTTTTGAATATTTTTGCAAAAATTTAACACTAGAAGTAATCAAAAATCAACAAAAATGAATTTTAATCCCTTAAAGAAAACAGTTCTTATTGCGGCTTTGGCATTTGCAGGCTACGGCACTGTTCATGCACAGGTTACTACAAGCAACATGTCTGGTACGGTAACTACTACTGATGGTACGAAAAAATCTGGTGCAACAATCGTTGCAACTCACTTACCTTCTGGAACTATTTACTCTGCCACAGCAAACTCTGCAGGAGCCTTTAACTTAGCGAATATGCGAGTTGGTGGACCTTACCGAGTAGTAATTACCTCTGGAAGTGATCAACCACTTATCTATGATGATGTTTATTTAGAATTGGGACAACCTTTTGTGTTAAATCCAGTTGTAGGTGAAAAAACTGCTAACATTGCAGAAGTTGTAATTACTGCAGCTAATGGGAGAAATGTTAACAAAACAGGAGCTGCAACGAATGTAGGTCAAAAATTAATTCAAGAACTTCCACAATCTAGTAGAAGTATAACTGAATTTACAAGATTAACACCACAAGCGAACGGAAATTCCTTCGCAGGTAGAGATGCAAGATATAATAACTTGCAGATTGATGGTGCTAACTTTAATAACGGTTTTGGTTTAAGTGGAAATCCAATTCCAGGAGGAAGCTCTCAGCCAATTTCCCTAGATGCGATTCAAGAAATCTCTGTAAATATTGCACCTTTTGACGTTACCCAATCTGGTTTTACTGGTGCAGGGATTAACGCCATTACTAAATCTGGTACTAATAAATTCCACGGTTCCCTATACGGTTACTACAATGGTAAAGAATTAAACGGATGGAAAATTAACGGTGAAGAAATTGAGAGAGTCTCTGGAGCTAAAGTTACCAATGGTTTCACAATCGGTGGGCCAATTCTTCAAAATAAATTATTCTTCTTTGTAAGTGCAGAAAGAGAAACTGCTACTGGAGCAAATGCTTCTGGTGCAAATCTTTGGAAAGCTTCTCAAAATGGAATTGCAGATCCCGCAAATAATATCTCAAGAGTTAGAGAATCTGATCTAATCGCTGTTCAAAATCACTTGAGAAACAGATGGGGTTACGATCCAGGTCGATATCAAGGTTACGCAAATGAAGCGGAACAACAAGGTGATAAATTCTTAGCTCGTTTAGACTGGAACATTAATGATAAGCATAAATTTGCGGTGAGATATAACATCTTACAAGGAAATTCTCAGCAAGTTGCTAACGGTAGCTCTGGTCCACAACCACGTTCTGCTTGGAACCGTGTAAGTGATAGAGCAATGACTTTTGAAAATGGAAACTATGCTTTTGAAAATAAAGTACAGTCCTTAACAGCTGAATTAAACTCAACTTTCAATTCTGCTATTTCTAACAAATTATTATTCACGTATTCCAAAATACAGGATACTAGAACTACACCATCAGACACTCTTTTCCCTTTTGTTGATATCTGGGATGGATCTGCTAGTGGTGGAAATTACATCAGTTTCGGTACAGAATTATTCTCTTACCTTAATGATGTTATTAATGATAACTTCTCTATCACCAATAACTTAACGTATACTACTGGTAAAAATAACTTTACAGCAGGTGTTGCGTATGAAGTACAAAAATTTGGTAATTCCTTCACGCGTATGGGGACTGGATATTACAGATATGCTTCTGTAGCGGATTTCTTGAAAACAGGAACATCTGCTGAGGTTGCACCAATTATGTTTGGTCTTACTTATCCTTATGCTAACCAAGACACTTATTCTAGAGTAAACTTTGGTTTAGCTTCTGCTTATTTGCAAGATAGAATTACCTTAACCAATAACTTTAACGTAACAATTGGTTTAAGAGCAGAATTACCTACTTACTTAAATGATCTTACGGCTAATCCTGCTATTGATGCATTAACTTTGTTAGATAAAAATGGTAATCCAAAAAATTATACTTCTGGTGAATGGCCAAAATCTAAAGTAATGCTTTCTCCACGTTTAGGATTTAACTATGACGTCTTAGGAGACAGAAGTTTAACCCTACGTGGTGGAACTGGAGTATTTACAGGACGTGTTCCTTTTGTATGGTTAACAAACATGCCAACAAATGCAGGGGTATTACAAAATACAGTTGAACCAGGTTCTTACGCTCAAGTGGCACCTTGGATCGGAAATATTAGATTCCAACCGCAAGACATTTACTATTATGTAAATAATGTTCCAGCAGGAGCTGAAAACGTTTTCATTAACAGCCCAAAAGCAGGTCCACCATCTTCTTTTGCATTAGTTGATCAAGATTTTAAAATGCCATCTGTATGGAGATCTAGTTTTGGTGCAGACTACAAAGTTCCGAACTCTGTATTCACTTTAACTACTGATATTCTTTATACCAAAGATGTAAACGCAATCTTCCAATATGGTGTAAATAGAAAAGCAGCAACGCAGAAAATGACTTATGCAGACCGTGATTATTATCCAACTGCAGCATCTTACCAATACAACAATGCGATTGGAGCAAACAATGCAACTGTTTTAACAAATACTGATATTAAAGGAACAGCGTTCTCTGCAACTTTCGGAACTACCATGAGAACATGGAAAGGTCTATCTGGATCTGCGTTCTACACGTATTCTGAAGCAAAAGAGATTTCTGCAAATGCTGGATCTAGTGCAAGTTCAGCTTGGGGAGGTTCACCAACAATCAACTCTCCGAATGAGCAAAATCTGAACATCTCTAACTTTGCTACGCCACACAGAGTTGTAGCGAATGTAACCTATACTTTAGCAAACACTACTTTAGGTGTTTATTATTCAGGTTCTAACCAAGGAAGATTCTCTTACTACTATTCTAATGACGTAAATGGTGATGGAATCGCGAATGATTTAATGTATATTCCAACGGTAGCAGAAGGTGTAAAATTCGTAGACATCAGACAGGGAACTAATACTTTGTTTACTGCACAACAGCAGCAAGCAGCATTTGACCAATTTGTTTCTGAAAACGGATTAGAAAAATACAGAGGTCAAATTGTTCCACGTAATGAGTTCTTATTGCCATGGTTAAACCGTGTAGATGTAAGATTAACGCAGAACTTATTTACGGATATGGTTCAGAAAGGAGACAAAGTTCAGATTACATTAGATGTATTGAACTTCGGAAACATGCTAAACTCAGAATGGGGAATCCAGGATAATAACGTAAGTTCGAACGGAGCAGCTATTTTAGGAAGATCAGGTAGTGTTTCTCCAGATCCAAGCTTCACAATGCTTCGAGATGGTGCAAATCTAATTTCTAGTCCAACCAGACCAGCAAGTTCAAGATTTACTACATGGAGTGCTATGTTAGGATTTAAATATGCTTTCTAGTATTTCTCTTTAATATTAAAACTGCCCTACAATTAATTTTGTAGGGCAGTTTTTTTGTCAAATATGCAGAAAAGGAAAGGCCTGCAACACAGGTTACATCAGGATTTTTTTTATCTTTGCCATTAATAAAAATTACTATGGATACATTTAACATTATCACCGAGGCACACAAAGGATTTGCTTACTTAATTCTGCTTGCGGGCATCATTTTCGTCATTGCATTAATTGCTACCATGTTCGGTTTCTCCGGGAAAATATCAAAATTATTAAGAGTTTCTACATTGGTAACCATGATTTTATTTCATGTTCAATTATTAGTAGGTGTTGCCATGCTTATTTTCTCTCCAGGATTAAAAGGCGCTTTGGAAACAGGAACTTTAATGAGTAATGCAGCGGCAAGATTTTCTTATGTGGAGCATCCGGTATCCATGTTAATTGGCGTAGTATTGATGACCATCATTAATAAATACATGAAATCTCATGAAACTTTAGCTATGAAAATTGTAATCATGGGCGTTGTTGCATTTGCTTTGTTTGCCTATGCATTCCCTTGGACTAGAGTTTTTCCTTCACTTTTCGCATAAACTTTTTTAATCAAAGATATTCTGAATGAAAATTGCAGTAGTAGGAGCAACAGGAATGGTGGGTCAGGTCATGCTGAAAGTCTTGGAAGAAAGAAATTTTCCCGTGACTGAATTGATACCTGTGGCTTCCGCAAATTCCGTTGGCAAAAAAATCATATTTAAAGGCGAAGAAATCGCAATTGTTTCCATGGAAACGGCCATTTCTAAAGAGCCACAAATCGCTTTGTTTTCTGCAGGTGGTGATATTTCTTTGGAATTTGCGCCTCAATTTGCAGCTGTGGGAACTACCGTTATTGATAACTCTTCTGCCTTTCGCATGAAATCGGAGCATCAATTGGTGGTGCCAGAAATCAATGCTTCTTTATTGACAAAAGAAGATAAGATTATTGCCAATCCAAACTGTTCTACCATTCAGTTGGTGATGGTGTTAAATCCGCTTCATCAAAAATATAAATTAAAACGAGCCATCGTTTCTACGTATCAATCCGTAACGGGAACGGGCAAAAATGCGGTAGATCAACTCAATGCAGAAATTGCCGGAGATCAATCTGTGGCAAAGGTTTATCCTTATGAAATCTTCAAAAACGCTCTGCCGCAGTGTGATGTTTTTTCTGAGGATGATTACACCAAAGAAGAAATAAAACTCATGACGGAACCCAAGAAAATTTTGGGAGATGATTCTTTCAGCATTACCGCAACTGCAGTACGTGTTCCCGTACAAGGTGGACATTCTGAAAGCGTGAACCTGGAATTTGAAAATGATTTTGACTTGGATGAAGTTCGAAAACTTTTAGCAGAAACTCCGGGCATTACCGTGAAAGATAATGTGCAGAATAGTGAATATCCCATGCCACTTTATGCAGAAGGTAAAGATGATGTCTTTGTTGGCAGAATAAGACGGGATCGTTCCCAACCGAACACCATGAATATGTGGATTGTAGCAGATAATCTCCGAAAAGGTGCCGCTACAAACGCGGTTCAGATCGCAGAATATCTCTATAAAAATAATTTAGTTTAAAAGTAATGCTCACAAAAAGTGAGCATTTTTTTATCCTTAGACCTTTCAAACATTTTTACGCTCCTAAGTAAAACTCAATGACTGACCAACCTTCTTCTTCACAAAATAATTTCACCTTTCAGAGATGGGTTGCCGTTATTGGTATCATTCTTTTTGTAGCCAAATTAATTGCCTGGAATCTAACCAATTCAGATGCAGTTTTCTCGGATGCTATGGAAAGTATCGTGAATATTATCGCAGCCTTTATGGGACTTTATTCTCTTTATCTTGCGGCTAAACCACGAGATCGGGAACATCCTTATGGCCACGGAAAAGTAGAATTTGTAACCTCTGGAATAGAAGGAGCCCTTATTATTTTTGCGGGAGTAATCATCATTGCACAATCTGTAAACTCTCTCCTCCAAGGCAATATCCCGAAACAATTAGATTGGGGAATGATCATCATCGCCATCACGGCGGCAATTAATTATTTGTTAGGTTATATTTCTTATCAAAAAGGGATCAAGGAAAATTCTTTGGTTTTACAAAGTTCCGGGAAACATTTGCAAAGTGATACCTTAACTACTCTTGGAGTTGTAATCAGTTTAATTCTGGTCTATTTTACAAATTTATACTGGATTGATGCGGCAGTTGCGCTTCTTTTCGGTGGATATATTATGATCGTAGGGTATAAAATTATCCGAAAAGCGCTGAGCGGAATTATGGATGAAGCAGACATTGGAATGCTCTCCAAATTAGCCTGTTTTTTAAATGAAAACCGAAAACCTGTTTGGATTGATTTGCACAAAATGCGGATTCAGCAACATGGCAGCGGACTTCATATTGACGCACATTTGACTTTGCCATGGTATTTAGAACTTCGGGAAGCACACCGGGAAATGGAGGAAATGTATAAGTTAATTGGGAGCAATACTGATCGCGTCATTGAGTTTAATTTCCATCTGGATGACTGCAAAACAACTTCCTGCGAAATCTGCGAAATATTTGATTGCCCCGTTCGAGAAATGGCTTTCGTAAAGAGAGTGGAATGGAATGATAAAAACATTGCGCAGGTTCCTAAACATACTTCAAAATCTTAAATCTTCGGAACAATCTGCAGATGCTTTCGGTAATAAAAAAGCGGAATAATTAAGAGTAAAATGAGAGGTTGAATTACAAATCTCCTCATATAAAAAGAGAATAAATAACCGATCTCAAATTCGGTGTAAATGCTGTAAAGGTAAAGACTGAAGGTAAGGACGAAAACAAGAAGCATCAGAACGATCGCCTGAACAGTCCATCTTTTATTTTTGAAAATAAAATAAACCACCAGAGCAGAAAACATCAGATTCAAGAGAAAACGAAAGAGATAATTCAAAATTAATTTTCCCCAAATAAAGTCCGGAAACGGTGCGTTTTTATTGGCCTCATGAAAATAATTGAGAAATGGATCGTAAAAGAGTTGATCTTCCAGCATTCTCACGCTGATCAATCCGAATATTCCCAATGCAACTATAAACCAGTTAAGAATTTTCATCAGCCATCGTTTCTATTGCAAAATATTTGATCCAAATTAACCAAAGAACCACCACAGTTCCATAAATGATTGCAGGGAAAAGATAATCATGCCCAATTTTTGAATATTGCGGAAATTCTACGAGTAAAATATTAAGTCCCGCAATTCGTAACACATTCATAATATGCAGTACTACAATTCCTACCGCAGCAAAAACAAAAGTTTTGCCTTCTTTAAAAAATGCTAAGATAAATGCCAGAAATAGAATCATGACTGAAATAACATTGCAACCTTCCACCATGCGAGAAACATACTGCTCACTTACGTAAAACCATGTTGTTTCTTCCACCGGCTTACCTGGAACCAATACAGTGGGATAACCCAAAGCTTCTTGTACAAAAACGGTTTGTTCTGCGACCCAAGTTGAGATAGGATCTAACCCAGAATTGGCATATCCGTTAAGATAAAGTTGATAGCCCAAAACCATCACCACATAAAAGATGATGAACCGCAAAAGCACTTTAAGAACAGGTTTGAAATCGCTAAACATTGCGGTAAAGATACCAATTTCCAAAATTCTATTTTCCCTATATTTGCGAAAGAATAGTTATGGAAGACGCACAACATTTTTTCGAGGAATACATAGGTGAAAAAGCCGAAAATTTTAAAATTTTAGCCCAAAGTGGATCTGCCCGAATTAATTTTGTAGGAGAAAGTTCTACTCAAAAATACATCATCACTTCCAATGAGAATCTTGCGGAAAACGAAAGTTTCTTCTATTTTTCTCAAATTTTTTCTGATCTAAAATTAAATTCCCCCGAAATCTTTGCCATTTCCAATGACAGAAAAATCTATGCTCAAGAATTTTTGGGCGGGAATACTTTATCAGATCTAATTGAAAAAGAAGGTTTGTCTGACGATGTGAAATTTTTAGTTCAAGCTACCCTTGAAAAATTATTTGCCCTTCAGCATCAAACAATAAATCAAATCGACTATTCAAAAACTTTTGAATATGAAAAATATGATGATTTACCCATCACCAATGACTTGTTTTATTTTAAAAGTTTCATCATCGATGTTTTAGAAATTTCCTATCAAAAATCAATTTTGCTGAAAGAGTTTAAGATCATAACTTCCCTCCTCGAAAATCTCCAACCGCAAGGTTTAATGATTCGCGATTTTCAGGCAAGAAATATTATGGTGAATGATGATAACGAAGTACATTTCATCGATTATCAATCTGCCATGAAAGGACCTTTGATGTATGATGTAGTTTCTTTTCTTTTTCAGGCGAAAGCTAATTTTCCCGCAGAATTCCGAGCAGAAATGCTAACTTATTATTATTCGCTTTGGGAAAAGGAAGCTGATCAAATCAGTTTAAAAGAATCATTAGAGCCGCTTCAGTTGATTCGCTTTCTGCAGGTTTTAGGGGCGTATGGATTCCGTGGATTAATTCAGCGTAAGAGGCACTTCTTGGCAAGTTTGGAAAAAGGAATAGAAAATTTAGTGCAACTTTCAGAAACTTGGGATAAAATGAGTGACTTTCCGGAAATGACGAAATTAATCGGCGAGTTGCAGACCGTGGAAACGAAAGAGAAGATTGAAAAATTGCTTAAATAATTAACCATTAAGAAATTAAGATAAATGAAGTAATTATGGCTGTTACAAAAAAATTAGTAACTCAACTTTCCTATGATATTACGGGCTATGCCATAAAAGTCCATAAAAATCTCGGCCCTGGGTTATTAGAGAGTATATATGAAAAATGCTTAAAATTTGAACTGGAAAGAAATGGTTTTTCAGTGAAGCAACAAGTAGTCGCAGACATAGTGTATGACGGACTTTTAATTGAAACAACATTAAGATTGGATTTACTCGTTAATGATTTGGTGATTGTAGAATTAAAAACGGTGGAAGATTTAAAACCGGTTCATCAGGCTCAGTTATTAACCTATATGAAATTGCTGCAAAGACCTCAGGGACTGCTCATAAACTTTTTCACTGATAATATCACAAAATCGATGAAACCATTTGTGAATGAATATTTCACAGCTCTACCAGATTAATCTTAATCAATCTTAATACCTTAATGTTTAAAAATAGTTATAGAAAATGAGTTTAAAAATAGAAATACATAGTTTTTCCTACAAAAAAGGTGGCATACCGAAAGACAATTCGGGAAATGGAGGTGGCTTTGCCTTTGATTGCCGGGGAATCTTAAATCCAGGAAGACTAGAAGAATTTAAAATTCAAACTGGTTGCGACATCGGTGTTCAGGAGTTTTTGAAGGAGAATACAGAAATGCCGAAATTTTTGGAAGCCGTGAAAAATTTGGTTTCCATTAACATTGAAAATTATTTAGGTCGAGGTTTTGAGCATCTTCAAATTAATTTCGGCTGTACTGGTGGACAGCACCGCTCCGTTTATTCTGCGGAAAAAATTGCAGAATATGTAAAAAACAAATATCCTGAAGCAGAGGTTACTATCAACCATGATGAACAACCACAACTCAACCACCATTCCTAAATAATTAGACTTTAAAGTAAAGCACATCTATTTTTAAATAAAACAGGTTGCTTATATCCTCGGTCATCACAAATTATTCTACAAAATGAAAGCACTCATCTTCGCCGCGGGTAAAGGAACTCGACTAAAACCTTTCACAGAGCATCATCCAAAAGCGTTGGTGCAAGTAAATGAAATTCCTTTGTTGGAGCGCAATATTAAGTACCTTCAAAGTTTTGGCATCAATGAATTCGTGATTAATGTGCATCATTTCGGGGAGCAAATCGTAGAATTTTTAAGGAAGAATGATAATTTCGGTACGAAAGTAGAAATCTCTGATGAAAAAAATGAGTTGCTAGAAACGGGCGGCGGATTGGTTTTTGCGCGAAAATTTTTGGACTTCGAGGAGGATTTTCTTATTTTGAATGCAGATATCCTCACCGATTTAAATCTGAATGAATTCATAAAGTTTCATAAAGAAAAGAAAGATTTTGCTACATTAGCAGTATCAGATCGCGTGAGTTCTCGCAAATTACTTTTCAATGAGGAAATGGTTCTGAGAGGATGGCTTAATGTGCAAACGGGAGAACAGCGATTGGCAGAATTCAACAAAGGATTTAAACCTTTGGCTTTCAGTGGAATCCACTGCATCAATCCCAAAATATTTGATAAAATTAAAAGGACGGGTAAATTTTCTATTATGGAAGAATACTTGGATTTGATGCACACCGAGGCTATTCAAGGTTTTCTGCATGATGCAAGATTTATTGATGTAGGAAGGCCAGAATCTGTGTTAGAAGCAGAACAATATTTTAAATAAGAAAAAAACATGTCAAAGATAAATAGAGGAAAAGGGACGACTAAAGTTGCGGCGGGTGATGAATTTGAAATTGACCAGAAAGTCCAGCGTTCCTTTACAGAAAAAACCTGGGATGAAACCATTACTAAAGACAGCTGGATGGTCTTTAAAATCATGGCAGAATTTGTAGATGGATATGAAAAATTGGCGAAAATTGGACCATGTGTTTCTATCTTCGGATCGGCTAGATTAAGCCCAGGAAGTGAATATTACGATTTGGCCACAGAAATTGCACAAAAAATAACGGACATTGGTTTTGGAGTTATTACTGGCGGTGGACCGGGAATTATGGAAGCGGGAAATAAGGGCGCAAAAAATGGGGGTGGTAAATCCATCGGTTTAAATATCGACCTTCCCTTCGAGCAGCATTTTAATCCTTACATTGATAAAGGTTACAGTTTAGACTTCGATTATTTTTTCGTGAGAAAAGTAATGTTCACAAAATATTCTCAAGGTTTTATTGTGATGCCGGGTGGATTTGGTACATTGGATGAATTGACAGAAGCCCTAACCTTAATCCAAACCAATAAAATTGGAAAATTCCCCATCGTTTTGGTAGGAAGCAAATTTTGGAGTGGTTTAATAGATTGGTTTAAAAACACTCTTGTGGAGAACGGAATGATTGCCGAAGAAGATTTAAAACTCTACAGAATAGTAGATACAGCAGATGATGCAGTGGCGCATATCAAAGCATTTTATGACAAGTATACGGTGAACGTAAACTTCTGATTGGCACCATATTTGAGCCTAATCTAATACAAAAAAATACAATGAAAAAGTTTTTACAGTTCACGGGAATTTTAAGCTTGCTGTTTGTGATGAGCTTCACAGCGGCAGATTTCTATTCCTCGATGACGAAAGTAGATTTTATGGAGGGGAGCAAAACTTTAAAGTTTACCACTAAAATGAATACGGCTCACATTTCAGATGCCATTAAAATCAATCCCAATACAGCAAGTTTCGAGGCAGAAGTGAAAAAATATGTGAATAACAATTTTGATCTTTACATCAACGGCGGTGCGAAAAATCTTACTTTCACGGGTAGCCAAGTAAACGGAGAATCAGTTTGGGTTTATTTTGAGGCAAATGGTGTTACAGAAATTAACTCTATTAAAATTAAGAATACAATTTTACTCAGCACTTTTCCGAAACAGTTCAATTTGGTGAATGTTGCTTACAAAGGAAGTCAAAAAACCATGAATTTTCAGAGAGGAAAAGAAATTAATGAAGTAAGTTTTTAAAAAATTTACTTTAGATAAATAAAGAAGACTGCAGAATTTGCGGTCTTTTTTGTACTGAGATTCTTGCAAAATTCCATAGCGTGCCGCATCTTATATGGGTTTAAACATGAAAGGTTAATGGTTGACAGCGTTATTTACTACTCGCGCTCGAAGGAATACTACGCTCATTAGATTTCTAAACAAACATTCACTGATTTACCGCTAGCTAAAAAAAAGGACTGCAATACCTGCAGTCCTTTTTTTATGATATAATAGAAATCTTTTATTTAGATCCTTTCACGGCAACATTATCCAGTTCCCATGCGGTGGAACTTCCAACTACAGAGGTATACTTAAAGGCGATCACAACTTCTTTGTTGTTATAAGCATTCAAGGTCACTCTACCAGAACTTACAAAGCCTGCATAGTTGTTTAAATCCGTGTCTAAGGCAGCATTTAACTTCACCCAAGTTGTAGTAGTAGGATCTCCAGAATAGTTTTCTGTGATATATACTTCTAATGGATTACCTGTGAATCTACCGTCGGTTTCAAAAGAAAGGAAAGAATCTGCCATTCCCGTTAAAGCAATCTTTGGAGAAATAAGCCAGTCTTCATTTTCTAATCGGTTACCATCCATAAATGCACTTGGTCTAGGATTACCAAAATTGGTTGTTCCCCAGATCTGAGCACCTTTAACGCTTTTTGTAGTCCATTTTGCCAAGGTTTCAAATCCATCGGAGAAAATGCTGGTATAAACCGCTGGAATAGTTCCATCACATCTTGGATTATCAAAATCAGCATCTCTTTGGAAAGGAATCCATAATTGATAAACACCATTAAAGATGCTTACAATTGCATTTACGTCGCCTTTTCCGCCATCAACTTCTTTTCCCGCGAAATCTGCAAAACCACTTGTTCTTAAAAATACTTTATCATTGGAACAATCTTGCAATGTTAAATTGGTGGTAGAAGTTCCTACAGCGTAGGTTTTAAAAAGATCTGTGTCAATAAACTGTACTCCTTTAATTTTCACATATCGTCCTACATCTGCAGCGGTTAGCTGTGCAATCGTTCTTTCTGTTGGTATAACCGCCGTTTTTGGATTAGTACTGCCTACAAAGAATTTGTAAATGTCTAACTCATTAATTTGTCCAGCATTGCCATTAAATGGCTGACCAATTTGAAGCTCGCCGTTCACATTACCAATGTAAAGATCTTTTAGTTTAACGATCAATTCTTTGCCGACTCTAAATCTGGCATCTTGGTAAAGATTTAATTTATTGATGTTGATTCTAATTCCACCTGTAGCATCTTCTAGATAGAGGTATTTGTAAAGATTACCTGTTTCATCATTTGCAGTGATTTGTCCTTTGAGAATAAAATCCCCTTTAAATTGAGTTAAAGAACCGCTGAATAATTGCTTCACTTCTGCTACCGTTTTATTGGTTCCACTGTTTGGATCAAATATACAAGGATCAGAAGTAATTCCATCTTTTCTTGGGAAGTTCACCATGTCTTTTAAATCTTCTATCCTATTGATATACATTTGATAAGATGCGTTAAACTTACTGTAAATCCCAATGAATTTTCCTTTACCTGCAGGTAGGGTTTGGTTTGCAAAAGTAGCATATCCACTATTTCTCACAACTCTGGTAGTGAGGGAAGCGGTAGGGTCATTTATTTGACGGTCAACAGAAAAACCTCGTGGGGCAAAAGCTCCACATAAATTTTTTCTGTCAAATTCTGCATCATTCACTTGGATTAAAGCTCCTAACAATGCGTCATTTGCAGTAACCATTTCCGCCAGTGTAATAACTCTTGGAATAATATTTTCCCGGATGGTACAAGATCTGAACAACTTATTCGGAACGTCCTTTTCTGGGATTCTCGCAACTCCATTGGTGCTGGTAACGGTGCTGTTTTTCACTCCTAATTGTACCAAACCTCCATAAACTCCCAAAGCTAAATCTGCAAGTTTTACATAAATTTTAGATCCTTGTGGATATTTGGTGTACGTACTTACTGCATCTACACTGATCGTAAATCCTTGAGTTGGATTGGCTGCTTTATCTTGAATGTATATGGTCTTATAAATATTTCCAGACTCATCGGTAGAGGAAACATATCCTTCCATAACAGCGGTAGAAGTACTTGGGAATACATATGTAGTACCTTTATAAAGTGCTTTCACCTCAGCAATGGATACTGTAGCTACTAAATCCTGACACTGGAAATTATCCAGCGTAGGATCATCATATTGGTCATCGTGCACACAGCCTGTAGTAGCAAGCGCGGCAAACGCGACTAATAGAAATTTGAAAAATGAATTATATTTTTTCATGGGATGTATTGTTAAAAATTAAAACCTTAAATAAACATTGGCGAAAAAGGTAGTTCCTCTATCGTACCATAATTTAGGGGAAAAGTAAGGCGTTTCTCTATTCGCATCAGCAAGTGCTTCTGGGAAATTGACCGCTCTACCTTGTTCAAATCCACCTGTTACATACTCTCTATTGTTCAAAATGTTATTAACACTTAAACTCACTCCCAATCTATAGTCACCAAAACGGAAAGATTTACCCGCATTTGCATTCAGCATAAACTGATCGTCAAATTTTCTCTGCGCGGTTAATCTTGCAATGGTTTCGGGTGTTGCACCTGGATAATTATCTCCTGTAATTGGATTTATGTACAAGTTAGTGCTTTTATTAAGTGCTGAGAAATCTAAGTATTGATCTTGCAAATAATTTGCAGAAGCTCCTAACCACCAATATTTTGGAGAATTGTATCGCAATCCTGCAGAATATGCTTTCTGAGGAGTTCCAGCTACTTTATAATTTTTAATAGAAGCTGTTCCTCTTTTTTCATAACCGAAATCATCACTAAAACTAGCAACATTCGGGTTGTTTGTGTATTCATAATCACCGTAACTCGCCACTGCTGTTGCACTAAGCGCTGGAGTAATTTTCACTTCCACCCCTAATTCTAAACCTTTGTACGTTTTATCTACTCCGGTTAAAACTTCGGCAATAAGGGCGTCACCATTATTACTACCTGTTGGAGTAGATCCTGGAGTAGAATCTGTTAAATCTGCGTAATATCTAGAGATTTCTGTTGCGTTACTAATGTTTGTTAAGTAAGCGCTTAATCTAATTTTTAAAACCTGACCTCTTAAGATATAACTAAGGTCATTGGAATTAATGATTTGATTATCAACTTCTGGCGTGATTCTGTTGGTAACCCTTGGACTGATGAAAATTTCATTTAAAGTTGGGGCTAAACTGAAGAATGCTCCATTGTAAACGATGAAGTTTTTTCCATTAATTTTATAAGTCAATTTCCCTTTTAAACCTGCATCCAAAGATGTGAACAATTCACCTTTACCTTTGCTGTCTGCATAAGCATGATGTCTAAATTTACCATCTCTTTGTGATTCAGCATAAGAAGTAAATACAGAACCTACAACATTCCATTTTGCAAAATCTACTTCCGTAGAAGCATTAAAGCTGTACTGATTTTTCGCTAAATCATAAGAATATTGAGTACGATCTCCTTCTCTAACCGCAGTATCTGGATTATCTAAATCATAAGGCTGATCATTACCAAAAGCATTCAAGTTATTCGCAAAGGAAGCTCCTAATAAATCTTTCACTTCTCTGAAGTTATCTGATTTTAGATTTTGGTAGTTGAAATTTAAGTTTAATTTCCAGTTACTCTGCAATTTGGTATCAAAATGCGATGCAAAGTTGATGGTCTGATCTTTATTAACGTCTTCTACAACGGTATAAATAGCGCCACGTTCGGAACCATCCATATTAAATCGGTTAATGTAATTGGCTTGGTAAAGAGATTCCCAATCAATCTGAGACTGTGCGCGAAACTCTTCTACCGAATTTAAACCATAGCTCGGTAATTTTCTGTAATACGTAGGATTTGGATCTGCGGCATGAAACCAATCTAATCTTCCTCTACCGTCTCTACCAGTTTGGTAAGAAATGGTATTATTCCAGTTGCTGCTTTTTCCTAATTTTAAATAATCCGTTATCATGAACATTGGTTCAAAAACTTTTCGGATTCTGGAATTTCTTTTTTCCCCATCTTGCCAACCCCAATAAGAGTTGTAATCTTTGCCCATAATGTCATAAACTTCTTGGGTATTAGGCGCATTACTCGCTCTGTAAGTTGGTGAACCAAATGCAGTTAAGTTAATAGCGTGTCTGCTGCTAAATTGCTTTTCTATAGCACCAAAGTAGCCATAAGCATCAGAGTAAGTTCCTTCTATCGTTCCTTCATCTGCCCATCTTCTACTGGCAGAAAATGTAAATGCCCAGCCGTTTTTGGACAAACCACTAGAATAAGTAGCCATCGCACGGTGCAGATAACTTCTGTTCGTAAATGAATATGCTAAAGAGGTCTGTTTTCTGTAGCTGGAGGCTCTGGTGTTATAATAAACTACTCCCCCTAAATTTCCGAAAGAATATTCTGAAGGCGTAATATTATCTGCGGATTCGTATGGATATCTGGTTACATCATTAAGACCACCCCAGTTTCCGAAGTCAATTCTTCCATCATCATTTTTAGACATTGATACTCCATTGAAAAGTACGTCTTCAAAGCGATTTTCTATTCCTCTCGGGCGAAACCAATACGCTCCTAATTCAAAAGCGGAAACATTTTGGAAAACGTCTCTCCCTGCACTGAGCAATCCTACGGTAGGTTGCATAGAACCACCTTCATCAGAATCATTCATGGCATCATCAATGAGCATTACACCTGCATTAACGGTTAGTGGTTGTGTAAGCTTAACAACTCCTAAATCTTTCCTTTTTTCTTCTGCTGTTACATCAAACTCAATTATCTTAGATTCTAATGTTTCCTTAGAAACGGTAATTAAATAATGACCAGGTTGTAAATCAACAAACTGGAAGTATCCGATTTTGTCTGCTTTTACTTTCTCGGTAGACTGTCCCAGATCAATCTCCGCATTCTCAATTGGATTTCCAGCCTGATCTTTCACATAAGCATAAACCGTAGTTTGCGCAAAGTAAAAAGATGCAGGGAGCAAGGTAAACAATGAGAGTAAGGATAATTTTTTTATCATAACTAATTATTTTTAGGTCCCTAACAGTTAAGGGAAGCCAAATTTAAGGTTAATTTTTGTTAAGTTAAAGATTTTTAACACTCCTATGCGAAATGTCATTCATTTGTTCATAATCTCTGTTAACTTTCTGTCAATTTATTAATCAAAGAAGATATCTGTCACCTTTTAGCATTCCTTTAAATGAGCTTTAGAAATTAATTGTACTTTTACCCTTTCAATTTTAGTATTCAACCTATGAAAAAACATTTTATTCTTTTCGCCCTATTTGCTTTCGGGATTATTTTTTCTCAACAAACTCGGGTACAACGCGCTACCGTAGCATTTATGAATGTGGAAAATCTATGGGACACAGTTCCTTCTGCAGATTATATTGATGGTACAAAAGACGTTCACAATCCAGCTTTTCACCGTAGTGTACCTTTGGATTCCTTACGATATTTAGAAGTAACAGAAGAATATAAAGGCGAATGGAGTAATGATTTACTGATGGGCAAAAAAGTGATTCGCCCCCAAATTCTTGCTGATGATTTCACAGAAAACAGTTCCAAAAACTGGACTCCGGCGAAGTACAAAGAAAAAATGGGAAACCTCGCAAAAGTAATCTCAGAGTTAGGCAGACAATATACCAATGACAATCCGGTAATTGTAGGTCTTATTGAGATAGAAAACAGACAGGTTATTGTTGATTTATTAAAAGAACCTTTGCTAGCGAAAAGCAATTACGGCATTGTTCATTATAATTCTTATGATGCGCGTGGGATAGACATTGCCATCATTTACCAGAAAGCCAGATTTAAAGTAACCGATACGTATACCAAAGAAATTAAAATTTTTGGAGATGAAGGTAAAAGATCTTACACCAGAGATGTATTGGTTGCAAGAGGCGTTTTGGATGGAGAAAAAGTTGCATTTTTTATGAATCACTGGCCGTCAAGAAGTGGAGGTGAAGCTAGATCTTTACCCAGAAGAATCGCAGCAGCTACCGTTTTAAAAAGTGAAATGGATAGAATACTTGCAGAAGACCCATCCACAAAAATGTTTGCAATGGGAGATTTTAATGATGATCCTGTAAGTCCAAGTTTAAAGAAATACTTAGGCGCCGTAGGGGAACCTTCGCAACTATCAGATAAAACTCCTTATTATAATCTAATGACCAAGCTTTATAAAGCGGGAGTTGCGTCATTAGCATATCGAGATGCTCCAAATCTTTTTGATCAGATCATTGTTTCTAAGAATTTATATTCCCCGGAAAAATTAAGTAAAACCTACAGCGTTTATCGCACAGAAGTATATGCACCTTCTTATTTAATTAACAACCAAGGACAGTGGAAGGGTTATCCGCTCCGCTCTTGGGACGGAGACAATTATACAAGTGGTTATAGTGACCACTTCCCTGCCTTTACCGTAATTCAAAAAGAATACTTAGGAAAATAGATAATACTTGCGATCAATAAAAACCGGAATAATTTATTTCGGTTTTATTTTTGCCTAATTTTAAATCAAATTTTTGATATGAAAAAGTTATTGGCCGTGATAATAGTTTCTCTTGTTATTATTAGCTGTGTGCCTCAGAATAATACTGCAACAAACCAAGGAAAATCTGAAATTAAACCGGAAAAAAATGCAGAAGATGAATGGGAATTGACGGTTATAGATTCTCAGTTTGATTATTTCGTAAATGCGGTTGCAAAACCAAAAAGCATGTATAGCGAATCTTATTTAAAATCCAAAAATTCCTTTCTGGTAACAGAGTGGAACGGATTATATATTTCTGGCCGCCATAGAAATGTGATAGAATCCTCCATTGATTATGACCGGCAAGAAAATTATGGGTTTGATTTCGAATATAAATTATACCAAGTCTTTGCTTTTGTTCAATGGAAATATGGATTACGACTTCAGGGATTAAGCCAATCAGATGTGCGATAAACAAAAAAAAAGGTTCAGAAATTCTGAACCTTCACTTCTAACGAATAGAAATTTACTTATTAAATTTTTCTTCTACTTTATCCCAGTTAATTACATCAAAGAAAGAAGTAACATAATCTGGTCTTCTGTTTTGATAATTCAGGTAATAAGCATGTTCCCAAACATCTAATCCTAAAACTGGATTTCCTTCGCAATCCGCAACGGGCATTAATGGGTTATCTTGGTTTGGCGTAGAACAAACAGCTACTGAGCCGTCACTTTTCTTACACAACCAAGCCCAACCTGAACCGAATCTTGTTTTTGCCGCTTCTGTAAAGTCCGTTTTAAATTTGTCAAAGCCGCCATAGTTTTCTAAAGCTGCTTTTACATTTCCAACAGGTTCTTTGCTTCCGCCTGGTGTTAAAATTTCCCAGAAAAGGGAATGGTTAAAGTGACCACCACCATTATTTCTCACTGCAGCTTTGTCTGTACCTGTTTTGCATATTTCTTCAATTGATTTTCCTTCTAAATCCGTTCCTTCAACTGCTTTATTTAAATTGTCAACATATCCTTGATGATGTTTTCCGTGGTGAATCTCCATTGTTTTCGCATCAATAGTTGGCTCTAAAGCATCGAAAGCATATCCTAATTCTGGTAGTGTGAACATAATAATATTTTTTTGTTAATACCCAAATTTACTCATTAATCGACCCAATTCCAAAGATCACGCGTTACTTTAATAAATCTTTAACATTGATGAGAAGAAAAAATCGCTTGCTTTATTACTAAATTACTGGAATAAATCAGGTTTAATTATTCTGAATTTTAAAATTTCACGATAAAAAAAACCGCTCTTTCAAGCGGTTTTCATAAATTTCATTAAGAAAGTTATCTATTCATAGACATTAAAAACTCTTCATTATTCCGAGTTCCTTTGATGTTTTTATTCACCCATTCCATGGCTTCTACCGGATTCATATCTGCTAAATATTTACGTAAAATCCACATTCTCTGTTGTGTTATATCATCCATTAACAAATCATCTCTTCTGGTACTTGATGATACCAAATCAATGGCTGGATAAATTCTTTTGTTTGCAATTTTTCGATCTAATTGAAGTTCCATATTTCCAGTTCCTTTAAATTCCTCGAAAATAACTTCGTCCATTTTAGATCCTGTATCAATCAATGCGGTTGCAATAATCGTCAAAGATCCACCGCCTTCAATATTTCTAGCCGCCCCAAAAAATCTTTTCGGTTTATGCAATGCATTGGCATCCACACCCCCTGATAAAATCTTACCGGAAGCTGGCGTTACCGTATTGTAAGCTCTTGCCAAACGCGTAATAGAGTCTAATAAAATAACCACATCATGGCCACATTCTACCATTCTTTGCGCTTTGGATAAAACCAAATTTGCCACTTTCACGTGTTTATCCGCAGGTTCATCAAAGGTAGATGCAATTACTTCTGCATTTACACTTCTTTCCATATCCGTAACCTCTTCTGGTCTTTCGTCAATCAGTAAAATCATCATGTAGGCTTCTGGATGATTGGCAGAAATTGAATTCGCAATATCCTTTAACAACATGGTTTTACCCGTTTTTGGCTGTGCTACAATCATGGCGCGCTGTCCTTTACCAATTGGTGTAAATAAATCAACAATTCGCGTAGAAAGTGTAGCATGTTCACCCGTCAAATTAAATTTTTCTTCTGGAAACAAAGGCGTCAGAAACTCAAATGCAACACGGTCTTTAATAAATTCTAAATCTCTACCATTCACTTCTGTTGGCTTCAACAAAGAAAAATATTTCTCTCCTTCTTTCGGCAAACGCACAATTCCTCTTACGGTATCTCCCGTTTTTAAAGCATAATTCCGAATCTGATTGGTAGAAACATAAACGTCATCTGGGGAAGAGATGTAAGAAAAATCTGAGGATCTTAAAAATCCATAGTTATCCGGCAAGATTTCTAACACCCCTTCAATCGTTACTAAACCATCAAAGTTGAACTCTTTTTTTGCAGGCTCATCTTGCGGATCAGCATTCTGATTATTCTTGTTCTGGTTAGGATTTCTATTTTGGTTAGGATTTTTATGCTGAGGTCTTTGCTGATTCGGGTTGTTATTCTGGTTCGGATTAGCGTTCTGATTGGGATTACTATTTTGGTTTTGGTTTTGGTTTCCACCAGTATTTTGGTTTCCGTTTGATCTCAGATTTTGATTTGGGTTCGGATTCCCAATTTGCCTTTCCGGCGTATTTTGTCTTTCCGCTGTATTTTGACTTTGCTTTAGAGGCTTTGGAGCCTGCTCAGTTGTAGCAGTTTCAGTCTCCATCTCGGAGCTCGATGCTTGTTGAGCATCTGAAGCAACTGTATTATCTTGCTCATTGGTCCGCTGTCTTCGTTTCTTTTGTTGGTCTGCAGCAGAAGTTTTAGATTGTTCTTCTTTAGGTGAACTATCTTCTTTTACTAATGTTTCAGAATTCGCCTCCTCTACCATTGCCGCTGCATTATCAGTTTCCGCATTATTTTCCGGCGCAACTTCTACCGCTTTCTCTACTTTTTTTCTTGGCGCTGCTTTTTTTGCTGCAGGCTTCTTTACTGCAGGTGCAGGAGTTAATGGAGGAGTTACTGGAGTTTCCGTGGTGTTGTAATAGTCTTTCGCGACTTTACTGTTTGATGCCTGGAAATCTAGAATTGCAAAAATTTTGTCGTTATCTGTGCTCGTTTTAGCAAGTTTAACGCCTAAATCCTTCGTGATTTTGGCCAACTCGGAATCCGATTTAGACCTTAATGTTTCAATATTGAACATAAATTGTTATGTGAAAAAGTGATTTATAAGTAACTGTAAGTAAGAAAGTTAAGTCAGGCGACTTTTCTTATATTAGATCGTTTGTACTGCAAATCTACACTAATTTTCGAATAATGCAAAAAATTATGCCTATTTTTGCCCTACAACTCTATTAAAATGTTGCAAAGAATACAGACTGTTTGGATATTTTTGTCGATCATCGGCACTATATTTTTGTTCATCACTGGACAAGATTATTCGCTTTTCGGACCGGTTCCTTTTATATCTATAGTTTGCGTAATTCTCGTTTTTTTAGGGTTCATAAGTATTTTAAGTTTCAAAGACCGCAAAAGACAATCGCTGCTGAATAAAATCAGCATCTTTATAAACGCTTTGTTGCTCGGTTTATTGGCGTATTGGTTACTCACTTTATCTGGAGGAATTAATTTTCCTGAGAAAGGTATTGAGCCCCTCTTTCCTTTATTATCTATAGTCTCATTGATTATTGCTAATGTTTACATCGCGAAAGATGAGCGGCTCGTAAAATCTGTAGACAGACTCCGCTAAACGTACAACGATTTTTTTTGAGTGAGACAGTTCCATTAATTTGGAGCTGTTTTTTTTATGTACTTCTAATTTAATATTTATCTTTAATAAAAAAATTCATGAAAAAAATCCCTTTGGTATTAACCATTTTCTGTTCTCTTTCTATTTTTAGTCAAGATATTTCTCTCTCAAAAGTTACCCAGGTTTTATCAACACTTGCCTCGGATGAAATGAATGGTAGAGAAATTGGAACGCCCGAAAATGATTCTGCCGCTGTCTATATTGCCAAACAATTCAAAGAAAACAATCTGGATTTCTGTGTGGGAGAATCTTACTTGGTTCCCTTTCAATACAAAGGAAAAGTGGCGTACAACGTTTGTGGCATACAAAAAGGAAAGTCTGAAAAAACATTAGCATTCACCGCCCATTTTGATCATATCACTTCTACTAAAATCAAAGGTGATCACATTTACAACGGCGCGGATGATAATGCAAGTGGCGTGACAACTGTAGTGGGTTTAGGAGAATACTTTAAAGCAAAAAATTCAGAATTTTCACTGCTGTATATTGCCTTTAATGGAGAAGAAAAAGGCATGAAAGGTTCAAAAGCCATCGCAGATTTACAAAATCTACAATCCAAATACCAAAAAATCACAGCGCTTTTTAATTTTGAAATGATGGCAACTGTTTCTCAATTTGGACCCAACGCTGTGTATATGACAGGTGATGAGTTTTCGGATGTAGATGAAATATTTAACGCGAAGGCTGTAAATAATTTGAAAATAAATGCTGATCCGTATTTAGGCCAAGGACTATTTTACCGCTCAGATAATGTAAGTTTTGTAAAGAAAAACATCATCGCGCACTCCATTTCCACCGTAGACATGACTACAGCTGAACATTACCACCAGCCAAACGATGATATCACGGTGGTAAATTTTAAAAATCTTACGCAAATCATCAATAATTTTGGGAAAACCATTGAGAAACTAACTCCCGAAAATTTCAGTCCGAAATATACGGATCAAGTAAATCTGAAGTAAAAAACCACAAATCTAATTTCCGTATTTTTGCGCCCTAATTCCCTTACATGAAACCATTCCAAAGAATTCTATTCTTCGCAAAACCTCATCAGAAATATCTTTTTGCGAGTATGTTTTGCAATATCATGTACTCTCTACTTAATATATTTTCCGTAGCCACAATGCTGCCGATTTTAGGATTGATGTTTGGAACGGTAGAAAAAGTAGACACCACCAATCCACCGGTAAACTCCGGAAGACTGGTCGATTTTTTTGGTTATGCGAAAGACTGGGCATATTACAGCATTCAGACAGAAATTGATCAGCACGGCGCCGTGAGAGTCTTGGCGATTCTATGTTCCATCACAGCTTTTGCTTTTTTACTGCGGAATTTATTTCGCTATTTAGGCGCCTATCTTTTGGTGAATTACAGAGTAGGAATCACGAAAGATTTAAGAACTGCGATGTATGATAAATTTTTGAAATTGCCGGTTTCTTTCTTTACAGAAAAAAGAAAAGGGGATATGATGTCTCGTATTTCTAATGACATTGGCGGTGTAGAAGGGGGAATTATGGGAAGTTTAGTAGATATCATCAACTCTCCTTTTATGATTATCACTTCATTAATCACGCTGTTTATTCTTTCGCCACAATTAACTTTATTTTCATTGCTCGTTTTTCCTGTGATGGGCTGGTTAATTTCTTGGGTAGGAAAAAGCTTAAAAAGGCAAGCCACTGCGGCACAAGAAGAATTGGGCAATCTATTTTCCTTAGTTGATGAAACCTTGAAATCCTCTAAAGTCATCAAGATTTTTAACGCGGACAAAATTCTTAAAAACAGATTCAATACCACCACAGACAATTGGCAAAAATATGCCATCGGGATGAGTAGAAGACGGGAATTGGCGTCACCAATGAGTGAGTTTTTAGGGTCTGTAACCATTTTAATCATCACTTGGTTTGCAGGCGTTCAGATATTAACTGAACAAACCATGGAGCCAGAGACGTTCTTGGTGTTTATTGCCATGTTTTTCCAGATTTTGGATCCAGCAAAAAAATTATCCAACGCTATTTCTAATATTCAGGGCGGAATGGCGAGTTTAGATCGGGTTTCCGAAGTTTTAGATTATGATTTGAAGATTGATGAAATTGCAAATCCAGTTCCGATTTCCACTTTAAAAAACCAGATAGAGTTCAAAAATATTGGATTTTTCTATGACAAAGACAATGTGATTTTGAAAAGTTTTAACCTTATTATTCCAAAGGGAAAAACCGTGGCTTTAGTGGGACAATCTGGCTCTGGCAAAACAACGATAGCCAACTTACTAACGCGTTTTTATGATGTTTCCGAAGGAGAAATTTTAGTTGATCGAGAAAACATTAAGAATTTAAAAGTCACTGATTACCGAAATCTCCTAGGAATGGTAACACAGGAATCCGTATTATTTAATGATTCTGTTTTCAATAACATTTTAATGGGGAAACCCGAAGCGACTGAGAACGAGGTAATGGAAGCCGCAAAAATCGCCAATGCACATCAATTTATTGATCAACTGCCAGAAAAATATTACACCAATATCGGGGATGACGGAAATAAATTGTCGGGTGGACAAAAACAAAGAGTTTCCATCGCAAGAGCCGTTCTAAAAAATCCGCCGATCATGATTTTGGACGAAGCCACTTCAGCACTTGATACGGAAAGTGAAAGATTTGTGCAGGATGCTTTAGAAAAAATGATGGAAAACCGAACTTCATTGGTTATTGCACATCGACTTTCAACCATTCAAAAAGCCGATTGGATTGTCGTGATGGAAAGGGGGATTATTGTGGAACAGGGGACTCACCAGGAATTATTTGATAAAAAAGGAATGTACCGAAGATTGGTTGAATTACAGAATTTCGGGTAATTGAAGATTAAAAATTTATGAAGAAAATTATATTAATAGTATTTGTCTTGTGTACAGCGTTAGCTTTTGCTCAAGAAAATCAGCCTAAAATTTTTGATGTTACTAAAATATCAAATTATTCCTATCTAAAAACGAAAATCGATTTGTCCGATATCCCGCTACTTATTGATACACTTCCCGAATTTCCCGGCGGAATAAATGCTTTTAGAACAAAAGTTACTCAAAAAATTAATCTATTTAATTTTAATTCTCAAGGTAACCGGAGATTATCGACTATGATTTACTTTACGATTGAAAAAGATGGTAAAATGACCAATGTTATCGGAGTTGGACATATTAAATATTCTGAAGCCGTCGAGAAAGGTATTCGGAAAATAAAAGATATTTGGGAACCCGCGAAAGTGAATGGTGAACCTGTACGTTATCTTTTTACGTTACCGTTATCAATTGTATTTAATTAAAACGATTGACTTGTAAGAGGTCAACTTTCCTTTTCATTTTTATCTCCCAATCATTTTCTTAATCGAATTCAACTTCATCAATGCTTCAATCGGCGTCAAAGTATTAATATCGATTTTCAATAATTCTTCTCTGATATTTTCTAAAACAGGATCGTCTAACTGAAAGAAAGAGAGTTGCAGACTTTCCTCGGTGATTGATTTTGCAGAATTTTTGGATCCACTGTGGGAACGGCTTTTTTCTAAAGTTTTCAAGACTTCGTTCGCACGATTTACTACTTTCGCAGGCATTCCAGCCAACTTCGCGACGTGAATTCCGAAACTGTGTTCACTTCCGCCCGACAATAATTTCCGCAGAAAAATAATGGTCCCTTTATGTTCCTGAATAGAAACGTGGAAATTTTTGATCCTTTCGAAATTTACCGTCATTTCATTCAATTCGTGATAATGCGTGGCGAATAAAGTTTTCGGTTGAGTTGGATGTTGATGCAGATATTCCGCGATTGCCCAAGCAATAGAAACACCGTCATAAGTGGAAGTTCCGCGACCGATTTCGTCTAATAAAATCAAACTTCTTTCCGAAATATTATTGAGAATATTCGCAGCTTCGTTCATTTCCACCATGAAAGTAGATTCGCCAGAAGAAATATTATCAGAAGCTCCAACTCGAGTAAAAATTTTATCTAAAACTCCGATCTCTGCATGTTTTGCGGGAACAAAACTTCCGATCTGTGCCATTAAACAAATAATTGCAGTTTGTCTTAAAATGGCAGATTTTCCCGCCATATTTGGTCCTGTAACCATTATGATTTGTTGCGAATCTTTCGACAAAAACAAATCATTAGGAATATATTTTTCACCTAAAGGCAAAGCATTTTCAATGATCGGATGTCGTGCTTCTTTCAAGTCAATTTCAAAACCTTCATTCAAAACTGGCTTCGTATAACTTTCAGAAACAGCAAGTTCCGATAAGCCAACTCCACAATCTAACTCGGCGATAATTTTTGAATTATCCTGAATTTGATCGATGTAGATCATCACATTTTCACAAACTTTCCGGTAGAGTTGATGTTCAATTTTAGAGATCTTTTCTTCCGCGCCGAGAATTTGTTCTTCGTATTCTTTCAGTTCTTCCGTGATGTATCTTTCCGCATTCACCAAGGTTTGCTTGCGGATCCAATCGTCTGGAACTTTGTCTTTATGGGAATTTCTAACTTCAATAAAATAGCCAAAAACATTATTAAAACTGATTTTCAAACTCGTGATTCCAGTGCGTTTTACTTCGCGGTCGCACATTTCCTCTAGAAAACCTTTTCCTTTCGTTTGAAGTCCGCGCAAATGATCCAATTCTTCAGAAATGCCAGTTTTAATGACATTCCCTTTTGAAATATTAACGGGAAGTTCCTCATTTAGATAATTCCTTAAATAATCGATGAGTTCATCCACATTGACCAAAGGTGACAACCAAGCTAAAACTTCATCGTGAGGATGAAGAAGTTTTTTAATTTCCTGAATATTCATCAAACTCTGCCGAAGATAACCGACTTCTTTTGGATAAATTTTTTCCGAAGCCAACTTTCCCATCAAACGATCGAGATCAGATATGGATTTTAACAACTGTAAAATCTCATATTTCAGATTTTCTTCTTTGTTAAAAAACTCGATCAGATCTAATCTTCTGTTGATTTCATTTACCGATTTTAAAGGGAGAATCAATCTTCTGCGCAATAATCTTCCACCCATCGGAGTTGAAGTTTTATCAACGATATCGAGCAAAGATTTTCCCTGCGGATGACTTGAATAAACGATTTCTAAATTCCGCAATGTAAAATGATCCATCATCAAATACTCCTCTTTCGGAATGAGCTGAATCTTTGTAATATGTTGTAAAAGGGCGTGATGCGTATCTTCAACCAAATAAGCGAAAATTGCTCCGGCTGCAATTATCCCAAGATTTAAATCTTCAATTCCGAAACCTTTTAAAGAATTTGTTTTGAAATGATTCGTCAGTTTTTCGTAAGCATAATTATACTGAAATGCCCAATCTTCTAATTTAAAAGAACTGCGATTGCCGAGCTGTTTCGGAAGTTCGGTGCGCCGCTGATAAATAATTTCACTTGGATCAAAAGTTCCGACAATGTGAAGCAACTGCTCCAAATTCCCTTCTGAAGTCAAAAATTCTCCCGTGGAAACATCGACCAAAGCGAGTCCATATTTTTCTTTTTCCTTATGAATAGAAAGGAGAAAATTATTTTTTTTCGATGTTAAAACCTGCTCATTAAAAGTTACTCCAGGAGTCACGAGTTCTGTGACGCCACGTTTTACGATTCCTTTTACGGTTTTTGGATCTTCCAACTGATCACAAATCGCGACACGAAGTCCGGCTCTTACGAGTTTCGGCAAATAAGTATCGATGGAATGATGCGGAAAACCAGCGAGTTCGATGTGACCGTCTCCATTTGCTCTTTTCGTGAGAACAATTCCTAAAATCTGGGAAGCTCTGATTGCATCCGTACCAAAAGTTTCATAGAAATCTCCCACCCGAAACAGCAAAAGCGCATCAGGATATTTCGCCTTGATGGTGTTATACTGCGTCATTAAAGGAGTTTCTTTCTTTTCTTTTGCCATTATAGTTTATAAAAATTGTCTGTAAGATAAAAAATGGTATCTATAAAAAATAGGATACCATTTTGTGAAATATATTTTCGTCGTAAATTTTCTTTCTTAGAATTAAATTACACTTGTTTCTTATTAATTGCGATACTGGAATTTCGGATTTTTGACACCTGGGATTTCATTTACTCTAAGGTAAACTTGCGCTTTTTTGATAAGGCATTTATCGCCAGTTTTTCCATTTCCTGTAATGATATTTTGTAATTCACTTTTAATGGTTTTCATTTAGAAGTTATTCTCACTACAAAAATACATATTTTTTATGCATTTTTTTTATCAGGTAATATGTTCATTATGCCGCAAAAATTTCATAGCGCACAGATTTCACAGATTTACACGGATTGATAGCAATTTAAATATCAATTTATGCATTTTCAAAAAAAAATTATTTTATCTGTGCAAATCAGTGAAATCCGTGTGAGATAAAAAAAAATTAAGAATTAAAAAACCTTAGTTTTGCCAAAAATACGAAAATGTCATCCACAAAGAAACTGAAACTCGAAGAATTAGGAAGAATTGATGTCGAAACCTTTAAAGAAACCAAGAAAACGCCGCTTGTTGTAGTTTTAGATAATGTTCGAAGCATGCATAATGTGGGTGCGATTTTCCGGACTGCAGATGCATTTTTGATTGAAAAAATTGTGCTGTGCGGAATTACGCCGCAACCGCCACATCGGGAAATTCAGAAAGCTGCTTTGGGTGCAACCGAAAGTGTGGATTGGGTTTATGAAAAAAATATTACCGAGGCTTTGCAAAATTTAAAGACAGAAACCTTTAAAATCATTGGAATTGAACAAACTTCAAATTCAGAGATCATCACGAATTATACCATCGATAAAACCCAGAAATACGCCTTAGTTTTGGGTAATGAAGTAGATGGATTGAGTGAGGAAGCTCTTCCTTATTATGACACTTTCCTGGAAATTCCGCAGTTGGGAACGAAACATTCTTTGAACGTTTCTGTTTGTGGTGGAATTGTGATGTGGGAATTTTTTAAAAATCTTTCGTAAATTACAGTTCAACATTTATTAATCAAGTATCAAAAATAGATGGATTTCAATCAAATTAGTTTAGATAATATCAACATCAATTGGATCGCCGAAAAGGTTACGACATACGGTGTAAAGATCTTAACGGCGCTCTTAATCATATTTGTAGGTTTTTGGATTGTTTCAAAAATATCAAAATTAATCAGGCACGAAATGGCCAAAACAAATCTTACCATTTCCTTGAAAAAAGTGGTGGGAGACGTCATTTCAATTTTGATGAAAGTTTTGGTGGTGCTCATCGCGATGAATACTGCGGGAATGGAAATTACTTCATTGGTTGCACTTTTGGGTGGATTAGCAGTTGGAGTTGGATTGGCATTACAGGGCAGTTTAGCCAATTTTGCAGGCGGAATTTTAGTTCTTTCTTTCAAGCCTTATAAAGTAGGAGATTTTATAGAGTCACAAGGAAAATCTGGTTTTGTAACAGAAATTACTTTGCTCCAAACCAAACTCCTTACTTATGAAAAAAGGACCATTATTTTACCGAATGGCAGTACTTTTAATAATCCGATAGAAAATTTTTCAAGCACAGGAGTTCGTCGTGTAACGATTGGAATTGGAATTGGTTACGATGATAATTTTGAGTTGGCACAAAAATTACTTTTGCAGGTTTTTGCAGATGAACCTTTGATTATAGAAGAAAATGGATATGTTGTAGAAATTAATGAGTTTGGGGACAACAGTGTTAATCTCGCAATGTTCGCCTATGCTAAAACTGAAGATTACAAAAGAGCACTTTGGAATGTGAACCGCGCCACCAAGAGAACATTGGACGCAAATGGGTTCAATATTCCTTATCCACAAAGAGATGTTCATATTATTTCTAAATAAAAGATGACCTTTTTGAAACAGATATTTCAAGAATTAAAACTTTAAAAACGAAAAAACTCTTTCATTTCTGAAAGAGTTTTTTTTATAAATATTCTTGAAAGAATTTATCTCCAGCCACCACCAAGTGCGCGGTATAATTCTATTCCGGCATCTAACTTAGAATATTCTGCATTAGAGATATTCAATTCTGCATTAAGCTGATTCACACTCGCATTGATGACTTCCAGATAATTTGCCAAACCGTAATTCACCAGTTCCTGAGAATATTCTACCGAGTTTTTGTAGGCCTCCATTTCCTGCCTTTTTAAACTGATAAAGCCATCTTGAGAATTATACACTTTCAAAGCATCAGAAACTTCTTTCCCTGCGGTCAATATCGATCTGCGAAAGTTTAAATAAGCGATTTCTTTATTCGCCATACTTACTTCATATTGCGTTTTAATTTGTCTCTTATTTAAAATGGGCTGCGTTAAACCCGCCACAACATTGGCAAAAAGAGAATTAACATTGAAGAGTTGATCTATTTCGCCAGCGGTAATTCCGCCACTTCCTGTTAATCTTAAAGTTGGATAAAAATTAGCACGCGCAGCATCGGTCAGTTCAAAAGCATTCATTAATCGGTATTCCGCAGCTTTCACATCTGGGCGGTTTGCCAATAAATTTGCGGGATAACCCAATTTCAGACTGAGAGGCATTTGCTGAGCAGAAATGGTAGATCGCTCAATATCGCCAGAAGGTTCCGCCATCAATAAACTCATCGTATTTTCTAACAAAGCAATCTGCACATCAATACTAATTAACATTGATTGTGCATTAAAAACCAAAGCTTCACTTTGTTGAACTGCAACCTCTGTAAGATTTCCAGCTTCTTTTAAAGCAGAAGTCGTTTCTAAATTTTTCTTCCGTAAGGTGATGGTCTCATTGATAATTCTTTTCTGATCATCAAAAGTCAATAGTTGATAATAAGCCGATGCTACAGAAGCTACCAGATCACTTTTTACCGCTTGGTGCGTAGAAACGGTGCCTAAATAGCTTGCCAATTCGGCTTTTTCCTGAGCTTTTAATTTACCCCAAACATCAACTTCCCAGCCTACATTTGCACTCACATCAAATTGATTTCTGTATACTCGCCCGCCAAAAAGCTGAGCATTTTGCGTATTGAGAGATTGGGTTTGAAAAGTATAATTTGGTCCAGCCGAAAGGGTAGGTAAATAAGCAGCTTTACTTTGCTTTAAGTAAGAATCTGCCGCATTGATGTTTTGAAGCGCCACTCTTACATCTAAATTATTTTCTAAAGCTTTCGTTATATGTTTTTGCAAAATGGCATCAGTGAAAATCTCCTTCCAAGAAACCGTTGCCAGACTCAGAGAATCCTGCGGCAGTAAATCGGTTCGGAAAAGATTTTCATCAATAGCTTCGGTTGGTCTCTCGTATTTTTCACGGGTTATACAAGAAGTCAAAAAGAAAGACGCAAAAAGGATTGATAAAAGTTTTATGGGAAGGTATTTATTCATTTTTTTAATTTTTCTTACCCTTAATTATTCGGATAAATTAACGCTTTTGTCCTTTAAAGGTGAAATTTTCTCCTGCAGATATTGGAAGATCACATACAAAACAGGAATCGCCATCAGACCGAAAATAGTTCCGATTAATAATCCTGCTGCTGCACCCGTTCCGATTGATCGGTTACCCACGGAACCAATTCCACTAGCAAAAATAAGGGGTACCATTCCAAAAATAAAAGCAAATGAAGTCATTAAAATTGGTCTCAAACGTGCCTTCGCCGCATTAATTGCAGACATAGCAATGGATTCACCGTGATGACGCCTCTGTAAAGCAAACTCTACAATCAAAATGGCATTCTTTGCTAATAATCCAATCAGCATGATGATGGCAATTTGGAAATAAATATTGTTTTCAAGACCGAAAACTCTTTGACCAAAAAATGCACCTGCAACACCTAATGGTAAGGAAAGAATAACAGAAAAAGGCAATAGATAACTTTCATACTGCGCAGCCAAAATAAAGTAGATGAAGAGAAAACTCAATAAAAATACCACGTACGTTTGCGCTCCAGCCTTCATTTCCTCTTTTGATAATCCCGTAAATTCTACATCATAATTGGCGGGTAAACTTTCAGCTGCTACTTGTTGAACTGCTTTAATAGCATCACCCGTAGAAAATCCCGGATTACTTGAACCACTGATTCCCACCGAAGTAAATAAGTTATAGCGTTCTAAAGATTGTGGTCCAAAACTTCTTTTCAAAGTTACAAATTGAGAAATCGGAGCCATGGCTCCAGATGCGGTTTTCACAAAAATTGAATTTAATTTTTCTGGCGTTGTTCGATCTTCAGGTAAAGCCTGAATCATCACCCTAAACTGTTTTCCGTATTTCGTAAAATCTGAGGCATAAATGCCACCAACGTATCCTTGCATGGTGCTTAAAATACTATTTAGAGAGATCCCACTTTCTTTCGCACGCGGAACATTCACCACCATTTCAAACTGTGGATAATTGGTGTTGAAAGAAGTATTTGCGAATTGAATTTCGGGTTTCTGTGAAAGTGCTGCCACAAAATCTTGGGTTACTTTACTCAATTCCGTTATTTCTCCTCCCGATTTATCTAATAAAACGGCAGAAAAACCATCACTGGAACCAAATCCGGGAACACTTGGTGGAGAGAAGAAGACAATTTTCGCATCTGGATATTTCCCCGTTAATCCAAACAATTTTTTCGTAATTGATTCTATATCTTGTCCTTCTTCGTTACCACGTTCCTTAAATGGTTTTAGTCGAATAAAAGCTTGACCCACATTGGACCCACTTCCAGACATAAAACCTCTACTCGCTGTGAATGTCACATTCATAACACCGGGAATTTTTCTTGCTTCTTTCTGGAGGTCCGATAAAACGTTGTAGGTTCTTTCCATGGAGGCTCCCGGTGGTAACTGCACGTCTGTAAATAAAATTCCACGATCTTCCTTCGGTATAAATCCAGATGGCATAGTGGAATTGGCCCACCAAAAAGTAAGTCCCGCTGCGGCAAACAGAATGATGGTTACCCATTTATGACGCAATAAAAAGGCAAAAGAATTACCGTATCTTCGAGTGGTTGCAGTGAAACCAGCATTAAACTTCATGAAGAATTTCTGCATGAAATTCATATTCGAATATTCTTTGCTGTGGTGCGTAGGTGGCTTTAAAAATAAGGAACAAAGCACGGGGCTCAAAGTCAATGCATTTACGGCAGAAATTAAAATCGCGATGATTAAGGTGATACCAAACTGCTGGTAAAAAACTCCAGTTGGACCCGTTAAAAAGGTCACAGGAATAAACACCGCCGCCATTACTAAAGTGATCGAAATAATTGCACCCGTAATTTCGTCCATTGCTTCTACGGTGGCTTTTTTGGCATCTGTGATTCCACTTTCCATTTTAGCATGTACCGCTTCTACAACCACAATGGCATCATCCACCACAATTCCAATGGCTAAAACCAAAGCAAACAAGGTGAGAAGATTAATAGAATAACCGAGTAAATTCAAAAAGAAGAATGTTCCTACAATAGAAACAGGTACTGCAATTGCAGGAATTAATGTTGATCTGAAATCCTGTAAGAATAGAAAAACAACTAAAAACACAAGGACAAACGCTTCTAATAAAGTAATAATCACCTTATTGATGGACGCTTCTAAAAATTCATTAGTATCAAAATTGATATTGTATCCAACTCCTTCTGGCAAAGTTTTTTGCGTTTCGGCAAGCAAGACATTAATGTCTTTAATGATGTCTTGCGCATTGGAACCGGGCGTTTGAAAAATACCCATACTGATGGCTCTTCGACCATTATTTTCTCCAATTCCGCCGTAGTTTTGGGCATCTAATTTAATTTCCGCCACATCTTTTAACCGCAAATAATCGCCATTACCAAGAGCACGGATGATTATATTTTCAAATTCGTCTACTTCATTATATTTTCCTTTGTAGGTAATAATATATTGAAAAGAACTTCCGCTATTTTCTCCTAAAGCACCGGCAGCAGCTTCACGCGATTGATCATTAATTGCCGCAGAAACTTCTGATGGTTCTAAACCGTAGGCTGCCATTTTTGCTGGATCCAACCAGATTCTCATGGCGTAATTTTTTCCCCCGAAAGCTTGAGCATCTCCAACTCCATCTACCCTTTTCAAGGCTGGAATAATATTGATGTTCATGTAATTTTGCAACCAAACTTCATCCAGTTTTGGATTAGCCGTATAGAAACTTAAATACATCAAAGCACTTGTTTGTTGCTTATTAACCTGTACTCCAGAACGTGTAACCTCTGAAGGCAAAAGCGGGATTGCTCGCTGAACTTGATTTTGAACATTTACGGCAGCAATATCTGGATCTACTCCTTGCTTAAAGAAGATTTGAATAGATGCGGAACCATTATTCCCGGCAGAAGAGGAAATATAATCCATTCCTTCTACTCCATTTACCTGTTCTTCTATGGGAATTATGACACTGTTCATTACCGTTTGCGCATTGGCTCCTGTGTAATTTGCAGAAATTCTAACGGTAGGTGGAGCGATATCTGGATACTGCGTAACTGGTAAGGAAATCAATCCTAATATGCCCATAATCACAATCAAAATTGAGATTACGGTGGATAAAACCGGTCTATTGATAAACTTTTTAATCATCTTAGAAAATCGGTTTTATGGCGTTGATAATATCATCGAATTTTTTAGGCTGCGGCTTAACAGCAGTTCCAGATTTTATAGAACCAACACCTTCAGCAACGACCACTTCACCTTTGGTAACACCTTTATTAATGACCACCATATTATTGACTCTGTCTAGTACGGAAATTACATCACTTATTGCGGTATCTTTTTTCACTTTGTAGACGTAAACCAAACCTTGCTGCTCATACGTAGCACTTTCTGGCAATACCAAAGCTCCATCATACGTAATCGGAATTCTTATGGTTCCGCTATTTCCATTACTCAACAATTTGTTGGGATTAGCAAAAGAAACTCGAAACTGAATACTTCCTGTAGCTGCATCAATCTGACCTGTTACCGCTTTTACATAACCTTTCTCTGAATAAACGTCACCGTTTGCCAAAAGCAATTCTACAGCGGGCATATTTTTAATTTTCTCTGGAATGGTAGCGCCCAGAGAATTCTTTAGGAAATCTAAATATTCCTTCTCATTCATGGAAAAATATGCGTAAAGTTCACTCGTGTCTGATACGGTAGAAATTGGCATTGCATCTCCTGGACCAACCAAACTTCCCGTTCGATAATTAATTTTACCAATGACGCCAGAAATTGGAGCTCGGATCACAGAATAATTAATGTTTGCCTGAACGCCTTGGAAATTTGCCTGCGCTTGTGCCACTCCAGCACTTGCTTGCTGCTTCGCTGCGATGGCTTGAGAAACTTGTGCTTGTGCTCTGGCTAAATTGGCTTGTGCCGTTTGTAACTGAACATTGCTTATGATATTTTTTTCTACCAAAGGCCTCAATTTATTCACTTCAACTTGTGCGACTGCAACTGCAGCTTGTGCAGCTTTCACACTTGCATCAGAGGCGGAAACATTTGATCGTGCAGCACCGACCCCAGCTTTCGCCGCATTGGCTGACTGACTTAATGCGTTAGTTTCTAGTCGAAAAAGAGGTTGTCCTTTCGTAACATATTGCCCCTCATCTACCAAAACTTGGGTGATGTATCCCTGAATTTTTGCGCGTACATCATTATTAACCCTACCTTCAATATTTGCAGGGAACGTAGAATAACCAGTTACATTTCTGGTTTCTACCATTACAGTAGCCACTACTTTTGGACCTTGTGGAGGTTTTTCTTCATTCTTTGTACAAGAAAGCACAGCTAAAATGGAGAAGGAGAGCAGAATAATTTTTTTCATGAACTTCGTTTTATTTTTTGCTTCAGGTAGAATTTGAAGAATACTTTCTTTATAATTGACTTATACTTTCTTTAATGGTAAAAATATTTTTTTCAAAGAGCTTACAGTAAAAACAAAATTTTTCTCGTTCTTCAACTGTTTCCGGTTTCCGGAAATCCTTGAGTTTATTTAAGATGGCCAATTCCCTCTCCATTTTGAGGGCAATTTCCTCAAAACGGATTTTCATGTACTTTTCATTCATCACGAAGGTCCGTTTCCGCTCATCAATTTTATTATAATCTTTAATAATATTGAGATTCAAAAGCAGATTAAGATTAGAGGAGACCGAACTTTTACTAGCCGCAAAAACTTCAACGAACTCGTCAAAAGAAACACCGTTTCTCTCAAAATCAAAGATGAGGTATGCGTAGATCTTTGCAGCAAGTGGCGGTAAATGGAAAGCATCTCCATAAAAACTCACCATTTCTCGAAAAATTTGCTTGTCTATTTCTATCATTTATTAAATCTAGAATGCAAAACTACAACTTCGTTCGGAACCAAACGAACCAAGTTCTTATTTTATGATAATATTAGCGTTTAGTTTTATCAATTACAGCCAATATGGATATTCTTGCAATTTTGAATTGAAGTGAATTTGAATCTTAGCATTATCAAACAGAAAATCGTTAATTTTGAATAATGGATTTAAGAGATCAACTAAAAAATATGTTTCCTGATCATGAAGAGCAGGATTTTCAAATGCCAGAAGAAAAATTTGTACAGAAAGAACCACTTGTCTGTAAGTTTGAAAAGAAAGGCAGACATGGAAAACCCGTAACTTTAATTGAAGGCTTCGAAGGAAGTGAGGAAGATTTGAAAAAAATTTCAAAAAGAATAAAAACCACGTTAGGAATTGGCGGTTCTGAGAAAGACGGAATTGTAGTTATTCAAGGAGACAACCGCGATAAAATTATGGTGATTTTAAAAGAAATGGGTTATAAAACGAAGCGAGTGGGAGGATAGGAAAAGACGAATCGATGAAAGACCTTTAAATAAGAAAAACATGAATTTAAGCAAGAAAATCTGCAGCGCTAATTGAGTGGATCCCGATATAAATCGGAGGGAACGGAAGACGGAAATGCCTGCAATAAAAAAAATAATAAAGTGGCATTCGACGAAGTCAAATCTCTACAAAAAAAATAATACTAAAAATAAAAAATATACTATGCTGAATAAATTAGCTGCATCTGAATTGGTGCTTAATGAGGATGGAAGTGTTTATCACTTGAATCTATTGCCAGAAGATATCGCGGGAAAAATAATGTTGGTAGGTGATCCGGATCGCGTTCCGAAAGTTTCTAAATATTTCGACAAGATAGAAATCAAGAAAAATAAACGGGAATTTTATACGCATACCGGAACTTTGCGCGGGGAAAGAATTACGGTAATGTCCACTGGAATTGGAACGGAAAATATCGACATCGTGATGAACGAACTGGATGCTTTGGTGAATATCGATCTGAAAAATAAAGAATTTAAAAGTGATCACATCGCGCTGGAATTATTCCGGATGGGAACTTGCGGAAGTGTGAATCCTGAGGTGGAAGTAGATAATATGTTGGTGACGGAAAATGTGGTTGGTCTTGATGGATTGCTGCATTTTTATCAGGATTATGAGTTTGAAAATGAATTCTCCAGAAATTTTATGGCGAAATTTCCCTACGAAAAAATTAAACCGATGCTCTATTTTTCGGATTGGTCCAAAGAAATGGGTGAATATTATAAAGATGCAAAATACCACGGAAATACGGCAACTTTTCCAGGTTTTTATGCGCCACAAGGAAGACAGCTTCGGTTGAAAGCGCTCGATGATCAGTTTTTGGAAACTTTGAATGATTTAGGAGTAACGAATTTCGAGATGGAAACTTCGGCGATTTATGGACTTTCTAAATTATTGGGACACAAAGCGATTACGGTAAATTCTGTAATTGCGAACAGAAGAAGAGGCGAGTTTTCCGCAGATCATGCTGCTTCGGAAAGAAATATGATCGAATGGGTTTTGGACCGGATTATTAAGTAAAAGATATCATTATATAAATGCGGTTAAGAAATTAGCCGCTTTTTTTTAAATTAATTCCTAAAACTGCAATCCACCAAATGATCATTTACCATTCCGGTTGCTTGCATAAACGCGTACATCACAGTTGAACCCAGAAATTTAAAACCTCTCTTCTTTAAATCTTTCGAAATTTTATTAGAAATTTCTGTAGTTGCAGGAACATCATTTGAAGTTTGCGGCTGATTAACAATTGGATTTCCATCAAGGAATCCCCAAATATAGGTAGAGAAACTCCCAAATTCTTTTTGGATTTCTGAAAACTTCTCCGCGTTATTAATGGTGGCTAAAATCTTTAATCGATTTCGGATAATTCCGGAATTTTGCATCAACTCCTCTATTTTCACTTCATAATATTTTGCAATTTTTTGGTGATCAAAATTATCAAACGCAGCTTTGAAGTTTTCTCTTTTCTTCAAAATCGTATACCAAGATAAACCCGCCTGAAAACTTTCAAGCACTAAAATTTCGAAAAGGGTTTCATCATCATAAACTGGTTTTCCCCATTCTGTATCGTGATATTTTCTGTACAAATCATCCTTTTCACACCAACCGCATCTTCTAATTTCCATATTCTAAACATATTAGCAAAAATAAAAAACATTTAATTATGATTTTAACAAAACTTTAAAACATATTTAACAAATTATTAAAATATTTCGGAATAAATATTGCAACTAAGTACGAATCAAAATATAATTTTCATTCAATATTTATTAATTAAAAAAAATACTATTATGGACAATCAGGATTACAACAAAGCAGAAAACGCAGTAGATCAAGCAAAATGGAAAGCAGAAGATTTAGCGGACAGAGCGAAAGATTACATCAAAGATACCCGTGCAAATGATGAAGAAGCTACGCACGAAGGATGGTTAGACAGAGCGAAAGATAATGTATCTGATGCTTGGGAAGACACCAAAGACGCTGCTTCTGACGCTTGGGAAAAAACGAAAGACTGGTCAGAAGATGCGAAAGCAGAAGTAAGAAAAACGACGAACTAAATTCATTTTAGGACGCATAAAAAGAGAATCATTTAAAATGATTCTCTTTTTTTATGGTTTAAACAATATAAATTTTAAATTTGTCTAAATAAACAACATTAATTATGTCCTACGGATTACTAAAAGGTAAAAAAGGAATTATTTTCGGCGCCTTAAACGATCAGTCAATTGCCTGGAAAGTCGCAGAAAGATGCCACGAAGAAGGTGCAGAATTTATTTTGTCCAACGCTCCGATCGCCATGAGAATGGGCGAAATTGACCAACTTGCAGCAAAAACCGGCTCAGATGTGGTAGCAGCGGATGCTACTTCTATGGAAGATCTGGAAAAATTATTTGCGCAAGCGGAAGCAAAATTTGGAAAACTTGATTTCATCATGCACTCCATTGGAATGTCCGTAAACATTAGAAAAGGAAAAACTTACACCGATCTTAATTACGATTTTCTGGAAAAAGGATGGGACGTTTCTTCTGTTTCTTTCCATAAAGTAATGAAAGTTGCGTGGGATAAAAATATTATGAATGAGTGGGGTTCCATTTTGGCCTTAACTTATATAGCCGCACAAAGAACATTCCCCAATTACGGTGATATGGCTGATAATAAATCGTATCTAGAAAGTATTGCGAGAAGTTTTGGATATTACTGGGGTGATAGAAAAGTACGTGTGAATACCATTTCTCAATCACCAGTGATGACGAAAGCGGGTGCAGGGGTAAAAGGAATCAGTGGTTTCTTTAATTTCGCAGATAGCATGTCTCCACTAGGAAATGCAGATGCACTAGATTGCGCAAATTACTGTGTAAGTCTTTTCTCGGATTTAACGAGAAAAGTGACGATGCAAAATCTTTTCCATGATGGTGGTTTTAGTAAAACTGGAGTATCTCAAAAAATTGTAGAGAAATTTGAGGAAGAATAAATCGTTCGCGCCTCAATAATAATAGAAAATCCGTCCCGAGTAATCGCGACGGATTTTGATTTATCTGGCAAGGCCCGGAATCACGGGTAAACTTTCATTTCCTGATGCAGAAACACTTTGCACCGCGAAAATATAGTTGTCTTTTGACAAAGGAACAGTGTACGTTTGCTCTCTTGTGAAAATCTTGTTGGTCCAAGTCGATTGGTCAGTTTCTCTGTATAAAACATTATATCCTTTGATATTTCCTGTACTTGGCTTTTCCCACATGAGTCTTGTAGAGTTGGACAATTCTTTTACATCCATCAAAACATTTGCGGGCGGTGGAGTAGATTTTGCAAGGTTTGCCATCACCGCGATGTTTACTGCGGTATTGGTTTTCAAATAATCAAAGTCCATGAACTCAATTAAATCTCCATATTTTTTATTGTTCTCTGTGCGGATATCTTGATGTTGATGATCGTAATTCTCATAGTAATCCGTTAAGCGAACCGCAGTAAAACCTTGAATAACGAAAGGAGTATGATCTCCGCCACGAAGAAAACGGTCGTTCCTATATATCAATTTGATGTCGATATTCTTCACATAACGCTCCCCAATTTCTTTTACATATCTGGCAAGTTGTCTCGCATTTCCATCATTCTCCATACCGAAATTTCTAATTTTGGTTGCTGTTTTTTCCGTTTCAAAGGCGGACAAACCTTCACTGAAAACTCGCAATTTTGGAGTTCCTTCATTTTTTGGTGCATCAAAACTGTTATTTCCTATCATATCATTATTGAGTACCGCCTGAATGGACCAATTTTCTGCTTTAGCTTGATCTGCGAGCATTTTTGCACCCAATAACCCTTGCTCTTCGCCGCTTACCGCCACAAAAAGGATGGTGGTTGGAAATTTTGAAGTACTTAAAATTCTTGCACTTTCAATCACGGCTGCAACACCGCTTCCATCATCATTCGCTCCTGGCGAGTAAGCAGTATTGTTCATCACATTAGAAATCCTGGAATCCAAATGACCAGATATAATGATAATTCTTTTGTCATTCGGATCGGTACCTTTTAAAAGTGCAATAGCATTTCCTAAATTAGTGACTTTATCAATTCTCTTTCCGTCTGGCTGTAAATCTTTATTTTGGAGATAGACTTCCATATTTCCGTCGGAATTCTTTGCGTAGGTCTTAAACTTTGAGAGTACCCAATTCCTTGCGGCTCCAACTCCTTTTCCATTATCAGTAGTAGAACTCAGGGTATGTCGTGTTCCAAAACTCACTAATTTCACTACATTGGCTTTTAGGGAATCTTTGCTCACTTTATTCAGATACCCCAAAATTTCAGCATCTTTTTCCTGTTTTTGCGCCACGACACCTATCGACAATAGGACACTTAAAATAATTACCGTTTTTTTCATTTTAAATTTTTTATTTCATTGATAAATTGTTCAATCACCTTATTTGTGGTTGCCCAAGAAGTAATTAAACGCACAGCGGATTTATCGTTATTCAATTTTTTCCATACATAAAAGTCAAAGTTTTCAGCTAATTTCTCGATTTGAGAATTCTTCAGAATGGGAAATATTTGATTGGTAAATGTTTCAGAGAGAAAATCACAACCCTTTTCCGCAAAGGCTGATTTTATTTTCATGGCTTGTTGATTAGCATGATTTGCCAGTTCAAAATACAAATCATCTTTCATCAATTCTTGAAATTGGATTCCGAGTAGCCTGCCTTTCGCAAGCATCGCACCTTTTTGCTTCAGATGAAAACCAAATTCTTTTTGTAACTTTTCATTATTGATGATAATGGCTTCGCCAATTAAAGCTCCATTTTTAGTTCCTCCTAAATAGAAAGCATCTGTGTACTTTGCTAAATCTTCTAAAGTCAAATCATTATGCTCTGCCATTAAAGCGTGCCCTAATCTGGCTCCATCTAGAAAGAAATATAAATCATTCTTCTGGCAGTATTCAAACAGAGATTTCACCTCTGCCTTAGAATAAATAGTTCCTAATTCTGTAGGATTAGAAATATAAACCAACTTTTGTTTAACCTGATGAGGTTTATTTTGATGCACGTCTATAATGGCCTGAATATCTTTTGGTTGAATTTTACCATTGGCAGTTTCTACCGCATGAACTTTGTGGCCAGTTGCTTCAATGGCGCCACTTTCATTGGTTAAAATGTGTCCTGTCTCTGCAGAAACTACACTTTCATGAGGCCGTAAAAAAGCAGAAATAGCAATTAAATTGGCTTGCGTTCCGCCAGAAACAAAATCAACACTAGACTGCGGATTATTAATTTTTTCTCTGATGATATTTTTCGCATTAATGGAATATTCGTCTAAACCATATCCATTTTGCTGGCTTAAATTTGTTTTGATGAGTGCTTCTAAAACCCTTGGATGAGCTCCTTCTGCATAATCATTCTTAAAAGAGTATTTCATGAGGATAAATGTAATAAAAATACGTTGAAAACGCCCTTTTTAAATAGGTGCAAAAGGCGGTAGTTCTATGAGATATAAATAACACTTTTGTGTTAAACATGATGAGATCTTGGGACTTCTGTCTCTAGTAATTTTCTTTATAGATAATATTTAATTACCTGTTAAAACGAAACGCATTCTGCCGGTTGCGTTTTTTTTGCCTCAAAAAAGTGTTAGATTTGCAATTCATTTAATCTAACAATATGATTTCCCTTACCGAAGAAAATTACTTGAAAGCTATTTTTCACCTGATGACACAAGATAACACGGTCACCATCAATGAGTTGAGTAAATTTTTACATGTAAAAATGCCGAGCGTAAACAACATGATGAAAAAGTTTGCGGATAAAAAATGGGTCATCTATGAAAGTTACAAACCCTTAAAAATAACAGATTCTGGGCAGAAAGAAGCAGCTTTAATTGTTAGAAAACATCGGTTAACAGAAATGTTTTTGGTGCAGAAAATGAATTTCGGATGGGAAAATGTACACGAAATTGCGGAGCAAGTAGAACACATCAAGTCAGAAAAATTTTTTGATAAAATGGATGAGTTGCTCAATCATCCCCAATTTGATCCGCATGGCGAACCGATTCCAGATAAGGAAGGCAATATTATTTCCCTCGATTTAAAAAAATTAAGCACATGTGGCGTTGGGAATAAAGTTGTTTTCACTTCAGTAACTATCTCGGATGATGATTTTCTAACCTACCTCACTGAAAAAAAGTTACAGTTAGGCAAAATATTGGAGGTGAAGGAAATTCAGAAATATGACAAATCAATGCTTATTTTAATTGAGGGGAAAGAAATTCTACTGAGCAAAATTATTTGCGAAAAAATCTTGGTGAAACACTAAGTCCCCCTTTTGGCGCATTCGGTGAATTCCCTTAACTTTGTAACAATCACATAAAATCTATAAAAATTTAATAAATGTCAAAAGCAATATCGCAAGTTCCGTTTGCTATAAACGAACCCGTAAGAACCTATGAACCAGGTTCTGAAGATGTAAAATCATTGATTTCTACCTACAAAAAAATGTGGAAAGAAAAAGTAGAAATTCATATGGTTATTAACGGAAAGGAAGTTCGCACAAAAAACGAAATCAAAATTACATCTCCACAAGATCATCAACATGAACTAGGAATTTACTATAAAGGAGATATGACTCACGTAGATGCAGCCATAGAAGCAGCGCTTGGAGCCAGAGAAAAATGGAATAATTTAGGGTGGGAACAGCGCGCTGCCATTTTTTTAAAAGCAGCAGAATTAGTTGCAGGTCCGTATAGAGATCGACTGAATGCAGCTACTATGATTGGTCAGAGTAAAAATGTGCATCAAGCAGAAATTGATGCATCTTGTGAATTTATTGACTTTCTACGTTTTAATGTAGAATTCATGACCGATTTATATAGCGAACAACCTGTATCTGATGCGGGAATCTGGAACCGCTCCGAGTACCGTCCGTTAGAAGGATTTTGTTTTGCCGTAACTCCATTTAATTTTACTGCAATTGCGGGGAATTTACCAACTTGTATGGCAATGATGGGAAATGTAGTGGTTTGGAAACCCTCCGACAAGCAAATTTATTCCGCACAAGTGATTATGGATATCCTCACAGAAGCAGGATTACCGGCGGGAGTTATTAACATGGTTTTCGCAGATGGAAAAGATACTGCGGAAAAGATTTTGAAACACCCAGATTTTGCGGGTCTTCATTTCACGGGTTCTACGAAAGTATTTCAGGGAATGTGGAAAATGATCGGGGAAAATATTCATCAATACAGAACGTATCCAAGAATTGTAGGAGAAACAGGTGGAAAAGATTTCATCATGGTTCATCCTTCTGCAAATGTAGAAGCTGTAGCAACTGGAATGGTTCGTGGCGCATTTGAATACCAAGGTCAAAAATGTTCTGCAGCTTCCAGAGCTTACATTCCAGCATCACTTTGGGAAGATGTAAAAAAAGTTTTAGCGGCTCAATTAAAAACCGTAAAAATGGGATCCCCAGAAGATCCATCTAATTTTGTAAATGCAGTGATCGACAAAAATTCTTTCGATAAATGTAAAGGATATATTGAACGAGCTGAAAAATCCAGTGACGCAGAAATTTTATTTGGTGGAAAATGCGATGACAGCAAAGGATATTTTGTTGAACCAACCATTATTTTAGCTTCTAATGCAAAATATGAGTCAATCTGTGAAGAGATTTTCGGACCGATTCTTTCTGTTTATATTTACAAGGATGAGGAGTGGGCAGAAACTTTAAAATTGGTAGATGAAACTTCTCCTTATTCTTTAACGGGAGCAATTTTCGCGCAGGATCGTTATGCAATTGCAGAAGCCTATAAAGCTTTGGAAAATGCCGCAGGAAATTTCTACATTAATGATAAACCAACCGGAGCTGTAGTTGGTCAACAACCTTTTGGTGGTGCCAGAGCATCTGGAACTAATGACAAAGCAGGATCTAAAATGAATTTATTGCGTTGGGTTTCTGTACGAAGTATTAAAGAAACTTTTGTTTCTCCGAAAGATTATAAATATCCATATCTGGGTTAAGAGTACTTACATCGAAATTTAAATCCTGTCTTTTTGGCAGGATTTTTTTTTGGCTTAAAGTAGAAAATTTAAAAATGGGTAAAGCAAATAAAAAATTAATTTAACTTTATAAAAATTTCAAAATGATAAAAAAATATTTTATAAATACGCTCAAAATCATGATTCTATGCCTCATTTTTTCAAGTTGTAGGAAAGAAAATGAATTACCAGATGTCCAAAAAATGGAAGAAATTGTAGTTGTTGCGAACAGATTAAGTGGGAGCATCAGTTTTATCGACACCAACACAAATCAAGTCATCAAAACACTTGAAATTGCAGGTTCGGATCCAATGTATGTGGTTTATGTTCCCTCAAAAGACAAAATTTATGTGGGTGACCGAAAAGCGAATAAAGTTCATATCATAAATCCTGACACAAAAGCGCTGGAAAACTCCATCAATGTTGGTAAAGGTGTCTTTCACATGTGGGCAAATGGAGGTCAGCTGTGGATTATTGGAGACATTGATAAAACAATTTCTGTCCTTGATTTAAATACCAATTCTATCATCAAAACAATCAATGTTGGCTTGACTCCGCATGATATTTTTCTTACTAAAGATGGTACAAAAGCGTTTGTTTCCGCCTTTAATCCAGTTTTCGGACAACCGGATAGTGTCTTAATGTATTCCATAAAAACTTTTGAAAAAACTGGGGAAGTTACCGTAGGTCAAGAACCGCATCTTTTTCATCTATCAAGCACCAATAAGTTATACGTTGCTTGTCAATCTGGGCAACTTTATATTTTAAATGGAAATGACCTGACCACCTTTAAAAATACGGCATATGAAGGAGCGCATGGAATTTTCGCTTCACCGGATCAAAATTCTATTTTCATGACCAATATTACCGGTGCTCAGATTTTTTCTGCGAATGCTACTACGGGAACAAGCAATGGGTCGCCGTTAAATACACCAATTCCAACTCCGCATAATATTGTGCTTAACGAAGTGGGAAATAAAATGTTTGTCACGCATTCAGGACCTGCTGCAAATACGGTTACTACATATTCTGTAAATGCATCCACATTGAGTCCAGGTACCACAATCACGGTAGGAAATAATCCTTTTGGAATTACGTATTATAAAAGAGCAAATAAATAACGTATTTTGTGTAAATTATTTTAACAAAGATTTATAATTTGATTCAAAATTATGGCACGTTTTTTACAATAGTTAGGTATCAAATTAAATTTTATAACAACTAAAAATACAATTATGAGTACTAAAAAAAATGGTTTATTAGCTTTATTAGGATTAGGAGCTTTAGCATGGTGGAAATATAAAAATTCTACCCCAGAAGAAAAACAAGTGGTGAAAGATACCATCAATACTGCAAAAGATAATTTCAATAAGTTCGGTAGCGATATAAAATCAAAAGCAAGTGACGTAGCATCTCAAGTTCAAGATAGAGTTGGACAAGCTACTAATTCTGCTGAGAAAACAATGAATCAAAACTAAGATTCACTTGAAAAATAAAAAAACCGCAATTCATTGCGGTTTTTTTTTGTCTTATCATTTCGATGTGTATAATCTAACAAATTAAAATTAGTTCAATAAAGCATTGAAAGTATCACCCTGTTTGATATCTCCGGTGTTATATCCTTTCATGAACCACTCTTTTCTTTGAGCTGAGCTTCCGTGCGTAAAACCTTCTTGGTTCACATAACCTTGTGATCTTTTCTGAATGTTATCATCACCTACTGCTTCTGCGGCTGAGATTGCAGATTCGATATCACCAGGTTCCAAAAACTTTTCCCGATTGTCTGTTTGTCTCGCCCATACTCCCGCATAAAAATCCGCCTGAAGTTCTGTGGCGACAGAAACTTTATTCATATCCGTTTCCGAATATTTACCACTTGCTCGAAGCTGATCCACTTTCTGCGTTGTTCCTAATAACGTTTGTACATGATGCCCAATTTCGTGCGCCATAACATATGCAATGGAGAATTCTGTCACCTCTGCTCCAAATCGTTGCTCTAATTCTTTGAAAAAACTCATGTCCATGTAAACCATTTGATCTGCAGGGCAATAAAAAGGACCCATTGCTGCTTGCGCAGTTCCACATCCAGATTGCGTTACATTTTCAAACATGACCACTTTTGGCGCACTATATTGCATGCCATTATCCTGAAAAATCTTTGACCAGGTTTGTTCATTTTCTGCTGTAATCATTGAAACGAATTCCCGTACTTTAACTTCCTCCACAGAGAGATCACGTTGCTCAGTTTGCGCAGAAGAATTGCCCATACCAGAAGAAAGAATGGCAGACGGATCACCGCCCAGAAAAAATACAATTGCGGCAATAATTAAAGTTCCTAAACCACCGCCAACGAGCATTCCGCCACCGCCGCCACTTCCACGCCTATCATCTACGTTGCCACTTCTATCGTTTGTCCATTTCATATCCTAATTTTTTAAATGCTTTTAAGTAAATTAATGTTCTTTTTTTCTACAAATAGTTTAAACCTGTATCTTTGGAGTAAAGTTAAATATTTTAATAAATAACGAAGTATTTTACGTTCTAAATTTCTACTTTTAAGCCATGATACAAAAAATAAGCCGACTGGCAATTCCTCTATTTATTCTACTCCTGGTTAATTCCTGTACGGAAGAAGTATCTCCAGAAGATGCAGTACAATCACTGTCTAAAAACGGATCTGTGGAGACCGTTGTTTCCATTGAGAATGCGGATTCTATGGATGTTTTAGTTACGAAGCATAAAGTCTGGGTAAAGAACAGTTTAGCAAAAGAAATAACTACGAGAGACACGATTCCCACTTTAGGTGACACCATTATTTCAGTGAATGATAATGGTACTAAAATTTCGAAGACCATTAAAAAAGACTACGAATTTTATATCACGGTACAATAATTTTAGCATGAAAAAAAGCAAACAGATCACACTGATCTTCGTTACCGGAATACTGGCAAGCTGTACTACTAAACCTGAAGAAAAATCCTGGGATACTGAAAAAAAAGTATACATGAGATCTGATTCTACCGCTCAATACAGCCCGTCTCATGGGTTTGTGACTGGCCTTTTGCTCTACCATGTTTTTCGACCATACGGATTCAGTGGCGGTAGTGGCTTTCAAAGAGGATATTACAGCAACTCAATTTCCCCCATGTCCAACATCGGAAAAAACACCTACAAAGGCAATGTGATCCGTGGCGGAATGGGCAGAACAGGTTTCAGTGCATCTTCATAGTTGGTATGAAAAGAATTCTTACTTCGCCCAGAAAAAATTGGCAGGAAAAGCTGGAAAAAATTGGTTTTGGATATCATTCTGTAGACGATGTTTATTGGGATGAAAGTGCTTATTATGAGTTCGAACCAAACGAAATAAACCATTTGGAGAAAGCAACGGCGGAACTTTGGCAAATGTATTTAGTTGCTGTAGAACACGTAATTTCTAAAAATCTTTTTTATCAATTTCACATTCCAGAATGGTTTCGAAATACGATCACTGAAAGTTGGGAAAAAGATTTTCCCTCAATTTATGGAAGGTTTGATCTAGGCTTTGACGGGACCCAAATTAAATTACTGGAATTTAATGCAGATACACCTACTTCTTTATTTGAAGGCTCCGTGGCACAATGGTTTTGGCTGCAAGATAAATTTCCAAATAAAGATCAGTTTAATTCTATTCATGAAAAACTCATTGCCTACTGGACCTATTTGAAACCTTATCTAGGCAGTAATTACGTAAGATTCGCCTCTCTAACAAATATAGAAGACGTCACAAATGTGGAATACATGAGAGATTGCGCTTCACAGGCAGGATTGGAAACGTCATTTATTGCAATTTCGGATATCGGATGGGCAGATGAAATTAAAGAGTTTGTGGATGAAAACAATGAATTGATCAACGTAATCTTTAAGCTTTATCCCTACGAATGGATTCTGGAAGAAAATTTTGGAAAAAAAATGGTAGAGAACGGTTCTAAAACACAGTGGATTGAGCCGCCTTGGAAAATATTGGCCTCTTCAAAAGCAATGTTACCAATATTGTGGGAGCTTTTTCCGAATCATCCCTATTTGCTGGAAAGTTATTTCGAACCACGCAATCTTCTTAACTACGCTAAAAAGCCTATCTATTCCAGAGAAGGTGCAAATATTTCTCTCTTTAAAAATCATATTCCGATTGAGCAAAACAGCGGTATTTATGGTAAAGAAGGGTACATTTATCAGCAGTTTTTTGATCTTCAAAATTTCGCTGGAAATTATCCTGTTGTAGGGAGTTGGATCATTGGACAAGAGCCAGCGGGAATTGGTATGCGAGAAAGTGTGAATTTGATCACCAACAACCAAAGTAGATTTGTACCACATTTAATCAGCTAAAATTCTTCACCTCAAAGTAATGAGTGTATTCAAAGTACATTTAGAGAGTCAGTTTTTTTCCCTTCACCCAATAACTGGTACTTTGGTAAGCTGCTATACATTCTTCTACCAAGGGACTCGCTAACTTTTTGACTGGAAGTTCAGTGTATAATAACTTGAAGTTTTCGGCTAAATTTGAAGGCTGCAATTCCAAATCGTACTGCTTGATTTTTCTTGTTGGTGAAAGTATGGTGAGTTTATTCCCTTTGATTAAACCTAAATCTTGATACGTCGCAATATATGCTTTCGGCTGAAATTGATCACTGAACACGTCTTGTCCTAAAAATTTAGTTTCATAGTTGAAATTAAGTAATCCTAGTAATGATGGCATTACATCAATTTGCGACATTAATTGATTAAACTTTTGAGGCTGAATAAATCCTTCCGAAAAAATCATACCTGGAATTCTGTATTTGTCTAAAGGCAATTCGGTTTTGCCTGCACTGGAAGCACAATGGTCAGCCACGATTACGAAAACCGTATTTTTATACCAAGTTTCCTTTTTTGCCATTTGAAAAAACTTTCTCAGCGCATAATCTGTGTATTTCACGCCACCTTCGCGGGACTTCGCAGTTCCAGGAATATCAATACGACCCTCTGGATAAGTAAAAGGGCGATGATTAGAAACCGTCATCCAATGATTGAAAAAAGGTTTTCCTGCATTCGCTTCCGCATTTATCACTTTAATGGCTTTGTTTGCCATATCTTCATCTGAAACGCCCCAAACATTTGCAAAGGCAATTTCTTCGGGTTTAAAGTTGCTGCGATCCACTACTTCGTAACCATTTCCTTTGTAGAAATCCTCCATATTATCAAAATAGCTGTACCCGCCGTAAAGAAATTTTACCGCATAACCTTTCGATTTAAAGACGCTACCTGTGGTAAATTCGTTTTTATTTTCTTTTCTTTTGATGATGCTTTCTCCCGCAGTTGGAGGAATGCAAAGCGTTAATGCTTCCAAACCACGAACGGTGCGATTGCCTGTTGCATAGAGATTGGTAAACATTAATGATTGATCGGCTAAACTATCTAAGAATGGTGTTATTTTTTTGGTGTTGCCGTAGTGCTCCAGAAAATCTGCAGACAAACTTTCAATGGAGATTAGCATGACATTTTTCTTTATTTCTGGAGTGGTCGGAGTTATTTTACGGGTAATTGCAATCGGGGAAAATTGATTAAGAAAATTTTTCTCTGCTACAGCTTCTTCAATTGTGGGATAGAACTGAAAATAATCGAGTTCATTATTGGTAAAAGCGTGATAAAATTTCGGAAATCCGTTGGCTTGAATTTCTCGAGCGAAAACATTTTTAGTTGTTACCGAATCCATTTTTGGAATTAGAAAAAGACTAATGGTGCACAATAACAAAAAAACTGCGAGCAGGGAAAGCTTTTTGAAAAAATTAGGCAGAGAAAGCAGCTGTGCTTTTGTTTGCTTGTAGATGAACCAAGTTACTAAAAGTGTTCCTGTAGAAATTGCAGTAAAGAGTGGTACAATCGGATAGCTTTCTAGGATATTACCAATTACTTCATTGGTATAGATTAGATAATCAACCGCTATAAAATTGTACCTTAAACCAAATTCATTGTAGAAAAAATATTCGCTGACACCATTGAAAATTATTAGAAGTACATAAAGAAATAGGATGATAAAATACAGCACATTTCTAATTTTGATTCTTTGGGTAGGCAAAAATAACATCAATCCAAAAAGAAAAGTTTTAAAACCTACAAAGATCATCGCTACTTCTGGGAAAGAGCCTCCATATTGTTTAAAGATGTTACCCGGGACGAAAGCAGTATATATAAAAGCAGCTACAAGGAGGCCGAAAATAAGGTAACCATACGGTTTTTTGTATTTTGAATTGGAGAGGAATAAAAAATAAACTGCGAGAAAAGAACTTGCCACGGCAAAAACCAAAACATCTGTTATTAATCCAAAAAAGAGAATCCCTACAATTTGAAAAAAATCAAATGAAGCCGTGGTGATGGGATGAAATATAAAAATGATGCGCAATACAAATGAAACCAACAAGTAAAAAAATCCCAAATAGAGAAAGGGCTTTACCTTCTGAAAAATTGTATTTTGCATGGTAGAAGATTATTAGCGGAAAAAGGAAGTATATTTTAAAAAACTAAAGTTCGGAAATTAAAATCCAATATTACCCTGCTTTTCAGAAAGACTTTGTTTAAACTGAATCATTTGCAAAGCCGTAACTCCAGCTTCGATTCCTTTGTTACCTAGACTTCCACCGCTTCTGGCAATGGATTGTTCTTTCGTATCATCTGTTAATAGGCAAAAAATGGCAGGAACTTCGGTTAAAATATTGCAATCTTTGATTCCTTGTGCTACGGCAGAACATACATAATCAAAATGCGCTGTTTCTCCTCTGATTACGCAACCTATAGCAATTACTGCATCATAAATTCCTTCTTTACACAATTGCATAGCGGCGAAATTTAATTCAAAAGCACCCGGAACTTGAAAGATTTTAATATTCTCTACTTTAACCCCTTCTTTTTTCAGAACTTCTACAGCTCCGTCTCTAAGGTTAAACGTTACGAAATCATTCCATTCGGAAACAACAATGCCAATTCTAAATGAACCGGCATTGTTAATTTCTAATGGTTTGTAATCTGAAAGATTTACAGTTGCCATCTTTAAATTTTTATTTTTAGTAGTATTTTACCATTTCAATATAGGATTCAGACATTCCATTGTCATAATCCTGATACTTTTCGTCAATAGAGGAGAAGTATTTTTTAGCTTCAGCATTTTTCTTCAACGCCAAGGCTACTAATCCAGCTTTTCTGGTAAAATAATAAGAGGTATAAGGATCATCTGAAGCACCAATCGCTTGATCCAAGAGCGCTAAACTTTCATCTGCTTTGTTTAGATTGGATTGGCAATCTGCCATGGCTCCATATTTTAAAGCCATTAAAGCTTTATTGTCCGAGGAAAATGAATCTAATAAATCAAAAGCTTCTTGGTATTTCCCTTCTTTAAATTTTAAAAGTCCCGCGTTGTAGGCAGAAAGTTTTCCCACTTTAGTTCCAGAGAAATCATTAAATGTCCCAAGATATCCTGGATTTGCAGCAGTTTTACCACCTAAAGCCAATTCTTCTTTACCGTCTGCCAAATTTTTCTGCGCAGCCAAATAACTAAGAGTTGCTTCTTCATTCTTTGGTCCGATATAAAATTGTTGGTAGGCAAAATACCCTAAAACACCTAATACCAAGACTCCAAAAAGAATCATCAAATTTTTAGAATGTTTCTCTAAAAATCTTTCGGTATCAAGAGCTCCTCTGTCTAAGTCTTTAAAAACCTCTACTGTTTCCTTTCCTTCCATCTCTTTTTTGTTGGAATGCGGTTTATCTTTTGCCATAATAGTTGTAAAAATTGAAGTGCAAATTTAACTGTTTTTGAACGATAAACAAAATTATGTCTGTAAAAACATTTGCGTTTAAAAGTATGGAATTTTTTGCGCTCTGATCTTTTAAATATAAATCGTGATTAATACTTTAAAATACTGTAGACTTCTGCTTCTAAATGGTTTAATCGCTCGACACCATGCAATTCTTCAAGTTCTATGAGGAAACTAAACTGCGCTACAGTTGCGCCTTGTTTCTTGACCAGTCTCGCTGCTGCTTCGGTTGTTCCGCCGGTGGCTAAAAGATCATCATGAATTAAAATTCTTTGTCCTGGTTGTAGATGGCCGGTTCGCATTTCTATCTCTTCGGATCCGTATTCTAAATCATATTTTTCTGAAATAAATGGTGGCGGCAATTTTCCTTTTTTTCTGATGAGAATAAAAGGAACTCCCAGTGCAACTGCGATTGCTATTCCAAATAAGTAACCGCGACTTTCTATGCCGCAAACTGCATCAACTTTACCTCTACTGAAATTGGCGAGGTCTTCAATGACTTCTTCATAGAGTTTCGGGTTTAAAAAAATAGGCGTGATATCTTTAAACTGAATACCAGGTTTAGGAAAATCGGGAATATTTTGAATGGTATTTTCTAACTGATGAGCAAGGTCTGATTTTGTCATTTTAGTTAATTTTATAACTCGCAATTTTCCAATCTCCGTTTACATTCTTTAAACCAAACGTAACCTGAAGAGCTGTGGTTTTTCCAGATTTATCGGTTACATCATAGATCGCATTTACACTCGCTGCGTTAGCTGTTGCTTGATTGGTTGCTATGTTTTTCACCGTTACATTTTTTACACCTCCAAATCCTGAAGTTGGATTAGAAAAGTTCTCAAAAGAACCCCAATTCGGATTATCCGCCGTTTCATAGGCGCCTCTTAGATTTTGGGAATTCAGATTATTTAAAAATTTACTTACGCTTGATTTAGGGTCGCCACTGGGAGTAATTGGCTTAGTGTCTACTGGAAGTGATGAATCAATGGGAATTAATTCTGGATCATCTATTATCACATTTGCGGGATTATCTTGTGGGTTTCCAGCGGGCATTAACAAAGCTTTCGGATTTACGGGAACTCCGATTTTTGACATTTTTAAGGTTTTCTTGGATGTTTTTACATTGATGGTGATGTCAATTTTATTATCCGCGATTTTTTCTTTCGGCAAAGAGGCGAACCTGATGGTAAATCCTTTAAATTTATTATCCTGCATTAAATTTTTAGATGTTGAAATTCTTCTTCCATTACTGAAAATTTGCATTTCCACTTCTAAAGCGGCACCAGAAAACACAAGGTCTTTTCCAGCTGCATCTAATAAGCGTGGAATAACTTGAAGAGATTTAGGACCTAAAATACTATCTGCTGCGGGAGTGTTTACGGCAAATCTTAAAGAACTTGCAGAAACATCATTCGGGTCAGATTCTTGTGCATCTTCAAAAATGTTAAGAGATCCCAAAGTTGGCGGACCAGTACTCGTCCATTCTATTCCATTTTTCTGCGCTACTTGATCAGCTAAAAGGAAAATTTCCGGTACTTTTTTGCCATCGATCATTTTACCCAACTCGGCTAATTCACTAGTATCTCCTTCAGCTTCTACCCCAAATGTTTTGAGAATGTACAGGGCTTCATTGAATTTATCCTGTTGCAATGTATTAAGACTGGAAGTCATATCATTAATACTGGATTGCAATGTTTGGGTAGATGTAGCATCTACTTGATCTTTTTTGCAACTGCTTAAAATAAGACATGTACAGATCAGAAATAGCACTCGTTTCATAGGGTGAGGGTTTATACAAATTTAAAAATAATCCCGACATGAAGCCGGGATTATTTATTTGAATGAAAATCTAATCAGTTAGAACGGATATTCATATATTTTTGATTCTTTCAAGAATGGATTTCCTTCTGGAATTAATTTTAATTTACTTAATGCGGAGAATACAGCAAAAACAAATAAACCAAGTCCAAATAAAACTGCACCTACATTAGTGAGCAATCCTGTAATGTTTTGCCAGTATGGTCCAACGGTTCCAGGCATTACCATATTGTAGTACACTAACCAATGACCAGAAATTATGATTACTGCCATAGTAGACATCACTTTATAATTTCTCTTAATGCTTGAACTTACCATTACAGACAAAGGAAGTGCAAAGTTTAAAACTAAGATCAACCAAAACGCCCAACCGTAATATTCAAATCTACCGTAGAAGTAATTAACCTCTTCTGGAATGTTTGCGTACCAATAAAGCATAAATTGTGCGAACCAAGTATACGTCCATAACATGGTAGAAGCAAATAGAAATACTCCTAGATCATGCAAATGATTGTCGTTAAAATGAGGAAGATATCCACTTTTCTTTAAATAAACACTGATCAACATGATAGTAGCAATTGAGGAAGCAAGCGTACTTACCATTGCATACCAAATGTACATGGTAGAATACCAGTGTGGATCGATGGACATTAACCAATCCCATGCCCAAGCTGCAGAACAGAAACCGAAGAACACAATGTATCCTACATTCCAGCTGTAATATTTTGCATAAACACTTCTACTCTTCGTTTCGTCCACTTTTTTGGATAGACTTTTTAATTTCCAAGCGAAGAATGAAGCTCCAAGTACATAGATCAGCGTTCTTACAATGTAGAATGGAATATTTAGGAATGTTTTCTTCTCGTATAAAATTGGATCAAAATGAGGATTGGACTTATCCGTCAACTCAGGATCCATCCAGTGGAAAAGATGCCCGAAATGGGTAACATTCATGATCATAATAATAATAATAATTGCTCCGGCCCACGGAATAAAAGAAGCAATCGCTTCCATTACTCTTAAAATAATGATTGACCACCCTGCATGAGATGCGGTTTGAATAGCATAGAAAAATAATGCACAACAACTTAATGCGAAAAGAAACACAGAAACAGTATGAATTGCAGCTAGCGGCTGGTTTTTAAACTGCATTTTTGCGTGCTCTAAGTGAGCCTCTTGATCTTGTGGTCCTATCAATTCACTAGAATGGGAAGGAAGATCATTTCCGCCGGCATGTACTGCCTCCATCATGTGCTCTATCTGAGTATCATCTGTTGCATGATTCATAAAATAACCAGCGCCAAATAGTACCACTCCCAGAACGATAAGTATGATTGAATATAATCTTAATTTCGGTGAAAAACTATACATGTTTTATAACTTTTTATTTTTTAGGACTAGTGGTTACTGTTGCTGCTGCGGCATCCATTGTGGGAGCTGCATCCGTAGTAGTTGCGGCTACAGCAGCTGCTGGAGTTGCGCCACCTTTAAAGGCATTCATAATATACATAGAGACTCTCCATCTATCACCAGGATTTAATTGACCTGCGTAAGAACCCATTGCATTTCTACCATTGGTTAATACATAATGAACTGAACCAACCGTAAGTTCCCGGTCTGCATATTTAGGAACACCTGCATAGGCACCGCTTACTACGATAGGACCTTGACCATCTCCACCTGTTCCGTGACATGCTGCACAAACCTGATTATATAAAATTTTGCCTCTCTCCATATCTTTGGCCTGATTGCCAGCAATGAGAGGAGAAACAAGAGTTGCTTTAGATTCATCGTAACCAGAGTTGTACTGATCTGGAGTCATCGGTACATTAGATGCTTGATCTGCAATACCATCTTTATTCTGAGCTACACTTCCGCTAACCGGACCTAAACCTGTAGCACCATTATTTTTTACAAATACTGGCAAAACATTTTCCCTATCTGTATAAGCATCTTTCGCTTTACCCAATGGATCATAGGCCACAGGAAAATACATATCTGGGAAATATACTAAAGGCGGATTTTCATCGCTGCAAGAGCTTAAGGAAGCTGCTGCGAATCCAAGAATAGCCGTGACTTTAATTATCTCTTTTATCATTTTAAGCATCTTTTACAGTTATTTCTTCAACTCCGGTATCCATTAAGATTTGCTTCACTGCTTCTACATCATCTGTTACAAATTCCATCATGAATTTATCATCCGTAGTTCTAGGATCTGGATTCTGAGGAGGGCAACCTGGATACATTTTGTTTCTTACTAAGAAAGTAAGGGACATTAAGTGAGCCGCGCAGAAAACCATTAATTCAAACATTGGAACAACAAATGCCGGCATGTTCTCTCCCCAAGTAAAGGAAGGTTTACCCCCAATATTCATCGGCCAGTCATGATTCATCGTGTAGTATGTAACTAATGAGCCAATACTTAATCCATAAATTGCATAGAGAAAAGCTGCATCTGAGATCCTAGTTTTTCTCAGGCCTAAGGCCTTGTCTAAACCATGTACCGGAAAGGGAGTATAGACTTCTGCAATAGCAATACCTTTATCATTGAAAGCTCTAACGCCATCTAACAAATCATCATCATCGGCATACATGCCATATATTCTTTTAGTGGTGCTCATCTTCTTCTTCTTTAGCTTTATAAGTTTCACCGGATATTTTCAAAATCGTCTTCAATTCTGCCTGTGCAATAACAGGGAATGTTCTAGCATATAATAAGAAGAGTACTCCGAAGAATCCAATTGTTCCTAAATAAACACCTACATCAATAATTGAAGGTTTAAACATAGTCCAAGAACTTGGCAAGTAATCTCTGGCAATGTTAATTACAATAATATCAAATCTTTCAAACCACATCCCAATGTTAATAATCAAAGCGATGATGAATGTTGCCATAATATTTGTTCGAACTTTTTTGAACCAGAATAATGCAGGAACTATCAAGTTACAAATAATCAATGCCCAAAACGCCCACCAGTAAGGGCCTGTTGCGGCACCTGGCGATAGATAAGTAAAATCTTCATATCTAGAACCAGAATACCATGCGATGAAATATTCTGTAGCATAAGCTACGGTTACCATTCCACCTGTTACTACAATCACGATATTCATGATTTCAATATGGTACATGGTGATATAATCTTCTAAGTGTGCCACTTTTCTCGCTACCAAAAGTAAAGTTTGTACCATTGCAAATCCAGAGAAAATAGCTCCGGCAACAAAGTACGGTGGATAGATCGTGGAGTGCCATCCTTTAATAACAGATGTTGCAAAGTCAAAGGATACCGTGGTGTGAACTGAGAATACAAGTGGAGTTGCTAAACCTGCTAAAACCAAGGATAATTCTTCAAATCGTTGCCAGTGTTTTGCTTTACCACCCCAGCCGAAAGATAAGAATGTATATATTCTTCTCGTCCATGGAGTTTTCGCGCGGTCTCTAATCATTGCAAAATCTGGAATCAATCCCATAAACCAAAATACAGTGGATACGGAAAAGTACGTGGAGATTGCAAATACATCCCAAAGAAGTGGGGAGTTAAAGTTAGTCCAAAGTGAACCAAACTGATTCGGCAAAGGGAATACCCAATATCCAACCCAAACTCTACCCATGTGAATTACAGGGAAAATTGCTGCCTGAACTACGGCGAAAATGGTCATCGCCTCCGCAGAACGGTTAACAGACATTCTCCATCTTTGTCTAAATAATAAGAGTACCGCAGAAATTAAGGTCCCGGCGTGACCAATACCTACCCACCAAACGAAATTGGTAATATCCCATCCCCAGTTATTGGTTCTGTTAAGTCCCCATGCACCGATTCCTGTACCAATGGTATACGCAATACAGCCAAATCCATAAATGAATAATGCTAATGCGATCCAAAAAGATACCCACCAGAGTTTTCCGGCTCGTTCTTCGATAGGTCTTGCGATATCTTCTGAAATATCGTGATAAGTCTTGTGACCAATAATTAAAGGTTCCCTTATCGGAGCTTCGTAATGTCCTGACATTTTTTACCTATTTATTATTTAAACTATGTTTTCTTTTCTATTTCTCACTTTCGTATGGTAGAATACGTTTGGCTTGGTACCGATTTCTTCTAGCAAAGTGTATCTTCTATTGGTGCTGTACAATGCTCTAACCTCAGAGGCTTTGTCATTCATATCTCCAAACTTCAGAGATCCTGTAGGACACGCATTAACACAAGCAGTGGAGAATTCTCCATCTTTGATTACTCGTCCATCTTTTTTCGCCTCAAGAATAGTGTTCTGTGTCATTTGAATACACATAGAACATTTTTCCATTACCCCTCTGGTTCTTACCACTACATCTGGATTCAAAACCATCCTTCCTAAATCATTGTTTTGATTAAAGTCGAACTTATCATTAAGATTGTAAGTGAACCAGTTGAATCTTCTTACTTTGTATGGACAGTTGTTTGCACAATATCTAGTACCAATACATCTGTTGTAAGCCATTTGATTCTGACCTTGTTTCCCGTGGGAAGTTGCAGCAACTGGACAAACTGTTTCACATGGTGCGTGATTACAGTGTTGACACATTACTGGTTGGAAGATCACATCTGGACTCTCATGAGGCTTGATAAGGGATTTGTACATTCCTGGAACATCCAAACCTGCATCTACCGTTTCAGTGGTAGATAATTTACCATCATTGTTCGTATCAGCATTTTCCGGCATCTCCGTAGTATAGTAGCGGTCAATTCTTAACCAATACATATCTCTGGACATTCTAACCTCTTCTTTACCAACTACCGGTACATTATTTTCTGCCTGACAAGCGATGATACAAGCACCACATCCTGTACAAGAATTTAAATCTACTGATAAATTAAAGTGAGGACCATCTAAGTCATCGAAAGCGTTCCAAAGATCAATTTTTCCTGCTGGCAAAGCGCCACTAATCGTATGATATTCCAAAGGCTTATTCCACCCTAATTTTTCATCATCAAATTTTACGTTTAAGAAGGTATCCAAAGGAACTTCCCTCGCGATTTCATATCTACCCATTAACGTATTCTGAAGCTGCATCCCTGCAAATTCATGCTCCACTCCAGTTTTCTCAATAGTAACATTGGACAAAACTGAATTAGAACCATCAAATAAAGGATAAGCGTTAACGCCTGTTTCGGCAACTTTACCAGAAAGTTTTTTACCATAACCTAAAGCAAGACCCATTGATCCTTCTGCTTGACCTGGTTGTACAAATACTGGAATATCTTTTAATGTTACTCCATTAACCGTAAGATTGACTAATGAACCATCTAATTGCAATCTACCATTAAGGTCATTCACAATATTTAAACGCTCCGCGTCTTTCGGGGAAATGGTTAGGTAATTATCCCAAGACATTCTAGAAATTGGATCAGGTAATTCTTGCAACCAAGGATTATTCGCCTGAGTTCCATCACCCATAGAAGTTTTGGTATATAAAACCAATTCCATGTCTGAAGCTTTGAAACCTCCTAACTCTGTAACTGCCTGTGCAGCGTTACCACCAGCATAGGAAAGTGATGCTGAGTTTCCGCCAGCTAAAACACCATTATACAATGCTTTATTAAATGTGGTTCCACCAATATAGGTAGCTGCATTTAATTTTAAATAATCGTAGTAATTATTGGCAGGGTTATTTTTACCATTTGTCCAAACAAGAAGTGAATCTTCTATCTGTCTGGATTTATAAATCTTTTGAATTGTTGGCTGCATCAAGGTATAAACACCTGTTTGCGGCGTCATATCTCCCCAAGATTCTAACCAGTTTGCACAAGGAATTGCGGCTTTCGCAGCTTTGTACATTTCATTTTTCTTATCAGAAACAGCAACCACATATGGTACTTTCTCTAATGATTTTCTAAATGCCTCTCCTTTATTGTTAGAATAGATTGGATTTACATTGTTAGCGATTAAAACGCCAACTTGTCCAGAGTTTAACCATCCTAAAAATTCCTGATATCTTACAGCATCAAATTCTTTAAGGAAATTAGCTTTTCCAGTAAAGGCTTTTGATCCTAATTTTTGATTAATTAAATGTGCTAAAACATGTGCCGCTTTTGAACCATCTGCTAAAACAACCGCGTTGTTTCCTTTCGCTTGTAATTCTTTAATAATTGATCCAGCTTCTTTACTTACTGCACCACCGGAAAGACCATTGTAAACTTCTACTAAAACCTTGTTTACTCCACTTGGCTTCAATTTAATTCTCGAATCTGCATTGGCTCCCGTAAGAGACATGTTAGATTCTATCTGAATATGTCTTAACATATTCGGTCCGGGCACCCTTGCCGCAGCATAGGAAGTATCTAAAGATGCTCCATTAAAATCTCCTAAGAAATCTGCTTGGAAAGAAACTACTAATTGTGTGGTGGACAAGTCATAAACAGGCAAAGCTCTTTGACCAAAAACCTCTTGTGCTGCATCCAATGCTGCAGTGTAAGGAATTGCGTCATACGTAACGAGTTCTGCGGAAGGATATTTTGACTTAAAATCTGCGAATAATTTTTTGAAAGTTGGAGATGGAAAAGAGTGAGAAAGAACTACAATTTTCTTAGAACCTGCCTTCGACAAACCTTCTAATACGTAATCATCAACTTTGTCAAACGTTTCATCTTTACCGTTTAATTTGGGCTGCTTAATTTTATCATTATCATATAAAGACAAAATTGAAGCTTGCGCTCTGGCGTTCGTTTTACCTAATAGACCAGCAACGGGATTAGGTTCAATTTTAATTGGTCGCCCTTCTCGGGTTTTTACTAATACACTGGCGAAATCATAACCATCGAAATAAGAAGTGGCATAATAATTTGGAATTCCAGGAATAATCTCATGCGGTTTTACCACATATGGAATACTCTTAATTACTGGCGCCTCACACGCAGCTAAAGTCACTGCCGCTGTAGAAAATCCAAGAAGTTTTAAAAAATTTCTTCTGGAGCTTCCGGATTCTTTCGAATTTCCACTGCCTAGTAATTCATCCACTGGAATTTCGCTCTGAAATTCTTTTTGAGCCAACTTTCCGTTAAGACTTGGATCTTTCAGTTCGTGAATACTTCTGAATTGTATTTTATTTGAAGCCATTGATACTTCTAATTTTTATTATTAATAGTGACATTTACCACACTCAAGACCTCCAATAGCAGCTACCGTAACTTTGGTTCCGGAACCGTATTGTTTTTTCAGTTTATCGTGTAGATTTTTAAAATACTCTTTGTTGTAGCCATTGTCCATGTCAATCTCTGTAGTTCTGTGACAATCAATACACCATCCCATCGTGAAGTCATTTGCCATTTGCACCACATTCATGGTATCAATCTGACCGTGACAAGCTTTACAGACTACGTCTATTTTCGCTTCAGGATTTTTCTTGTTATAAGAACTGATAATTGCCTGTTCACCTGCTACCACGTGTTGTGCGTGATTGAAGTATACAAAGTCTGGCATATTATGAATTCTAGTCCACTCCACGGGCTGTGTTTTTCCAGTATATTGCTGTTTTTCCGTATCCCAACCTGTCGCAGCGTAAATTTTCTGAATTTCTCCATCATAGAAAGCCTTATCTTTTCCTGGCTCCATGTATTTACCATTATATTCTGCAATAGTTCGGTGACAGTTCATACAAACGTTCATGGATGGAATTTCTGAAACCTTCCCGTATTTAGCGGAAGAGTGACAAAGCTGACAGTCAATTTTATTTTCTCCCGAGTGAATTTTGTGGGAGAAATAGATTGGTTGTTCTGGTTTATAACCCTTGTAAACGCCAATCCACATTAAACTGTTCCAAAGACCGTAGGCTGCAAAGATTCCTAAGAAAACCACAAGTCCTTTTCCAACATAGTGATACTTTTTATATAAATCTGCGAAGGAAACGGCTCTACTTGCGTTAATTCCTTGTAATTCTTCTGATTGCTGCAGTTTTACCAACTGACGCAATTTAAGAAGCAACCAAAGCAGTAATCCACCAATGGCCAGCAAAGAAATTAAAATTATTTTTGAATTTGAAGAGTCTCTATTAGAAGCTTCAAGTGCAGCTGCAGAATTAGTATCTACCGCGGTAGCTACATCTGCTGCAGGTTCTGGCGCGGGAGGATTGGTGGTGTACTCTAAAATGTCAGTAACATCCTGATCTGTAAGATTAGGAAATGCTGTCATTTCAACTTTATTGAATTTTTCGTAAACCTCGTTTGCGTATTTGTCTCCGGATTCTCTAAGTGATTTATTGTCTTTAATCCACTTGTTCAGCCATTCCGTGTCTAAGTTTTGCTCCGTTTTAAGTCTGTCTACAACGCCCCCTAAAGCTGGACCGACAAGTTGCTTGTCTAATGCGTGACATGCGGTACAGTTTGCTTTAAAAAGCTTCTCCCCGTTTTTCGCATCTCCCTGAGCGTAAATAGAAGCACTGGTCGTGAGCAACAAACCTATTGCGATGAGACCTCTTTTGTAATGCTTTCTCCAACTAATCATTTATAAAATCTTGGGTTAGTAAAATGTATTGTGTTTGCTTTTAGTTTGGCAAAAATAAGATATTTAACAGAAAATTAACGGTAGAAGAGAAGAGCATTCTACGATTGCCATTAATTTGTAACTGTTCTAAATAACAAATGTTGGTATAATTTTTATTTGTTATAAATTTGCCTAAAATAAATGTAGATGAAAATTATCCCTAAAATATTTGCCCTAATTTCCTTACTCCTTATTAATATAGTTGATGCCCAACAAGTTGTGAAGAATGATACCATTTCAGGAACTCCACTCGCTGTAACAATGGACAAGAAAATAGGTGATTTGCTCGCTAATATAGAAGATAAATGTGCAACTTCCTTTGAAGAAGGAAGCAACAAATCTTGGAATAGTAGCAGTGATGAACCGACCAGAACCACCACTCCAAAAATAAATATTCCCGAAAGGGAGATGTCTCAGGCAGAAATCTGCCGCCGTAATCCACGAATAATGGGATATAAAATTCAATTAGCTGTGGTGAAGAGCAATGAGGAAGCCAGAGAGGTAGGAATGTTTTTCAGAAGGAGATTCCCCAATATGAAGGTTGAAATTGATGCGTCACTAAGACCAAATTATAAAGTAATGGCCGGAAGTTATCTAACAAAACAAAGTGCCGCACCAGATTTAGCGAGAATTAGACAATATTTTAAATCTGCTTTATCGATTCAGTATCGGGTTTTCTGTGTAGAAGCAAAATAAGAATTGTAAATTACGTTACAAAGAAGCCGCTCTCCCAGGAAAGCGGCTTCTTTTATATATTGAAATAAAATGCACTTTTTATCATTCTATTCTCCATTATTTTTTAATTCTTTACCAAGAGACGGAATCCTTCTCCATGAACATTGATAATTTCTAAGCCATCATCAGCTTTTAGAAGCTTTCTTAATTTTGCAATATAAACATCCATACTTCTAGCCGTGAAATAGTTCTCTTTTTTCCAGATCTTTCTCAGTGCTAAATCTCTTGGCATAAAGTCGTTTCTGTGCATACAAAGCAGCTTTAACAATTCATTTTCTTTCGGAGATAATTTATACTCATTATCGCCCACTTTTAATTGGCGCAACATTGAATCAAAATAGATATTACTGATCTTAAATTGCTCCTGCTCATCATCTTCTAAAATCGCGCTACGTTGTAGAATAGCTTTAATCTTATAAAGCAAAAGCTCTGTATCAAAAGGCTTCGTGATGTAATCATCTGCACCCAATTGATATCCTTTTAAAATATCTTCACGCATATTTCTCGCGGTTAAGAAAATAATAGGAATATTTTTATCAATTCTTTTAACATCCTCTGCCAAGCTGAAACCATCTTTTTTCGGCATCATCACATCAAATATACAGATGTCGAATTCCTTTTCTGTAAATTCTTTTAATCCTTGTTCCCCATCAACAGCCAAAGTAACTTCGAAATTATTGATGGATAAATAATCCTTTAACACAGCGCCGAAACTCTGGTCATCTTCTACTAATAAGATTCTATTGCTCATAATTTTACTTTTTATTTCTATTTTTTTATCTAATCTTAATTCCCGATGCCAAGCTTTTCATTTATACCGTAATCATTGGCAATTTAATCGTGAAGGTACTGCCCTTGTCTTTTTCTGATTCTACGATGACAAGGCCTTTATGAAGCTCTACAATTTTCTTTACATAAGATAACCCTAATCCTTGACCTTTCACATTATGGATATTTCCCGTTTCCTCTCGGAAAAACTTTTCAAAAATCTTCAATTTATTATCCGTTTCCATTCCCATTCCTTTATCCGAAATTTCGATGACGTACCAATTTCCTTCGTTTCGAGTTCTAACTGTGATCTCCGGCGCGTCTGGCGAATATTTATTGGCATTGTCTAGAAGATTTACCAAAGCATTAGAAAAGTGAAACTCATCAATTTTAAAATGATATTTTTCTGTATTAAATTCCTGAATCAAAACCCCATTTCTTTGTGCTACAATTAAACCGAATGATTCTGTAATTTGCTTAATTAAAGAGCGAACATCAGTTTCTTTTAAAAACAATTTAACTTCATTACGCTCTAATTTAGACATATTTAAGACATTTTCAACCTGCTTTTTCATCCGCAGATTTTCTTGCTTAATGAGCGCGGAATAGTATTTTACCTTCTCTGGATTGGTAGCAATTTTATCATTCGCCAAAGAATCAGTTGCTACGGAAATAGTTGCCAAAGGGGTTTTAAACTCATGAGACATATTATTGATGAAATCTGTTTTTACATCAGCGATTTTTTTCTGACGCATCATGTAGTTAATGGAAATGATATAAATCCCCAAAATGGTCAACAAAGACATGATTGTTCCCAGAAGCATCGGTGAATTGGTCTTCGCCAAAGAATAATCTTTACTGGGAAAAACCACGGCCAATGTATATAAAGTTCGATCCTCACCATCTGTAAAAAGTGGATAGGTATAATTCTCTCTATTCTCTTTATCCTTTTGATCCGCATATATATTATTGACAACTTTCGTGACTTTGTTTTGCTTATCCATTACCGCAAATCCAAAACTAGAATTCAATCCATTTAACCGCAGCTCTTTCGCTAAGACGGAGTCTAAGATTTTTGTCTCCACTCTTTTTTCTATGGGCACATTAGACGCCACAAGCTTAGCAAACTCCCGCAGTGCAAAAGTGTTATTGTTGATGTCTTTACTAAGTTGAGCAGTTAAAGGTTCCGACGAATTAGCTTCTTTTTTAAAGTTTAAGATGCCTTCATCCGTATACAATTTCGTCAGTTTCAAACTATCTCCTCTCTGAGAAATTGGGAAGTTTTGACTCTCTACAATGCTTTTTTGAAATGTTAAAGTGGTACTTTTTCCAGAATCAGAATTTTGCTGTATGTAAGTTTGGGTAGGCTGACTGTTATTTCCAATCACCGTTTTACCAAAATTTTTATTGTCATCATTCAGATATTGATCTACCTCTATCTGAGAAACTTTAAGTGATGTATTTTCTAGTGCAGAATACACTTTATTGCTAAAATCTTGATTTAAAGCAGAATACAATTCCTTAATCCAATACAATTGCAACGTTACAAAAACAACCATAGAGATTGTCATTAATATAGAGATGATCGGAATAAAGCGGTTGCTCATTAGAAGTATTTAATATGAAGTGTTAAAATTACTCATTTTAAGAATATAATAACAATATAAACTCACTAATATTGTGTTTAATTTCTTAAAAACCATTTTTTTAACAAAATAAACGGAAACAAGCTTAAATATTTGGGAAACGTTTAATCTTATTTTTATTATCTAAATTTGTTCAAAATCAAAAGATGAAAAGCACAATAGTATTTAATAAAGATGAGAGCGCTGCTACTTTATATGTGATGAAAGTATTTTCTACCGACGTGAAAACGGTGTGGAATTATTTTACCAAAGCGGGATTGTTGGATTTGTGGTGGGCGCCAGAACCTTGGAAATGCGAAACGATGGAACTAGACTTTAACCCTAATGGAAAATGGAGATATGCCATGATAAGTCCAGAAGGCGAGAAGCATTTCTCTGCAGCTCAATTCAATGAGATTAATGAAGAGCGAAGTTTTGACCGTTCAGATTATTTCTCGGATGAAGATGGAAATCAATTACCGACTTCTGCGGCAAGCAACTGGCTAATTGGATTCACGGGTGTGGAGGAAGGAACAAAGTTGACCGTCAACATACATTTCAAATCTACTGAAGACCTTAATAAACTTTTGGAAATGGGCTTTGAAGGCGGGTTTAAAATGGGTTTGAATCAACTGGAGCAATTAATTGAGAAAAAATAAAGTCTGACCTTTAGTTTTGAAGCAACTCTTCGTCTAAGAAATATTGAATAATCGCCTTTTTCATTAAAATTTGTTGCTCATTGGGTTTTAATTCTGGGAGTTGATCAGTTTCTTCAAAGTGCGGATAACCGTCTTTATCATAATGAGAAAATTTGTAGTACCCGAAAGGTTCCAGAAGTCTACAAACCGCAATGTGCAGAATGTTTAGCTTATCATCTTTGGTATATTTCTGCTGACCGCTGCCCAATTCTTGAACGCCGATTAAAAATAAAACCGTGTCAATCTGCGGATGTTTTTCGGTGTCAAAGTTTTTTACGAAAAAAGCTTCTACTTCTTCCCATAACTGGCTTTCTGATTTATTTTCCATCAATCTTATTTTCTAATTTTATTAAAAAAGCATATTCCAAAGCATCTTCCTTTAAAGATTCAAATCTACCACTTGCACCACCATGACCCGCACTCATATCAGTTTTAAAGACCAAAATATTGTCGTCTGTTTTCATTTCCCTTAATTTTGCGGTCCATTTTGCAGGTTCCCAATACTGAACTTGGGAGTCATGCAAACCTGTAGTGATTAACGTGTGTGGGTAATTTTTGGCTTCCACGTTATCATAAGGGGAATACGATTTCATGTATTCATAATATTCTGCCTCTTTTGGATTGCCCCATTCATCAAATTCACCTGTGGTCAAAGGAATGGTTTCATCTAACATTGTTGTTACTACATCTACAAAAGGCACTTGAGCCACAATTCCATTGTAAAGTTCTGGCTGCATATTCATAATTGCACCCATCAAAAGTCCACCTGCACTACCGCCCATGGCATATAAATGATTTGCAGAAGTATAATTTTCTGCAATCAAAAACTTTGAAGCATCAACAAAATCATTAAATGTATTTTTTTTGAAAAGCATTTTTCCTTCTTCGTACCATTCTCTCCCCAAATATTCTCCACCGCGAATGTGCGCAATCGCGAAAATAAATCCACGGTCTAAAATGGAGAGCCGCACATTAGAAAAACTGGCATCTACAGTATGTCCATAACTTCCGTAACCATAAATTAGCAGAGGTGTTTCCGTGGACTTCAAGGTATCTTTATGATAAACCAGTGAAATAGGAATTTCATTTTCTCCATCTCGAGAAGGAGCCCAGATTCTTTCCGAAATGTAATTTTCTGCTAAAAAATTTCCACCCAAAACTTCCTGCTGTTTTAGTAATGTTGTGCTCTTCTTGCGCATATCATACTCCATAGTAGAATTTGGTTTGGTCAAAGAAGTATATCCGAAGCGTAATTTTTCCGTATTAAATTCTAAATTTAAACCAATGTATGCGGTATAAGTGGGATCTGAAAAATCCAGATAGTGGGAATTTCCAGTTGTATTTTCAATGATTTTAATTTGAAGTAAACCTTGAGTCCTTTCTTCGATGACAAAGAAATCATTAAAAATCTCAAAACCTTCCAATAAAGTTTCTCCGCGATGTGGGATTAATTCTTTCCAATTTTCTATTCCAGGTTGTGCAACTTTGGTGGTTACAATTTTAAAATTGGTTGCGTCATCTGCATTGGTGATGATATAGAATTCATCTTGATAATGTTCTACCGCATATTCCAAATCGTCAATTCTAGATTGAATAATTGTCCAGGGTGCTAAAACATTGTCGGCCGGAATAAACCGATGCTCATCTGAAATAGAACTTGAACTGGCAATAAAAATATATTCTAAGGACTTGGTTTTAAAAACATTAACGTCAAAAGTTTCATCTTTTTCATGAAAAACCAAAACATCTTGGGAAGAATCTGTTCCCAATTGATGCATGAAAACTTGATACGCTCGCAAACTTTCATCTTTTCTGATGTAGTAAACATGCTCATTATCATTGGCCCAAATGGCTTTTCCTGTGGTATTGGGAATTTGATCTTGAAGAAGTTCTCCCGTCTCTAGATTTTTAAATTTAATAGTATAAATTCTTCTTCCCATATTGTCCGAAGAAAAACTCATCAATTTGTTATCATTGGAAACCGCGACACTTCCGACCTCGAAAAATTTTTGACCCTCGGCTAAAATATTCACGTTTAGCAACATTTCTTCTTCGCTTTCGAGAAATTCTAATTTTCTTGTAAATAAAGGATGCTCTTGCCCGGTTTCATACCGAACGATGTACCAATAATGATTAAAGAAATAAGGCAAACTTTCGTCATCCTGCTTATACCTCGCCTTCATTTCTTCGAAAAGAAGATTTTGAAAATCCTCTGTATCTTTCATCATGAAATCACAGTAAGAATTTTCTGCTTCCAGATATTGAATAACTTCGGGATTTTCCCGCTCATTCATCCAATAATAAGGATCGACTCTGCGGTCTCCATTACACTCAAGAATTTTTTCTATTTTTTTCGGTCGGGGTGCATTCATATTTTCTGATCTCAAAGCATTTTTTTAAAAAATCGCTTTTTTTAAAAAATAAAACCACCTTTTAATTGCAGAAAAGATGGTTTTATTTAGAAATTTGACAGTATTATTTCGCCATACTGCGAATGTATTTCTCAATAGCCATCGTCATAGATGGGCTTTCTTTACTTGGTGCCATTACATCTACTCTTAAACCTGCATCAATAGCCGCTTGTTCTGTAGTAGTTCCAAAAACTGCAATCTTTGTACTATTTTGTACAAAATTTTCAAAATTGATTCCCAGTGATTTAATTCCCTGTCTGCTAAAGAAAACCAGCATGTCATAATCTGCAATATTTACATCTGTAAGATCACTGCAAACTGTTTTATACATGGTAGCTCTGGTCCAATCGATTGGAGCGGATTCCAAAACTTTCAACACATCTGGACTTAAAACATCTGCTGCTGGCAAAAGATATTTTTCCGTCGGGAATTTCTTAAATAATGGCAGCAAATCTGCAAAGTTTTTCTCTCCAAATGAGATTTTTCTTTTGCGGTAAACGATATGTTTCTGCAAATAATTCGCTATCGCTTCAGATTGGCAGATATATCTCATGGTATCTGGAACTGCAAAACGCATTTCTTCTGCAAGACGGAAAAAATGATCAACTGCATTTTTACTGGTGAAAATAATTCCTGTAAAATGCGTCAAATCAACTTTTTGCGCGCGAAGCTCTTTCGCATCTACACCCTCCACATGAATAAAAGGGCGAAAATCAATTTTAATTTTTTCCTTCTTTGCCATTTCCAAATAAGGAGAAGACTCGTTAGGTGCAGGTTGAGAAACCAGTATAGATTTAATTATCATCATTGAAATTTTAAAAGAAGAGTACTCTCCAGAGTACAATCAGAGGTACAATTTGGAGGGTGCAAATATACAAAAATTTATAATACCATTTTGCGGGTAACACATTGTTGGCGTGGAGAAAATAAAAAAGCAATTTGAATATAAAGAGTAAAAAAAAGATGCTTGTATAAATTCCAAAAGCTTTAAAAGGATTTAAAGTAAAATAGAAATTAATCAGACATAAGATCATCAATCCGACTGAAGCACAAAAGTAAAATTTGGAGGCTGTGAAGTAAAAAAGTTCCCATTTTTTAAGGGAACCCGTTCCTGCGTAAAATAAATAACTGAATAGGCTTCTTACTAAAGTGAGACCAGAAATAGTGGCCAATGCAAAACCGAATTTTGTGAGTTCAAAACCGAAGAAGGAAAAGGCCTGCACTTTTTCTGGAACTACCGGAATAAATGGAGAGATAAATGCGGCAAAAAGCACGCAAAAAACCACACTGATGATTACCCAACTCAAAAAATTATTCACGGAGTCCGGGAATTTCTGACGCAGAAACTCTTTTACTGTAGAATCTCTCTTAAGTGAAAGAAGCATAAAAACATAAAGGAAAATACAGCCTACTATGAGGAAAATTACCCAATCATTCTGCTGTGCGATTCTTATCAATGCTTAGTTTTTTGCAAAAGTAAGCATATTAATAGAACGGAAACTTAAATTTTCTCATTAAAAAACCGATACTCCTACAAGCCTTCGATCTTCGGCAAAAAAAATTGCGGGAATAGTTTATATTTGCACCTTAAAATACAGGATGAAAAAACTCGTCATCATTCCTACTTATAATGAAAAGGAAAACATTGCCGCTATCATTTCCACCGTTATAGCTTTGGAAGAGGATTTTCATATTCTTATTGTAGATGATTCTTCCCCAGATGGTACCGCGGAAATCGTCAAGAAACTTCAAATTGATCATCCGCACCAATTGCACATCAGTGTAAGAAAAATTAAAGATGGATTAGGGAAAGCTTACATTCATGGTTTCAGATGGGCTTTACAGAATAACTATGATTACATTTTCGAAATGGATGCCGATTTTTCTCATAATCCGAAAGATCTTGACAAATTATTTCGAGCCTGTAAAAAAGCAGACATGAGTATTGGTTCACGCTATTCGAAAGGGGTAAACGTGGTCAATTGGCCCATGGGAAGAGTTTTACTCTCTTACTTTGCTTCTAAATATGTGAGAACTATTTTAGGAATGCCGATTCATGATACTACTGCTGGATTTGTGTGTTTTTCTCGAAAAGTGTTGGATGAAATAGGTTTGGACCGGATCAAATTAAAAGGCTACGGTTTTCAAATTGAAATGAAATACAGAGCTTATAAGAAAGGATTTCAAATTGTTGAAGTTCCCATTATTTTTACCAATAGAGAATTGGGTGAAAGCAAAATGAATGGCGGAATCATTCACGAAGCAGTTTTCGGTGTGTTAAATTTAAAATGGAAATCTTTCCTCGGTCAATTATGAAGAACATTTGTCTGTTTTCCCTTTGTGTCCTGATGAGTTGTTCCGAACTTATAGATCCGCCCAAAAATTTAATCCCAAAAGATAAAATGGCAATGGTGATTGCAGATTTTGCTTTAAATGAGCAGATCAACAACATTACTCCAAACAATAATTTTGAGAATACCACGCGATTTGAATTACAGAAACATAAGATAAAAGGAGTAGATTTTGCTGAAAGTTATAAATATTATACCGCAACGCGCGACTTAGAAGAAATATTGAACAATGCTCAGGAAATCGTTTTAGATAGAGATCCTGCAGCGAAAGATTCCATTCTTACTAAATTTAAAGAAAATACAAATGCTCCTGCATTTGAAAGATAGATAATATGCCTCCATTTTTTGAAATAAATAAAACTACCACCGGGAAAGCCAGAGCCGGAACCATCACTACCGATCACGGAACCATCCAAACTCCTATATTTATGCCAGTTGGAACTGTGGCTTCTGTTAAAACTGTTCATCAGCGAGAATTGAAAGATGATATTAAAGCCCAAATTATTTTGGGAAATACGTATCACCTTAACTTACGCCCGAAAATGGAAATTATGCAGCAAGCCGGTGGATTACACAAATTCATGAATTGGGATCTACCTATTCTAACTGATTCTGGCGGCTATCAAGTTTTTTCTTTGTCCAAGTCTAGAAAATTAAATGAGGCAGGCGTTAAATTCAAGTCGCATATTGACGGAAGCACGCATTTTATTTCTCCTGAAATTTCTATGGAAATCCAAAGACAAATTGGTGCAGATATTTTCATGGCCTTTGATGAATGTGTAGCCTATCCCGCAGAATACAATCAGGTGAAAAAATCTATGGATCTCACCCATCGATGGTTAAAGAGATGTATCAAGTGGAATGCAGAAAATCCAGAATTATATGGACACAAACAAGCATTTTTCCCCATCGTTCAGGGATCTTGTTATTCTGATTTAAGAAAAAAATCTGCAGAATTTATTTCTGATCAAAATGCAGTTGGTAATGCAATTGGGGGATTATCGGTAGGGGAACCAGAAGATGAAATGTACAGAATAACAGATGAAGTCACGGATATTCTGCCAAAAGACAAACCGCGATATTTGATGGGAGTTGGAACTCCATGGAATATTTTGGAGACTATTGGGCTTGGAATTGATATGATGGACTGCGTAATGCCGACCAGAAATGCAAGAAACGCAATGCTCTTCACTTGGAAAGGTGTGATGAACATGAAAAATGAGAAATGGAAAGCAGATTTCTCTCCGCTGGATGAATTTGGCGTAAGCTATGTGGACTCAGAATATTCCAAAGCTTATGTGCGACATTTATTTGTAGCAAAAGAATATTTAGCAAAACAAATTGCGTCTATTCATAATTTAGCTTTTTATCTGGACTTGGTAAAAGTAGCGCGTGAGCATATTGTGGCAGGAGATTTCTATGAATGGAAAGACTCCATTGTTCCTGTTTTAAAACAGAGACTCTAACAGATACAGAATTTAATGAAGATACTGGATTTATATATTATCAAAAAATACCTCGGAACTTTTGGGTTCATGTTGGCTTTGCTGACGATTATTGTTTTGGTGATCGATGTACAGGCAAAAGCGCCGCGAATAGAATCCAATGGATTTAAAGTAACTGATTTTCTCATTGAGTTTTATCCTTTCTGGATTATCAATTTGATCATCACCTTTATGTCTATTCTCGTTTTCATTTCTGTTATATTTTTTACTTCCCGTATTGCAAACAATACAGAAATTGTTGCCATCATTAGTTCTGGAACGAGCTTTCATCGTTTTGCGAGACCTTATTTAATAACTTCCGGTTTAATTGCAATTTTTGCACTTCTTCTCAACCATTATGTTTTGCCCCTCGCAAATATTAAGAAAAATGAGCTAGAACCTTACACCTATAATGCGGTCTCTCGGGAGCAAATCATTGGTAATGCCGAAGTTTCTACCCAACTTTCTAAAACAGAATACATTTTTATTAAGAGTTATAACAAAAAAGAAAAGCGCGGTTCAGGTTTAATTTACCAGAAATTTGATGATAAGAGAAGATTGATTTATCAGCTCAACGCCGGCGAATTCAATTGGGATGCAAAAAAAAATTATTTTGTACTCAATAATTATTTAGACAAAACAATCCTGAAAAACGATACTGGAAAACTGGGCAATGGCAATTCTATGAAAAAAGATTTTGGTCATCCGCCAGAAGAACTTTTTCCAGATGCACTTTTGGGTCAAAATAAAACAACGCCAGAGTTGCTGCAGTTCATAAAGCGGGAAAGGGAAAAAGGAAATGCCAATTTAAATACCTATTTAAACGATCTACATCAAAGGACTTCAATGCCGGCATCGGTCATCATTCTCACATTTTTGGCTTTATCACTATCCTCGGAAAAGAAAAGAGGGGGATTAGGATTAAATCTCGCCCTCGGAATTGCGTTGGCTTTCATATTTGTTTTCTCTTTTGAGGCATTGAAAGTAGTTTCCGAAAATAAATCGATGGACCCTTTGCTTGCCATGTGGTTGCCCAATCTTATTTTCGCTCCAATATCTTTGTTTTTATATTTCAGACGAGCCAATCAATAAAGAAGTTCTATTTCTTTGTGATTGAAATTCTGCAATATTTCGTTTTCAAACTCGACACATAATAAACCGTTTTCCTGTACTTTTCGGATAATGCCATTTTGTCTGACTCCATCAAGCTCAAAAACGGAAATTAAATCTTTTCTAAATAAATTTTCATTCAAATTGTTCCAGATTACATCCTCTGAAATTGGGACAGTTAATTTTGCAACTAAAAAATCGTGCAATTCATTCGCAATTTGATGCAAATCGAATTTTTGCTTTGTTTGTGTCCACAACGAACCAGCTTTAGGCAAACCCTGAAAGTTTTCTTGTAGAACATTGACTCCAATTCCGATGACGAAGTAAAATTGACCGCCTATTTTTTTCTTTTCTAGAAGTAAGCCTGCAATTTTTTTTCCTCTAATGATTATATCATTTGGCCACTTGATGTGTACATGCTCATTTGTCAAATTGGCAAAAAAATCAGCCACCAATGCAGCGGTATGAAAATTGAATAAAACATTTCCGAGTTTTATAAGATGCTCAGACACTGAAATTGTAAATGCTAAATTTATATTTTCAGCCGTTTCCCAGCTATTTCCATACTGTCCTTTTCCTTGAGTTTGATGAAAAGTATAGAGGGTTAAAAAATCAGATTGATTTTGAATTATGAACTTCTCAATATCAGAATTGGTAGATTCGCACTTATCGACATAAATAATAGGAGTCATTGAGGAAAAATATAGATTTAGAGTAGGGTAACGTGAAGCAATTTAAATAAAAAAACGATAAATTTGCAGACTATACAAAAAATTAATGAATAAAATCACAGACAAGCAACTACTCATCGATAAAATCGTAGATGCCATTCAGGATACTAAAGGAGAAGATATTTTAATTTTCGATTTAACAACAATTGAAAATTCTGTAGCAGAAACATTCATCATTTGCAGCGCTAATTCTAATACGCAAGTTGCGGCTATTGCCGGGAACGTGGAGAAAAAAGTACGCAATGATTTGCAAGACAGACCATGGCACGTAGAAGGAACAGAAAACGCACTTTGGGTTTTAATGGATTATGTTTCCGTAGTGGTGCATATCTTTCAAAAAGAAACCAGAGAATACTATGAAATAGAAGAACTCTGGGGTGATGCTAAGATTACCAAAATAGATAATTAACTTACTGATATTTGACGAAATTCACTTTTCGTCAAAATTTTTATAAAATAAATATGAATAATAATAAAGGATTCAACTGGTTTTTTCCCATCGCACTTGTAGCGATTCTATTCTTTTTCTTTTCTAATATAGGTGGCGACGCTAAAGACAGTACTATAGATGAAGAGGAGTTTTTTCAATTGATGACTCAGGGGAAAGTACAGGATGTTTTAATCTACAAAGATACAGAAAAAGCTGACGTATTTTTAACCAAAGCCGCGAAAACAGCTTTAACAAAAGGGCAAAAAGCTCCAGAAAGAAGTCCCTTAGACGCTTTCGACTTTGCTCCGAAACCTGATTACACTTTGAGTTTTGGAGATTTACAATTGTTCTTGCAAAGATTTGATAAAATCAAAACTGAAAATCCTGCATTAATTACCAAAAAGGATTTCGGATTAGGTAAGAACCCGGTCACAGAATTGCTATTTACTGCACTCTTCTGGATTGGAATCATGGCGTTATTCTACTTCGTGATTTTCAGAAAAATGATGGGCGGCGGCGGCGGCGGTGGCGGCGGCCAAATATTCTCCATCGGTAAATCAAAAGCCAAACTCTTTGACGAAAAAGATAAAGTACAAGTTTCATTTAAGGATGTAGCGGGCTTAGAAGGTGCAAAAGAAGAAGTACAAGAAGTAGTAGATTTTTTGAAAAACTCTGAAAAATATACAAAATTAGGTGGTAAAATTCCAAAAGGAGTTTTATTAGTAGGCCCTCCAGGAACCGGTAAGACACTTCTGGCAAAAGCAGTTGCAGGTGAAGCTAAAGTTCCATTTTTCTCCCTCTCCGGATCAGATTTCGTGGAAATGTTTGTGGGAGTTGGAGCATCTAGAGTACGTGATCTGTTTGCGCAAGCAAAACTTAAATCTCCAGCAATTATTTTTATTGATGAGATTGACGCGATTGGTAGAGCCAGAGGAAAAGGCAATATGACAGGCGGTAATGACGAAAGAGAAAATACGCTGAACCAATTACTAACCGAAATGGATGGTTTTGGAACAGATACCAATGTCATCATCATGGCAGCAACCAACAGAGCAGACATTTTGGATAAGGCATTAATGAGAGCTGGACGTTTTGACCGCTCCATATATGTAGACTTACCAGAATTGCATGAAAGAAGAGAGATTTTCGATGTTCACTTGGCGAAAATTAAATTAGAAGATAACATTGACCGAGAATTTTTAGCGAAACAAACACCCGGATTTAGTGGAGCAGATATCGCAAACCTTTGTAATGAAGCAGCCTTAATTGCTGCAAGAAATTCCCACGAATCGGTAACTAAACAAGACTTCTTAGATGCAGTGGACCGAATCATCGGCGGACTCGAAAAGAAAAACAAAGCCATTAAACCTTCAGAAAAAAGAAGAGTTGCTTATCATGAAGCCGGTCATGCTACCATTTCTTGGTTAGTAGAACACGCATCACCTCTGTTAAAAGTAACGATTGTACCAAGAGGACGTTCTTTAGGAGCAGCTTGGTATCTTCCAGAAGAGAGACAATTAACCACTACAGAACAAATGCTAGATGAATTGTGTGCAACTTTAGGTGGTAGAGCGGCAGAACAAACTATTTTTGGCAATATTTCTACAGGTGCACTTTCAGATTTAGAAAGAGTGACCAAGCAAGCAAATGCCATGGTTACCATTTATGGACTTAATGACAAACTTGGGAATATTTCTTACTATGACAGTACGGGACAATCTGAATACAGTTTCGGGAAACCTTATTCTGAGCAAACCGCTAAAATGATTGATGAAGAAATTTCGAAAATCATCGAAAATCAATATATACGAGCATTAGAGATATTGGCAGCCAATAAGGATAAATTAGATGCTTTGGCAGCTAAACTTTTGGAGAAAGAAGTCATCTTCCGAGAGGACTTAGAAGATATTTTTGGAGAAAGACAATGGGATCCAGAATTAACGGAGCACCCAGTTTCAAATACCCAAAATCCAGAAACAATCTCTCCGGAAACTGTTCTCGGGCCAGAGAGCAACACGCAGATCTAAAAAAAAAATCCTGATTTTTACTTTTAATGTAAATTTTCAGGATTTTTTTTATAAATTTAATAACTAATTAAATAATTTCTATTTTTGCAGGTAGAATCGCAAAAGCTTTAGATGAGTCTATTCAAAAAAATTGTCGGTAAAATACTTAATCAACCTGAAGACGAAGAAAAACAGGATGTGATCAAACTTGGGGATCAGCTAAAAAATGCTGATTTAGATTACAAGTTTGCGCAACTCTTTACCCACTCTGGCGGTTTTTTCAATTATTGTGCAGATGAAGCTGAAGCGCTGCAAACCTTAAATCATATTCTGAAAATTGAAGATGTGAAATCAGTTTTCTGTTGGGACCACGATTTGAAAAACTTCTTGGATGTTGTGGATATTCCGTACACCACAGAACTTGAATTGTTTAATGACTGTGCTTTTATTACGGGCGAATATTTAATCGCTTATGATGGTCGCATCATGCTTTCTCACAATAATATTCTTCATTATCATTCTTCCAGATTACCCGAAAAAGTAATTATCATGGCGAATGTTTCCCAAATCGTCAACAATCTTAATGACGCCATGGGGAAAATAAAACGTAATGGAAATATCAGAAATTTAACTTCCATTAGTGGGGGAAATTCTAAATTAGATACTCCAACCAAAGACAATACAAAACTTTTTTTACTTTTGCTAGAAGATTAAAATATTCTGTTTTTTAAAGCACAGAATGTATTTCTTAAATTATAATCAAGATATTTTGGATAAAAATTTAGTTGAGCGGCTCTTTGGAGGATTTCTATATGGTTTTCTTGTCATCTTCTGCACCACGCCTTTGGGCGCCTTTCTTTTGAACAAAATATCCCCGAACTTAATTCAACAAGAGCAATTATTCTACGGATTGATTACCTTTTTCCTTTTCATAGGAGCCTGGGAATGCATGAAGATGATGAAGTTTAGTCCGACAAGTTGGGAAAAATGGGCAATCTTCCCGCTCGTGATGATTGTTTTTTACCGTTTTTCTAATCGATATTTTAAACACGGATTTTATTTTGATTATAATTTATCAGAAATATTGGCACTTTCGCTTATTGTAATTGCGGTCATTACGCTTTTCAGATTCTCAAAAGAACTCTATTATGACAACGGAAAATTAATTTTTGCCGTAATTTATACCGCGCTCCCATTTGGATTTGCGCTTGGTCTTCCTAAATTTTCAACTACGGATCAAACTTTTACTTTAGAGGTCTTCTTCTTGTTTGTGCTCATTTGGAGCAGTGATACCTTCGCTTATTTTGTAGGGAAGTTCTTCGGCAAGCATAAAATGGCACCTAAAATTTCTCCAAAGAAAACTTGGGAAGGTTTTGCGGGTGGCGTTGTACTAACATTGATTGCAGGCTTTTTTGTGGAACAATATCATCCAGACCTTCGCGGTAATTGGATGGTTGTTGGATTCCTAGTCTCGGTTTTTGCACCATTAGGAGATTTGGTGGAGAGCCAGTTAAAGCGAAATTTTGGCGTGAAAGATTCTGGAAACATTATTCCGGGCCACGGTGGTATATTGGATCGTTTAGATAGCTTTATTATCTGCGTTCCTGTTGTATATTTGTACTTTATTTTAGAAAAAACTATTTAGAAAAAACTCATGAAACTACATAAAGAATCGAAAGGGACCATTATTGTGGCAAGTATTGCTTTTGCAATTATTGCTTTTTTAGCGGTTTACTTCCTTCAGGAATGGGCGCTCTTCCTTATTATTCCAACCCTGCTTTTATACGGATTGGTTTTTTGGTTCTTTCGTGTTCCGAATCGAGAAATTCAAGATCATCATGAAAACGTTATTGCTCCCGTAGATGGAAAAGTGGTGATGATTAAAGAAGTGATGGAGGAGGAATTTATTAAAGGTAAAGCAATTCAAGTTTCAATATTCATGTCTCCCGTAAATGTTCATATCTGCAGGTATCCAGTTTCTGGGAATGTCGTGTATAAAAAATACCATCCAGGAAAATATTTGGTTGCTTGGCATGAAAAATCATCAACAGAAAATGAAAGAACAACTTTAGCGATTAATAGTTTGACAAATCACGCCGTTGTTTTCCGACAAATTGCAGGTTACGTGGCAAGAAGAATTGTTTTTAATAGTCAAGAAGGCGATACTGCAAAAGCAGGACACGAGTTTGGATTCATCAAATTTGGCTCACGTATGGATATCTTTCTACCTTTAGACACAGAAATTCTCTGCAAAATTGGAGATAAAACAAAAGGTGGAATTGATGTAATTGCGAAAATGCAAGAATAAAGTTTTAACAATCTTAATATATTATCCGAAGTTTTACACTTCGGATTTTTTTAATCTTATTTCTGAGAAATCAAGGTTTTTTAAATAAAAAAAAGAGTCAAACTCACACTTGACTCTTCTATATTTGGAGAGATATTTTTTAAATCGGCACGAAGATCACCGCTGCAACCGCTGCAACTGCAATGGCGATTGTAGAAAGAAGATTTAGTTTCTTTACTTCACGCACATCACTTTTATTGACCGTGATGTCTTCGCCACTTTTTGTTTTTCCGTAAATTGTTTGCTCATCTTGTCTTAGAACCTCCATTTTAATTTCTTGTGCATCATTGGTCTGAATGGTGTACCGCTGGTAAAGCTCTAAAGAATTGCTTTTTATGGGATTTTCTGTAGAGACTACCCTAGTTTGGCAAGAGGTGGCAAAAATAAGCAGCAACATTAATATAGGAAGACTTCTTTTCATTGTAAATTTATTTTGTCAAATTTAATAAAATAATCGAGAATGAGTTTACGCTTATTTTGCATTTAAATCTTGAGCAATGAGCCAAGCTTCACTCCAACACGCCTGGAAATTAAATCCACCAGTTACCGCATCAATATTTAGAACTTCGCCCGCAAGATAAAAATTGGGTAGTATTTTCGAGGTCATATTTTTAAAGTTAATTTCTTTTAAATCTACGCCACCTGCAGTTACAAATTCATCTTTGTAGGTCGATTTTCCAGTAACACTCATAACATTAGCAACTAAATTTCCTATAATCATTTGCAGCTCCTTCGCGGAAATTGTAGAAATATTTTTTTCTAAATCCACTTTTGAAATCCAAAGGACACGATGCCAGAATCTGGTAGTAATGTCGAAAATTTTAGATTTACCAATTGTTTTCTTCGGATTTTCTTCTCGAAAGGTCTTGAAAAGTTTTTCTGCATCTTCTTCATCTATTCCCAAAAAATTCACTTTGATGTCAAATTTATATTTCAAATCCGCCAATTCGCGCGCTTTCCAGGCGGAAATCTTTAGGATTGCGGGTCCAGAAAGTCCCCAGTGTGTGATGAGCATTGGACCAGATTCATCCATTTTCAAAGCGGGGATAGAAACTTCTGCATGCGTGAAACTCGTGCCCATCAAATCGCTCAGCATTTCATTTTTAATATTGAAGGTGAAGAGGGAGGGAACTGGTTCTACCATTTGATGCCCCAATTTTTTCAAAATCTTAGAAGACTTGGGAGAGCTCCCAGTAGCATATACTAAGTAATCAGCATCATATTCCCCAGAATTGGTCAAAACGGTGTAGCCATTTTCTTTTGCAATAATATCCGTGACTACCATTTTTGTCTTGATCTCAAAATTTTTGTTTTGAACTTCTTTCATCATACAATCAATGATGGTTTGGGAAGAATTGCTTTCGGGAAAAATACGGTTATCTGCTTCTATTTTTAATGGAACATTTCTTTTCTCGAACCAATCCATGGTGTCACCCGGTTGAAATTTATGAAAGACACTTAATAATTCTTTCGTTCCGCGTGGATAAAATTGAACCAACTCTTTGGGATCAAAACACGCATGCGCCACGTTGCAACGTCCGCCACCAGAAACTTTCACTTTTTGCAAAACGTCTGAATTTTGTTCAAAAATGGTAACATAAAACTTCTCTGCATCTAAATTTGCGGCACAGAAAAATCCTGCAGCGCCACCGCCAATGATGAGTATTTTTTTCTTTTTCAAAGTTAATTTTTCAATGTTTAAGGGAAGTATTCTGAACGCTGTAGAGCGCAGAATCGGTGCAAAAATACAATTTTTCTAACCCATGATTAATGCTTAATTTTGGGCTTCTTTTAAAATCCTAATTGCCCTGCAAATTCTTCATTGCAATAGGGATTGAAAGGGAAATCCTTTTGTGGAGCTTTGGCGCGGCTTCGCCGCGCCAAAGCTCCACAAAAAATTGTACTGAAAAGCCCGACCCGAGCTGCTGGATAAGCCTTGGAACGGGGATTGCCCAAAATAAATACTTATAAAAATGTCTGATTACCATTATAAATTTGATGTTCGCTGGAGCGACATCGACGCCAATAAGCATTTGGCAAACTCTTCTTACGTAGAATATTGTGCGCAAACGCGCATGGCATTTATGAACACGCACCAAATGGGTTTGAAGGAACTAAGTCGTTGGGGAATTGGTCCGGTGATTTTGCATGAACGGTATTCATTTTTTAAAGAAATCTACGCGGATCAGACAGTTTATGTGTCTGCAGAAATTTCCGGGATGTCTGAAGATGCGAGTATTTATCAATTTGTCCACAAATTTTATTTGCCAGATGGAACGCATTGCGCAACTGCGGAAGCAACGGGTGTATGGATTGATTTGATGTTGAGAAAATCTACGTCACCGCCCGATGATATTTTAGAAGTTTTGCAAGAATTTTCGAAAGAGAATATGAAGCTGCTGACAAGGCAAGATTTAAAAGATTTACCCTTCAAACCAGAAAATGTAGAAGCTTTTCATAAAAGAAATACCTTTACCTGGAAAAAAGACGCCGCTGAAAAAACGGAAGATTAGTTTACTTTAAAACTTAATATCGCCACCTTTAAATAAAAAATTATGTTAGAAGATAAAAATCCGGAATTGACACCAATCTCTACCTATGGAGAATTTGGACTTATAAAACACTTGACTGAAAACTTTAGTTTTAAAAATTCATCCACAGAAATTTCGGTGGGTGATGACGCTGCCGTGATCAATCCTGAAGGCCAGAAAGTAGTTTTAACCACTGATGTTTTGGCAGAAGGTGTGCATTTTAACTTGGGGTACGTTCCGTTAAAGCATTTAGGATATAAAGCGGTGGCAGTGAATCTTAGTGATATTGCAGCCATGAATGCTACACCCACACAGATTCTGGTTTCCCTTGCGATGTCTAACCGTTTTCCGGTTGAAGCTTTGGAAGAAATTTATGCTGGAATTTATCTGGCCTGTAAACATTATAATGTTGATTTGGTGGGTGGTGACACTACAAGTTCCACGTCTGGATTAGTCATGAGTATTACGGCAGTTGGTTTAGAACATTCTGAAAATTTGGTAAAAAGAGATGGTGCAAAAGCCAATGATTTACTTGTAGTTACAGGAGATTTGGGTGGTGCTTACATGGGATTGCAAATTTTAGAAAGGGAACATTCTGTGTATTTGGCGAACCCTAATATGCAACCAGAAATGGAAGGCTACGATTATATTTTAGAAAGACAATTGAAACCAGAAGCGAGAACAGATATTAAAAAAACTTTGGCGGAATTGGATATTAAACCAACTTCTATGATTGACGTATCTGATGGTTTATCTTCAGAAATCTTACATTTAAGTGATCAAAGTAAGGTGGGGTTCAGATTGTATGAGGAAAAAATCCCCATGGACTCTTTAACAATTTCTACAGCCGAAGAATTAAACTTAAATCCTGTGATGTGCGCTCTGAGTGGGGGTGAAGACTATGAATTGCTTTTCACCATTTCTCCAAATGATTTTGAGAAAATTAAAAATCATCCGGACTTTACGATTATTGGTCACGCCTTGGATTTGGAACAAGGAAACTTTTTAGTAGCAAGGGGAAGTAATGAATTGGTTGCGCTAAACGCACAAGGTTGGGATGCTTTTTTGAATAAATAAAATTAATTTGACTTTTCATATTTCATAGGGTTTACCCGATATTGAAAAGTTCATAGGGCTTCACCCGATGCTATTCAAAATTACCACTTCGTGGCTTAGAAATTCGAAAGCAAATATAAAATTATAATTCTTTTTTATTCAATACAAAAGCGACTCATTTCAGAGTCGCTTTTGTATTGAGTATTTTCGAAGATAAATTATTTATAATCTTTGCTGCTTCTGGTTGGCTCTTTTTGTTCTGGCCATTTCATAGGTTCTCCTTTTTCATTTAAAGGCATTGCGCGTTTTTCCCGGCTCGTAAATTCTGGATCTTCTGAAGCCATATACGCTAAAGTTGCGGTAAGAATCACATTATTCTTCACCTCATCAAAAACGATTTTGTCAAACGTGTCTTTTGTTGTATGCCAAGTGTAACCAAAATAACCCCAGTTTAAAGCACTTAAAGAAAATCCTGGAACGCCTGCTGCTACAAAAGAAGCATGATCAGATCCACCGCCGCCCGGCATTCCTGGAAACGTGGATTTAATTTGATCTTTAATATTTTTAGGTGCTGCACTCAACCATCTACCGATATAATTGTAAGAATCCACAAATCCTTGACCACTGATATCGATTACTCTACCCGTGCCATTATCTTGATTGAAAACCGCCTGGGTTCCTTTGATAATTTCTGGATTATCTGAGACAAACCCGCGTGAACCGTTTAAACCTTGTTCTTCACTTCCCCAAAGTCCCACTACAATGGTCCGTTTGTTATTCGGATAATATTTTTTGAGAATTCTGATGGTTTCTAACATGGTTAAAACTCCAGTTCCATTATCAGTAGCGCCTTGAGCACCATCCCAAGAATCCAAATGCGCAGAAAGAATCACATATTCATTTGGTTTTTCCTTCCCTTTAATCAGTCCAATGGTGTTGAACGAAGGTGCATCTGGTAAAAATTTAGATTGTGTATCAATTTTGATGCGCGGCTTTTTTCCATTTTCTGCCATTCGGTAAAGCATTCCGTAATCTTCCAAGTCAATATCAAACATGGGAATTTTCTTCGTTTTTGCGCCAAAAATTCTATTAGCGCCCATAATTCCTGTCCAGTTAGATATAGCAATTCCAGCAGCTCCAGCTTCTTCTAAAGCTTGCGGCAAAGTATTATTATCATATCCAATATTTCTTACATAATCCCGAAACTGTTTTGCTGCCTCCGCTCTTTCTGCTTTTAACTTCTCATACAATTCGGGGGTGGCAAATTCTTTAATTTGCTCATCTGAACGACCTATATTTTGATATTGTGCCATAAGCACAACTTTACCTTTTGCAGAAGGAAGCCACTTGTCAAAATCTGCTTTAGAGGAAACGTTCGGCATGATGATTACTTCTGCTTCTACGGCTTTTTTCGTCACTGGACTCCAAGCAAGTTGCGTTGCTACCAAACTTTTTACTCTTGGGTATACCATATCTACATGCGTTATTCCACGTTGCCATCCTTTCCAAGTTCCAAACTGTTGCAGCTCTGCTTCCACGCCCCAAGAACGCATTTTATCTGCGGTCCAATTATTAGACGCCAACATTTCTGGGGTCCCGATCAATCGCGGTCCGATACCATCTAATAGTTCATGCGCCATTGCTTCTAATTGCGAATTGTTTTGAACTTCGGTTACAAAATTTTGAACGGTGGGATTTAATACTTCTGCGGGACGGGTTTGAGCCGTGATTAACGATAGCTGCGCGGTAAGGAGCAAAGCTGAAATCGATAAGATGGTATTTCTCTTCATATTTTTAAATAGATTTCCGTTAAAGATAAGAATTTAGGGCAAAGAAGGGAAAATTCCAAAAATAAAAAGTCGAATTAGTCGAGAGCACGCAAACGTTTTACATATTTTTCTTGCCGAAAGCGGACATGATTTCAGGATGAATTAAAGAATCTAGATTTACGGAAATATCATTGTCTTCAATATCTGGTTTTGCGTAGTCTTTTTCATCAAAAAAGAGTAGTTTCCATTCCCGTTGATTGTATTCGAGATAACTTAAATTTTCTATCCAGTCACCAGAATTTAAATAGCGGACGGAACCTTTAGAAGTAGTTTCAAACCGATCTGCAGGTTGATGAATATGGCCACACAAAACCAGATCATATTTATTTTCAATGGCTAATTCGATGGCCTTTTCTTCAAAATTGCTAATGAATTTTACTGCATTTTTTACAGAATTTTTAATTTTTTTCGATAAAGAAACTTTCTTTTGCCCAAAAATTTCAAACATAAAGTTAATAGCCCTGTTCACCATTATCAACCAGTCATATCCAATTCCTCCGATTTTAGCAATAAATTTGGCGCCCCCTTTTGTGGTATGATCAAAAATATCACCATGGAAAAACCAATGTTTCTTACCGTCAATTTCCAGCAAATATTTATCTGTCAGAAATAGGTTTCCCATTTTTAAATCGGAATATTTCCGCAGAAACTCATCGTGATTTCCCGTGATATAAATAATTTCGACTCCATCTTTCATCATCCGGAAAAACTCGGTGATGACTGCCATATGAGAATTAGGAAAATAACTTTTAGAAAAAGCCCACCCGTCAATAATATCACCATTTAAGATAAGCATCTTTGGGGAAATACTTTTCAGATAAGCCACTAATTCTGTTGCGTTACAACCATAAGTTGCCAAATGAATATCTGAAAGCACTACAATCTCTACAGCTCTCTTCTCCATGAATTAGTTTCTTTCAAAGTTAGTTTTTCACGTGGAAATATATAGAATTTAAAAAAAAATTCCCAATCTTTCGATTGGGAATATATATAATCCGAAGTGTAATGAATTACGCGTTCGGCTCTACAGATACAAAAGATCTGTTATTTTGTTTCTTTCTGAAAACTACTTTTCCAGCAACTAAAGCGTGCAACGTGTGGTCTTTACCCATTCCTACGTTTTCCCCAGGATGGTGTGTTGTACCTCTTTGTCTTACGATAATGTTACCTGCGATAGCTTCTTGTCCTCCGAAAATCTTAACTCCCAATCTTTTGGAATGCGATTCTCTACCATTTTTGGAACTACCAACTCCTTTCTTATGTGCCATTTTATTCTAAGGTTTTTTGGTTAAAATTATTCAGCGGTTTCGCTGTCTGATTTTTTACTTGTTGTTTTAGCTGCAGGCGCTTCTTCAGTTACTGCTGCTTCTTTTTTAGGTTTTGGTGCCGCTTTCTTTTCCTCTTTTTTCTTTTCAAAACCTGTAATACCAGTAATTTGAATTTGAGTTAAAGATTGTCTGTGACCGTTTTTCTTTTCGTATCCTTTTCTTCTTTTCTTTTTGAAGATGATTACTTTATCCGCTTTCACGTGATTTAAGATTTCGGCATCAACAGTGATACCGCTTACAGCTGGGGCGCCGATGGATGTAGAACCGTTTACAGTAAGAAGAATTTTATCAAAGGAAACTTTTCCTCCTATATCTCCTTTCAAACGGTTTACAAACAACTTCTGGTCTTGCTCAACTTTATATTGAAGCCCTGCTATTTCTACAATTGCAAACATTGTCTATAAATTTTGTTAGTTAATTCGAGGTGCAAAGATATAAAATAAAATTAGATTATAAATTATTAATTTTAGATTTTAACTCCGGAGTAAATTATCTATTTTTGAGCAAGATAAACCATAATATGACAAGAGATCTATACATTGATTTTGCTAAAGGTATTGCCACTTTAGCAATTATATTTATTCACACCGTTTTCTGGTCTGGTCAATATTATATTCCTACTGAATGGCGTGTTGCCTCCTTGCTTGTAGATGTTCCCTTGTTTTTTGCATTGAGTGGGCTTACCTCTGGAAATAAAGTTGAAAAAACTTTATATCGCCTCCTGAAGCTTCAGATTACGTTCATGATTTTCGTAACCTTCCTCTTTTTCGTAGATTATTTATTTAAAGTCTTCGGATTGAATATTTTCGGTTTAGATTGGATGAAAAACTTCTATTCTACCTTTGGCACAAAGTACGTTCCCAATAATATTTCTGATGTTCCACAATGGCAAAACCTCGGAAACTGGTTTCTGCATCAATATACGAACGCGGATACATTTCCTGTAGTGATGGGGAGTTTCTGGTATTTGAAAGTCTATTTTATTTTGACCGTCTTCGGCGTGCTGGTTTTAAGATTTTTTCCAAAACACATCAATTGGTTTATTGCACTCTGTTTCGGACTGACTCTACTTTTCAATATTTTTCCGCATTATTATCCTACTGGTCAAGTTGGTTATGTTGCATTATATCTGGGATTGTTTCTTGTTGCTCATCAATTGAAAGGAAAAATTATCGCGAAAAAATTGATCCCGGTTTTGTACGGAATACTCATTTTAATTTTTCTTTTTCTCCTTTGGAACTTCGGCGAAGAAATGTTTTTGAAGATGAACAAAGCAAAATTTCCACCGAAATTACTTTATATATTTTGGTCGAGTTTTTCTTTACTCACCTTATTTGTCCTGTACAATCGTTTAAAAATCACCAAGGCAAATTTCATCACCTATATTGGGCAAAATGCAATTTTCTATTATTTTGCTCAAGGAATTAGCTCATCTCTTGTTTACTTTATTGTAGTCGCTGCAAAAGATTCTATGAATTGGTGGATTCTTATGATTATTATTTACGCATTAAATGTATTACTCGCGATTATTATCGCAGAAGGATTAAAGAAAATTGATTCTTTTGGGTGGAGTATCTTGGAAAAATTGCGCAAAAAAACCGCCTCAATAAAATGAAACGGTTTATAATTTAAATAGTAAAGAATTAATCCTTATTACTGTTCCCTCTTGCAACAATCGCAATAATCACTATGAAAATTAAGGCACCAATTACCCAATAAATTGGATTCGTGTACCATTCTTCAGTTGTTGTAGTGGTAGATGTTGTTGTAATGTCTACAGCTGGTGCAGTAGTTTCCTGCGCAAAAGCAAGTGCAGACATAAAAAATGTTAGAAGTAAAACTCCTAAATTCTCGATTCTTTTTGAAATAGTTTGAGTGCTCATAATTGATTTGTTTAATGTTATTACTAAAACTTCAAGTTTTGTGCCATAATGAGAGAGGATTTATCATATTATAATTAAATTTACACCGAAATTTACAGAATATGTTCAAACTGAAACTTTTAACTGATCCCAGATGGGCAAATATTGCAGAAGGAAATTTAGAAGAAATTCTTACCGATCATGCGTGGTGTGAACAAAAAGCCACCACTAATGCGATTACCATTATCACAATGGTTCCTGAATATCCAGAAATCATCACTGAGCTTTTAAAAATTGCGCAAGAAGAGTTAGAACATTTCCAAATGGTTCACGAGATCATTAAAAAACGCGGATATACTTTCGGCAGAGAAAGAAAAGACGATTATGTGGGGCAACTGTTTAAATTCATCGTACAGGGCAAAAGAGAAGACTATATTGTAGATCGAATGCTGTTCGCGGCCATGATTGAAGCCAGAAGCTGTGAACGCTTCAAAGTGCTTACAGAAAATATTAAAGACGAAGAATTAAAAGTTTTTTATAAAGGCCTTATGATTTCTGAAGCGGGACATTACACCACATTTATCGGCTTTGCCAGACAGCTTGGCGGCGTAGAAAAAGTAAATGAGCGCTGGGAAGAATGGTTAGAATATGAAGCAGAAATCATAAAATCATACGGAAAAAAAGAATCCATTCACGGATAGAATATTTGCTAATTCCTCCCTTTATAATTCCTATTTTTACATTGATTCTTTCTAAGGAGTCGCTCAATTTATATGACAAAACAAAAGTTTGAACAGTTAATTAATCTCATGGTTAAATCTTTTTTCCAAGGATTATTAATTTTGGGACCATTTGCCATAACCATTTGGATTATCTGGTACATTGTTTCCAGCATAGACAATATAATTCCCGCACTTTCCGAAAGAATGTATCCCGGAATTACTTTCTTAATTGTCATTTTATCAACCACCTTAATTGGGTTTTTGGGTAGTAAATTTATCATCGGAAGAGTGGTGGTAGATAGTTTCGATTATATTTTGGAACATACTCCAGGAATTAAATTTATCTATACCTCTTTAAAAGACGTGATGACTTCTTTTGTGGGAGACAAAAAGAAATTTAATCAACCCGTTCTGATCAAAACCGCCATAGATCCAGAAGTTTGGCGGATAGGTTTCTTGACCCAAAGGGATTTGTCCTCCGTTGGTTTCCCGGATTATGTGTCGGTTTACTTGCCTCATTCTTATGCAGTTTCTGGGTGGGTTGTTTTTGTTTTAGCCACCAATATTGTAATTCTTGAAAATGTAAGTGCCGCACAAGCCATGAAATTTGCCGTAAGCGGTGGTGTTGCAGGCTTTCATACCGATGAACCTGTCTTCAAATCGCCCGACTCTATTATCTAAATTGAATTTCTCAAAATTGATTTGAAATAATAAACCTCGGCTTTCGTCGAGGTTTTGCTTTGAAAATTTATAATTTGTTCTTATAATTACGGCTTTTCACACTCAGCTGATCATCATGCTTCTTCCAATTGTGAATGGTTTTTAACCAATTGCTGTTGCACATTATTCGGAACCAACTGATAATCCGAAAATTTCATTTTGAATTTTGCGCGTCCCCCTGTGATGGAGCGCAAGGTGGAACCATAATCATGCATTTCTGAAAGGGGAATTTCGGCCATGATTTTTTGGTAGTGATTCACTGAATCCAACCCGGAAATGATGGCGCGGCGCGTTTGCAAATCACCCATCACATCACCTGTATCCTCATCTGGACAAAGTATTTCTACAGAATAAATGGGTTCCAAAAGCTGCGGTTTTGCATCATGAAAAGCTTCGCGGAAAGCTCCAGACGCGGCAAGCTGGAAAGAAATATCATTGGAATCTACACTGTGCATTTTTCCATCATAAACCGTAACACGAATGTTTTGACAATGAGATCCCGTTAATGGTCCTTCTTTCATCTGCTGCATAATTCCTTTTTTAATAGCACCGATATATCGGTTATCAATGGTACCACCAACGATGCACCAGTAAAAAGCAAGTTTGCCGCCCCAAGGTAAATCTTCGATATCTTTTTGTCGAATATTTACACCTGTCGGCTCATCCATGCCGTCAAAATAATTTTCTACGCGCATGTGGATTTCTCCAAATTGCCCAGAACCACCAGACTGTTTTTTATGCCGGTAATCACCTTCCGCTTTTCCCGTAATGGTTTCTCTGTAAGGGATCTTTGGATTTGCGAAATTCATTTTCACGCCAAATTCTTTCTGCAATCGCTGCTGAACCAAATCTAAATGCAGCTGACCTTGACCATGAAGTATCGTTTGTTGCAACTCCGCAGATTGCTCGACTTTTAAAGTTGGGTCTTCTTCTTCGATTTTATGGAGCGCGGTGACTAATTTTTCCATATCAGTAGCAGATTCGGCGGAAACTGCTTTCCGAATTCTGCTTTCTGGAAATTCCATCGGTCTAATTTTTCGCTCAATTCCTTTTGAATTAAGGGTGTTATTAGAATGTCCGTACTTTAGTTTTACGGTAACGCCTAAATCGCCTGCAAATAATTCCTTCACGGGAATTCTTTCTTTTCCTTCTGCTACAAAAAGTTGAGAAATCCTTTCTGTTTCGCCGTTATTGGCATTCACCAATTCGTCTCCGGGTTTTACTTTTCCACTAAGAACTTTGAAATAAGATATCATTCCAACTTGCGGTTCAGAAAGTGTTTTATAAATAAAAAGTGTTGTGTGATCCTCTGGATCGTAAGAAATTTCTTCGCCATTTTCTAAAACTCGGGCGGGTCTGTCTGCTGGCGAAGGCGCTATATCATCAATAAATCCCATCAATCTGCCACTTCCCATATCTTTTAATCCACTCGTCACCAGCACAGGAAAAAACTGCTGATTTGCAAGCGCGATGGTGATACCTTTCGATAAATCCTCTTCCGAAAGGTTGCCTTCTGCAAAATATTTTTCCATCAAACCTTCCTCATTTTCTGCAGCAATTTCTACCAAAGCATTGTGCATTTCATTGGCTTTTGCCGTTTCACTATCTGGGATCGGTTTTTTCTCTGGTTTACCTCCATTTGCCGGGAATACATACATCACCATTCTTAGAGTATCAATAATAGCATTGAAATTTTCACCGGAATTGTAAGGATATTGAAGTGGAACCACTTTGGCTCCAAATCCTTCTTTAGCTTGCTCCAAGGTTTTCTCAAAATCTGCTTTCAAATGATCCATTTGATTGATGACAAAAATGGCGGGCGTTTTATAGTTTTCTACATATTCCCACACGATTTCTGTACCGACCTCTACTCCATTTGCCGCGTTTAAAACAATAACGGCGGTATCTGCAACTTTCAAGGAGGAAACAACTTCACCCACGAAATCATCAAATCCTGGAGTATCAATAATATTAATTTTATTGTTTTTCCAGTTCACAAACATTTGATGAGAAAAAATAGTTTTCCCTTTCTCATGTTCTAAATCGGTATTATCACTCACCGTGTTTTGTCCTTCTACGCTACCACGGCGGTTAATCGCCCCTCCTTCGAACAACATGGCTTCTATCAATGTAGTTTTACCACTGTCTGAATGTCCGAGTAAAACAACATTTCTTAAATCTCTGGTATTAGCACTCATCATATATAGTTTTAATTAATTTAATGGAAATGCTAAAAAGGAAATGGCAGGCATTTGATTTTTAGAAACCTAAAGTTACGAAAGTTTTGAATCGATTTTATGAAAAAGAAACTTTTGAGAAGGTGATTTTTGGCATTAATCTGAAAAGTATTCCAAAAAAAGAACGGACAAAAATGCCCGTTCTCCTTACGATTCAAATAATCGGAATTATATTTTTATCAAACCCAATTCCACCAATCTTTCATATAAAAATTCACCGGCGGTGGTGTCCTCATATAATTTTGGATTGTTTTCATCTACACAATTTTCTAAAGCAATCAGGGGCATTTCTCCCACTGGATGCATAAAAAACGGAATCGAATATCTGGAAGTTCCCCACATTTCCCGAGGTGGATTAACCACTTGGTGAATGGTAGATTTTAGTTTATTGTTCGTTAATCTAGACAACATATCACCCACATTAATCATCAACTCATCGGGTTGTGCGATCGCATCAATCCACTCGCCATCGTGATTCATCACTTGAAGACCTTTGCCTTGAGCGCCCATTAAGAGGGTTATCAAATTAATGTCACCATGAGCCGCTGCTCGAACTGCGTTATCTGGTTCCGAAGTTATGGGTGGATAATGAATGGGTCTTAAAATAGAGTTTCCTTCGCCCACGAATTTATCGAAATAAAATTCATCTAAGCCAAGATGAAGTGCCAAAGCTCTAAGAACATAAATTCCCGTTTTCTCGAGCATTTTGAAAGCTTCTTTACCGACTGCATTAAACTTGGGATTTTCTGCAACTTCTACATTATCTGGATACGTTTCAGCATACGCAGAACCTTCTTCCAAATACTGACCGAAATGCCAGAATTCTTTTAAGTCTCCTTTTTTGAAACCCTTAGCAGTTTCTTTCCCAAAACCCACGTAGCCACGCTGCCCACCGATTCCAGGGATTTCGTATTTCTGTTTTGTTTCTACACTCAGATCAAAGAATTGCTTCACTTCTTCATAAAGTTCAGCAACCAATTGGTCATCTAGAAAATGTCCTTTTAGCGCCACGAAGCCGATTTCTTCGTAGGCTTTTCCGATTTCATTTACAAATTTTTGTTTGCGTTCCGGGTCACCCGAAAGGAAATCACGCAAATCCACACTTGGGATCTGATTCATTTTGTTAGATTTAAAATTGAGTCGTAAAAATAAGATATTTTAGATTAAGGATTTAGTAGATTTATAAAGTGCAATTGCATTGATTGATGTAAAATAAAAAGCAGACTAAACTTTTAGCCCCGATCACAAGGAAAATCCTTTTTTTTGCAAGGGCAAATGCAGAGGGAAGAAAGATTGTAGTGAAGAGCGGGACTAATCCTCGGGATGTAAACTAGTCTTCACGCTTCGAAAAAACATAGTGCTGCGTTTTGTATTTTGATTTTTATTATGAGTAAATTTGCAATTCAACCCTTTTTATGAAACAATATTCTTCTAAAAGAAGCATTCAGATTTTAGCACATCTCCTAAAAGAATACGGAATTTTCGACATTGTAATTTCACCCGGTTCCAGAAACGCGCCCTTGGCAATACATTTCTCAGAAACCGATGCCTTTAATTGCTACAGCATTGTGGATGAAAGAAGTGCGGCTTTTGTGGGAATGGGAATGGCAAAAAGCACGAAAAAACCCGTAGCAATTACGTGTACAAGTGGTTCTGCATCGGCAAATTATTATCCTGCAATTACGGAAGCTTTTTACCAAAATACGCCTCTTTTAATTTTAACCGCAGACCGACCGACGGATTATGTAGATATTTTTGATGGTCAAACAATACGTCAGAAAGATCTCTATCAACAACATTCTTACGGTGATTTTCAGCTTTTAGAAGACGAGAAGGAAAACTCTGATGAAGAAAATTTTAACCTCATTAAAAAGGCTATTGAACTCTGCATAGAAAAACAAGGTCCGGTTCATATTAATATTCCCTTGACGGAACCTTTGTACCAATTGGTTTCTGAGCAACCTGCTTTTCCACCCGTGGAAAAAACCCTCCGTAAAAAAAAGGAAGAAATTCCGTCTCACTTAATTGCAGAATGGAATACGGCGAAAAGAATTATGATTTTGGTGGGAACACGGGATTACACGGAAAAGTTGGAAATGCAACTTTCTCAAATTGTTAAAAATCACAGTGCGGTGATTTTAAAAGAAGCCAACTCCAATTTAAAACACGATAAGTTTTTCGCCCATATTGATCGCTACATTTTTAATTTCAGCGAGAGTGACATGCAGCTTTACGCACCGGACTTACTCATCACGATTGGGCAAAATGTAGTTTCAAAAAAAATTAAACAGTTTTTAAGAAAAGCGAAACCAAAAAATCATTGGCACATTGATGAAGTGTGGCATCCCGATACTTTCTTTTCTCTTACGGCAAAAATAGAAAGCACAGCAGAACATTTTTTCGGAAAATTACTGAACCATATTCGCTTAGAACCTCAACCGTACTACAATTTATGGGATGTTTTACGGGATAAAAAAGATTTAAAACATGACGAGTATTGCTTGAAAACTCAATTTTCTGACTTTAAGCTCTTCGAAATTCTGGCAGAAAAAATTCCAAATAACATCAATCTTCATATCAGTAACTCTTCCGCCATCCGATATGCGCAACTATTTGATTTTCAAAAAAACAAGGTGTATTGTAACCGTGGAACAAGTGGAATTGATGGTTGTACTTCTACCGCGATGGGATTTGCCATGAAAAGCGTGGAGCAAACCGTGTTGGTAACAGGAGATTTAAGTTTCTTTTATGACATCAATGGTCTATGGAATAATTACATTCCGCCCTACACCAGAATTATTGTCTTTAATAACGGCGGCGGCGATATTTTCAAAATCATTCCGGGTCCAGATTCTACGAATGCTTTGGAGGAATTTATCTTAACTAAGCACCACAGATCCGCAGAACATGCCGCGAAAGATTTCGGATTTCAGTACACCAAAGTGGAAGATGAAGTGACGCTTGACCGCGTTTTGGATAATTTCTTTAAACATGATACGCGACCAAAAATTTTAGAAATTACTACGCAAGACATTGAAAATGCAGAAGTTTTGAAAGGGTACTTCGACTTTATGAAATAATTAGAAATTCATTTGCAAGCCGAACTTCACGCCAAATTTTGAAACATCTGGCCGATCTAAATAATTACCACGCCAGTTAAAATCTACGCGCAGAATTTTTAAATTGCCAAATCCAATATTTTCGAACCCAAAACCGTACTCATAGTAAATTTGCTCATTCGGCGCAGAATACAATTGATTTTCAAAATTGATATCTTTTGAAGCTTGACTTAAACTTCCGTATGCACCGCGCCAGAAAATAATTTCCCGAAGCTTCAACTTGTTGATCAAAGGAATAAAGGAAATCAGTTTCCCCTGAAAATGATGTTCCACATGCATGGTTGTATACGCATCGGCCACAAATTCATAATATTTTAAAAGGGCAAAAGTATTGGGAGCCAAGAAGTAAGATTGATTGCCAGGAATAATATTTTGAAGCGCCAAAGGGACGGTATTGAAATTTTTACCTGCTTCTACATTTAAAATCGTTCGACCCAAATTCCCTAAAATAATAGGTTGAGAATACAAAAACTGCAACTTATTATAATCAAAATCACCCTCTAAAACATTTTCAAAACCATGCGTAAACTTCAGCACAAATGTGGGCGAAAGAGTAGTGAAAGCATAGCGATCAACGCCATATTGGGAATATTTGGCGCCAGGAGTTGCCATCAAGGAAAAAGTAGTGTGAAAATCTGTAAGTTTAGATTTTAAACTGTTGTTTTTGTAGAAGTCTAAATTAAAATTTTGGGGGTTCGCAGATTTTATATTCTGGGTAGAAGCATCTAAACGCACTTCAAAATTTTTCACAGGCTCCAAGGAGAAGAAGAGATTATTCTGTTTTACGAAACTTAAAGAAGCATTAGTCCCGGAAGAAAAGACAGATGATGAAGCAAAAGATCTCGTCATAATTCCATCATCTGTGGTGAGTTGCGCACCCAACTGCATCACATCATTTCTACTACCAAAACCTAAAGTTGCGCGATTATCACGGTTAAACATGTAGCGACCTTCAAATCCATATTTGAATTTTTGATCATTAAATCCGTAGGCGGTGTAACCTTCAATTCTCCACATGTCATTCGGAGAAAAATAGGTTCTTGCGCCCAATCTAATGCGGTCACCTTCCACTTCATTATTTCCGTACACTGAAAAGATATCTCCAAAATCGATGGCTTTCCACGCGTTGATATAGCCAGATTCCAGAATTTCAACGAGTTTAACAATGCGTTTGAATTTTGGAACATTCTCCAATTCCGAAACCATTTTGTAGACATTCTTTTCGGATTCTAGCAAAGGTTCTTCGCGCTCTTCTTCCCAAAAGCTGTCTGGTTTTGTGAGGTCTGTATCGCTTAAAGTTTGGTTTTGATCCGTTAAAAATGAATCGGCAAAGTTTTGATCAAAAAGGTAATCGCTGAAAATATCTGTCTTTTTAAAAAGTACGCCTTTCGAATCTTTCTTCTTATTAAAAATGGACATCTCCAGTTCTGTGTATGTTTTTTTCGGCAGAAAAATGGTGTCATTGGGCGAATCATATTCCAGTTCCATGTAGATTCCATTCACGAAATTAACATTGATATTAGTGGTTGATTTCAGGGTAGCTTTCACCACGTTAAAAGTATCTCTTGAAATGTAGAGATTTCCTTGAAAAGCCAAAACTTCCTTTCTTTTCGGGCTGTATTTGATCATGTACGATTCGGTTCCATTTACAGAAAGAGAATCTGTAATTTCATAGTCATACGTATTAAATCCCTCCGAACCAACGGGACTTGGGAAACCAATATTGAAAAAATTGAGCGTGTTGTCGTAAAGATTTACGTCTTTAAACTGATTTTTTGCAGTAGAAGCGATCAGCTCATTGTTATTAAAACCAGAAAATTTATTGGCAACAATAATTTTGTTCTCCTTGTTTTCTAGAGCATTTTTGCCGTAGGTCTTATAAATCGTTTCATTAAAAAAAACAGGGAGCGTCAATTTTTTCTCATAATTAGCAGAATCTGCATAATCGAAAACAAACTCCAGTTGATCGAAAATCTTTCTCTCTCTAAAAGTACTGTCGATATTGTTTAAACCAATTTCAATTTTCTCATAATTCTTAAACTGGTAATCTTTGTAATTCGCAAGTCCATTGGTTTTTTTGCGTTTCCAAACTTCCTGCATTATCGCGTAGGCGGGATTTTCTTTTTTGTTCTTGTACTTCTTCTTCGTATTCCCTGCCAAAATAACTTCCTGAAGAACTTCAATTCTTTCCGGTTGTAGTTTGATGGTTAAGTTTTCAAATTTCAAATCGCTGAAATTCAACACTTCTGATTTGTAATTTTTTTTAGAAAAAGTGGCAGTTGCGATCCCAGAATCAGCTTCTATTAAAAACTGCGAATTGAGTGTAGTGGTTTTTGCAGCGTTTTGGTTATTGATAAAAATATCCACGCCAGAAAGAGGTTTCTGCGTTTTTTGATCAATTATGCTTCCAGAGATTTTGGATTGGGAAAAAACCATGGACCCCAAAATCAAAAAAAATAGGATGTTTAGCGAAAGGAATAATCGAAATATAAACGGACTTTTTTTATTCATAACCAAGTTGGCAATTTCCGGTGCGGAAAAATACAGTGGGGAAATCTACTAACGAGAAATTGGGTGATTTATTCCAAAGAAAAATCGGAGTCTGTAGGTAAATTACTGATTTTAGACATAGGATAAACAAACATATCATCAAAATCATTCATGGCATTAATGATCTGAAAATGCGAATATTGATCTAAATTCTGAAGTGTAATTTCTGCCTCTTTAATTTTTTTAGTTTTCAATAAGTGCTGTCTTTGCACTCCATTTAGCAAATATGTTTTCGGCGTAAACCAATCTTTTCCTTTCTTAAATAAGATATTGGAGTAAGAAGTATCTGTAATATAGTTGTTTTTTACGATAATGATTTCGTCTGCTTTCGCTTTCAATTTCATATTCTCTAATTCTTTTCTATCTGCAAATTTGTAGGAATAATCATAGGAATTATTTTCTACAAGCTGCACTTTGGCGATTTCGGAAATCGCGTAGGGAATTAGTTGTTTGGTAAATGTTTTATCCAAATTGTAGGTCAATTTCCATTTATACAGCCCATCTTCATCATGCTGCATGTCTGTAAATATTTTACCTAAATCTAGAGAACCTTCTTTTCCGAAATTTGCAAACGTAGCATTAACCCTTTGTTGGTGGAGATCTAAAAGAAAAACCTTTTGATCTTCTACTTTAATGCTTTCAATAAATTGGGACATAAATCTTATTTTTCATTTCTTCGTATTCGTCGGCAAATGTACTTAAATGAGTTATGCCACCACCACTTTTAAAGAAGAATTTGTCTTTTTCTTTTTCAATGAAGCGGATCATCACACAAGAATTTAAATCCTTACCATCAAACCAGCCACAAACGCCCGTGTAATAATTTCTGGGGAAATTTTCGGCTTCTAAAATTATTTCTAAAGTTTTTCTTTTCGGTGCGCCTAAAATTGAACCCGCAGGAAGCAAAGTTTTTAAAATACTTCCAACCTTTCCTTTAAATTCCTTTTTCACCACGCCAGAAATTTCGGAACTCATGGCATATAGATTTTTTTGTTGCGTTCTAAGAAAATCAATTCTCTGAAACTCATCCAGTTGAACCTCATCTGCGACCATGCTTAAATCATTTCTTAGCAAATCCACAACAGTATAATGTTCAGCCTTTTCCTTCAGGTCATTTTTTAATATCTCTGCGGCATTTTCTTTAGCGGCGTCAATGGTTCCTTTCATAGGATGCGTAAAAATTTTATCATTAATAATTTCCACGAAAGTTTCTGGAGAAAAAAAGACGAATTTTTCTGGATAGCACACTTTATATTTTGCTTTGGTGGCGTAGAAAAGTTCTTCTAAAGTATAATTGGTTTTAATTTCCGACTTGCACGTGTAATTGGTGAGATAAGAATTCCCTAATTTGAGGTTCTGCTGTACATGTTTAAATCCTATCTCGTACTCTTTTGCAGATGGTGGAAAGGAACTAAATTGAAAATCTCTTTTGATCGCTTCCGGATTTTTAGCATTGGTAAAGTTTTCAAAATCAATTAATAAACTTTTTTCTTCAATTTGCTCTCTTGTGAAAACTTCTACATTTTCCATAAAAAAATCGACCATAAAAAAGAAGGGAATTTTTCTTTGAGAAAAATCATCCATGAGGTCGAAATTGGAATGCGGTGCAGAAAACATGGGCACAAAAATAGGGAAAAGCGTGAAGATATCTTAAAATGTGAAGGGTTTAAATCTTAAAAGATTATTTTTGCGCCATGGAAAATAAATTAGCGAAAAACTCCCCTATAGAACTGCTTTTGAAAACTGCATTTATGTATTGGAAGAAAACCTTACTCTTTCAATTGGCGTACAGTTTACTTTATTTTTCCTTGTTCTTTTTAGGATATTATTACCTCTTCCAATATTTCGGATTGTGGGACGAGTTTACCAAACACAGCGATTTGTGGAGAACAGATTTGCCTGCTTTTAATAAAAAGATGGAAGAAGTAGCCGCTTTGCCCCAAATGCGAAATTTTGCTTTGGCTTTTTTTGTACTACTCGCTTTAATCAATCCGCTCAATGTGTCTTTTTATAAGATCTACAGAAAAATAGATTTGAAAGAAGAAGTGAAACTAAATGATTTGTTCGCGGGCTATTTGGGCTTTGATTTCTTCAAATTTTTTGGTTTCTACTTATTTTGGATTATCATTTTCACTTACGCAAATGCATTATTACTCTTAGGTTTTGTCTGGATTTTTATCACTTTATTTTCTATTCCGCTCATGTTTTTTCAAAATGTAAAAACGTTTGAAGGCATCTCTTTAGGATTTAAAGGAATTCGAAGAAACTTTACCACTATTGCAGTGTGTATGTTGGTTGCACTGCTCTTCGGGGCAAGTGGAATATTATTATGCGGATTTGGATTGTTGCTTACCTATCCTTTTTGGAATGCCATGGTTTACACCCTTTATCAACACATTTATAAAGAAGTAGGTTAAGATTCTACTTGCTCTTGTTTTTAATGAAATAAATTTTAAATTTGATTAACTTAAAAACTTAGCACTATGGAAAATTTTACAGATTTAAATCAATCTTCTGGACCCGAAAGGAATGCGTCCGCAATTATCAGTCACGCCCTCGAAATGTTCAAAGGAGTATTTGGTTACGGTATTCTCTTGATGGTCATTTACTTGATCGCCTCTCTGCTCGTTCAGCCTATTTCTGGATTTAATTCTCAAGAATTTTCGGAAGAAATAATGTCTGCAGATGGCGATTATTCTGCACTTAACTTTAGAAACATCCCAGGTCTAGGGGTTTATTATGGTTTAACCGGCTTGCTCGGGATATTAATTGCACCACTTTATGTAGGATTTATTTATATGGTAAATAAATATAATCTTAAGGAAGCCATTTCTTTCTCTGATTTATTTATTGGGTATAAGCAAAATTTTGTCAACATTATCATTTATGCTTTAATTTCAAGTATCATCCTTGCAATTTCGATGCTGCTCTGCGTAATACCCGTATTCTTCGTTTTCCCTTTGTTGCTTTTAGGCTATCCTATTCTGCTTTTTGAAAACGCGAGCTTTTCGGAAGCATTGAGCAAATCTTTCAACATCGCAAAAGAAAACTACGGAACTTTTCTCGGCACCGGACTTTTAGGGATTTTAATAAGTATTTCTGGAGTCTTACTTTGTGGAATCGGAATTTTAGTTACATTTCCTTTTTACTTAATCGTAATGTATTCTATTTACTGTGCTTATTGCGGAAGACCAAGACCCATCCTTTTACCTAAATAATTACTAACACAATATCCTTTTTTATTGTATTTTTGAAAGCGACAGAAAATTCTGTTGCTTTTTTTTAAATTCTAAGCTATGTTAAATACAAAAGATCAAATCAGCGGGACCAAAATTAAACAGGTGTTTTTACTAGCTCTAATCATCATTTTTTTGGGACTGGCTGCTTTTCACTTGGCTTTATTTATTCCAGCGCTTTTGGGAGCCATCACATTGTATATTGTGACGCGTAAATACAACTTGTATTTGCAAGAAGAGCGCAAATGGAAACCGTGGGCAGCTTCTACCGTGATTATCATGGCTACGCTGATTATTTTGATTTTGCCAATTTATTTTATCGTTGATATTTTGGTAGATAAGCTCGGCAATGCCGATGTTTATATGGAGAAGTTTAACATTTTCATCGATAAGATACATGATTTTGTTTATGACAAAGTAAAAATTGATATCCTGAGCAAAGAAAATATGGACAGCTTAAAAAGTACCGCCGGTAAATTTTCTACTGGGGCCTTAAGTACCACTTTTAATACGTTGACCATCATTGCGTCCATGTATTTCATCCTTTATTTTATGCTAGAGAAACCAAGATTTTTGGAAAGAATTGTAGCCAGCTCTGCGCCTCTAAAAAAATCCAACATGAATTTATTGGGAGAAAAATTCAGAAAAATGGTTATTGCCAATGCGATTGGGATTCCAGTAGTTGCCTTAGGACAAGGAGTGATTGCTGTTATTGGTTATTTTATTTTCGATGCGCCAAGTCCAGTTCTTCTCTTTTCTCTTACGGCTTTTGCCGCCATGTTGCCTATAGTAGGGGCGGCTATTATTTATTTACCCGTCTGTATTTTTATGATTGCAGAGGGAAATATCGGTGGCGGTGTCGGTTTGGCAGCCTACTGTATAATTGTGGTCGGCTTAACAGACAATCTTTTACGATTTACATTACTAAAAAGGCTGGAAAACATTCACCCCTTGAATACTGTTTTTGGGATCATTATGGGTATTAGCTTATTTGGATTTATGGGATTAATTTTCGGTCCCATCTTAATTTCCATCACGGTTCTCTTAATTCAGGTGTACAGAGATGAATTTTCTGAAGATGAAAATGAATTGATTATGCCAGAACCCAGGGAAATAGAACAAAAAATTGATCTGAGCATTTAAGATGGAGGAATTAAATACAGAGATTTTAAAGGAAATTTGTGAAGTAAAAATGCCCTTCGGGAAATACAAAGACATAATATTAGCAGATTTACCCATTAATTATTTAGAATGGTTTCAGCGACAAGGAATGCCCAAAGGTAAATTAGGCATGCAACTTTCTACAATTTATGAGATCAAATTAAACGGTTTGATGGATTTGCTCAAACCATTTCGTGGAAATTCTGAACCTAAAAAATCTAAAAAGACCGTTTATAAATTCTAAAGTTATAGAAATTTTGGGCGCAACCGTAAACCCAGAATTCTGAGCTGCTTTAATTGCAATATTGTGATCATTTAAGCCACCGCCACCTCCAGAAACTCCAATTCCGCCAACAAGAATTCCATCTTTAAAAATTGGAGTTCCGCCGCCTAACAATAACAATTCCGGCACGGAATTAAGATTTTTTGCATCTACACTTTTTTTCGCATTTTCCATTAAAGTGTAGCTCGCGGTTTTCGTGGATAAAGAAGTGAGGGCTTTTCTGCGCGAAGCCTCAGAGTTATGAGGTCCCACATTGTCGCCTTTCAGAATTAATAATGTTACTCCAGAAGCGTTAAGGACTGCTACAGAAATATTTTTATTCAGCTTTTTAGCCTCTAGATGGCTTGCTCTGCCAATAGTAGGGCTCCTTTTTAATTAAGCTCTAAGGATTTATCAACCGTTTGTGCAAATGAAAAGGTGGTAAAAACTAAAAATAGAACTGAAAAAGTTGGTTTAATTGATTGATCATTTTTTTTGTAATTAATTTTAAAAAATTGTGCAGAAGCTTATGCTTTTAAAACTGCAATTTCATCGCGTAATTTCGCAGCGGCAATGAAGTCTAAATTCTTGGCTGCTTTTTCCATGGCTTTCTGTTTTTCAGAAATTAAACCCATCAAATCTTCACTACCGTAAGTCGCTTTTTGCTCTGCAACTTTTTGCAGAATTGCCTTCTGTGTGTATTTCGGATCAGGAAAATCTTTGCTTCTGCCGACCAAAATTTCAGAGATTTTTTTGTTTAATGAAGTTGGAACCATGCCATGTTTTTCATTATATTCTATTTGCTTTTGGCGGCGATAACCTGTCTCATCGATGGTTGCCTGCATAGATTTCGTCATTTTATCGGCGTAGAGAATCGCTTTACCATTCAAATTTCTTGCAGCCCGACCTACAGTTTGAATCATGGATCGGCGGGAACGCAACATTCCTTCTTTATCGGCATCTAAGATTGCAACCAGAGAAACTTCTGGTAAATCTAAACCTTCTCTTAATAAATTGACACCTACCAAAACATCAAACAATCCGACGCGTAAATCCTGCATAATCTGAATTCGATCCAAAGTTTCTACATCGGAGTGAATATATCTGGTTCTAATTCCAAATTTTGTAAAATATTTGGTGAGTTCTTCGGCCATTTTCTTCGTTAAAGTCGTCACCAAAGTCCGCTCATCAACTTCTGCGCGTTTTCTGATTTCTTCCATCAAATCATCAATTTGATTTAAAGAAGGACGAACTTCAATGATTGGATCCAGCAACCCTGTTGGACGAATTAATTGTTCAATATAATCTCCACCCGTTTTCTCCATTTCATAATCTGCGGGCGTAGCGGAAACATAAATCACTTGATTTTGAATGGCTTCAAATTCTTCAAACTTCAAAGGACGGTTATCCATCGCAGCTGGAAGTCTGAATCCGTGCTCCACCAAAACTTCTTTCCGGCTTCGGTCACCACCATACATGGCGTGTACCTGCGGAACGGTTACGTGACTTTCATCAATGATCATCAAATAATCTTTTGGAAAATAATCCAGCAGACAGAAAGGTCTGGAACCTGGTAATCGTCCATCAAAGTAGCGGGAATAATTTTCTATTCCACTGCAATATCCCAACTCCTTCATCATCTCCAGATCAAGTTCTGTTCTTTCCTGCAATCTTTTTGCTTCAAAGGGTTTTTCAATGTCATTAAAGAAATCAACCTGTTTCACCATATCATCCTGAATTTCCCGAATTGCACCTTGCTGCGTCTCTTTGGAAGTCACAAACAGATTCGCGGGATAAATCTGAATCTGATCAAAATTGGCCATTACATTTCCAGACAATGGATCAAAACTTTGAATGGTCTCAATCTCGTCCCCAAAAAATTGGATGCGTATTGCATTATCTGCATACGCGGGAAACACATCTACCACATCACCTTTTACACGAAACGTACCTCGCGTAAACTCGTGCAACGTTCTTGAATACAAGGCATTAACTAAAGAATGAAGCAAATGAGTTCGGGTAACCTTTTGATTAATTTCGATTGAAATTAAGGACTTTTGAAATTCAGCTGGGTTTCCAACTCCATAAATACAGGAAACGGACGCCACAATCAAAACATCTCGTCGGCCGGAAAGTAAACTTGCCGTTGCAGAAAGACGTAATTTTTCGACTTCTTCATTGATAGATAAATCTTTTTCGATGTACGTATTGGTAGAAGCGATGAAAGCTTCAGGCTGGTAATAGTCATAATAAGACACGAAATATTCCACCGCATTTTCTGGGAAAAACTCTTTGAATTCCATGAAAAGCTGTGCGGCCAATGTTTTATTGTGTGCTAAAACCAAAGTTGGTTTTTGAACATTCTGAACTACATTTGCAACGGTAAAGGTTTTTCCGGACCCAGTTACTCCGAGAAGCGTCTGATATTTCTCCCCGATCTCAAGTCCTTCCGTCAATTTTTTGATGGCGTTGGGTTGATCTCCAGTTGGTTTATATTCTGATTCTAGTTGAAATTGCATAATAATTAAAAGTTGTCACCTATGTATAATTAGCGGGTTCACAAAAATACAAAAAGAAAGAGCAGAATTTTCTGCCCTCTGATCAATTGTTTATATAATTATTTTCTATTTTTGGAAAAACTATTGAAATCTTCGATTACCAGTCCGCTGCCTTCATTTATAGGTTGAAATCGAATGTTTTTGTTGTTATAAATAGGCAGATTTTCTGCTGTCTTTGAAATGGGTTGTCCGCTGATCAACTGCAGTGCTTTTTTAAGTTCAGGATCAGAAACATTACCGAATTCTTTGATATTATTAATTGCCTGATAAGGACTGATTAAATACGTGGGAAGAATTCCGCCAGAGGGATTCGCGTCTTTATCTTTATTAAAATAAGAAAAGCTGATGGGCTGCAGTTTCCAATTATGTGCTGTATTACGAGTTGTATATGAAGTATAATCGGATGCGGGAGAATCGTAAAGTGTAATAGATCCAACAAATTTTCCATAAGTTTCATTTCCTATGGTGGTCACCGGTACGTATTTATTAAGACAAGTGATCGTAAGTTCACTTGCAGAAGCGGTTTGAAAAGAAACTAAAACGGTTATTTTGCTAACATTGAGACTGTTCACTGACTGTTGACCTGTAGGTTCTGGATAACCATTTACTACATTGTAAGTTTTCACGGTATTGCTTAAGTAATCTAATCCGTCTTCACTATTATGTTTGGCGTTAAAATCCAGATATGCATAAGGTTGACCCGTGAAATTCCCATTGATCATCTGCGCTAATGCGGTAGCAGTTTCCAGCGAGCCGCCCCCGTTATACCGTAAATCTAGGATTAGCTCCGTAATTCCATCCGCTTTCATTGCTGCAAAAGCAGAATTAAGCTCATCATTGTAATCAGACTTGAAACCGTTATAAACGAGATATCCAATATTTTTCCCTCCGTACGTGTATTTTTTGTAGAATGCCACTGGATTCTCGTCAATATTTGCTTTAAAAATACTAATGTTCTCTACCCTGTCTGTGGTAACTAAGGCAGTTGCCGTCATCACTGCAGTTGCGGCTCTCGTCACCGTAAATTGGTCTTGGGAAAATTGGGAATAATTACTAAGTGTTAATGGTGTTCCATTCACTTTAGTGATAATATCGCCCCGCTTAATACCTGCATTTGCAGCCGGAGATCCGGGAACTACGTAATTTACCAGCGCCACCGCAGAAGTGTTTGAATTGTCTTTGGGATAAACGGCGTAATCAAAGCCGGTAATTTTTTTTACCTCAGCAGTTCTAGAAGCCTGTACAACAGTATTATTGTTCTCTATCCAAGAAAATCGATCTGTGTTTCCATAATCATACAGAAGATTATAAAACAATCCATCGGGAGTCTTGGAGTTAATATACGGTAAATACTCGGCAGAGTTTTTGAAGCTATCTGCTAATCTGGGAACATTCGGTTGCCAGTAATACCATGAATTCATTGCTTTCCATACAAAATCATTGATAGAATTTGTCGGTGAGGAGGTGGGTGGACTAACTGGTCCGCTATCTCTGGAGCAGGAGATGAGTAGTAATCCTACTGCTGCGAAACTTGTGATGTATATTTTAATATTCATTTGTAAAAATTTTGATAAATTTGAATTCAATATTCAACGGAAAATTATGAAAATCAATATAATAACCCCAGTAATTGTACTGAGCTTGCTTGCATTAATATCAACATCATGTATTGCAAACGCATTGCCAAAAGTGCATAATCCTTCTTATCAAACATATGATCGTGATGGTGAGAAAGGTTACTTTGTTACCTTTGAAGTGAGCCACGATTCAATTTCTCCAAGCTCGGTGGTAATTAACCGAATTCAACAGACCATTTCCCCTCAAAACAAGTTGGGTTTAAATTATAAAGTGAACGTTATTTCACAGTCGAGAAAAATAATAAATTTTAAATCAAAAATTACCAACTTGGAAAACGGAATTTTTTTTAAGACCGATACAGCGCAGGTATTTAAGCCAGTGAATTTCAAATTACGGACCCCATAAAGTTTGTAAAAAGCGTAATTTTTGATGTTAAACAAATACTATAAATATCCAAAAAATTATAATTATGAAGTACAATTCTCTGAAAAACATCCCATTATTGGGGTTTATTTTCCTCGTCTCTTGCGGCGGAAATTCACAAACAAGCAATTCCCCACAGGAAATAAATGCGACTGACCCTATTTCCAATCCAGAAACTGCAGATAAACATTCCCCAGAATACCAATCAGCTTTTGTGGGGCAAACAAGAGCGAAAGGGATTAAAACTTCTACACCTTATGTAGTTGAAGAAATTAACTCTGATTTGGGCAAACCTTGGGGGATTACGAATTTACCAGACGGCAGATTTCTAATAACGGAGAAATCCGGTTTCATGCAAATTGTTTCCGCAGATGGAAAAATGAAAATGAAAGTAGAAGGGTTGCCAAAAGTAGATGCGAAAGGTCAAGGCGGATTATTGGACGTGATTTTGGATCCTGATTTTGCCACAAATCGAATGATTTTTTATACTTATTCTGAACCCGTAAATGGCGGAAATCATACGGCGGTAGGAAAAGGAAAATTATCTGCAGATGAAAAGATGATCGAAAATCCACAAGTTATTTTCCGCGCAACGCCTACTTATGATGGAAAATTGCATTACGGAAGCAGACTCGTTTTTGCACCAGATGGAAATCTTTTTGTGAGTACCGGTGAACGTTCGGATATGGAAACCAGACCTTTAGCTCAAAATACCATGGCGTATCTAGGAAAAGTTCTTAAAATAACAAAAGATGGAAAACCAGCACCTGGAAATCCGTTCATCGGACAGGCGAAATATCAGCCAGAGATTTATTCTTATGGATTGAGAAATCCTCAAGGATTTGCGATGGATGAAAAAGGTCAACTTTGGGACGGAGAAATGGGACCAAAAGGTGGCGATGAGCTTAACTTAATCCAGCCTGGAAAAAACTACGGTTGGGGCGATGTTACTTACGGAATTGAATACAGCGGTAAAAAAATTAATGAAGGAACAACAAAGAAGGAAGGAACTGAACAACCAGTTTATTATTGGGATCCATCAATCTCGATGAGTGGAATGACTTTTTACACGGGAAATATTCCGGAGTGGAAGAACAATTTATTCTTGGGATGTTTAAGCGGAGAAAAAATCATTCGACTTACTATTGAAAATAACAAAGTAACGGGTGAAGAATGGCTTTTAGTAGATAAAAAAGAAAGAATCAGAGATGTTTTAGATGGAAAAGATGGAAATCTGTATGCCATTACGGACAGCGGAAAACTTTTTAAAATCTCTAAGAAATAACTGGCTTTTAGTCCAAATAAACCAAATCCTCGTCAAAATGCTCGTCAATATTTCTGACGATTTTGGCGGTTTTTAGCTTTTCTAAAAGTTTCTCATGGAAAAAACTGGTCTCAAAAAATTGACGGTGAATTCCTGGAAGTAATTCCATAAATAGGTCCATTCCTACTTTATTGTTATGCAAATCCATTTTCTTCTCCAAAGGCTCATTAGGAAAAAGCTCCTCGTGCATATTAGTCATGCGGAGACAAAAATCTAAGGCTTTTTCTGGGGAAGAAACTTTAGAACAATACATTAAAATCAGACACGTCCACAATGCGTGTCGATAAGCGTTTCCGATTCCGCTTGTCGCGCTGGTTTTCGGAAATTCTTTTTGAGCCAGTGCAAAACTTTTTGCAGTAGCGTACAAGGCCAATAAAGAAAATAAAGGGTGCGGCAACGTGAGTTTCAGCAATTTTAAAATTTTACTAAAACTTAAAGAAGATAGTGTATTGAATATAATTTTAACCGTTCTTTTCATAACAGAAATCTCTCCAATTACGGAGAGATTATTTAGTTGATTATTGTGATTTTCTTAAGAGTGAACCAATAAATTCACGGTCTTAGAAACTTTATCTTTCATTTCCGTTCTCTTTACAATAAAATCTACAAATCCTTTTTCCTGCAAGAATTCTGAGGTTTGGAAGCCTTCTGGTAAATCTTTACCGATGGTTTCCCGAATAACGCGCGGTCCTGCAAATCCAATTAATGCGCCTGGTTCTGCCATAATAATATCAGCAGTCATGGCGAAAGAAGCTGTAATTCCACCGAACGTAGGATCACATAAATATGCGATGTACAATAATCCAGCTTCGGAGAGTTGTGCTAATTTGGACTGAACTTTTGCCAATTGCATTAAAGAATACGTTGCTTCCTGCATTCTGGCTCCACCCGATTGACAGATAATCATGTAGGGAAGCTTATGCTCCATACAGTAATCCACCGCTCTGCGAATTTTTTCACCCATCACGGAACCTAAAGATCCACCGATAAAACTGAAATCCATACAAGAAACCACCATCTCAGTATCATTAACTTTTCCTACCGCATTTCGGATAGAATCTGTCAATTTTGTTTTGGCTTTCACCTCTTTTAAGCGATCTGTATAAGATTTGGTATCCTTGAACTGTAGCATGTCTACACTTTCTACATTTGCATCTAGTTCAGTGTATTGATTGCCATCAAAAAGAATAGAGAAAAACTCGGTACTGCCAATTCTCACATGGAAACCATCCTCTGGGGAAACATAATTATTGGCTTTCAACTCTTCGTGCTCAATGATTTTTCCCGTTGGCGTTTGATGCCAAAGTCCTTTCGGAACATCTTTTTTATCTTCCGTAGAAGTGGTGATATTTTGTGTTTTTCTTTTAAACCAGTCGAATGCCATTTCTTAAATTTTAGATTTTAAATTAAAAATTTTGAGTTCATCTTCAAAAACTTAAAGGTAATTTAAAGCGTATTTACGTTGTTAAGATCTTCAAAAGCTTTTACCAATCTTGTGTTGAAAGTTTCTTCGCCTTTTCTCACCCAAACTCTTGGATCATAGAATTTCTTGTTAGGATTCTCTTCTCCATCAGGGTTTCCCACTTGCGTTCTTAGGTAATCAACTTTATCATTCATATAATCCCGAATTCCTTCTGCATAAGCAAATTGTAAATCCGTATCGATATTCATCTTAATCGCGCCATAACTGATTGCCTCTTCAATTTCTGCTTCAGTAGATCCAGATCCACCGTGAAATACAAAGTTAATTGGTTTGTCTTCAGTACCAAATTTCTCTTGAACGTACTTCTGAGAGTTGTCCAAAATTTTCGGCGTCAATTTTACATTTCCGGGCTTGTAAACACCATGAACATTTCCAAAAGCTGCTGCAATGGTAAAGTTTGGAGAAATAGCATTTAATCTTTCGTATGCATAAGCAACTTCATCTGGTTGCGTATACAATTTAGAAGAATCAACATCAGTATTGTCTACGCCATCTTCTTCTCCACCAGTTACACCCAATTCAATTTCCAAAGTCATTCCCATTTTCGCCATTCTTTCGAAATATTTACAAGAAATATCTAGATTTTCTTCGATAGGCTCTTCCGATAAATCAAGCATGTGAGAAGAGTACAGCGATTTTCCGGTTTGTGCAAAGAATTCCTCATTTGCATCCATCAATCCATCAATCCAAGGCAATAATTTTTTTGCACAGTGATCGGTATGTAAAATAACAGTAGCTCCATAAGCTTCTGCCAAGGTATGAATATGTTTTGCTCCAGAAACGGCTCCTAAAATTGCAGATTTTTGATTCTCATTAGATAGACCTTTACCAGCGTTGAAAGCTGCTCCACCATTAGAGAATTGAATGATCACGGGGGAATTTAATTTGGCGGCAGTTTCCATCACTGCATTTACATTACTAGAACCGATTACATTAACCGCGGGTAGTGCGAATTTGTTTTCTTTAGCATAATTAAAGATGTCTGTAACCATTTGACCTGTGGCAACTCCTGCCGGAAAACGTCTGCTCATAATTGTATTTTTAGAAGATTTATTCTATGTTTTTTGGAAGCGTAAAGTTAAGCAAATTATGCGACAAATATTAGTTTCGCTTGTCTTTTCCCCAAAGTAATTTCTGGCGAATGGTCTCATAAAAACTCAGATTATTAGGGTGAATGAGGAGGATTTGGAAAGATGCTTTTCTCAATATAATTTCCATATTGGTCTCCATGTGAATTAATCGGGAATCTAAAGAAAGTGAATATTGCGGAACTCTACTTTCAACTTTTAAACGAATTTCTACGTCATCATTAACGATCAGCGGACGAACATTTAAATTATGGGGTGCGATTGGTGTGATGACAAAATTTTTGTTATTCGGTGTGATAATTGGGCCTCCACAGCTTAGAGAATATGCCGTAGAACCTGTTGGCGTAGAAATAATGACCCCATCACCCCAAAAAATATTTAAAAATTCACCATCAATATAAGAATCGATCGTGATCATCGCCGTCGTTTCTTTGCGAGAAATGGTGACATCATTCAAAGCGTATGGAAAAAATTTCTCCGACTTCGGATCCAATATTTCTATCACCGATCTGCGGCTGACTTGTACTTCACCTTTTAAAATATCATCCAGTTCCAAAAAAATTTCCTCCTTTGTAAAACTCGCTAAAAATCCCAATCGACCAGTATTGACACCTACTACTGGAATCTCCAAATCCTGAACAAAAAGCAAGGAATTTACGATGGTTCCATCTCCGCCAAAGGTGAAAAACAAGTCTACTTCATTTTGCTGCAAATCATCTTTTCCGGCAAATGTTTTAAAACTTTTCGAAAACTGCATTTCATCCGCCATGGTCTTATACAAAATTGGCGTAATCCCTCTTTTTTCTAGTTCCGACACAAATTTACTTAAATACAGAAAAGTATCTAGGTCATTTTTTTGGGAATAAATAGCGGCGTTCTTCATTTAAAATTCTAAATATTTTTGAAAGAATCCAAACCTTTCTTTCATCAAATCATCTTTCTCATCGTTAAAGTATTTTTGAACAATAATATACCCATACCGCTCGAAAGTTTCTTGGATGGAAACTAAATTATCAGTAGTAATTTTTAAGGTAATTTGGGTAAAATCGTCTGTAATCATATTGATGTAGGATCCGAATATTTTACCGTTGTTAGATTCCACAATTTTTGAAACTTCCGTGAAAGAATAGGTTCTATCGGAAGTCTGTACAATCATAATTGCTCCATTTTCTGAAAAGAGCGGATACTTTGAAAATTCATTAAAAATATCGTCGCAAGAAAGGTAACCTACATATTTTTCTGCTTTAGAAATAACAGGAACTACATTAGAGTTAAATGTGTGAAAAAGCTTGATTGAATCCAGCAAATTTCCGTCTTCTACAATAGCGAACCGCTCAAAGTGCATTGCTAAAGATCCCAAGTCCCCTTCTGGACTTTCTTCTAAAAAAGACTGGCTGATTGCGCCTTGATAAATCCCTTTTTTCTTCACGAAAATATGCGTGTAACCAAATTCTTTCGCAAACTCATTGGCGTCTTCAATTCGATCGCTGGTGTTGAATGCTTGATAGTCTTTGGAGATGTAATCTTTGATAAACATGAGGCTAATTTAGGAAAATAATAAAAATGAAAAGTCTTTTTAAAAAAATTATAGAAAAAATAAAATTTAATTTGCATCATATTGAAACAAAATATATCTTTGTCGCCTTTCATTTTTACTTTTTATTAGATTTATTTAAACTGCGACGCTTTCGAGTGTTGCAGTTTTTATTTTTGGACCAAAGGTTTTGCACGTAAAAAAATGAGTCCGCCCAAAATAACAACTCCTCCGAAACCCTGCATCACACTCAGCTTTTCGCCATCTAAAAACCCCCACATCACGGCCACAACGGGCATTAATAAAGTAACTGTGGATGCGAATAAAGGAGTGGAAACACTTAGCAAGCGATAGTTCATCATCATTGCTAAACCAGTTCCAAAGATGGAAAGCAAACTCACATAACCTAATCCAATCCACAAATCATTTTCGGGTTTTACGTGACTAAAAAATCCCGCAGCAACTAAAGAAATTAGGGACGGAATAATCAACACAAAAGAGAAAACAAAAGCGGACAGTATTTTCGCTGGTACATCGTGTAATTTAGACTTCACTGTAGTAGTAGAAATAGCGTAACATAAAGTAGCAATGAGCAAAAGAATAATCGGGAATAACTTCAATTCCCCACTTTCACCCCCAGATAATGCTAAAATACATGCCCCGAAAAAACTTATCCCTACTCCAATCAATTGTCTTTTGCTTGTAGAAAACTTCCAAAAAAGGGAACCCACAATAATCACGAAAATTGGCATCATGGAATTTACAATCCCTGCAATACTGCTGCTAATTTGAGTTTCTGCAATCGGAAAAAGAAACATGGGAATGAAATTTCCTGTAATGGCGGCAATAATCAACCATTTTAAATGCCGCATGGGAAATTTCTTGCGGTTTAAAATCGCAATCGGCAGTAATAAAATTCCTGCAATTAAAACCCGTAAAGATCCCACTTCATAAGGCGTAAAATGATCCAGTGATTTTTTGATCAATATAAAAGAAGAACCCCAAATCACAGAGAGCGACAAGAGCAAAATCCATTTTTCTTTTTCAGGATTCATGGTTTGATTTTAAAATTTTTAAATATTCTATTTTAGAAATCATTGTTGCGCCCAAACTTTCCAAATGTTCGGAATAAATTTGACAATCAATGAGTTCTAAATCTTCTTTCAAAATAAATTGAATAAATCCTGCCTTTGAAGCATTACTAACTTTTGCAAACATGCTTTCTCCACAAAAAACTTTTCCGAATTGTAGTCCATAAAATCCTCCGACTAATTCTTCTCCTTGCCAAACTTCAAAGCTTTTCGCAAGTCCATGCTGATGCAGAATTACAAATGAATTAATCAATTCTTCAGAGATCCAAGTGCCATCTTGATCTTTTCGGTAGGTATTTTGGCATTCTTCCATAACCCGTCGGAAACATGTATTTTCTGTAAAAGAAAAAACGTCATCCCGGAAAATCTTTTTCATGGATTTAGAAATTTTCAAATCTTTTGGAAAAAGGACAAATCTTGAATCGGGACACCACCAGAGAATTTCTTCTCCCGGATTAAACCAGGGAAAAAGCCCGAGTTGATACGCAAATAGAATTCTCTCTGGAGAAAGATCACCGCCTACTGCCAACAAACCATTTTCTGACTGTGTAAATTCAGGGTCGGGAAAGGAGATTTCATCAGGATTTAAAAAGACCATAGAAAAAAATTAAATCCCACTCATAGAAAAGCGGGATTTAGGTTGTATATTTTTAGAAAATATTTTTAGAAAGGCAGGTCGTCTTCTTCATCATCGAAAACGCTTTTATCTGAAGTTGGCTGAGTTGTAGATGATGCAGCTACAGTTGGCTCAATTCCTCCATCTTCTACTTTTTCTACTCTCCAACCAACGATGGAATTGAAATATTTTACTTCATTTTGGGGAGAAGTCCACTCTCTACCTCTAATATTGATATGAACTTTTACTTTTTCACCTTCTGCAAGGTTATTTAAAAGGTCTGCTTTATCTTGTAAAAATTCAATATTGATTGGCTGTGGATATTGCTCTTCCGTCATTAAAACCATTTCTCTTTTCTGAAATCCACTTGCAAAAGTCTGTATATCAGTTAATTTTTTAATTGTTCCCTGTAATTCCATAATTAATTATTTAGGGGTAAAATTACTAAAAGTTAGAGAGAAAAAGAAGGGCAAAAAATAAAATTTTTGGTTAGTAGAAAATTTGTAAAATTTTCTTGGTTTAAAAAGGAAAAAGTTTTTATATTTGCACCTCAGTAAAAGAGAAGAAGATAATTGCGGATGTGATGTAATTGGTAGCCATGCCAGACTTAGGATCTGGTGCTTCACCGCGTGGGGGTTCGAGTCCCTTCATCCGCACCATTTTTTTTTGATCTATTTTTCTAGAAAATTTTTCGGAATTTTTTGAAAAGTTTATTTGCGAAAATAGCTCAGCTGGTAGAGCACGACCTTGCCAAGGTCGGGGTCGCGGGTTCGAATCCCGTTTTTCGCTCTCCACATGCCTTGGTGGTGGAATTGGTAGACACGCAGGACTTAAAATCCTGTGTCCGTAAGGATGTACGGGTTCAAGTCCCGTCCGAGGTACTTTAACCCCTCTGTAACGCAAGTTAACAGAGGGGTTTTTATTTTTAGGGTGGCTAAAAGGGTGGCTTGATTTAAGTTCAGTAACATTTATTTTGATTCTATAATAGATTTAACCATAAACATTATCCCTATGTTTGTTAAATGAAAATCTATTTTGAATTTTTGGCGAATGAAAATAATAGTTTACATAATCAGTTAACTTACTCGTTTATAGACTAACTGATTGTTTTTATAATTTTCTATTGTCCTATACTTTCTTCATTTGCACATATACAATCCAACCTGCTACTGCTGCTATTGTTCCAGGATGATTATCCCAAAATGCAAAATCCTTATTATTATCTGTATTAAACTGGTTCATTATTTCATTGAACTAGTCTTGTATTCGCTGCCCCCAATCTGATGACTTTCCTTTTATAAAAACTTCTTGTAAATCAATAATAGGTAGATTATCATTAATGCTACTTCCACCATTGTCACCTTGGCAATATCCAATTCCTGTACTACTTGGTGAAAAATCACCAAAAGATGAGTATTGTGATGATGGCGATGAACTGTTCATCCAACTTGGTGTACCATCAGAGGAAAAGCCACCAAATGTAATATTTTGTCCTTTCTTTGTTGCACCCCATAAGATGCTCATCCAAGGCGCCATATCTCTGCCATCTGGATCGAAGAACATCGCAGGATTGTTCATCACATAGGCATAAGGACTTGCATTATGAAATTTTTCAGACAACTGATCCATGCCGTTCCATCTACCAATATCGGGCATGTAATTTCTCCAACCAATCGTACATTCCGGTCTCCTGGAGTTCTTTTGATTATTCTTGGACTTTTTTTGTTTCTACAACATCAGTTTTTGATAAAATATCATGTAGTGTTTTTTTATAAATTAAAATAAAAAACACATCTATTGGAACTAATCTTATTATAGTTCTAATGATGATAGTTTTAAGATCTCTTCTAGTAAAAATTACTTCTAGTTTAAATATTCGTTTTCCTATTGTTTTTCTAAATAAATATTCAGAAATAAAATAATATAGTAAAAAGAAAAAAACAAATAATATTCTAAAATCATCTATAACATATAACATACTAAGACGAAATTGTCCAACACGAAAAAAGTTATATAAAGTATACATTAATAATTGAATTAATGTCACCAGATATATATCTAAAACACAAGCTAATACTCTTTTAATCATATTATATATTTTTAATATTTCCAACCAAAAGTTAATTTTCCTCCACCGCCGAGAAGTACTGATGCTTTTCCTTCTAAAACAGTCCATTCAACACTTTTTTCACCGGTTACAGAATTAAATTTAAATCCGATAGGACCATACGTTTGGGTATATTCCCTCTCTTCGCCAAACATTTTTCCTTTATATGAGGTGTCAACCCCATATACAAATATTCCATAACCAAAATTATTTTCAGTTTGTTCAGCCATCATCACTCTACTATTTACTGTGTTATTGTTAATATTTAGAGCAAAGCCAAATTTTTCAGTATGCCTGTTTTCAATATTTAAACCAAAAGGAATACCGAGAGCTTTTACTTTTAACTCAAGTTGTGCTCCTGCATCTACATAAGCTTCTCCATCCATATATAAATGATTACCAATAAATTTCATAGTTTTATAAAACCAACTTTCATTTCTATCTGCTTTATTAATATTAGTTCTATGAGTGGAAAAAACGCTCAAATTGACCACCAATTTTCGGAGCAAATTGACCACCTGTTCCGGAGTAAACTGACCACCAAGATTCGGAGCAAATTGACCA
>NZ_JAXCHW010000003.1:0-232062 GCF_035984805.1 Chryseobacterium sp. MP_3.2 | reverse complement strand
TGGTCAATTTGCTCCGAATCTTGGTGGTCAGTTTACTCCGGAACAGGTGGTCAATTTGCTCCGAAAATTGGTGGTCAATTTGAGCGTTTTTTCCAGGTAGACAACAAAAAAGGTCAAATGTAAAAGACAAGCGAGGCGCAATAATAGGCAGAATAGGTATAGATAAAAGACCAAAAATAGTGGAATTCAGAAGCAGAATTGGAGATATAGAAGTAGATCTAATGATGGGAAGCAATTATAAATCTGCTTTGCTGGTGATGACAGATAGAACCACATTGATAACGATGATAGAGAAATTGAAAAGTAAAAATGCAGAAGAAGTTTATCAGAAAATGAATAAAAGACTCACAAGATTTAATAGTTCCTGGATAAAGACCATCACTTTTGACAATGGGAAAGAGTTCGCCTATCATCACAAGATCGGCAAAGACCTAAATGCGTCTACTTATTTTACAAGACCATATACCTCACAAGACAAAGGAACTGTGGAGAACCGAATCGGCGTCATCAGAAGATTTTTTCCAAAGAAAACGGATTTAAGAAACATATCAGATGAAAGAATAAAAGAAGTAGAAAAATTACTAAATTACAGACCTATTAGAAAATTTAATTATAAAAACCCAATCGAAGTCCTACAAAATAAAATTGTCGCACTTATAGGTTGAACATGGCTTTTAATTCTATTTTGTATTTATTAATTAAATTCTGATTCATTTTACTTATTTTAAATTATTTAAAAAATGGATGTGCTGTTTCAATTATACCATTTCTAATTTGAAATTTCACTTGTACACCATCCGTCATAGTGCCAATCCACGCAGTATTTTCATCAAACTTTTTTTTCTGAAAGCTTTTGCTAATTCTTGCTGTAATTTTTCTTTTGACCAATGATCCGGGAAAAAAGTACTCATTCACATTTACTTTGCATCCTCCGTTTATTTAAATAATAAAAATATAATTAGTAAGTTAAAATTCTTTCCAAACCAATAAAAGATTTTTGATATCCACTAATGGAAAAACATCAAATCCAGTAATCACATTCTGATCATTTACGTCATAAACTTTTAAACCTGTAGGAGTTAATTCTGCGTGAAATGTATGAATACTCCAATCAGGATCTTCGATTGAATTAAAATTTCCAGCTAAACACCTATTTATATCATCAACAAATTCATCTATATTTTCAGAAGATTCCCATAAAGATATAAAGGTTGACAAATAATCACTTGAACGCATTTCTTTTAAACTTGTATTTTGTTTTGTTAAAGAAATCCCATACTTTTTCAAAACTTGTTTGTATTCTTCTTTCATATTTAAAAATATTTAGGATAAATTGATGCCATTTTGCCTGTATTCATATCTCCTCCATAAAACATTACTTCTATGGGATGACCATCTGTAGCACGACATTCATATATTATTGTTATTTTCCCTTTTTTATCAATCCCTTTAACAATCCCCAAAATAGGTGGAGTTTTTAATTGTCCAATAACGTAAGCCATTTCTTGATTAATTCTATCTGTACGATAAGAAAGAGGCCAAAAAACATTATCTGATTTTTTTGTCTTAAAGTGATTAGGAGGACTAGAATTAGCCACTTTCCACTTCTCACCAGTTTTTGGATCTATTTCAATCATATTTATTCTAATTTTTCCTCGTAAATAACTATCATTTTGATTATTAGGATTACTATATTTAGGTGGAGGATTTTTCCAACCAATTTCTCCTGCATTAGGAGAACTTTTTAATACAATTGCATTATGATAACCAGTAATTTCAACACCTGTTGGACCTGAATTATTTAAAATAAGCTTCACATCACCTGTATGAATATGATTTATTAATTCTAAATTATGTATAATTTTATTATGATTTTTGAGAAAATTAATATCTTTTCTTAGATTCTTTAAGTCATCTACAATTATTTCCCAGCTTTCCTGTATCAGATAAGGATTTGTCTGTAACTGATCTAGCATAATTTTGTTGCCTTCAAAATCAAACATAAAATCTAATTGGTTCTTTTCAGACATCAGAATTACTTCACTATGTACAGATGGATGAGAAATTCTAATATCGTTGATAAAGTTATTCAAATCCTGCAATAAATCGTCTATACCATTTAAAGCATTTCTTAAATCATTGTATTCCGACCCTGAAGGTATATTCTGCCTCAAGTGTCTTGTAGCTCTTTTCAAGGCTCTTTTTGCTAAAAGATCGCCTGAAAAAGTAAGCAGCTCTAAGATAGAAAGCCAGTGATTTCAAAAAAATTAACATCAATTTCAAAGAACAACAACTCTTGTATAAATTTTATACGTATAATTTTACTTTGCCAAAAAATCTCGCCAAACTTCTACAATGACTTTAAAATCGGAGGTTGGTAATTGGAAATCTGGCGAAGAATTTTCATTTTCATAAAACTTATCCTGTTCGTCATAAATTTTTGTAATTTGAGTAGTAATTATTGCTAATTGTAAACCTTGTGATGGAAAAAACATATCTCCCTCTAGAGGTTTATTTATTACATCCTTAATAGCATTTAATAACTGAGTGGAGCCACTAACATCGTAAAAATCAGTAATAAAATTATCTAAAAATGTATTTGTAAAACTCATAAATTTATGATCAGTATTAAAAATATTCTTAATACCAAATTGTATTTTGTATTTTGATATAGTACTCATATTCTAGTTATTTGGCCAAGCCGTTATTATTTCATTAATAAAATCAACGTTCATATTATTATTCCCCTCTTTTACACAAATTGTTATCAGCTTTGCATCACTCATTTGTCCAACATATTTGTTACCAGAAACATAACGTTTTTGTTACATATGCCAATGCAATATTATCTAACAATTCTTCTTTTGTCCAATCCTGCCGGAACATATCGTTATTGATGTACCCATGAAATAAATTATTTCTATAATTTTACTTTGCCAAAAAATCCCGCCAAGCTTCTACAATAACTTTAAAATCAGAGGTTGATAGTTCAAAATCGGGGGCAATATTATTGTTTTCTTCCCAATGATATAAATCTTTATATATTTTTGTGGTTGTCTTTGTAATCTTCGCTAGATAAAGACTTTGTGTATCCCAACCACCATAACTTTTTTCTCCGGTAAATACTGAATTAACTTCATTAACTAGTAGATTAGCAATAGTGGGGTAATAATGATCCCCAATATATAGAGAAAGCCAATCGTTAATCGTTTTTATACTTTTCCCTAAAGGATTATGTATGTAAAAGCTTACCTGATATTTTTCTAGTGCGTTCATTTTTTTGATTTTTAGTATTTATCTTCTTGGCCAAACTGTGGCGATTATTGTTGTAGCATCAATATTTTTACTATTCCCATTAATACAGATTACCAGGATTTTCCCATCACTCATATTTCCCCAAAATTGATTTCCACTTCTAAAAACATTGGTTGTAAAAGCAAGTGTTATATTTTCTAATACTTCTTTATCCTGCCATTTTAATGGGAACATATCATTTATTCCACCATTTGCAGTTTTAGGAATATAAACTCCAAATTGATTTTTTATTTCAACTTGTGCACTATAATAGCCCCTAGGATCGTAATTGTTAATGGTGTTTTCAATTACACGACCAAATTCATTTTGGTTTGTATTTCCAAAAATATGATGCCATCCACTAACAGATGTTCCAGTATTATTATGATGTCCTTCAAGAATATGCTGCCTTAATCTTGCACATCTGGCATCTTTTATAATAAAATTATATGACTTTAAAAATTTTATATTTTTTCTATATAGTTTTAAATAAGATACTTCTAACCAATCATCAATTATATTTATTTCATTTTCCAATTCTGTGAGATAACTATTCTTCCCTTTAAAATCAAACATAAAAGCAAATTTATCTTCTTCATTGGCAAATGCTTCTACTTTTGTGTAAACTTTATTGTAATTATTTTGTAGTAAAAATTGCTTAAATTGGTTAAATTCTTCAATAACGTCATCAATCCCATTTATAGCATTTCTAATCCCATTGTATTCCGTTCCATTTGGTATTGCTTGCCGTAATCTTCTCGTTGCTCTTTTAAAAGCACGTTGCGCCAATAAATCAGCAGAAAATGTAAGCATCTCTACAGCAAAAAGCCAATGATCTATTTCCTGACAGAGATTATAGTCTGGATCATTTTCTGGTGGAGCTTCTTCGTCCCTAAAAATTGCACAATTATTAGTCGCAAAATTAAAGATAAAATGCGAAGCAAATAATACAGATTGCGCTGCTGCAAATCCTTTGGCTACATTTGCAATAAAGGCTACTTCTTCTGCTGCAGTAAGACCACCGGCAAGATATTTTCTAAATTCCCCTGCTTTTGTAAGATAGCTTATAGCTTTGTATTCACTAATTCCCAAGAAAGATAATGCGATATCCAGCCCCAATCCAAGCCCAGTCTTTATATCACTGTTATCACCTTTGCTGTCTGCATACATCAGATAGAAAATTGGCGTAGCTCCGTTTTCTTTGGGTACGCTTACAATGGTATCATCTGCATTGGTTTGTTTTATGGTTACAGGCTGGTAAATGTGGTAATAGCCTCTTATTGCTTCGCTGCCTGGTGATGCGGGAACTTTTTCTATAGATTTTATCTTATGAAGACCATAAAGGTTATAAAAATCAAAATCATAATTGTCAATATACCCCAACGCAGTTTTTGTAGATTCATAATTAATGATTCTTGTTGCTGCAAGATCTCCACCTTGGGGGGTTGCAATAGCCTGATAAGGTGTATAAGTAAATAATTTCAGTGCGTTTGCTGCCACTAATGGCAGCTCGTGATTAGGATTATATTTGCTTTCCGACCAAAGATCGTAAACTGCTTGAACATATTTTCCTCGCGCACCCATTTCATCATCACCAAAAAATAAAGTATCATCTATTTTTCTATATAAGACCTCAAAAAGTGTTTTTGATGAGTCTGCATAATATCTCGGTTGGGAAACTAGATAATCAAGAAAATTATTAATTTCATTATATACAGGATTGCCAATTGTATCTTCTCTGTAAAAAGACCGTATGATTTTTATAATTAATTCTTCTTCGGTAAGATTGGTCCCGTTATAAATGCTCCATTTCCCACTAATAATTAATTCTGTCTTTAGTATGTCTTCTAAGAGTTTTATTTTATAATCATACGAGAGTTCGGCAATTTCATTCTCGGTAAAGAGGCTTAATACTCTGATCCGCACATCCATCTTTTCTATAGAATAGAAATTATTTTCCACTCCTTTTGCCCAGTAGTAAAATTCTATTAATCTCACATATAATAGATTAAAATATCTTTCATTATAGGATTTATGATAAAATGTCTGGGCATTTCCCGGTAACGTACTTTCGGAGTCCTGATAATTGATAATATTAAAATGAATTTCAAATAACTGAAAGAGATTTATGTCTGAACTTTTTAGATAATTTACTAGTTTACTGTTTTTTAAAATTTTAAAAAACATGTAGGAAATATCTTCAATAATAGGAGCGTCTTGTGTGAAATCAAAATAAAATTCCCCCGTTTTTTCGTTTCTATATTTTTTATCAGCAACTCTGGAACGATAGTTCTTAATTTGTTCTTCAGAATCTATGGAAATTTTGAGAAAATTCTCAGATTTATAATCTTTTAAATGCTGTATTCCTGAGTCGAAGTTCTGATTGCTACATAAGTTTCCTTTCACTATTGTACCACTTTCATTACATTTTACCTTTTCATCAAACGTAAAACTTCTTTTTTCTATAGTATAATAACCATTATTCGATTCATAGATAATTTTTTCTGTTACTAAAATGACAGGAGTTCCGTTTTCTATACCTTTTCCTGTTGAAACTCCATTACCATATATATTTGCTGGATCTAAATGTACAGGAACATTATCAGCTTTAAAAACATTACTTCCAAGAGGAGAATAATAGGTATCAGCAAAAAAAGTATCTTTTGTAGGTATTGCATTCTGCCAAAAATCTTTTGCTTTAGCATAATAAAGAAATTCATTTGTTTTTGAGTTGTGTAGGGCAATATATGTAATATTCTCTTTCGTAAACATTAATACTCGACCATCTCTATTAAATACGATAGGAACATCTGCATTATATGTTGGAGAACCAGTTATTGTATCTAAATAGGTAATATAACCGTTCATTAAAACAACAGCTTCTTTCATAGTTTAAAGTTTTAATTTTAACATTACTAATCCATCTCTTACTAGTCTCGGCATCCACTTGCTATACTGCTCACTTGCAAAAACCATATTATCAATGGTGATTACTAAGACTTTGGTTTGCGGTTCAAAAAATTTAAGATATCCTGATTGATCTTCCCCATTAATACAAAGACTGTATCTTCTGTAAGCAACTCCTTCAGATGATGTAAAATAACTTTCTTCATCTTCCAATTCGTTCTTAAAAAAGAACTTAGGATTATTCAAAGCGTTTGTTTCTATAAGTTCTTTGAAGATGGTGTTTTCTGGTTCTGTAATGCCCAAAAGTTTTTTACTGGGTAAACTGCCGTCTTCCACATGCAGCGATAAGCCTGTAATGGTGTTACCGTCAGTTCCCGTAAAAACTTCGGTTTGCAAATAGTAAGGAGATTCTGGTTTGTAGAAATTGTTCAGATTTTTGCTGTAAGAAATCATACCACTGTTGCTGTTATCCAGATAAGCGGACCCGCTTTGGAAGAATGAGCCTGTATTTTGACGGATATTGTTGAGCAAAGTTTCATAGGTCACTCGTACTAAACTTTGATCCTTATCTTTCATTACTTTATCTTCTACTCTTTTTGTGGTAACAGTAGCAATATCTTTTCCACCTGTTTTGTTTTCAAAATTAATGAGCAAAAGATTCTGATCTACAACATATGCCAGTTGGTGGGTATTTTGAGGTTGCAACAAAGGTTTAGTATTTATGAGCCCAAAAACATCGTCAATATCTTTCATGTAAAATAACTGGGCGGGAACGTTCGGATCTGTAGATTCAGAAGTCACGGATATTTGTTTGCCTTCGTAAATTAGTTGGATGAAAGACGAAATAATATTGTTTCCAGATTTTATAAAATCAAAAGCGATCGGTTTGATAAATTCAGTCGTATTTCCAGAATCTGCTTCCACTAAAAGGTTTTTATCTCTAATAAAATAATCTTCGTGGCTGGTAACAGAAGTATTAAGAATACCTTGCTTTACATAAAGTCCCGCTCCAGCGTAATTATCTGTGCTTAGTTGTAATGCAAGTGGTGGCTGATTGGGGAATTCCCGAACTGGCCAGTTTTCATTAAATTTTTCTTCTATGAAATTAGTTCCGTCTGTGCTCAATTTGATATCAACCGTGTTATTATTTTCTCTTTCTATGTCATAATTTCCATAGAAATTATAAGATCTTTGTCTGCTACTTTGGATGCAGAGATAGGTGGTATTTTTAGTTGAGAATTTGTTAATGAGATTATAAACACTATCCTCGCTCGTTAAAGGATCGGTTTGTGAATTGACGAAAACTTTTCCCTTTCCTTGTGCATGAAGTCCGTAAAAGGAAGCAACATCTAAGAATTGAGTGGCAGATTCCCGAATGAGTTTTTTCTCAAAATCAGAATTTGCACCCGCAGGATCAAGTTTATGATCTGCAGATCGCGCAAATGCGAGGTTTAATTTAAAAGGATTAGAATCGATCTCTATGGTAAAATCGCCTTCATTCAGAACAATATCAATTCCTAAATTCATATCGGCATTGCCAAGATAAGTTCCTTGTGCGATCATTGGCAATTCAAATGCGTTAAGTTCTTGTGCGGTTGGTTCGCCATTTTCTTCTTTTGGGAGAGAAATTTTGAAGAAATATTGGTCAATAGAATCCGTTTCCATTTGTATTTCTTCACCTTCTGCGTCTGAATTAGGATAACCAATATATTTAGAAAATAAAGGAATAGTTTCGGTTGAATTTTGGGAAATAAAATGTTCGAATTCTTCCCGTATATTGTTTACAAAACCAGTTGCAGAAGTTCCTTTGGGAAGAATTTCCTTTTCATTTGTTGTAAGAAAATCAGTTTTTTTAAGCCCACGATAAATAATGTATTTAATTGCGAGACCATTAATTGGTTGGCGAAACGGTCGCAAAATAAGATTCACTTTGGTGTTGTCTTGGCTGTTCGGTTGCAGAAGCACTTGTCCGGAGCAAATAGCAAATACTTTTCCAGAATAACTGATTTTGCTTGTGGTTCTAAAGAAATTTCCAGAATCTACACTACCAAATTTCCCGTCGGTTTCTTGGGAATAAGTACCCGACTTGTCTATAAAGAAAAAAGATTCCGCTATCAATTCAGGACGGATGCTTGTTCCTGTTGGGTCTGATGTTGTATGAAGTGTATTCATCGTTGCTTCTGACATAAACTATTTCTTTTTTAAGTGGTAGTTACTCAAATAAATATCAAAAAGTTAAAAGTAAAGCAGCGCAATAAAAATTATTAGAAGACTTTATAATTTTTTGTTCAAAATTAAAGCCCAATTGATTTTCGAGAAATGATTAGTGTGTTTTATTTTACGAGATAAATTTTTAATTATTCAATTCATTTGTGATTCTCAAATCTAAATATAATTTCGCAATTAAAATCAGCATTTTTTATTAAAATATTCATAAATTTTGAATAATGTAAAATAATTAATTGTTATATTTTGAGTGTTAGGTATTTAGATTTTTCAGATAAGAGTGGATTTTTAAAAGATAGGAGGAAATGTGCATTATGTTTTACATAATGGCCATTATAGGTTTTTTTATTATCAAATTATTACATGAACAACTTTTAGATCAAAGAACTCTTTTTAAAATATTCAAAAGTTCGCAACATCAATACCATTTATGAGCTTATACTTTTAGTCCCCCGCTTCAAAAATCGGGGACTAAATTAAGTGTTGTTTAGGATGCTTTAGGGATATGTAGTGTTGTTTAAAATTTTGTAAAACGCTTAAAATCAAATAAATGATTGTTTATGATGCCGTAGTGTTGTTTAACTTTAATCCCTGTGGGTCTACTATTTATTCGATAACGCTTTGATTTTCAAAGCGTTATCTTTGTTTAAAGCAGAATTCGTTTTATATCATTGTATCGAAAATACGAGTGCGACTGTAACAAATAACCTTTTAAACACGTGAGGATCAATTTAAATAGCAATGAGTTTTCGATTAATTACACCAAACTTACATCAATCCTACTCTCATAAATTTCAAAGATTTTCTATAATTAAGGTTTAAATTTATCCATAAAAATTAATCTTTCCGTGAGATTTTTTTTACTTTTACTATAGAAACAATATTTTAATTAACATTTTACATCATGAAACACATCTATATTTTCTTTGTAATCATTTCTCAATTATGCTTTTCTCAGATTAATTTGGTGAAAGATATTAGAAGTGGTACCACCAGCTCGTTGCTTTCGGGATTTGTGGAGTATCAAGGTCAGCTCTATTTTAAAGCTACTGATGGGGTTAACGGCTCGGAATTATGGAAGAGCGACGGCACAAACTCTGGAACAGTATTGGTCGCAGATTCTAATCCGGGATCGTCCAGTTTTAACCCCTCAAATTTGACTATTTTTAATGGAAAACTTTATTTTTCTGCTTTAACCGCTTTAAATGGTAGCGAAATTTACAGCTATGACGGCAGTGTAATTTCTATCGCCGCAGACATTAAACCTGGAAGCGCTTCCTCCTCACCTGGATTTATAGTGTCTTTTAACGGAAATCTCTATTTCCGAGCGCAGGAAGCGACCAGTACCCTTTACCGATTGTATAAATTAACCCCAAGTAATACTTATTCTGTACTAGATAATACGAACTTAGTAGGAACTTCTGCTGCAGTTTTAGGCGCTCAACTTTTATTTTCAGGTGGAAACATTGCCGGAAACACACAGCTTTACAGAACCGATGGCACCACTATTTCCTTGGTGAAAACAATAAATCCAACTGGAAGTGCTACCGTAAGCAATCTCTATACAGCGCCTACTTTAAACAAAACTTTTTTCGAAGCCACGAATGGAACAGATGGAAAAGAAGTTTGGGTTACAGACGGAACGACTGCAGGAACAATGATGGTTGCTGATATCAACCCTACTGGAGACAGCAATCCTTCAGATTTTTATGAACATAATGGCAAAGTTTATTTTCAGGCAGCTGCATCTACGGGAAATATAGAATTATGGAGTACAGATGGAGTAACTAAAACTTTGGTAAAAGACATCAACCCTACCGGAAATTCCCTGCCTTCTAATTTTCTCACCTTTAACAATTTCTTATATTTCTCTGCAAATGATGGAACTTCTGGCTCAGAATTATGGAGAACAGACGGAACTGCAGCGAACACCACTTTGTTTTTAGATATCAATCCAGGAGTTGGTAATGCTTCACCTTCAGATCAAATTTCTTTTAATGGAAGCATTTATCTAGCAGCCGACAATGGCACTACAGGAAAAGAATTATACACCATTTCCGGAAGCACGCTTGGGGTGAAGAATATTCCCAAAGAAAAGCTCACCATATTTCCTAACCCGTCAAACGGTACTATAAATTTGAACCGAAAAATCTCCGGATCTTACCAAATTTATTCTTATGCCGCTGCCTTAATTAAAAGTGGAGTACTCCGAAATTCCACTACATTATCGCTACAATTGCCCGCAGGAAGTTATTTGATGCTTCTGGAATCCGAAGGATTAAAAACTACTTTCCCTATTATAATTAAAAAATAATGCGAAAACATTCATTTCTCCTACTGGTGCCTGGTCTTTTTTTTTCTCAACAGACTACAAAGAAGGATACAATCGGAGAAATTGCCATAAAAGAAGTGGTGATTACTTCATCTTATGGTACGAAGAAACTGAAAGAAGAGGTTGTAGGTTCAATTGTCAGCATCAACGCGAGAGAAATTAATACTTCTCAGGCCTATGAAAGTATTGACAAAATGATTATTGGTTTAACACCAGGTGTTCAAATATCCGGAGGTTCAGAATTAGGGAAACCTGTTGCAATTAACATCAGAGGACTTGGTAGTTTGGTCGGTTTAAACGGAAATAATCTGGGAACTTCTACACAACCCTTAATCATCATCGATGGCATTATCATTAAAGAGGATAAACCTTTTGACGCGCAGTTTTTTAACGGAGTCGGTGATTCTGAACTTAATTTCAATTCCCTCGCTCGGGTTTCAACAGACAATATTGAAAATATCAGCATTTTAAAAGATGCAGCTGCCGTTGCACTTTACGGAGCTGATGCGGCAAACGGGGTCATCATTATTACGACTAAAAAAGGAAAGAAAGGAAAACCAAAATACAGTTATACTTCACAATTTGGAGTTTCTGCTCCAATCAATAAAGTAAAATATCTAAATGCTCAACAATACACAGAACTTTACAGCGCGTACAGAAAAAATAATGGGCAATCTTCCATTTTAAATAACGGTGTAGATGTGGATTGGTTTGAGGTGATGAATCAACCTGGTGATTACTACAAAACCAACTTTGGCGTAAATGGCGGTAAAAACAATTTTACCTACCGCTTCGGCCTTGATTATTCCAAAAACAACGAAGCTAAACTTATTAATAATCTAGAGAAAAAAGGAATTGATGCTACAATAGGTTTTGACTGGAAAAAATTGAATATTTCTCTTTACACGCAATATAGTGAACTGGAAAAAGAGGCGCCTAATCAATTTTTTAATTTCATTTTAGCTCCTAATTTCCCTATATATAACAGTGAAAGAAATTATTCTTTAACTGGCACGAAGGGTATTCCAAATCCTTTGGCAGCAGCAAATCAAAATATAAGCAACACCAAAAGCAATTCGCTACTTTCCAGTATTAATGTTGGTTATGAAGTCTTTACAAATTTCAGAATAAGCTCCATTTTTGGTGTAGATTATTCTAAAAAAAATGATGTTAACTGGCGATCCGGTCTAAACGAAAGTGGACAGCGCAATGGGAATTTTATAATTGATAATGTCGCCTATCCAAATAATGGAACCAGTATTCTAAAAAATTCAAAATACTTTAAATGGAACTGGAGTGCGCAAGCGAGTTACCAAAAGAGTTTCGGAGAAAAACATTCCTTGGATGGTATTTTAGGAATCGAGACCCGCGCTGACGAAGACGACAAGAATTATGAAAGTGGCCGAAACTTTATCAACTTCTCACAATACCAATTGCCCTCTCAAGCTGCCCAATACATTGATTTTAATAATTTAAATGATCCCAATGATGATGTTTTAATTTACGGCTATACCACTAAAAAATTGACTTCTAAAAACAGAGGTAGAAGTTATTTTTTGCAGGTCAATTATGACTATGCTAAGAAGTATTTTTTCTCCGGTACCGTTAGAAGGGACGAAAGTTCTGCTTTTGGAAATGACATCAATGCCGCATTTAACGGCGGTGCTGGTTTATCATGGGTTATTTCTAATGAAAAATGGATAAAGTCCCAGACCTGGATTGATTTTTTAAGGTTAAGATCATCCTGGGGAATTACAGGAAATTCCAGAATTGGTTCTTATCGTTCTTCGGGATTGTACAATATTTATCAAAATGGATTTGAATATGATTTTGATTACGGTTATCCAGATTCCGGCTCCCCCAGAAATGCAGAATTGGGCTGGGAAAAAAATGAAAAATACAATACTGGACTGGATTTAAATTTCTTTAAAAAGATAGAAATTACGGTCGAGTTATTTAGAAATAATTTGTCTGATATGATTGTCAGTAGAGAAGTTCCCCTAGAAATAGGCTATACGTCTGCACAAATAAATGGTGCAGCAATGTACAATCAGGGCATAGAATTTTCTACAAAAATTAATTGGTTTAAGAAGAAAAACTTTATCTGGACCACCAATTTCAATATTTCTACCGTTGAAAATAAGGTAACGGATCTTCTTGGATTCGGTACACCCTATTCTATTGCTTCGAACGCAAGAAGTCAGAAAATAGGAACTTCTACTTCAGCAATTTGGGGATACGAGTGGCTTGGCGTAAATCCGGAAAACGGACAGGATTCTTTTTTAATAGATGGCGTTCCTACAGACGCAAATAAAATTACACTTTCTACTGCAAACTGGAAAATAATAGGTAATTCACAGCCAGATGCCATTGGCGGCTTACGCAACAGTTTGACTTACAGAAACTTCAACCTCTCATTTTTATTTAATTTCGAATGGGGCGGTGATCAATTGATATTAGGCGAATTAATTGACCAGCATCGGATTTTGTCTAACCGAAATATGAGTGTAAATGCTTACGATTACTGGTCTCCAACTAATCCTAACGCAAGTAATCACATTCCTAAAAATAATAATAGAATTGTCCCGAACAGTACAAAATTTCTGTATGACAACACCTTTATTAAATTTCAGAACGTGAATTTGTCTTATCGTTTACCATTCAGACCCGTGAAATCATATGTCATTAAAGAAGCCAGTATTTTTTTAGATGCTACCAATTTAGGCTATTGGTATAAACAAAAATCTCCTGCTGGGAAAAATGGCATCCGGGAATTTCGGTACCTCTATCCGGAGATGCGAACCGTAAGCCTAGGCTTTCGAATGAATTTTTAAAAGATGAACCAATGAAAAAACTTCTTTATTTAACATTGCTCCTGTCTTTTCTAGGATGCAAAGATTTTTTAAATGTGGAGCCCGTAGAACAGATCTCAATTAACACCCAGCTTTCTACAAAAAATGGAGCTTTGGTTGCTTTAAATGGCGCTTACTACAAAACGAGAACGACCTTACTGACTGATTCATTTTTTGCTTATGCCGATCTCTTAGGCGGAAATATAACTTTCACTCCAAGTACATCTAATGGAACTATTTCTATTCCACCATTTGTAAATCAGATTTATAATTTTGCAGATGAGAAAAGCGATAGTGATCTCGCATCTTTCTACTCCGGAAGCTATGAAATCATTAATAACCTTAATCTAATTTTAGAAAATTTAGATCAAATAGCAGATGCAACCAGCGGAGAGAAAAACCAAATTAAAGCAGAATGTTTAGCGCTGCGGGCATTTATTCATTTTAATTTATACAAAATTTACGCGCAGAATCATACTTTCACCGCAGATAGCAACCATTTAGGCATCGTCTACAACACCCGTCCTCTAAAAGTAGGAATTGATTATCCAGCACGGGAAACAGCTTTTAGATCCTTGGAGCTTTTAACAAACGATATAGAAAGCGCCATTCCACTTTATACTTCGGGTAAAGCAATCCCTGCAGGTTTCGAATATCAGTTTCTGAATGTAAATGCGGCCAAATCTTTAGCAGCAGAAATAGCACTCTGGAAAAACGATTGGCAAAAAGCAATCAAATGGAGTGATGAAGTCATTAACAATCCTGGTAAAACATTAACCCCAACTGCAGAACTTTCCACGAATTGGGCACAATCTGAAAAAATATGGGATTTACCAAGGACAGACGAAAATGATAATATGCTCGGCTCCCTATACAATTTTACCAGCAATTCTCAGTACTCCAAATATGCTGTATCTGGTGATTACACGCAATTATTAGAAACAAACGATGCCCGAAAAAATATTTTGGAAACGAAGACCATCCGATCAAAATTATACACCTTCACCACTAAGTACAAAAATATATCTGGACTCATTTATCGACTTACAGAACTTTACTTTATTCGAGGTGAAGCATACTTAAAATCCGGTAAAAATGATCTGGCAAAGGCAGACATCAATAAGATCAGAGCAAGAGCAGGCCTTCAACCTCTGGAGATTCTGACCATCGATGATCTTTTGCTGGAAAAGCGCAAAGAATTTACTCATGAAAATAAATATTTTTGGGATTTGATGAGAAATCAGAAAAATGTATTGCGCAACTTGGGTTGTATTTCTACGCAGTGTAACCTAGCTTATCCGAATAATAAATTTGTAGTTCCCATTCCGCAACAGTCCATTGAAATTAATAATAACATGATTCAGAATCCTGGATATTAAAAACGAAAAAGACCTCCTGCGAGGTCTTTCTTATTTTACGTTAATCTTATTAGACTACTCTTTAATTATTTTTGCAGAAGAAATCTTTCCGTTGTTTTGCACTTTCACAAAGTAAATCCCTTTTGTTAATTCACCTACAAAAATCGGCTGGTTATTTTCTGCACTCAATTTTTTTACCAACTGACCTGCGCTATTGAAAATTTCTACACCAGAGGTTCCTTTTGCCAGAACTCTGAACTGATCATTAACTTTGGTATTTGATAGAATTTTAGAATCACCTTTTACATCAGTCACCTTCAGCGTAGCTCCAACTACCTCGGCCCACGTTGATCCCATTCTTAATTCATCCAATTCCCAAATTCCAGTATTTGTGGAATTTCTCAGGGCAAAACTTTCAATTTGGCTTTGTTTCGCACTCGTACCAAATGCACTGCTCACCGTAGGACTACCTTCAGAAGAAATTGCAGGATTGATCCAGAGGGAAGAAACACCGGTTGCTCCAGTCATATCATATTTGATGACCACAAAATAAGTAGTATTAATATTATATTCTGCAGGAGTTGCTGACCCGTAAATGTCCGTAAGTCCGGCGCTACCCCCTGTCGTATTCAATATTCCGATATTGAATTTACCGGCAGAAGCTCCTTTTCGCAAAGATAATCTCGCAACAAAACCTGAACTCCCAATGTCCCCGCCAGAAGTTGGAGAAAAATGTGCAGGATATCCCGGTGGCGTTGCTAATGTATTTGCAGAAAAAGAGGATTCATCCGTTACTTTCATAAAGAAGGAAACAAAAGCAGCAGCAGTTTGCGATGTAGTAAATTTTTTATTGGCATCTTCTGTATAAAGTGTAGACATTCCAATTCTGTTACCGGTAGGTGTAGTGGCACCAGCATAATTTAAACTGTTCCCAAGATCAGACGGCGTGGTAAGCATGAGAATCTGCCCCGCTGTTCCGCTGTGACTGGCCCAATTATCTGCCCCGGTAAGCGCACCAGTTCTTGTAAAACCATCATATTGAGCGTTTAATGTTACAAAGAACAAACTCAATACTAAAAAATAATTTATTTTCATAATTTTTGGTGTTTGATTAATTTTATCAAACAAATATAGCTAAAAATCTATAAAAGTTATAATATTGTACTGCTCTATTAATTCAAAACAACAGGCATGAAGACATATATTTTACCTCTGATTCTATTTCTATTTGTGATCGTATATTCCTGCTCAGGCACTGCAGTCCACCAACCTATAAAATCTACTCAGTACACAGCCGCGGAACTAAAAAAACTATACTCATCTGGTCAGGCAAACTGGCCAATAGCAGATTTAGATGAGACTGTGAAAAATAATTTTGAAGACATAGGACATCTCCCTGCAACTATTTATCCGGAAGATAATTTATATTCTAAAGAAAAAGAAAAACTGGGCAAGACTCTTTTTTTCGATCCACGTTTATCAAGTTCCAAACAAATCGCCTGCGCTTCTTGCCACGATCCAGATTTAGCCTGGACGGATAATAAAACACTGTCTTTTGGGCATGACCGACAATTGGGCGCCAGAAATGCAATGACGATCATCAATTCTGCCCACATCAATAAGCCCTTTTGGGACGGACGTGCAAATTCTTTGGAAGAACAGGCACAAATGCCGGTAGAAGATCCAAGAGAAATGAATGAACATTTAAATCTTGCAGTAGGAAAAATTAGTGCGATCAAAGGGTATGAAAAACTCTTTATAGAAGCTTTCGGAACCAAAGAGGTCTCTAAAGAAAAAATAGGAAAAGCAATTGCCACCTTCGAACGGTCTATTAAAAGCGGATCTACTAAATTCGACCGATTCATTGATGGTGACGAGGAAGTTTATTCTGATCAGGAAGTTACAGGACTTCATTTATTCCGAACAAAAGCGCAGTGCATCAATTGCCATAACACCGGATATTTCTCTAATAACCAATTTGAAAATGATGGTACAGCATTATTAGGAAGCAAACAGCAAGACCTGGGAAGATATTTAGTCACGCTGAAACCAGAAGATGTAGGCAAATTTCGCGTTCCAACTTTAAGAGAGATTACACGCACCGGACCGTGGATGCATAATGGTGCATTTATGCCATTAATAGATGTTCTAACATTCTACAACGTTGGTAATCCAGAACCTTCTAAAAAAAGATCAACAGTTCATAATGGAATTGGCTTGGTATCTCAAAAATCAAAACTTCTAAAACCGCTAAACTTAACAAAAGGGGAAATGGAAGCTTTGGAATCTTTTTTAGAAACTTTAAGTTCCAAAACCCAGCGGTTAAGTCCGCCGCCTTTACCAAAATAAGTCTTAATGACAATGAGAACTTTCACACTTCAGATGCATTTGAACATCTGACTTTTCGATTTTCATTACGAAAAGTGAATTTTAAAACACAAGCGAAAGTCCAGTATAAAACTGGACTTTCATCATTCTAAAAATTAAATTTGAATCATTATTTAAACTTTATGCCTTAATCCTTTGTGAATTCATATTGTTGCCCCCCTTGATTCAAGGTAAAACTTTTACGGTTTTTGGAAAATTGAAGTTCAATCCCCGCCATTGCAAAAGTAAACTTATCCGATCCTTCATATTCTAAGGCTAATGCCATCTGTCCAGTTGCCTGCGCCATAAGTTGATCATTCTTAATGGAGTTAACAATCTTTAGGGGGATTTGCTTGCTGGAAAAACTTCCCACAAATTCTTTTAAATCAACTTTGTCTGTAATACTACTGGCCTCAATTTTAAAAATGTTATCCATCACATTTGCATCGGGTAATGTTCCTTTTGGATCTAACTGAACCGAGATAATTTCTTTTTTGGTAGGAACCTCAAAAGTCCATTCCGTATTTCTCTTCCAAATTTCTACCGGCAGTTTCATATTCTGCGTGGTTCCATCTTTAAACTTAATTTCCATATTTACAGGCATTGGCAACTGACCGATGTTTTCGAGCTGGATCACTGCACCTTTCGTAAAATCTCCATTTTTATATTTTACATTTTTCACGGCTTGATCAATTTTCCACTTGTTAGCAAACCAACCTCTCCAAAACCAGTTTAATTCCTCCCCCGAAACATTTTCCATGGTGCGGAAAAAATCATCCGGAGTAGGATGTTTAAAGGCCCATCTTTTTATATATTCCCGAAAAGCTTTATCAAAACGCTCCTCTCCCAATATGTTATCACGCAACATTTGTAATCCTGCTCCCGGTTTGTAATATCCTAAAAAACCGAGATTTCTCTCTTTCAAATTATCTGGTGGCGTCATTACCGCTTCCATTTGATCGCTGTTAAAAGCTGGAGCCATACTCTGCAGTGGTCTGGGTTGATGATATTCTCCCTTGTTAAATTCCTTCTCAGAAATACCATTGATAAAAGTATTAAATCCTTCATCCATCCAGGCGTACATTCTTTCATTGGAGCCCACGATCATGGGGAACCAGTTGTGCCCAAATTCATGATCGGTAACTCCCCATAAATCTGCACCTTTAGAATCCATATGGCAAAATACAATTCCCGGATATTCCATTCCGCCTTCATTACCGGCCACATTTACTGCAGTGGGATAAGTATATTCATACCATTTCTTCGAATAATGTTCAATGGAAGTTTTGGTATATTCTGTAGATCTCGCCCAGGCTGCATCGCCATCACTTTCTACCGGATAAGCAGAAACAGCCAAAGATTTTTTGCCACTCGGTAAATTAATTCTGGCAGCATCAATGATAAAGGCAGAAGAAGAAGCCCACGCGAAATCGCGCGTATTTACCATTTTGAATTTCCATGTTTTAGTGGAAGCTGAAGATTTTGCTGTTGCATTTGCTTCCGCTGCGGACCGCACGATTACCGTCTTTTCGCTATTTCTGGCGGCATCCCATTTTTTATTTTGATCATTCGTGTAGACCTCTTTCGGATTTAACAATTCTCCGGAAGCTACTACATAATGATTGGCAGGCACCGTAATATTCGCGGTAACATCCCCATATTCCAAATAAAATTCACCCGCACCTAAATAAGGCAAAGTGTTCCAACCCATCTGGTCATCATAAACGCTCATTCTGGGAAACCACTGCGCGATGGTGAAAATTTTTCCATTTTTCGTAGGTTCTACACCCATTCTATCCGATCCATAATTTGGAGAAACGAAAGAATAATTAATAATAAATTTTACAATGCCTCCCTTTGCTTTTAAATCTTGCGGAAGATCAATCTGCATTCTCGTATCTGAAATACTATATTTTGGATTTACCTTCAAATTTTTTCCATTGGCTGAAAGAATTTCCACCGATTTTATGGTATAACCGCCATCAAATTCTTGTCCGTGAGCACCGTTTCTGCTTCCAGAGGTTGGAACTATGGCATTTCCGCGGGAATCCTTTTTAAATAAATTTTGATCCAATTGAAGCCAGAGAAAACTTAGATCATCGAAACTATTATTGGTGTAGGTAATTTCTGCAGAACCCGAAATCTCATTTTTAGCATCATCTAAAGTTGCGATCAAAATATAGTCTGCACTGTTTTGCCAGTAATTGTGTCCCGGTTGGCCGCTTGCAGAACGGGTTTCCGTTCCGTTATTTTGGTAAAAAAATGGTTTGAACGCTTCCGTATAACTATACTTTGGCGCATCTGTCTGAGCTGAAAATTGCACAAAAAATGCAATTGCTAAAGCTAACAGAGGTTTGAAAAATTTAAAATTCATAGGGATATTTTGATGATAAGTAGGGAAGTGAGCTAAGTATGTTACAAAAGGACTGCATTAATAATAAAATGAAAAGATGACCAAAATACTGATGAACGCCTTCTTCTAAAGGGAAGCGGACAGGGTGGGGTTTTAAAAATAGAGGATAGGATAAAAAATGATGCTCGTGAACTATTCTTTTTACTTAAAACATTAAGAAATTAAAGTTCATTAAAATCCTTTGAGAGAGAGAGAGAGGTGTTGGAATGGGTTCGTAGTTTTGATAGTGTGTTGATTTTGATGATTTTACTTCTACAATAGGAACTTTTTGTAAGCTTCTGAAAAAATAGTTACCATAAAATTAATGTTACTCGAACGGTTGGGAAAAACGTACCGCACTTTTTAGTAAACTTATTACAAGTTGATGAGAAGCTTGTTATTACTGCACTTTATGACCCGCACTCCCAAAGAATTGCTGCGGGTAGAAGTTGCACCCGACTTTACCGGTTTAGAAAACCATGCTTTAAAAGACTGGAGCAAACACCCCACCGCTTTTGCGCTGCAAGAGTTTCGGGATCTGAACCCCACCCAAATGGAAGCGGCGCAAGTGGCACTCCGGCGGATGATTGAGGGGGAGTAATTGGGGAACGATTGCAAATGAGCATTTTTTATTTGGTTTGAATTTCTTTTGAGGATGTTTTTTATATATTTGAAAAAGAAATAAGTATCACGTTTATGATACATATACAACCACTGTTGGGTGGATATGTATGACTGAGTGATACATATATACAAGTTACCAGCCATATTAGAACGACCGAGCATATGAAACAAACATTGACAATATTTTTACTTTTATTCAGCTATATAGCTTTTGGACAATCTTCCCGAAGTGAACTTGCGAACTCTAAAATTTATATTAGAGCGACTTACTTTGACAAAAAAAACGAATATATCGGACTGCAAACAAGAACTGACTTAGCTGACACAATTATAGACAACGTAAAATACCGCAAATTTCAAACATCAGACTTTATCAACTATTCCGACAAGAGAGAAACAAAAACTTTCTACGAAACATTTGTAAATGGTGTTTATTCTTTACTTGACAACAGCAAAAAAGTAGTACACAAAATCAGCTACCAATCCGACAAAGAACAAACTGGTACAATCTTCGGCAAACAATCAAATATCTTACTTGAATTTATTGACACTCGAAACAGCTACCCAAGAGACAGTTTAGTTGCGACAAAAAAAACACCAAGAAAGTATTACCAAAAAGACAATTCAGAAATTTATCTTGTTATTATTCCCGACCTACAATCACTTGTTGTTTCGAGCAATGGACAGTTTTACACCAAACAGTTAATGGGCGACAATTATAATGACATAACGAACGGTTTTAAGAACAACTTTACTGCTTCAACAAAGTTCGACATACAAAAAGGTGATGAAATTCAATTATTCTATCGCAGAAAATGGTATGATGATACGACCAATCTTGCCGAATACGAAGACAAACAATTCAAAAATTTCAAGTATTTAAGCGACACAATTGTTAACAATACAAAGGCGTTGAAATTTGAAGTGGAAGGCTACAATTATTTAAGTGGTTCTTATGATAGTCCGCAAGAACTTTTAGTAACAGTTACAGACAGCGGTTATTATGTAGGTTATCAATTTGTGCCTTTTCAAGACTACAAAACGGAACTAAAAATAGTTGAAGCTGAAAAAGGGAAAGACTTGTTTTTGCAAGGAGTTACAGTTGACACAGTTGACGGATTTGCATATCAAAAAATCGTTCAAGCTAAAAGCGACCCATACAGATATTACATTTTGCCTTTCTTCCCAATGCCGTTTATTGAATTTGGTAATGTTCAAGGAATAATTACTTACACAAAAATTAAAGGAATTGAAAAAGGTAAAAAGCGAGAAAGAGCATATATCACAGACAAAAACAACATTAGAGATATAATCAGCAAGTCAAAGAACGAAGTTGAAGTAACAATCTACTTTGTGGACAAAGCAGAAGTTGAAATTGAAATTCAAGACTATGAAAGTGACAAAGTGGTAGGAATTTTGAAATCAAAAGCAAAAAAAGGATTAAACTCCTTTGTAGTTCGCTCTGAAAACTTTCACAAAGACAAACAATACAGCGTTCAGATAAATTACAAAAACAAGAATAACGCAGGTAGTTTTTCAAATAGCGTAACGACAAAATATTGACAACAGAAAAAAATACGGCTGGTAACAGGCGTTTGGCAAAAGTGGCGGTTCAGTGCTCCGCAGACACATTTGTGGTTAATCAAAATTTGGTTCTCCGCATCAATATTTGTGGTAAAAATCGCCACCTTCGCCAAGCGCCAAACCGTCAGGCTGTGAAAAAACTCAACTTCTCAATATTTTTCTAAGAAAATCAGTCTTCCAACCCTCAATAAACACGTTTTAAGACCAGCTGTTTTTTAGGCTGCAATTGATAATCTAGTTTCTAAAGTGGCGATATAATGCTTAAAATACGTCACTTTAAAAACAAAACACACCTTCGCTTTGTAAGGCGACTTCCAGTTCTTCAATTTGGCAATTAATTCCTGAACGCCCAGAATGTTCATCGCACGTTTGATGTTGTAAACCAACATTATCAAACTATGTTCGCCATTTACTTTCTCAAGTCCAATTAAATTAGTGTGATTATAACCCCATTGTCGCTTAATAGTTCCAAAAATATGCTCGTTGATCTCCTGTCGTTTTCGATACAATTGCGCATTGGCTTGGTAGCGCTGGTTGTTCTCTGCAACAGCATCGGCATACTGGCTTCGGTCTATTTCTCTGCCGCCTGTTCTGCTTGTACAAAGTGATTTTACAAGACATTCTTTGCAAGCGGGAGTTCGGTATTTTTTGAACTCATAACTGTCTCTATCGCGCGTTTTCTTGTGCCACCGTCCTGTCGTTTTTAAAACCTGATTTTCTGGACAAATATAGGTGTCATCTTCTTTATTGTAAATGAATTTGGAAACAAAATAATCTGGCTGAGTCCCGTTTTCATTGCTCTTTCCTTGTTCGGGATGCGCAACAATCGTAATAATATTTTCCTCTTTACATTGGGTAATTTCCCGACCATTGTGATAACCTTTGTCTACTAAAGCAGTGAATGTTTCAACGCCCAAATTCTTCTTAGCTTCAATTGCAATGGCGCTCAAAGCATTTCTGTCATTACGATTTATCGTATGTGTAGCAACCACCAAATTGTGTTTATCATCAACAGCTGCCTGAATATTATAACTCACTTCCACCACTTGTCCCTGAACCAAAAGTGCTCTGGAATCTTCATCAGTAGTGCTGATTTGAGGTTCGCCACTCGCTTTTAATTTTTCTTCCAAGACTTCGTAGCGAAGTTTATTCTTCTTTAAACGTTTTATTTTTTCTTGAATATTAGTGATTGTAGTGCTATTTTCTTCAGCGTCATTTTGTGCTAATTCATCTAAATATTGCTGTGATTTTTCTTCAATGTAAGCTAGGTGTTTATCAATTTTCTTTTGATTAAAATTGGCTTTTTTACTGTTGTGTGCTCTGCTTTTAGTACCGTCAATGGCGATGGTTTCTCCAGCAATTAGATCGGCATCTTTCAAAAAAGAAACGAAAACTTTGAACAGCATTTTTAAGCCCGCAGGATTGTTTTTTCTAAAATCAGAAATGCTGTGGTAATTGGGTACAAGTCCAAATAAAAGCCATTGAAGTTCAATATTTCGCACGCACTCTTTTTCAAGTTTCCGCGAACTTCGAAGACCATTGAGGTAACCATACAAATAGATTTTGAGAAATATTTGCGTATTGAAACTCGGGCGTCCTTCCGTTTTGAGAGTTTGCAGTTCAAAACCTAATGCTTTTAAATCGATATTCTCCACAAAAGCATCTACAAATCGAACTGAATTATCTTCAGAAACCGAATCTTCTAAACTCGTAAAAACCATCTGATTGCGGGCGATTCCGGTGATGTGTTGCATTATTAAAGATACGAATTTACTCCCTTATTATTGAAATAAATTCGCTATTTTTGAAAGTAATAAACGGAGGTTTTTTCACAGACTGACGTTATGTGCTATACCAAAATAACGCTATGAAAATAAAAATAATTTTAACAATTATAAGTTTCGCATTTTTGCTAATATCGTGTCAAAAAAAAGAACAAAAACTGCAACTAAAAACTCGTACAATTGAAGTTGAAAATATAAAGTTTGATTTACCTACAACATTTGTTGAAAATAAACCTAATAATTGGATGTTTAATGATGGAAAAAAAATCGCAACAATAGATATTAATAAAAGTGATAAGACTGAGTTAAATTCTGTTTTAGAAGATTTGAAAAATAAGGAGTTCGAATCAAAACCTGATAAATATACTCTATTAGAATCTAAAAAAGGCGACACTCTAAATAAGCAGTATATTATAGAAACGTATAAGTACAATAACAGCGATTATATTGGTGGTTATCCAGTATATTCATACGAAACTTATTCAGCAGTTAAAATAAATAATGAATTTTTAGAAATACATTCTTTTTCATTAGGTTTAAACCTAAATTACACGATGAAAAAATCAATCTTAAATATAAAAAAAATTAAATGAGAGTAATTATAAAAATAGTTTTGTCTATTGTTTTATTTGTTATTTGTATTCCTTTGTCAGCGATGGGAAACGAAAATCCAACTTTAAAACTTCTTGTTTTGGCAGGTCTTGTTGGAGGTTTAATTGCGATTTGGAAATACAAACCAACAGATGAAAGCGAAGATAAAAATGACAATGACCAACATTTTCTAGATAAAACTACTTAAAAATGTTTGTTGATTATTATAAAATTTTAGAAATTAACAATACTGCAACATCGCAAGAAATAAAATCGTCATTTCGTAAGCAATGTGTGAAATGGCATCCAGATAAAAATTTAAATTTTGATACAACAGAAAATATGCAGTTAATTAACGAAGCATATTTGATATTAAAAGATGTTGAAGCGAGAAATAAATATGATATTGAATGGGAGATTCACAAAGAATATTTAAATGATAACGATATTAACATAAATGAAGGTGATTTAGAAAATGACACCAATTTTGAAGATGAATATCAATTTAAAGATGAAGTTCTCGAAAAATGGATGAATACTGCTAAAAAGCAATCTGTAGATTTAGCGCAACAAGCAATCAAAGATTTTAAAAATATTGCAAAGGAAGGAGTTAAAGGAAGTTTAAGATATGTATTTTATCAAATCATTGTAATTGTTGTTAGTTTTTTATTCTTTAAAACCTGTAATTCTTAAAATAAAAATATGAAAAAAATTGTACTTATTCCGTTGTTTTTAACAACACTATTTTTCGCTCAAACTGACAACAATATTGAAGGAGTAATTTTAAACACACCTTGTAAAATGGAATTTACAAGAAGTTCAAAAGGACTCAATAATTATAGTTGCACAATTCAAAAAGATGGAGATAAAATTATTAATTATTCAGTAACTGCAGAAAATATGACTTCAAGAATGCAAAATCTTTCTGTTAGCGAATTAAAAACATTTAAAGATACCTATTTTACTGTAGTCAAAAATAATTCTGAAGCAAACAATGAAACGACAACATTCATTAATCTTTCACCTTCAATTAAGGCATTAAAAAGTAAAGGCACAATGAATTATCAAGGACAAGTTATTTATACAACTACAATTACCTTTCTTAAAAATCAAAAAAGTTATATGTTTAATGTTCTAACAAATATTAACGACGGAAAAATTCTCGCTGACTTGACAAACAAGATTAAATTGTAGAAAAGGTACATCAGACAACAGCGGTTTTGCAATAGTGCGGGATTTTCGCAAGTTTGAAAATTTTAGATTTTCCGAAGTTTAGTTTATAATAGAAAGATTTTAGATATTAAGCCGCACCATCGCAAAGCCGCAAACCGTCAGGCTGTGAAAAAACTCAACTTCTCAATATTTTTCTAAGAAAATCAGTCTTCTAATCCTCAATAAACACGTTTTAAGACCAGCTGTTTTTTAGGCTGCAATTGATAATCCAGTTTCTAAAGTGGCGATATAATGCTTAAAATACGTCACCTTAAAAACAAAACACACCTTCGCTTTGTAAGGTGATTTCCAGTTCTTCAATTTGGCAATTAATTCCGCAACGCCCAGAATATTCATCGCGCGTTTGATGTTGTACACCAACATTATCAAACTATGTTCGCCATTTACTTTCTCCAATCCCGTTAAATTCGTATGGTTGTAACCCCATTGTCGCTTAATAGTTCCAAAAATATGCTCATTGATCTCCTGCCTCTTGCGGTACAATTGTGCGTTCGCCTGGTAACGTTCATTATTTTCTGCAACAGCATCGGCATATTCACTTCGGTCTATTTACGCATTTATTTATATTTTTTTTAATTGTATTCGTGATTCGCTTCGCTTAATTCTCTGCCGCCTGTCCTGCTTGTACAAAGTGATTTTACCGCGCATTCTTTGCAAGCGGGAGTTCGGTATTTTTTAAATTCGTAGCTGTCTCGATCGCGCGTTTTCTTGTGCCACCGTCCTGTCGTTTTTAAAACCTGATTTTCTGGACAAATATAGGTGTCATCTTCTTTATTGTAAATGAATTTGGAAACAAAATAATCTGGCTGAGTCCCATTTTCATTGCTCTTTCCTTGTTCGGGATGCGCAACAATCGTAATAATATTTTCCTCTTTACATTGGGTGAGTTCCCGACCATTGTGATAACCTTTATCGACTAAAGCAGTGAATGTTTCAACTCCCAAATTCTTCTTCGCTTCAATTGCAATAGCACTCAAAGCATTACGGTCATTACGATTTATCGTATGGGTAGCAACCACCAAATTGTGTTTATCATCAACAGCGGCTTGAATATTATAACTCACTTCCACAACTTGCCCCTGAACCAGTAAAGCTCTGGAATCTTCATCGGTAGTACTGATTTGAGGTTCGCCACTCGTTTTTAGTTTTTCTTCTAAGACTTCGTAGCGAAGCTTATTCTTGTTTAACCGCTCTATTTTTTCTTGAATATTAGTGATTGTAGTGCTATTTTCTTTCTCATCATTCTGAGCCAGTTCATCCAGGTATTGTTGAGTTTTCTCTTCAATATAAGCCAAGTGTTTATCAATTTTCTTTTGATTAAAATTGGCTTTTTTACTGTTGTGGGCTCTGCTTTTAGTACCGTCAATGGCGATGGTTTCTCCAGCAATTAGATCGGCATCTTTCAAAAAAGAAACGAAAACTTTGAACAGCTTTTTTAAACCCGCAGAATTGTTTTTTCTAAAATCAGAAATACTGTGGTAATTGGGTACAAGTCCAAACAAGAGCCATTGCAGTTCAATATTTCTCATGCACTCTCTTTCGAGTTTCCGGGAACTTCGAAGTCCATTGAGATAACCCTACAAATAGATTTTGAGAAATATTTGCGTATTAAAACTCGGTCGTCCTTCCGTTTTGAGCGTTTGCAGTACAAAACCTAATGCCTTTAAATCGATATTCTCCACAAAAGCATCTACAAATCGAACTGAATTATCTTCAGAAATCGAATCTTCTAAACTCGTAAAAACCATTTGATTGCGGGCGATTCCGGTGATGTGTTGCATTATTAAATATACGAATTTACTCCCTTATTATTGAAATAAATTCGCTATTTTTGAATGTAATAAACGGAGGTTTTTTCACAGACTGCCGTTATCTACTATTTTAAAAATGTATGACTAAAAATAATTGACAACTAATTTTTAAAAATGAACCCAATATTAATAGAAGAAATCGTAAAATTATCAACACCAATTTTAGGTTTAATAATTTCTTTTTTTACAGGTACGATAGCGTTTCAAAATTATAAAGAAAATAATGGAAAATTATTTATACAAGGTGATATCGTTTTACAAGAAAACAAAGGGGCGTTTTTAAAAATTACTATTTTTAATATCGGTAAGAGACCTGTATTTATAAAATATTGCGGACTTGAATTTTGGGATAGTTTAAACGCAATAATAAGTGACAATAAGCAGATAAATAAAACGTTGAATGAGGCTGATTCAGTTGAAATATTTGAGCAAGTAAATTTTGACGAAATTCACAAAATTAAAAATGCATTTATTGTCGATCATAGAAATAAATATTGGCGAATTGATTATATGGACTTTATCTATGATGTAAGTCACTATGATAAAACGCCAACAAAATTATATCGTAGGAATAAAAAAATACAAGATGTTAAGTTGTATTTCAGAAAAAGAAAATATAGAAAAACAATAATAAAACTCGGAAGAATCCCCAAGAATATTTAATAAAAAAACAGTAGATAATAACTAAGCTTTCCTTTTGTCTGAAAGACAAGAAATGAAAGCCTGTTGAACCCTTCGGCTACGCTCAGGATAAACTGCACCGCCAGTGGCTCTTCCTCCAAAGTTGGTCACCTTATGGAGTTATCGATTTTAGAATTTAGGATATAATAAAAGCCTTTCAGCCTTCCAAAGGCTGAAAGGCTTTTGAATTTTTAGCTTTTCTTTTTCGCTTTGATCATTGACTCCAGCATATCCCACATTTCCTGCGGAATTTCTTCGAGCATATTAAATTCTCCGGCTCCCTGCAACCATTCTCCACCGTCGATGGTTACAACTTCTCCATTCATATAAGCGGAATAATCAGAAACCAAATAAGCGGCAAGATTCGCCAATTCCTGATGTTCGCCAACTCTTCTCAAGGGAACTTTTTTTCGCATATCGAATTTCTCTGCTAAATCTCCCGGTAATAATCTTTCCCAGGCTCCTTTTGTTGGAAATGGTCCTGGAGCGATGGCGTTAAAACGAATGTTGTATTTTGCCCATTCTACGGCTAAACTTCTGGTCATGGCTAAAACTCCGGCTTTTGCACACGCGGAAGGAACTACATAAGCAGAACCGGTCCAGGCATAAGTGGTCACAATATTTAAAACGGTTCCCGGAACTTTATGATCGATCCAATATTTCCCGATGGAAAGCGTGCAGTTTTTAGTTCCTTTCAAAACGATGTCTAAAATGGAATCAAAAGCAGAGTGAGAAAGTCTTTCAGTAGGAGAAATGAAATTTCCGGCGGCGTTGTTTAGCAAAATATCAATTTGCCCAAATTCTTTTAGTGTTGCTTCTTTCATGGCTTCAACCTCCTCCCAATTTCTCACATCGCATTGAACACAGAGAACTTTTCCACCAGTTTCTTCTTCTAATTCTTTTGCGGTGGCTTGCAATTTTTCTAGATTACGGGAAGTGATCACTACTTTGGCGCCGAGTTGCAGAAAATATTTCGTCATGGCTTTTCCAAGTCCGCTTCCACCACCGGTTACGATGGCTACTTTATCTTTTAAGGCTCCTTCTTTGAGCATTGGTTGGGTGTACAGATTCATATTTTAATTTTTATTTAAATTTAAGATTAATTTATCGTCTCAAGAAATTTTATAAAATGTATTGAATACTAAATTAAAATGAAGAGATTTCTCCCTCGTTGAAGGGATAATATTTTAAAGACGGGAAGGAGATTTTTTAAACCACGAAGTCACAAAGGTTTTTTAGAAATGATCATTTTGATAAAAGTTCATGAAGGGTTTGTACGGTTGAAATTTTCTACAGAAATTTAAATTAGCAATAGATCTCAATTTTTTCCACATTAAAAATTTAGAAATTATCGAGATTACTTTAAATATTGCTGAAATGTTAAAATATGAGTTAAAACTTTCGATTATTTTTAAAGATTTTCTATCGATTGACTATATTTCGTAAAATAGAAGGTTTAAGATGGTTGGTTGGGGAGGTTTTTTGAGTATTTTAGCGGGCGGGAAATTTATATAGAACTAATCCAAAATGGGATGAGTGGATATGACTTTATCAGACAGGTAAACGAGTTATGCAACATTTTATTAAACTGCAAAAAAGACAACATATGCAATATATTCAACCAGTAGTCTATCAAGGTTCTTTTACCTGTCCACATTGTGGCGCAATTGCGAAACAAGATTGGTGGCATAAAAGATGGGAAGGAGATTCACCTAATGGATATGCGAATGAAGTATATACTATAAGGGTTGCCAAGTGCCAAAATTGCCATAATAATAGTTTATGGATTGATGAAAAAATGTATTATCCAGATACTGGTAATTCGCCTTTTCCCAATCCAGATATGCCAAATGAAGTATTGAAAATATATTTGGAAGCTTCTTCGATTCATTCTAAATCTCCGAGAGGTGCAGCAGCTTTATTGCGACTTGCAGTTCAAGTGCTTTGTAAAGAACTTAATGAAGAGGGAAAAAACATAAATACTGATATTGGAAACTTAGTAAAAAAAGGATTACCAATTATAGTTCAACAATCATTAGATATTGTTCGAGTAACAGGAAATGATGCTGTCCACCCAGGACAAATTGACACCGATAATCCAGAAACAGTTTCACAACTTTTCAAGTTAATAAATATAATTGTTGAGTATATGATTTCATTGCCTAATCAAGTCACTGGAATTTATAACTCTTTACCAGAAGATAAAGTAAAGGGAATTGAAGACAGAGATAAAAAATAAAAAATATGATATCACAAGTAATCGAAGGATTAATCAAGCTGTTGGGTCCTGTAGCTACCTTATCCAAGGACAGAAGAGAATTGAAAGATAGTGCTTTGCGTGCTATATCCATAGCACTAGATGAAACTTATCTTTATTACAGAGATTTAGGAAAAGGTTCCCAAAGAAATATGGACAGAGAAGGTCAACTAGCAAAATATTGGTCTGCTGCAGCTATTCCTATGAGACATTTTGACGATCAACTTGCAAGTCTCTGCGATTATAAATCAGAATACTGGGTAAATCCAGATGAATATTCTGATGAACAAGTAATAAATTTAGGAATTGAATTAGGTGAAGTACGTCAAGCCTATCGCAAGATGCTATCACCTATTTCAAGCTATGGAAAAAAATAAAAACTATAACCGCTGCACAAAGTTTCCCGACATCGCTTTTTAATGATCTTGACGATGAGATTGCTTCGTTCCTCGCAATGACAAAAATACGTTCCCCGCAATGACACAAAAACTCTCCTCGCAATGACATAAAAAAAACTGCCCCAATTAGGAGCAGTTTTAATATCAATTATTTTTAAAAAGTTTAGTACCCAAAAAGTTCTTCTAAAGAAATTTTCTTCACTTCGCCCAGTTTTTCTAAATCCTTCATTGGAACTCTCTTTTCTGAGGCTACGATTGCGTACGTGTAAGGTTTCCCAGAGAAATTAGTTTCATGGAAAGTCTTTAAATCCTGCATCTTGACATTATCTACAGAACTGTAAATCGTTTTTCGCGGATCTTCGGACAAGCCTAATTCTTTCGCCGCCAAATAATTGAAAATAATATTGTCCTGCGTAATTCTTTCGGTCTGAATGTCTTTTTTAACCTGCGTTTTTGCCAAGTTTAAATTTCCTGCTAAATCGGGCATTTTCGTTAATAACTCTGTCATTGCAGTGGTTGCATCATTAAATTTATCAGCCTGACTTCCAACATAACTCATCATGTAATATTCCTGATCTTTTTTCTGTGGTTGCACGTAAACTCCGTAGGTGGAATACGCCAAAGCCTTACTTTCACGGATCGTTTGAAAGACAATGGAACCCATTCCGCCCCCGAAATAATTATTGAAAACTTTTACAACGGTGTTCTTTTTGGCGTCATATTGATCGGTATTTCTAATCCAACGGGTTTCCGCCTGAACCATATCGTAATCGGTGAACAAAACTTGATTTTTCATTTGTTTGGTCTGTTTAAAAACTTTTTCTGGAGTTGCTACAGCAAATTTTGCGGGAACTTGGTGCATGGTTTTCAATTTGCCATCTAGTTCTTTCAAGGAAGCAGGACCGTAATAAATTACGGTTTGTTCGTAGTTATTGAGGTTTTTAATTCGATCAACCAATTCTTTGGAAGTGGTAGCTTCCATTTCTGCATTGCTCAATACATTGTTGAATTTATTTTTTTCGCCGTACAAAGCATAGCTTGTTAAACCTTGAAGAATCGCGCCTTTATTGGATTTTACATCTTTACGGGCTTTTGCCATTCTTTCTTTCAAACTTTTCAAAGCGGCATCATCTGCTTTTACGTTTTGAATAAGATCTTCATATAATTTCACGGCCTGATCGAAATTTTCCTGTAATCCTTCGATGGAAACCGTGGTATATTCTTCACCTGTAGAAACGGTGAAATTAGAGGCGATTTTGTAAAATGCTTTAGAAATTTCTTCCGCAGACATTTTATCCGTTCCTAAAAATTGTAGATATTGCGCTGCAAGAGGTTGCTTCAAATCATTTAAAGACCCGATTTTATACCGGTATTTCAAACGGAAGATCTGATTTTCGGTGTTTGGAACATAAAGCACTTCCGCTTTTCCTAACATTGATTTCTGGATATCTTTTTTGTAATCCAAAAAGACAGGCGTCGAAGGGTTATTCGGCATTTCACCCACCATTTTCACAAAAGCAGATTGTTTGTCCGCATTGGTTTCAACTGGAGTAATCTGGGGTTTTTCAATTTTTTGAGAAGCTGGCGATTCGCCTTTTCTTTTTAAAACAGCCACATAATTTTCGCCCAAATATTTATTGGCAAAAGCAACGATATCAGCTTTAGAAATCTTCGAAAGATCATTTACGTAAGCAACCTGATCTCTCCAATTGAGTTCTGAGGTGAAAGCATCCATCAAAGAACTTGCACGATCACCATAATTTTCAGAACCGTAGATTTTGCTCTTTTTAATATTATTGATAATCGAAGTAATTAACTCCTGATCAAAGTTTCCTTTTTTCAGATTATCAATTTCACCCAATACCAATGTTTTTACTTGATCCAAACTTTGTCCGTTTGTTGGAGCTGCACTGATGTACAAAACGCCATAATCAATTAAGGTAAAAGTTTCTGCGGAAGCACGTAGTAATTTCTGTTTTTTCACCAAGTTCAAATCCATCAAACCTGCTTTTCCGTTGGTTAAAACCTGTCCAACCAAATCTGCGATCAAAACATCTTTGTCTTTATTTCCGGGCAACCTGAAACCGATGGTTAAATTTTCTGCATCTGGACCCGTAATTTCTTTAACAACAGGAGCTGCAATCGCAACTTCTGGGGTGAACGTATATTTCGCAACCGGCTTGTTTTTCATGTAAGAAAAAGTTTTGTCAACTTGTGCAATCACCACATCCGGATCAAAATCTCCCGATAAAATAACTCCCATATTATTGGGAACATAGTAATTGTTGAAATATTTTCGGATTTCTACCAAAGATGGATTCTTCAAATCCTGCACCGTTCCAATCGTAGTTTGCTGTCCGTAATTATGATTTTTGAAAAGTTCTAAAAAAAGAGTTTCGAAAACTTTACTACCGTCACTGTCTAAACTTCTATTTTTTTCTTCATAAACGGCTTCCAGTTCGGTATGGAAAATTCTTAAAATAGGATTTCTAAATCTTTCTCCCTGAACGGCTAAATATTTATTCAAAGAACTGCTCGGAACATCATCTGTATAAACGGTTTGCTCGAAACTGGTGAACGCATTTGTTCCTTGAGCGCCCATTGCAGCCATCATTTTATCATATTCATTGGCGATGGCAAATTTACTTGCAACGCCAGAAACGGAATCAATTTTTTTGTAGATTGCTTTTCTCTGAGCTTCATCTTTTGTTTTATTATACTGTTCATATAACGCATCAATTTTATCTAATTCTGGTTTTTCTTTTGCCCAATCCAAAGAACCATATTTATCGGTTCCTTTAAAAACCATGTGTTCCAGATAATGCGCCAAACCCGTATTTGTGCGTGGATCGGTTTTGCTTCCGGCTTTCACTGCGACATACGCTTGAATTCGAGGATCTTTTTTGGTCGGGCTTAAAATAACAGTGAGACCATTTTTTAAAGTGTAAAATCTTGCACTCATGGGATCGTTTGTTACATACTTGTACGTGTAACCATTTCCAGAGGCTTCTTTCCACTGGAAATCTTTCTGCGCAAAAGTCAGCACAGAAATCAGCAAAGCTGTAATTGTTAAGGAGAGTTTTCTAAACATAGATTATATTTTATTAATGATTAGACGAATATTTTGAAGAAATGTTTCACTACCTGGTTAATTTATTTTTTAAAGAAGAAAAAGATCATAATTCGTGGGAGTAATTATTGTAAAATTGGCTTCTGGATACGCATTAGAAAATTGTTTCGGGATTTTTGCTTCTCTTTTGGTATTCCATTTAAATTCAAAAGCCTCCAATTTTCCGTCGCTTTCTTCCAGCCAATCTATTTCTTTTTGTTCTTTCGTTCTCCAAAACCAATAATTTTTCCACAAGTTTTGATAATTAATCTTTTTAATCCTTTCTGAAATCAAAAAATTTTCCCACAATTTTCCGATATCATCCCGCTTTTCTGCAATAGAAAAGTTAGCAATTAAAGCATTTCTGATTCCGTTATCATAAAAATATACTTTTTTACTGTTTTTTAATTCGTTCCGATGATTTCTGCTGAATGATCCCAAGCGGAAAATAACGAAAGATTGCTCTAAAACTAAGATATATTTCTCCACCGTTTTTGAATCTAAACCAATCATATTTCCAATTTCGTTATAGGAAACTTGTGATCCAACTTGATAGGCTAAAACTTGTAAAAGTTTGATGATTTTTTCGGGTTTCTTAATTTGATCCAGCATTAAAATATCCCGAAACAGAAAACTATCTGAAAGTTGTTTTAAAACTTCTTTCTCATTGCCAATGCTATTGATGACATCAGGATAATATCCATAAACCAAGCGATGATTCAGAGCTCTTTTTTCTTGAAGCAAACCATGGTGATTCACCATTTCTCCGAAAGAAATCGGAAAAATTTTATACTCCCATTTTCTTCCGGTTAGTGGTTCATTCACGCTATTTGCCAGCTCAAAAGAAGAACTCCCGGTGGCGATTAATTGTATTTCTGGAATCTCATCTGTGATTAATTTTAATTTTAAACCAACATTGGGGATTCTTTGCGCTTCATCGATAATCACAAATTGTTTATCGCCAAAAAATTGTTTTAACCTCAAAGAATTGGGATCTTCGAAAAGTTGTATTACATCAGCTTCATCGGCATTCAACCAGAGATAATCTGTTCTATTTTTGAAAATATCTTTTAGTAAAGTGGTTTTACCGACTTGTCTCGCACCCATTAAAATGACGGCTTTTCCCTGATGAAACTTTTGTTGAAGCTCATCTTCCAAAAATCTTTTGACCATAAATTCAAATTAATAAAATCAAATTTATAACTTTTTTGGATTTGAATCCACATATTCTACAACTTTTTTGGATTTGAATCCCTATATTCTTCAACTTTTTTGGATTTGGTTAGAAATTTGTCTCTCGAAAAGCAATCTTTCTCCGTGCTTTTCGCCGGAAACTTTTCCATTGTCATAAGCCAGAAATCCGTTCACGAAAGTGTGCGTAATTTTTGAATGAAATTCAGTTCCTTCGAAAGGACTCCAACCACATTTTGCTAAGATATTGTCTTTTGAAACGGTATAACTTTCATTTAAATCGACCAAAATTAAATCAGCTTTGAAACCTTCTTTAACATAGCCCCGTTTTTCGATTTGAAAAAGAATTGCGGGATTATGACACATTTTATCCACAATTTTCTCTAAAGAAATTTTACCATTTTTAAAATTTTCGAGCATCACATTTAAAGCGTGCTGAACCAATGGTCCACCAGAAGGCGCCTGCAAATATTTTTGAGATTTTTCTTCTAAAGTATGTGGAGCGTGATCCGTTGCGATGACATCAATTCGGTCGTCGAGCAAAGCTTCCCATAAACCGTCTTTATCATTTTGCATTTTTATGGCAGGATTCCATTTGATTAAATTGCCTTTTTCTTCGTAATCTTCGTTGGTAAAAGTGAGATGATGAATACAAACTTCTGCGGTGATCATTTTTTCTTTTAGAGGAATATCGTTTCGAAAAAGTTCCATTTCTTTCGCCGTCGATAGATGAAAAACATGCAATCTTGCCCCCGTCTTTTTTGCCAATTCTATTGCTTTTGAGGAAGAAATATAACAAGCTTCTTCGCTTCGAATTAAATGATGCGCGGTAACGGGAATTTCTTCGCCATATTTTTCTTTAAAAATTTCAGTATTTTTTCTGATGGTTGCTTCATCTTCACAATGAACCGCGATGAGCATTTTTGTACTGCGGAAAATCTTTTCTAAAGTTTCCGGATTATCAACCAACATATTTCCTGTGGAAGAACCGAGAAAAAGTTTAATTCCAGCCACATTTCGCGGATTCGTTTTTAAGAGTTCTTCCAAATTATTATTCGTTCCACCCATTAAAAAAGAATAATTCGCAAATGATTTTTTGGCGGCAATTTTATATTTTTCTTCCAATAATTCCTGAGTTACCGCATTTGGAACCGTGTTTGGCTGTTCCATAAAACTTGTAATTCCACCAGCAACTGCAGCTTTGGATTCACTTTCGATATCTCCTTTCCACGTTAAGCCTGGTTCACGAAAATGAACTTGGTCATCAATGATTCCTGGCAATAGATATTTTCCAGTTGCATTGATAATTTGATCCACATTTTCTTCGGTAATATTTTTTTCTATTTTAGAGATCAAGTCATTTTCAATGAGCAGATCGCTTTCAAAAATTTTGTTTTCATTGACGATTTTGGCATTTTTAATTAGAATTTTCATAGGTCTGGTATCGGTTTATTACGTGTAAAATTAGATAAATTCTGAGGAAAGCGCGAACATTTTTAGAAGAGATAAAAATCGGGAAGGCAAAATATTTCTAGATTTTAATTAAAACAATACATTTGTAAAAATTTCTGGATTTTGTATAAAAAACTATTGGGACAAACCGCGGTTTATGGGTTAAGTTCTGTTTTGGTTAGGATTTTCCCCTTTATTGTAGCGCCTATTGTTACCAATTCTTTTGGTCCATCGGCTTCTTCACCTTTTGTGGATTGGTATTCTATCGCGGGCGTTATTACAGTTTTATTGACGCACGGAATGGAAACTTCTTTTTTCAGATTTGCACAAGAAAAAGAATTCAGCAAAAAGACTTTAATTTCTACAACCACTCTGAGTATCATATCGTTTGGTCTGATTTACCTCATCTTGGGATACGCTTTTCGGCAACCTTTGGCAGATGCTTTTCAAACGCCAGATCAAGTTAATTTTCTGGTCATATTTCTCTTTATCCTTTCATTTGATGCTTTCGCAACCATTCCTTCCGCAGTTTTAAGATTAGAAGGAAAACCGGTTTTATATATGCTTTCTAAAGTTTTAGGCTCAATGGTCTATTTCTTTTTGGTGCTGTTTTTCTTAAAGTGGTTTCCAAATATGCCGAATGGAATTTTCGGTTTAAAATATGATCCAGAAATTGGAGTGGGTTATGTTTTCATCGCTAATTTGATTCAAAGCATTGTCACCTTGGCAATTGTAGGTAAAGAATTCTTGAATTTTAGTTTAAGAAGTTTCGATTTCAATCTTTGGAAAAGAATTATGAATTATTCTTGGCCTGTAATGATTGCTGGTCTTGCCGGCGTTGTGAATCAAACCTTAGATCGTCAGTTCTTAAAATATTTATTGCCCGAAGAAGATGCAAGACATCAAATTGGAGTATATGGCGCCGTTTATAAAATTGCAACGTTTATCACGGTTTTTCGTCAAGCTTATCAATTGGGCATTGAGCCTTACTTTTTTTCAAGTTTTAAAGATAAAAATAATCACAAAACGTATGCTGTTTTAATGGACGTTTTCGTGATTTGCAACTGTTTAATCTTTATGTTTTTAATGGTTAATTTGCAGTGGATTTCTGAGAGATATTTAGGCGACCCTAATTATTATGAAGGCATAGAAATTATACCATTTGTGATGTTAGGCGCTTTGTTTTTAGGAATTTACCTTAATTTATCAATTTGGTATAAACTCTCTGATCAGACAAAAGTTGGACTCTATATTTCTTTAATAGGGGCCGCCTTAACCATTATCATTAACTTTGTTTTTATTCCAGAATATGGATATTGGGCAAGTGCATTTGCGGCATTGATTACTTTCACGAGCATGATGGTGATTTCTTACATATGGGGAAGACTCTGGTATCCAATCCCCTATAACACGAAAAAAGTTTTAATTTATTTAGGGATTTCAATAACTCTATCTCTTATTTCTTTTTATTACTTCCGTACGAATTATATTGTTGGAAATATATTGTTTTTACTATTCCTCTTCATTGTAATTTATCAAGAGAAAACCCTTTTAAATAAAATATTGAAACGTTCATCATGAAGATAAAAATCATCAACAAATCGCAACATCCTTTGCCTAAATATCAGACGGAACAATCCGCTGGAATGGATTTATGCGCTAATCTTTCGGAAAAAATTACGTTAAAATCATTAGAAAGAAAATTGATTCCCACGGGACTTTTCATGCAACTTCCGCCAGGATATGAAGCACAAGTTAGACCCAGAAGTGGGTTAGCCATTAAAAATGGTATTTCCGTGCTCAATTCTCCGGGAACCATCGATGCGGATTACCGCGGGGAGATTGGCGTGATTTTAGTAAATTTGTCCGCCGATGAATTTAGCATCAATAATGGAGATAGAATTGCGCAAATGGTCATCGCAAAACATGAAAATCCAACCTGGATTGAAGTGGATGAATTAGAAGAAACGGTGAGAGGTGAAGGCGGCTTCGGCAGTACTTCAAAATAATTTTCGCGGGAGAACAAAATTCTAAGCAAAAAGAAAATAAGATGAATTTAGCCTAAAAGTAGGCAAACAAAAATGATTTTACATGAAAATAATAGTTCCTATGGCTGGACGAGGTTCCAGATTACGCCCACATACTTTAACTGTTCCTAAACCTTTAATTCCAATTGCAGGAAAGCCCATTGTGCAGCGTTTGGTAGAAGATATTACGAAAGTTGCGGGAGAGAAAATTGATGAAATCGCTTTTATCATTGGTGATTTTGGGGCAGAAGTAGAAGCATCTTTGATTAAAATTGCAGAAGGTCTTGGCGCCAAAGGAACGGTTTACACGCAAGACGAACCGCTTGGAACTGCGCATGCGATTAAATGTGCAGAAGCTTCCATGCAAGGAAATGTGGTGGTTGCCTTTGCAGATACCCTTTTCAAAGCAGATTTTGAACTTGACAAAAATTCTGACGGAGTTATTTGGGTGAAAAAAGTAGATGATCCTTCCGCTTTTGGGGTGGTAAAATTAGATGACTACGGTTTCATTACAGATTTTGTAGAAAAGCCACAAACTTTTGTCTCAGACTTGGCCATTATCGGGATTTATTATTTCAATTCTGCAGAAAAGTTAATGGCGGAGATTAATTACATCATGGACAACGATATTAAATTCGGTGGAGAATATCAATTAACTACTGCTTTAGAAAATCTTCGCCAAAAAGGCGCAAAATTCTCCTTAGGAAAAGTTGATGATTGGATGGATTGCGGCAATAAAAACGCTACTGTAGAAACAAACGGAAAGGTTTTGCATTATGAAATAGACACTGTTTCTCAATATCCCGCTTCTGCAACCATCGAAAATTGTATGATTATTCCGCCTTGTTTTATTGGCGAAAATGTAAAAATATTGAATTCGAAGATAGGACCTTGTGTTTCTGTGGGAAATAATACAGTAATTATTAATTCTAATATCGACAATTCTTTAATTCAAGAAAATACCATGATTGATCACGGAAATTTAAGCAATTCCATGATTGGGAATTCTGCAGAATATTTTGGGGTTGCAAGAGAAATTTCTTTAGGTGATTTCTCTGTACTCGATTTTTTATCGAAAGGATCAGCGTCTTAAATTAATTTTGAAATACTGTAAGTCTAATTCCCAAAACATATGTTTAGAATTGGCGTTACTATTGCAAGCTTCTGGAACAAATAACAAAAAATGATTAAGTACCTACTTTTAATAATAATTTCTTTCTTTGCGGTGTCTTGTAAAACAAATACTGCTGCAACTAACCCCACAATTACAGAAACGCCATCGGCTTCAACTAAAGTTTTATTGAATAAAATTCAAGAAAAACCTAATTTTCAAAACCTAAAGATCAATTCTCGCGTAGATGTAGAGACAGGTAATTATATTCCAACATTGGATGCAACAATTTACTTGGAAAAAGATCAAAAAGTTTGGATGAACCTCGTTGCAGTTTTCCTTAATGTAGGACGTGGAATTGCTACTCCTAATGGAATAAAAGGATATGAAAAATGGAATAAAACGTATATAGAATCGGATTTCTCTTATTTGAATAATTTACTGCAGGTGAACTTCATCGATTTTTCCTCTTTTCAGAATTTATTGTTAGGGAAATCATTTATCCCTCTGGATGACAAAAATTTAGTAATTACGAATAGCAGTCAAGGATATCGAGTAATTTCGAAAAAACCATTAGAATTTCAAACGCAAGGTAAAACCTCGAAATATTCAGTAATGATGTATTTTTCTACCGGTTTTGATCTAATGACTGTAGATTTAAATAATATATTGACGAATGAAAAATTAACGGTGACTTACTCTAATTGGGTAGATTTTGAAAATATGCGTTTGCCAAAAAATGTTAAATTATCAATAAATGGGGCTAAAACCAGTCAAATTTTACTGGAAAACACGAGATTTGAGAGTTCAAAAATAGAGACTCCGTACTCTGTTCCCAATAATTATACGAAAACTGAGATTAGATGATAAAAAGAGTAAGCTTTTTAATTGGAATCTTTCTGTTTGGACTTCTGTTCTCCCAGAAAAAGGAACAACTACAGAAGCAAAATGCAGAACTTAAAAAACAAATTGCGTCCATTAATTCTAATCTGGCGAAAACCCAGCAGGACTCTAAGTTATCTGTAGCCTATTTAAATGAAGTTAATAAGAAAATTCAGCTCCGAGAAAAAGTGTATACCAATACACAAAAGGAAAAAAGATTGATTGAAGATGATATTTACCTGAGACAGCTTGAAATAAATCGTCAGAATAGAGAATTAGCAGTCTTGCGTAAAAACTATGCAGAAGTTTTAGTAAAAGCGTATAAAAACAAAGGTGTACAAAATAAAGTGACATTTATCCTCTCTTCTAAAAATTTGGGAGAAGCGCTTAGAAGAGTTCAATATTTAAAAGACTATTCTGATTATCAAGATAAAAAAGCTTCAGAGATTTCAGATGCTGCAAAACTTTTGGTGCAGAATGTAAGATTGAAACAAAATTCTGTAAAAGACAAACAGACAATTTTGACCAATCAACAAAAAGACTTGTTGACAATTGCAGCGGAGAAAAAGCAGAAAGAGAATTTATTGCAAGAGTTTAAGAAGAATGAATCTCAGCTTACGGCAGAACTGAAACAAAAGCAAACCGAGTCTAAAAAGCTTGAAGGTCAGATTAGATCGATTATTTCCGAGGAAATTAGAATTGCAAAAGCGAAAGAAGAGGAAAATAAAAAAGCTGAAGCGGAAAAAATTAGATTAGCTAAAATTGCAGCGGAAAAGGAAAAAGCAAGAATTGATACTGAAAACAGAGCGAGATTAGAAGCCTTGGCATTAGAGAAAAGGAAAGCTGATGAGGAAGCAAAACGACTGAGAGCAATATCAGATAAAAAAGCGGCAGAAGAAGCAGAGAAAGAAATATTAGCAGTGGCGGCAGATGCCAAAAAATCTGAAGATGCTAACAAAGCAGCCGATGCAGAGCGGGCAGAAGCTAGAAGAGCAGCAGCCGCAAAGGATGCAGCAATCGCGGCAGCCAATGCAAAAGCCGCTGCAGACAAAGCCGCCAACGCACGTGCAGCTGAAGCTACACTGACGAAGAAAAATGAAGATGATAAAAAAGCGGCAGAATCAAAAGCGATGACTAATTTTGGTGTCAATTCTGCGGTCGGAAACAATTTTGCGGCCAATCGTGGTAAAATGGGAATGCCGGCATATGGAACCATAACACACAGATTCGGACGACAGCCCCATCCAGTATTTAAAAATATTGTGGAAGAAAATAATGGAATTAAAATCTCTGTTGCGAAAGGGACAGTTGCAAAATGTGTTGCCCCTGGAACGGTATCACGAGTAGTAGCATCTGGAGATGGAACGAAAATGGTATTTGTGAAACATGGTGATTATTTCACCATTTATGCAAACTTAGGAAACACAATGGTTTCTGCCAATCAGCAAGTATCTGCTGGAACGTCTATTGGAACAGTAGGAGCAGATTTTGATGGAACATATACGTTGGACTTTCAAATATGGAACGGTACAAATCCAGTAGACCCTTTAGGTTGGATTAATTAAAATTTATAATATAACTTTACAAAAACATAAAAAATGCAAACACTCGTAATATTAGCGCTTTCTTGGCAGCACCTTCTTATCGTTGCAATTATTCTTTTAGTCCTTTTTGGAGGAAGAAAAATACCGGAAATGATGAGAGGTTTAGGATCAGGAATCAAAGAATTTAAAGATGCCGTAAAAGAGGAAGATAAGAAATCTGCGGAAGAACCTACGGTCAATAACAACACTACCCCTCCACCTACGATCTAAGAAAAATACTGATGAACTTTACCAAAAAAGCTTGGTCAATTTTTGAAAATGTTATTGCTGACTACCACGTCGAAGATAATGTAGATGTAATCCCAAAAAACCCACATAAAAATGGTACTTTGGATCAACTTTTGTATGAGAAAAATTGGATCGATACCGTTCAATGGCATTTGGAAGATATAATTCGCGATGAAAATATAGAACCCAATGAAGCTCTTAAAATCAAAAGAAGAATAGACGCTAGTAATCAGAAAAGAACAGATTTAGTAGAGTTTATTGATAGTTATTTTCTACAAAAATATAAGCAAATTGTTCCTTCACAAGATGCAAAAATAAATACGGAGACTCCCGCGTGGGCTCTAGACCGTTTTTCAATCCTTGCATTGAAGATTTATCACATGTCCTGCGAGGCGAACAGAAGTTCTGCAGATCAAGAACATAGAGATAAATGCCAAGAGAAGCTTAATGTTTTATTCGAACAAAAAGAGGACTTATCAGAAGCAATTAATCAATTACTTAGTGATATAGAGAGCGGTGGAATTAAGTTGAAAGTGTACAAACAAATGAAAATGTACAACGATGATTCTTTAAACCCAATCCTTTATCAAAAAGTGAAAGATAATGAAGAGAAGTATTAGTTATATTGGTTTAATTTTAATCGTAAGTTCTTGTACTGCTGAGAAGATCAATTTATCTCCTATTGCGAACTCTTTTACACAGGGAAACATGGTCGCTTCCACTTACACTTTAGGAGAAAAGAAAGACCTCATCATTTACTCTTCAGAAATAACCAACTTAATATCTACCTTTCCAAAATTTCGGAATAACGCTGTTAATCTGGAAATTAAAAACCTACAAACACATTTAAAGGACTATATCGGTGCCCTGGAATCTTATGATAACAGCGGCATTTCCCGATCAAATAGAAAGTTTGAGCAATCCTATCGTAATTTACAGAATCTTAGAAAAAATCTCAATGGCGATGATGACGAGGTATTAAACCGTTATCTGGTCAAAATTAAAACAAACATGTCCCGTTTGAATAACTTCATACCTAAAGATTCTATTAACGCTACATTAAAAAACTAACTTTAAATGTTAAAAATTCAAGCAGAATCAAAAGTCCCGACATCTTACGGGAATTTTCGCATGATCGCAATCTCTGAAGAGGTGACCGATTGGATGCCCCACATGGCAATTATTGCCGAAAATACAGACTTTTCAAAGCCGGTAAATGTTCGCTTTCATAGTGAGTGCATAACGGGTGAAGTTTTTCATTCCGAAAAATGTGAATGTGGTCAGCAATTAGACGCCTCCATGAAATTTATGCATGAAAATGGCGGACTCATCGTTTACCTTCGCCAAGAAGGTAGAAACATAGGAATTATTAATAAGCTGAAAGCCTATTCTCTTCAGGAGCAAGGTTATGATACTGTTCAGGCAAATCTTGAATTGGGTCTTCCCGCAGACGATCGCGACTTCGCTGTTGCAATAGAAATCTTAAAGATTTTGAAAGTTACAGACATCAACTTATTAACCAATAATCCAGAGAAAATAAAAAGTGTAGAAAACAGTGAAATTAACTTGAATAAGAGAATTCCACTGCAAATTGATGCTACCAGTGATAGTAAATCTTACCTAAAAGTGAAGAAAGATTATTTTGGTCACCTCTTAGATAACCGAGATGAAGTTCTTTAAATAATTAAAACTTACTTATAAATTAAGCCCTGTTTCCAATGCTAATTCTATCATTGTTTTCAGGGCTTTTTCACGCTCATTAGCAGAAATCTGCTCCCCTGTCGGAATGATATCTGATACTGTAAGAATGGTTGCGGCATTTTTACCTAAATGTTGCGCATTGGCAAAAAGCGCAAAAGCTTCCATTTCTACGGCAGTACAATTATATTTAGTTGCTACATCAGGTAAATTCTGGTCGTTTCGGTAGAAGATATCACTCGTGTGAATGTTCGTTTTTAGAATTTCTTTCCCCAATTTCTGCGCGGTTTCAGTAATGACGTTGAAAACATTTCCTTGATGAGCAATTAAATCACCTTCTATTCCCCAAGCAAATTTGGCATATGTAGATTCACTTGCAGAATTCTCCACGTTTAACAAATCAAAAAGCTTTAAATCAGAGGTATAAGCACCACAAGTTCCAATTCTGATAATGGTGTCAACTTCATATTGCGTGAACAGTTCGTAAGAATAAATTCCGATACTTGGAATGCCCATCCCACTTGCTCCTACAGAAATTTCTTTGCCTTTATATAAACCCGTATAGTATAAAACATTTCTTGTTTGGCTTACTAGTTTTGCATCTGTCAAAAAATGATCTGCAATGTATTTAGCACGTAATGGATCTCCTGGTTGTAGAACTGTTTTAGCAATTTGCCCTTTTTCGGCAGCGATATGAACACTCATAAATCTTGTTTTAATTTGGGATTAAAGATAAGCTTTTCCTCCTAGTAATAAAAAACCCGCCAATTTATTGGCGGGTGATTTATTGAATTAATTGATGATTAATCTTTGTTCGGTAAATTGAAGTATTTCACTACACTCTCATAATCTTCATATTTTACATTGGCATTTTTAGTTGAAGATGCAGGGATCAAAACTATTCTAAATCTTTGGTTCGTTAAATATTGAGAAGCTTCTGCTGCAGTCAATAAATTTTGATCAAAATTAGCCTCTGTAAAAATTTCTACATTTTGGCTATTAAAAAGGAAGTTGTAATCTAATTCTCTTGAAGCTCCGATAAATTCAGTTTTCGGAATCATTTGCCAAACTGCAGAGTTTCCGTTATTAGAGTTGATATTTCTATAAACTAAAACTACGTCCTCTGGCGCAATATTAATTCCTTGAGTAATCGTAAACTGATTTGCGGAATTCAGGGAGCCAGTTATATCTCTCATCTGAGGATAGGTATCATTGTCATTCGTAACAATTACGTCATCATTTCTGTCCGTACAAGTAATTGCGGTAAAGCCGAAAATTGCTAGAAGCAATATGGTAAAATATTTTTTCATTGTATAAAATTTTAGATTGTTTTCTCCCTTTATTCCAAGATGCATGCCATTATCGATACGTTTTAAAATTTAAAAAATGTATTTTTGTTCAGCATCTTATTATCGATTATGAAAATACATAAAAGGCAAATCACTCTTCTCCTCATATTTCTTATTTCAATTCATTTAAGCAGTCAGTTTAAGCCGATTAACCTGACCAAGACTGAGGAGAAAATTGCAAATAACTGGGTCAACAAAACCTATAACAATCTCTCTCAAGATGAAAAACTAGGCCAACTTTTTATCATTGCACTTTATACCAATAAAGGAGAAGACTATATATCTAATGTTAGAAACATCGTAGAAAGTGAACATATTGGAGGACTAATTTTAATGCAAGATGATGCCGCACGGGAAATCAATTTAGTCAATGAATTTCAAGCAAAATCAAAAGTTCCTTTGATGATTGGTATGGACGCTGAATGGGGTGTTTTCCAGAGAATCGCAACCGCACACAAATTTCCGTGGGCCATGACTTTAGGTGCTATTCAAAATAAAAATCTAATTACCCAAATGGCGGCAAAAATCGCAGAAGATTGCCACAGAATGGGAATTAATTGGGATTTCGCACCAGTAGTAGATGTGAATACCAATCCAGAAAATCCGATTATCGGAAATAGAAGTTTTGGCTCCGAAGTAACGAATGTGGTAAGTTCTGCCTTAGCTTATTCCAAAGGTCTCCAGGATAACAAAATTCTGGCAGCGATCAAACATTTCCCAGGTCATGGAGATACCGACACCGATTCCCACTTGGATTTACCCGTGGTTTCGCATAATTTGAAAAGATTAACCGATGTGGAATTAGCACCTTTCAAAGCTTTGATGGATAAAGAAATTGGCGGTGTAATGGTCGCACATTTATACGTTCCAGCTTTAGAAAGCAAAAAAGGAGTTCCAGCCTCCGTTTCCAGTGATATAATTACAGGAATATTAAAAGAGAAATATGGTTACAAAGGCTTAATTATTACCGATGCTTTAAATATGGGTGCAGTTGCAAAACGCTACAAACCTGGAGAATTGGACGCGCTCGCTTTTAAAGCTGGAAATGATATCATGCTCTTTTCTGATGGAGTGAAGGAAGGGAAAAGATTAATTCAGCTTGCCATTGATCAAAAAGAAATATCTCAAAACCGCATTGAAGAAAGTGTAAAGAAAATTTTATTGACGAAATATTATTTAGGTCTCACCAAATACGAACCCAAAAATCCAGCAAACATCAACGAAGATTTAAACAATTCTTCCCACCAAATATTGGTTCAAAATCTGTACAGCAATGCTCTAACTTTAGTAAAAGATGAAAAAAAGTTGCTTCCTTTAAATTGTGGAGAAACCTATTACTATGTTCCTTTGGAAGAAGCTCCGTACCAAACATTTTTGAATCAACTGAATCTTAACTCGACGGTCATTGTTAAAAAATCCTCGGAAATAAAGAGCATTCCTGCAAATTCTAAAGTAATCGTTGGTTTTCACAAAGACAATTCTACGGCTTACAAACCTTATAAAATTTCCGCGGAAAGTAAAAAAGCTTTGGCGGATTTAAGTAAAAATCAAAATGTTATTCTCAATGTTTTTGGTTCTGCTTATGCCTTAAAGGATGTAGATATTTCTAAAATATCTACGGTCTTAGTTTCTTATGAAAATAATGATGATTCTATGAAAGCAACTGCCATCGCACTTTCTGGAAACACCAAAATTTCTGGAAGATTGCCCGTTTTGGTCAATGACAATCTAAAAGCAGGAATGGGAATGGATTTAAATGCCTCCTCAAAAACTAATTTACCACTAAAAAGCGTGTCAGAGAAAGTGGAATAATTTCGCTTCCCTAAGTAATATTCGCTCTTAAAATAAGTCAAAAAATATATGAAAATAGGAATTCTCTGCTATCCAACTTACGGCGGAAGCGGAATTGTAGCAACAGAACTTGGGATGTCTCTTGCCAACAAAGGATATGAAGTACATTTTATCAGTTCTGCTTTGCCCGCAAGGTTAGATATTACCAATCCTAACATATTTTTCCATAAGGTTAACGTACAAACCTATCCCCTATTTCAATATCAGCCGTACGATATTGCCCTGTCTTCCATGATTTACCGCGTCGTAAATTTGTATAAACTGGATCTATTGCATGCACATTATGCGATTCCTTATGCTTATGCTGCATTTACCGCAAAGCAAATGCTGAAAGAGGAAGGCAAAGATATTCCTTTGGTCACAACGCTTCACGGAACAGATATCACTTTGGTGGGACAACATCCAAGTTACAAACATGCCGTCGAATTTTCTATCAATCAATCAGATGCGATAACGTCAGTTTCTGAAAGCCTGAAAAAGGATACGCTGCAGTTTTTTAATATTAAAAAAGAAATTCAGGTCATCACCAATTTTATCGATAATTCCGAATTTGTTAATAAAACGGTTTGTCAGCGAAAGCAATTTGCAAATCCAGACGAGAAAATCTTGATCCATGTTTCCAATTTACGCCCTGTAAAAAGAGTAGATGAAGTCTTGCAAATTTTTAAAAATGTTCAAGCTCGGGTAAAAAGCAAACTTATTATCATCGGTGAAGGTCCAGACATGGAGATAGTCAATGAGTTTTTAGAAAACAACCCAGAATTGATGAACAAAGTTAGATTGCTCGGAAAAGTAAACGATTTGTATAAAATCTTACAGCTTTCAGATGTATTCCTTTTACCCTCAGAACAAGAAAGTTTTGGTCTTGCGGCTTTGGAAGCCATGGCGGCAGAAACTCCCGTGATTAGCTCCAACGCAGGTGGAATACCCGAAGTGAACATTCAGGGAGAAACTGGATTTTTGGCAGAAATTGGAAATGTAGAAGCCATGAGCAATTACACCATCAAATTGCTGAGCGACGAGCAATTGCTTGCAGAAATGAAGAAAAATGCGAAAGAACAAGCCATGCGATTTGATCTAAAAAACATTCTGCCGATTTACGAGAAAATGTACGCACACACTTTAGAAAACTTTCATAAATAGTTTTTTCACCCGAAATTTCCTCAGATTTCCTTTGTTACTTTGTAATTAAAGGCAAACAAGGTGAATGAAAAACTGCTTCAATATCTCTGGAATTTCAAAATTTTTAGCAATTTTGATTTTTCTGATGTTGACGGAAATCAACTCGAAATTATAGATTTTGGGGCGTGGAATTTTAATTCTGGACCAGATTTTCTATTGGGTAAAATTAAATCGAAAGGCTTCGTTTTAGCCGGACATATTGAACTTCATGTAAGAGCATCGGACTGGATTTTTCACCGGCACTCTTCTAATCCAGAATTTGAAAATTTAATCTTGCATGTTGTTTACCAAAATGATGTAGAGATTGAAGAATTTCAACTCAAAAACATTCCCACCTTAGAGCTGAAAAATTATATTGACGAATCGCTGCTTTGGAAATATGAATCCCTTCTGCAGGAAAATCAGTTTATTCCGTGTGCAAAAATATTCGATGTTGAAAAGATTCCGCTTCAATTTTGGGAAGAATCATTGCTTAAAAAATTGGATGAAAAATCTATAGAAATTGAAGAAGCGCTGCGCCACAACCAAAATAATTATGAAGCAGTTCTTTTTCACAATTTAGCCTATGCTTTTGGTTTAAAAGTCAATGCAGCATTATTTAAACAATTGGCAGAAAGTTTTGACTTTAAAATTATCAATAAAATCAGACAAAACGAGACTCAATTGGAAGCCCTCTTTTTCGGAACTACTAATTGGTTAGAAAATCCAAAAGATGAGCAAATGAAAATTTGGAAAAGAGAATTTCAATTTCTTCAGGTGAAGTTTTCATTAACACCGCAGCGCACGATTCCTAAATTCTCCCGATTGCGTCCTCCAAATTTTCCAACGCTTAGACTTTCACAATTAGCCAGTCTTTATCATCTTCATCAGAATTTATTTTCAAAAGTGATGAGTGCAAAAGATGTAAATGCACTGCATCTAATTTTTCAAAAAGTAAAAGCGAGTACCTATTGGGACAAGCATTTTAATTTTGGAACCGTTTCTTCCGTAGAAGGTGAAAAATTTTTAACCAGCCAATTTATTGATTTGGTGTTGATTAATGCTGTGCTGCCTCTAAAATATACTTTTCTAAAAAATTCAAATGAAAATGCAGTGGATGAGATTCTTAACTTTTACAGACAAATCTTACCTGAAAAAAATACCATCATAGAAGGCTGGAAATCTTTAGGAGCTGTAGCGGAGAATTCAGCAGAATCGCAAGCGATGCTGTATCATTATAAAAATTACTGTCTTCAAAAAAAATGTCTTAATTGCGGAATAGGATTTAAAATCCTGCAGAATAAACCCAATTAACATGCTGCTTATATCGGTGATATAACTCACGCAGAAAGATTGCTTTTCGCACTTTTTAATGATAATTTTGTAAGAAATAAAATAAAATGTTCGACTGGCTCAATACACTCTTTTTACCCGTAGAAAACCCCACAGTCACTCAATCCATCGTGGTTTTAATGATTGCCATAGGAACAGGAGTGTTTTTCGGAAGATTGAAATTAGGTAAAATTTCTTTCGGTGTGGCGGGAGTAATGTTCACAGGATTAATTTTGGGTCACTTTGGTTATAGAATTCAGGCAGAAATCTTGGATTTTATTCGTGATTTTGGTTTAATCCTTTTCGTGTATGGAATTGGTTTACAGGTGGGTCCCTCGTTCTTTTCCTCCTTTCGTAATGAAGGTTTGAAGTTTAATATTTTGGCAGTCTCCACTGTTCTTTTTGGGGGAGTAATCACATTTGTAATATTCAAACTCACCGGACTTAAAATTGAAGATTTAGTAGGAATTATGAGTGGTTCCGTAACGAACACGCCTGGTTTAGGTGCCGCGAAAAGCACCATTGAAGAAATAAAAAACACCTTCCCCGACAAAACCTTTAATGATCCCACTATTGGATACGCCATTACGTATCCACTCGGTGTTTTTGGAATTATTGGTACGATTATTTTCTCCAAATTTTTTCTGAAAATCAATACAGAAAAGGAAATGAGAAATTTCCGGCTGTCTAAAATTAATCGGGAATTACCTTTGATTCATAAGAAAATGCGGGTGACAAATGAGAAATTTTATGGACAAACTTTACATCAAATCTTAAAAGAATTCGGAGGAGAAATTGTGATTTCCAGACTGAAACACAGTGGTCATCAAGTGGTGAAATCGCCAACTTTAGATATGGAACTTCGGGAAAGAGACGTGCTGATGTTGGTCGGTTTAGAAAAAGATGTAGATGCATTTATTGAAAAAATAGGAAGACCCAGTAGCGATTTATTTATAGAATCGGATACGGAAATACATAAGCGAAATATTTTTGTAACCAAACCCTCAGTTTTCCATAAAAAACTGTCAGAATTGGACTTATTTAATACCTATGATTTAAAGGTGACGCGCGTTTTCCGGGCAGGTAAGGAAATTTTACCAAGACCTTCTTTAGAATTATTTTATGGCGATAAATTACGGGTAATCGGCTCGAAAGATGCCATCGCTGAAGTGGAAGAACTTATCGGTAATTCTGAAAAGAAATTATTAGAGCCAGATTTTCTATCCTTATTTGGCGGTTTACTTTTAGGAATTATTTTAGGATCTATTCCCATCATGATTCCTTCTTTACCAGTTCCTATTAAACTTGGTTTTGCGGCTGGACCACTCATCGTAGCACTTTTGATATCCCGATATGGCGGCATTTCTTTTATTCATTCTTACGTGAATAATGGAGCGGTTTACTTTATGAAAGATTTTGGAATCTGCCTCTTTTTTGCGGCGGTAGGAATTCATGCCGGCGATGGTTTCTACGAAAATTTCGTAAAATATAATGGGTGGATGTGGTTGCTTTACGGTTCCGCAATTACATTTATTCCGCTCATCACCATGGTTGTTGTGGGTAGATTTTTTATGAAAATTAATTATCTTCAACTCGCGGGAATTATGAGTGGCAGTTACACGGATCCCGCTGCATTGGCATTCAGCACGAATTATTTAGATTCAGACATTCCTATTCAAAGTTACGCACAGGTTTATCCGCTTGTTACCATTTTTAGGATATTTGTGGCGAGTCTCTTGATTTTAATATTCAGTTAAATAAAAAAAGCAACCAAAATTGGTTGCTTTTAAAATATCAATTGAAAAAGATTATTTCTTTTCTTCTACAGCGGTATCTGGGAAACGTTGCTGCGTAAATTCTCTAGAAATTGCTGCTTTTTCAAACTTTAATTTACCAGAAAGGGTTTCAATTACTACTCCATCATCTTGGATCTGCGCGATTCTTCCGTGCATTCCTGAAGTTGTAACTATTCTGCTTCCAACTTTAATGTCAGATTGGAAATTCTTTTCCTGTTTCGCCTTTTTCATTTGCGGACGGATCATCAGGAAATAAAATCCTACGAACATTAATCCCATCATTACCATTGTTGGCATCATAGAACCTTCTGCACCGGCGGTTTGTAGAAATATTGTAATCATTAGCTTATTTTTAAAATTAAATTAGTTAGGCTGAATATCTGCGGTAAAACTAAGCACCATCGGAGCTTTTTCTACGTTAGCGTAAACTTCTGCTGATTTACTCACCATTCCATCAAAACTTGAAGAATCAAACTTTAAAGTAATTTTCCCTTTTTGACCTGGCAAAATTGGGTCTTTCGTAAAATCAGGAACTGTACAACCACAACCTGGCTTCACTTGCGAAATAATCAAAGGATTTTTTCCAGTATTGGTCACCTCGTAAACGTGCTCCTTCTGTTCTCCTTTTTTCATTTTCCCGAAAGCGAAAGCTGCTTCAGAAAGTGCTACTGTAGTTAAAGGTTTCGATTGTGCTTCTGCCATCATTTCTTCTGGTGTTGCCGCTACTGGAGCTTCTGCAACTGGAGCTTCCATAGTAGTTTCTTCGGTTACAAGCTGATCAGCTTTTTGATTTTTATCACATGCCGTAATGCTCAAAAAAGCAGCAATCGGTAAAATTTTAATTAAATTTTTCATATCATTATTTATTAATTCCGGTTAAAATCTTTGGTATATTTATCTAAAATACCATTGATAAAGATGTTTGAACGATCGGTGGAAAAGACTTTAGAAATCTCAATATACTCATTGATGATTACTCTCCCTGGAGTTAGGGGGAAATAATCAAGTTCACAAATTGCTGTAATCAGGATTATTTTATCTAAAAGTGAAACCCGTTCTAAATCCCAGTTTTCTAATCGCGCTTCCAAAGTTTTTTCAATTTCATCCCAATGGTTGAGCGTTTCTCGAAGCAATTTTCGCGCGAAGTCCCTGTCATCTTCATCTTTAATCATTTTAATTAAAGTGTGACTCGGCTCATCTTCTTTGAAAAATCCAATGGTTTTTTGAATCATAGAATTGGAGATATGGAAATCATCTGCCCAACTCATTTCTTTCGATTCTAAATGGTCATGAAAATCTTCATTTTCTGCCATATATCTTAGAAATAATTTACCAATGAATTTTTGATCATCTTCAAAGCTATGTCCTTCCTGTTGCATGAAATCTTGGTAGCGTTTCCCGGCAGTCATTCGCTGAAAGGTTTTTACCAATAAATCATCATGAGTTTCCCATTTCAAATCTTGATTTTTCGAGGTAAAGGAAAGTCGTTCTCCATTTTCCTCGATCTTTAATAAGATTTGATTTTGAATAAATTTTTGATTGGGATCTATATCATTTGCGCTTTTGATATACTTGTTTTTTCCGATCTCGATTTGCTTTTCAGCCATATCTTTCAGAGCGACCAGAAAATTAAGTTGGTAAATGTACAGATGATAGATTTTATCGATGCTAGAGAACATATTTTTCTCTAAAACATCAAACTTTATCGGGTTTTGAGTGTATGAATACAGTGATTCCACCACTTTTTCACGGATTTGTCTTCTTCCTAACATTTCAAAGAACTTTTTATGCGTGCAAAGATACTATTTTTTTGTAAAACCTGACTTCTAAATTCTGTTCTCCGCTCATAAATACGCAGAATCTATTTTCAATTCCTTATTTTTGCAGCGGCAAATATTTCTTGCTCCATGCTATTTTATGAACGCACTGAAAACTTTAAATCCCGCTTTTTGGAAACACCGCAAACTCTTAACGTGGGGTTTTCTCTTCATCATTGCGAGTAACTTTTTCAGCATTTACAAAGTACAGTTTGTCGGTAAATCTGTAGATGAAATTGCGAATACAACGAGCTTAGGATTTAATAAGCAGGTTTTATATTACGTTTCGATTATTGTAGTTTCCTCTTTGCTTACAGGTTTTTTCACGTTTATGATGCGGCAAACAATCATCGTAGCATCTAGAAGAATTGAATACGAACTGAAGAATAAAATTTACAGCCATTATCAGGAATTATCTTTAACGGACTTTAAAAAAACGACCATTGGGGATTTAATGAATCGCTTAAGTGAAGATGTGGTAGCCGTTAGAATGTATCTGGGTCCAGGCGTAATGTATGTGGTAAACTTGGTTATTCTTCTAATCATCACAAGTATTTACATGCTTCGAACCGATGTTTCTATGACCATTTGGTCTTTGGTTCCACTACCGATTCTCTCCGTTGTCATCTATAAAGTCAGCTCTATTATCAATAGCAAATCGAAGATTATGCAAAAAAGCCAATCTTCTATTTCAACTTTCGTACAAGACAGTTTTTCTGGAATTAGAGTCGTGAAATTTTTTGCCAAAGAAAAATACATCGAGAAAAATTATGGAACGAAAGTAAAAGATTATCAAGACAAAGCCCTGGATTTGGCAAAAACGGAGGCTTATTTTTTCACTATTATCTTATTTGTCATCGGTTTGCTTAATGTTGTTATTCTATTTATTGGTGGGCAAAAATATATGAATGACGAGTTGACTGTAGGCAAAATTGCGGATTTCTTTCTTTACATTAATATATTGATTTTCCCTTTCTCCATGGTAGGCTGGGTAACCTCTGTAAACCAGCGCGCAGAAGCCAGCATGTCTAGAATTAATGAGTTTTTGGAGATGAAAACAGACATCATCAATACCAATCAGGAACAATATGAAATTAAAGGTGATATTGAATTCCGAAATGTGTCTTACGTTTATCCAAACACGGGCATCAAAGCCTTGGACCAATTGAGTTTTAAAATAGATGCAGGGAAATCTTTAGCCATTATGGGAAAAACGGGAAGCGGAAAATCTACTATTGCCCTTCTTCTCTGCCGATTAATTGATCCCACAGAAGGTGTAATCCTCATCGACGGAATGAATCTGAAAGAACATAATTTAGAATTATATCGAAATTTTATCGGCTATATTCCGCAGGAAAGTTTTCTTTTTTCAGATACTATTGAAAATAATATCGGTTTTGCCATTGATCAACCGAATTTAAAAATGGTTACAGAATACGCAAAAAAAGCAGACGTACACAAGAATATCGTGGAGTTTAAGGAACAATACAAAACGATGGTTGGGGAACGCGGAGTAATGCTTTCTGGCGGACAGAAACAGCGAATCTGTATTGCTCGTGCCTTGATTAAAAATCCGAAAGTTCTGATTTTTGATGATTCACTCTCCGCTTTAGACACTGAGACTGAAGAAAATATCCTGCAAAATATTGAGAACGAAATTCAAAAAAGTACCTCTATCATCATTACTCATCGGGAAAGCAGTGCGAAGCGCGCTAATCAAATATTAAATTTGACCCCATTAGAAGATGTAATTAACGCAGAATAAATGCAGAATCGGTAGCAATAATTCAATTTTATTAAAAAATGCGTTAAAATATATTTTGATATTGAAAGAAATCTTTTATATTTGTTTAATAAGATTTGAAAAAACATCCACAAATGAATGATTACAAAGAGCGCAATGAGAATGAAATTTTCACCAAAGTGCTAAAAGCAGGAAGAAGAACGTATTTCTTTGATGTACGCGAAACGAAAGCAGGAGACTATTACCTTACCATTACAGAAAGTAAAAAAAACTTTGGAGAAAATGGAGCTGCGAGTTTTGAAAAGCATAAAATCTATTTGTACAAAGAAGATTTTAAAAATTTCGAGGAGATGTTTGCAGAATCTACCGAATTTATAATCAACCAAAAAGGAGAAGATGTAATCTCCGAAAAACATGATAAAGATTACAAAGGTCGCTCCTATACCATAGAATCAGAAGAAGAATTATAAAATACAAAAGCACTCGATGGAGTGCTTTTTTTGTTTCTGTTTGTATAATCTTTCCACAGCAGTTTAGTAAAAAGAAAAAACGCATTGATAATCAATGCGTTTTATTTTGGGTGGATGATGGGTCTCGAACCCACGACCTTCGGTACCACAAACCGACGTTCTAACCAACTGAACTACAACCACCGTTTTCAGAAGTGCAAATATAGTATTTTATCTAAAATTAACAAACAATCCCGTCAAAATTTTTGAAAGCCAATAATTTTTCTGTGGTGAAGCCTTCCGCATAGTCCACTCCGGAAAGTCTCCCCAAATCTTGCGCTCTGTACGTGAGACTTTCTAAGAAATCTTTTGTCGCAATTGGCGTCATCGGTTCAGTAGAGGTTGGATCATAAAACTGCGTTTTATACGCTAAGCACGCTTCAATTTTCTTTTCCATAAATTCGGAAATGTCAAATACAAAGTCTGGTGTAATATGCTTCCATTGAATGTAATTGAAAATTTGCTTTGGTCGCCAAATTGCCTGCTTTTCACCGTCTAAGTTTGTTTCAATTTTTACCAACCCTGCTAAAAAACATGCGTCGGAAACTAGCTTCGCTGCTTTTGCATGGTCTGGATGGCGATCATCAATAGAATTGGCAAACACAATTTCTGGTTGGTATTTGCGAATCATCTTCACAATCTGCAGTTGGTACTCTTCTGCATTTGAAAGAAATCCGTCTCGCATTTTTAAATTTTCTCGATGCGTAATACCCAAAATTTTGCACGCTTCGGCGGCCTCTGCCGCTCGGGTAATATTAGTCCCACGTGATCCAAGTTCTCCTTCTGTAAGATCTACAATAGAGACAGACTTTCCTGCTGAAATGAGCTTCGCGATTGTCCCGCCACACCCTAATTCTACATCATCCGGATGCGCGCCAATGGCTAAAATATCTATTTTCATAGGTGTAAAGGTATAAAAAGATGAAGTTTTTTAAGGATGTTAAGTTTTGGGGGCGAGCGAAGCGAGCCCTCGTTCCAATATTTAAGATCTACTATTTTGATCTACTTTACTTCAAATCTAATCTAATCTAAAAATTCAGAAATTAATTTTAAAAATAATTTTTCCCGGAAAATATAAATTCAAAAATTTATCAATTTTTAATAATCTAAAGATTTAAAAAAAACTACTTAAACTCAGTATAAACTGTCGTGATAAATTCCGCGTAAGATCGTTCTAGTTTCGTAATGTCTCCTGATTTTAAATTGATTCCAGGCATTCCATTTTTATTTGAATTCACCGAGAATGCAGAAAATTGAAAGTATTGCACGGGCTGATTTTCTTGGGCCGTTAGCTTGATTGCGGATCCTAAAAATTTACGGGTAGAAATGGTATATTCTTCTCCTGGAACTAATTCTAACTTCGTGTAAGTTCTTGGCTCAAACGTGACTTTCTTTTTATTGATATCTATAGCTTGATCATTATAAGACGAAGCTAATAAATAAACGAAATTCTTTTCTGCTGGAATATTTTCAGCGGTGGTATAATATAAGTTGAGACGGTAATTCATAGGATCAAATTCAGCAATATCTCCCGTGATGGTTTCCAAAGGTTTGTAAGAAAAAGCATTAGCGCCAATTTCCTTTGCTTTCTTATAAATCATCCCGAAAACCTTTGCATCATCATCAGAAAACCCTTGCACTTCTACTTCTCCCAAATATTCTGCTTTCGTAGCAGCAGTGTCAATTTTATAGAAAATTTTATCTGTGTTTTCGTTGATTTTCACCACTTTGTTAAGCACAACATTTTGCGCGAAAAAAAATTGGCCGAGGAAAATAACGAGCGTGATCATATATTTTTTCATGATTCTTTTAAAATTTCTATACATTCTTCCAACGAATTCTCCCAGTGTTTAAGGTCAATATGGTACTCTTTTTCTATTTTGTCCAAAGACATCGTGCTGCGAATGGGTCTTTTCGCAGGGGTTGGAAACTGTTCTGTGGTGATGGCATTCAATTTAATTGTTGAAGTAGAAAATTCCGCAATTTTTTCAGCAAAGTGAAACCAACTGGTTTCTGGATAATTAGAGAAATGAAAGATCCCAAAAGTTTTATGTTCAGTTTCTAAAATCTTCATCACGGCTTCCGCTAAATCATTGGCATTGGTAGGTTGCCCAAATTGATCGGCCACAATTCCCAACTCATCTTTGGAACTGAATAAATTCAACATGGTTTTTACAAAGTTTTTATTGAACTCAGAATACAACCAAGAAGTACGCAAAATAATGGTTTTAGGATGAGCTTCTAAAGCCAGTTCTTCACCTTTTCTCTTGGAAGCTCCATAGACACTTTGAGGATTCGTAAAATCGTCTTCGGAGTAAGAAATGTTGGTATCGCCATCAAAAACATAATCCGTAGAGATATGGATAAAAGTGGTATTATTTTCATTACAAGCCACCGCCAAATTTTCCACTCCTTTTGCATTTACTGCATATGCTTTTTCTTCTTCCTTCTCCGCCAAATCTACGGCTGTATAGGCCGAAGCATTGATACAGAAATCAGGTTTGAAATCTGCAAAGAAGTCTGCAACTGCATCTTCATTCGTAATATCAAGTGTTTCCGAATCCGTAAAATTAAATTCGAAATCACTTGAAAAATCTGGTGCAATTTTTTGAAAGCAGTTACCTAATTGTCCATTTGCACCTACTATTAATATTTTTTTCATGATTTTGCTGCCGCTTTATTTTGTTTACGAAGAGAAGAAACTCTACTGGAAAAATCTGATTCTTCTATATCAACCAAAAATTTTCGGAAAAGATTTTTGGTGTCTTCTGGTTGTGAATCTGATTTTCGGGTTTTCATATTGAAATAAATAACCGTTAACCACAAAACACTGTGAATGGTTTGTCCGTCTTCGCTCTTCATTAAGATTTCTACCTTGGAAAGGCGATCTCCCAAATCAATTGTTTTACTGCTTATCAGAACCTTCGCATTGTATCGAACTTCTTTTAAATAGGCAATTTCATTTTGAACGGTAATCCAAGTGCACCCTGTTTTGCGCGTATACTCTTCATAGGTAAAACCATAACCGTTCTCCACGTGATCTTCCCGCGCGTTCAACATGTATTCTAAATATTTTACATTGTTTAAATGTCCTATAGGATCACAATCACTGAACCGAACTCTTACAACTGATGATAATTCTTTTTGCATAGTACAAAATTAAAAAAACCATCCTGAATAAACGGGATGGCTTTGGTTTCAGAATATATTTCTTAAAGACCTAATTCTTTTCTTACTAATGGAGTCGCATCTGGACCTGCTTTGTAGATTAACGCGGGAGAGTCGATTACGAAATCAAAACCGTTTGCTTTAGCAACTTTGCTTACTGCATTGTTTAACTTGTCAATGATTGGTTTAACCGCTGCATCTCTTCTTTGTGCCAAATCATTTTGAGCAGTTTGCTGAAGTGCTTGCAAATTTTGTTGTTTCTTCTGCAATTCTCCTTCTTTTACTGTTCTTTGGGCTTCTGTCATTTTTGCACCTTCAGCTTGGTATGCTTGAACTTCTTTTTGGAATGCTTCCGCTTGTTTGTTCAATTCATCACCTTTGGTTTTACTGAACGTATCTAAATCTGCAGTCATTTTTTTCGTTTCTGGCATTGCAGCTAAAACTACTTCATAATCCATAGATGCCATTTTTTGCGCGCTTGCTACTCCTACCGTTGCAAACATCATTACCGCTGCAAATATTACACTTAACTTTTTCATAATTGGTTCTAAATTATTTTATTGATTACTAAAATTTAATTACTATTGATCTGATTTTATTTAGTGTCGCCACTTCTTTCTTTGACCATATTCCGAGATGCTGCACCACGAGAATTTTGTTTAGAAGAGGTATTAGAATTCACTGATTCTCCTTTTTTTGGAGCTGAATTTTTCAGCAGTAAATCTAACACTTTATCTGTATAATCATACCTTTTCTCAAGGAAAATTACGCTAATGTTATTGCTTTTATCAAGAATGATGCCTAAAGAATTTTTCTCTGATACCGTCTTGATGGCATTCCAAATTTGATCTTGAAAAGGTTTGGTGAGATTTGATCTGGCGTTGTTAATTTCGCCCAAAGTTCCAAATCGGTTATTCACCATGCCTTTTACTTTTTTATCCAGGTCGTCAACCTCCTTTTCTCGCTGCTTTAACTGATCGCCGATAAGAAGTACTCTTTCATTTTCTAAAAGTGTTTTTTTCTTGTCCAAATCCGATTGCAAGGTTTGAATTTCCATTTGCCAATTGGTAATCTGGGTATTCAAACGATTTTCAGCATCCTTATACTGTGGCATTTTGCTTAAAATATAATCCGTATCAACCACTCCTATCTTTTGAGCAGAAAAAAGGCTGGAAGTTAAAAGCAAAAACAAAGATAATAATTTAAAGTTTTTCATTCTTTTAATAATTAGAGATTCTGATTCATTAAGAAGTGAGTTTTCCAACCCGCAGGCTCGTTACTCATTGATGTTGCATCAAATCCATATGCGAAGTCAAATCCGATCAATCCAAATGCACCCATGTACACTCTAAGACCAACTCCAGCAGAACGCTTTAATTGGAAAGGATTATAAGTTCCGAAAGAATTCCACGCATTACCTCCTTCTAAAAAAGTAAGCGCATAAATTTTTGCAGTTTGGTTCATGGAAATTGGATATCTCAATTCTAATGCAAATCGATTGTAGATTGTAGCTCCACCAAATGGCGTAACGTCATCTAATAATCCACCTGTAGAAGATGCATTTTCATATCCTCGCAATGGAACTAATTCACGTCCATCATACCTACCGCCGAAAAGTCCAGTTCCACCCACATAAAATCTCTCAAATGGTGGCGCTCCTAATTGACGGTTGTATCCGTCTAAGAATCCCATTTCTCCAGAAGTTCTTAATACCATTTTACCAACAACAGTGTTATAAATATCGGCTTTTAATTTTACTTTATAAAATTCTAGCAATTTATACTTTTCAACCTGTGCTAAAGTAGAATAATCTTTATCTTGAAATAAGGAATATGGCGGTGTAAATTTTACGGTCGCTTCTAAATTAGAACCTTGAGTTGGAAAAATTGGATCCAATCCTGCAGAATTTCTACTTAATCCCAAATTGAAACTAAAGTTTTTTGCAGATCCGTTGTATTCTGTAGTATTCCCAAATTGGAATGGATAATTTTCAAAGTCATAACTCTGATATTGGATCCCAGTGTATAACGAGAAATAATCATCTGGCCATCTTAATAATCTATTCAATCCTGCACTTGCAGAGAAAATATTTAGTTTTTGCTGAAGTCCGAATTCATCTCTATATCTTACTAAAGATTGGTTTACACTTACAGAAAGTGCAGTCGGTTTAGTACCGAATAACCAAGGCTCTGTAAAGGAGATTCCATAATTCTGGAAGAATTGGCCTGCCTGAGCTTGGATTGAAAGTGTTTGTCCATCACCTTGAGGAACTGGTTTGAAATCTTTAAATTTCAAAAAGTTTCTCAGGGAGAAGTTATTGAAAGTTAAACCCAAAGTTCCGATGAAAGATCCACCGCCATATCCCGCCTGAAGCTGAACCTGAGAGGAACCTTTTTCTACCAAGGTCCAGTGAACATCTACCGTATTATCTTGTGGATTTGGAACAATGCTTTGACCAACTTGTTGAGGATCAAAAAACTGCATTCCCGCTAAATCAAAATAAGTTCTTTTGATATCACTTTTCGCGAATAAACTTCCGGGTTTTGTACGAAGTGATCTAAGGACTACGTGATCATGAGTTGTAGTATTTCCACTCCAAGTAACACGATTCCAAGTCGCTTTTTCGCCTTCATTAATCCTGATTTCTAAGTTGATAGAATCACCTACTACAGACTGCTCAATTGGGGTAACATTAGAAAATAAATATCCATTATTCATGTAGATTGATTTGATGTCGGAATCATCTTCCTTTCCACCATCTTCTCCTACTTTTTTATTAAAACCTACCGCATCATAAATATCACCAGATTTATATCCTAAGACTTTCTGAAGATAATCTGTGGTAAAAGCCGTGTTTCCTAAAAATTTAACATCACCAATGTAATATTGTTTACCTTCACTCAACTTCACATTAATTTCGTACTGATTTTGTGGATTTCTCCAAACAGAATCATTCACAATTTTAGCATCACGGAAACCTAAGGACCGGTAATAATTAATCAAGCTTACTTTATCTTCTTCATATTTATCTTCGATAAATTTAGAAGTCTTTAAAATTCCTTTGATGCTGAAGCTTTTCTGCTTCGTTTCTTTGAAGGCTTTTTTACGCAATTTAGAATCCGTAACATTATCATTTCCTTCAAATTCTATATGGCTGATTTTAATCTTTTTGCCTTTTTGAACATCAATGGTCCAGTCTACTAAATTAGGATCTTTTGCATTTACTTTATCCTGAATAGTGACACTTGCATCTGCAAAACCTTTTTTAATATACTCCTTAGGAATATTGGTTTTCAGAGTAGAAATAAGATTCTGGGTAATTTTAGTTCCCGGTTTCAACTTATTGTCTTTTGCTAATTTCTCACTTTTGGATTTTCCGATGCCTTTTCCGGTGAAAGTAACTTCACCTAACTCTTTTAAATCCTGAAGATTAAATCTGAGGACAATTTGATCTCCTTCAATGCTTTCGATATAAACTTCTACTTCAGAAAAAGACTCTGTTTCCCAAAGCTTTTTAATAGCGTTGCTTATTTTTTGTCCTGGAATCTCAACACTTTCGTTTTTGTTAAGCCCTGTAAATCTAAGAATCTGCGCCGGAGTGTACTTTTTTACGCCATCTACAACAATATCTTTTAGGATATAAGATCCTGCTTCGTTTTGAGCATATACTGGATTAGAATCCTGATTGTTTTGCTCGGGGGTAATCTGACCATAGAAGTGTGCCGAAGCCACAAACATGATGATGGGTAAGAATTTAAACTTCATTTTTTCTCTTGCTAACTTTTCTTTTTTAACTAATTTTTTTCCAGTTGTTCACTGGTTTTGCCAAATCTTCTTTCTTTATTCTGGAAATTATAAATACACTCGTATAAATTTTCCTTTCCGAAATCTGGCCATAATACATCTAAAAACTGCAATTCTGCATAGGCAATTTGCCACAAAAGGAAATTGCTGATCCTTACTTCTCCACTGGTTCTGATGAGTAAATCAACAGGTGGTAAGTTTCTGGTATAAAGATGATCCTCAAAAACTTCTTCTGTAATATCTTCTTCTTTTAAGTCTCCATTTTTTACTTTGGTGCTGATTTTTTTTACCGCATTCAAAATTTCATTTTGGGAGCCATAACTTAAAGCTAAAACTAAATTACCGCGTGTATTGTCTTTTGTAATATCAATTAAATTATTTAACTGATCCTGGACCAATGTCGGCAACCTCTCGATATCACCAATGACGTGCATGCGCAAACCTTTGGTAAATATTTGTTCGGCCTCTAAAAGTAAAGTCTCAGATATTAATCCCATTAATGTATCAACCTCATCATTGGGTCTATTCCAGTTTTCCGAGGAAAATGTGTAGAGCGTGAGATATGGAATATGGATCTCATTACAAGCATTAATTGCTTCTCTTACAGCGGTGATCGCACTTTTGTGCCCGAAAGTCCTTTCTTCGCCACGGCATTTCGCCCACCTTCCATTCCCATCCATAATGATGGCAACATGTTTCGGCAGGTGCTCTAAATCTATTTTATCTTTAAAGGATTCCATATTAATTTTCACAATAACAAGGTGGTCTTCCGAAGGAGTAACTGAGTCCCAAGGTTACTGAATTTACCCAGTCTTTGGAATTGATATTTCCTATTTGGCGGTTTTGCAGAAAATCTGCGGCTCTCTGTTCTGCTACTTTCACATAGGATTCTTCTTGCAAAAGTGATTTGGTGGAAGTACCCGAAAGGATATCTTTATTATAGGTCAACTTCGCGTCTTTCTCATCAATCATACTATAATCTATAGAGTCCGAGAATGTTGGACGGAACATAAACTCGCCAAAAAGTGCCCAATTGTAATTAAACTTATACTTCAAGCCGACTCCAAAAGGAATGGCCATGGTAATTTTTTTTCCCGCATTGTAGGTTTGTGTGGTCACAAAATCGTCCTCATTCACCGGCGTTTGTGCAACTCCACCTGCATCTCTTCTAAAGTCATTCTCAATGCTCACCTGCGTTACATTGGCATACAAACCGCCAATTCCACCAAAAATATAGGGGCTGAGCAAACTCTTTTGCTCATCATTAACCGGAAAAAAATTATACTCGAATATTAAATCAGCTTCTAAAATGGTGTTGGTTCCTGACAGTTGTCTGTTTCTTCGATACGTCTCTTTCGCTAAGGCATCAATAAACTGAATTGTACTTACTCCAAAATTAAATCGTACTGTTTGATAAGGGTTAAAATTCATACGGTACAAAATTCCGCCATAAAAGGGAATACCGTAATCAGAAATATTATTGATAGGTTTTTGCAATATGTAATTGGTACGGCCAATATCCCCGACCAAATTACTCATGCCTAACTGAACCCCGACTTCATGCCGCTGTCCTTTGTAGAATACAGAGATAAAGATGAGGCTGAGAAAAGCGAGAATATACTTCTTTTGCATGTATGGCTGCGAGTAAGTTTTCATAAATAATTTTGCAAATATAAAACAATTTTACTTTAAGGAAATTCTTAATTTATAGTTAAATACCCTCAATAAAGCATAATTTTTAGTATTAAAAACGATAATAAATTCTTTTTATGATTTTTGAAAAATAAAACCCTCTCTGCAAAGGGTTTTAAATCTAGTTTTTATTAAAGATCTGTCTGAATTTATTTCTAATCCTGATTAAGGTGGGCTCTTTGTAATTTTTATCCTCGTCAAAATAACCGTAACCGTAGCCATATCCATAGCCGTAACCATATCCATAACCTTGTTTTACCTGAAAATCGTTATAAATCAAGCCCAGATTCTTAATTTCTTGTCTGTGGTATTTTTCCGTAATCATCTTCAGCATGTACTTTTCTGTATATTCATGTCTTACTACATAAATACTTGCATCTGCATGTTTCATTAATTCAAACGGATCTGCTACCAAACCCACCGGTGGAGAATCGATGACGATAAAATCATAATGCTCCTTTAATTTCTCGATAAATTCTATATTCCGATCACTCATTAAAAGCTCTGAAGGATTTGGCGGAATTGGTCCAGACGTAGCAACGTGCAAATTAGGGATGGAGGTTTTATTAATAATTTGGTCCATAGTCACCTCCCCAGTCAGATAATTAGAAATTCCATATTTATTATCAATATTAAAATCACCAAAAATTTTCGGCTTGCGTAAATCCATTCCTAATAAGATGGTTTTTTTACCGCTTAAGCCCAGAACAGAAGATAAATTAATGGAGATGTATGTTTTTCCTTCACCACCTACAGAGGAGGTTAAGAGAATGACTTTCGATTTTTGATCTTCCTTATGCAGGAACCGCAGATTGGCTCTAATCCCGCGAAACGCTTCGGAAATTGAAGATCTTGGCTGCTCCAAAACCGTCAGATTATTATCATGTGTATTTTTTCCAATGACTCCTAAAAGCGGAATTCTGGTCACCTGCAGTAATTCCTTAATGTTTCTAATTCTACTATCTAAAACTTCTGACAATCCTAAAAATAGCAACGGTAGAAGCAATAAACCAGCAATGATTGTAAACTTAGTCTGTTTTATATTGGGCGCAATTGGACCCTGACCTAAATTTTTTGCGGGATCAATTACAGTGATGTCTGATTTATTGGTGGCAACTCTAATTTGCGTTTCATTTTGCTTGGTGAGTAAGCTGTTATAGGTCGCCTCAATCATGTTATAACCTCGTTCTGCATCCAGATAACGTCGTTGCTTTTCAGGATATTGAATCAAACCTCCGTTTTCACTTGCAATTTCATAATCTATCTTAGACAGTTGAGTACGATACGTGTTGTAATACGTATTAAGTGAACCTGAGGAGCTTCCACGCGCTTCACTAATGAGTCGGTTAATTTCCCTCATCGGTTCAGAGTTCGGCGTATAAATCGAGGCTAATTCTCTGCGCTTTGCATAGAGCGACTTTAATTCAGAAATTGTTGCGGTAAACATTCCATCCTCAATTCCGGCAGCATTGGTACTGATCATTCGGTCTAAATTCTGAGAAGACAAAGTGTTTCTGATATTATTCAAAGAATTAACCTTTGTGATAATATCTGCTTTTCTGGCTTCTAAATCTTTTATGGTTTTCAAGGCTTTCTCGTCTCGGTCTTTAATATCAAAAAGCCCTTCCGTAATTTTCATTCGGTTAAGAACGGCTGCACTGGAATCTAATTTCAACCTTATTTTCTGGATGTTTTCTACTAAATAGTCTTGTGTGTTCTTATCAACCGTATTTCTATCAATTAACCTTTTTTTCTGAAGTTCATCTACAGAAATATTTAGAAAGTTGACGGTTCCGTTTAGGTTGTATCCCGATTTGGAAATCACCATAATCGTGTTGATCTCCTTATCAAAATCTACCCCAATGCTAGAAACCAAACTATTCACGGTATTGTTTACCGTAGAAAGATTCAAGATGATATTTTCAAAAATAATATTTCCTGGAACAGGATTTTTGGTCAGTTTGAATTTGAGGTTAGGGGAAACATACCATTCATTAATGGAAATAACTTTATTCGCCGGACGCTTATAGGCAGAAATATTTTGAAAACCCTCCGTATTATAAGAGTAAAGGGATGTAGATTGTCCTTCATTTGGAAGCACCACTTCAAAGCGATTTCCTCCTTTTGGAAGCAAGGTTATCGGATAATCAACCTGCTGCAAATGAGAGGGGTCAATTTCTAAAAAAACCGGCGAATCATATTTATCCAAGTAAGTCTGCTTGATCAAACCTTTGGTAGAATAATTCGCAAAAAGATCCAGCTGTTTCACTAAATATTCATTGTGGGAACGAGAAAGCAACATCTTTTTCAGGTACATTCCGTCTTGATTCCCCGTTTGTCCCCAAATAAAATTAATGGATTGATTGGGGGTAAAATAACTTGCGGTATTATTAGAAATGCTTAATGATAAGTTAGAGGCATAAACGCGCTGTGCGTAATACTTGCTGTAAAACCAGGAGATTCCATACCCCAAAACCGCCATCAATACAAACCAGTACCAGTTTCGGAGGAGTTTTCTGATGAAATGCTCAATGTCAAAAAAAGCAAATGTTCCAAATTTTTCGGAAATATCATCGCCTGTTTGATTTTTCAATTCTTTACCTGGAATCATATTAGAGTCTTGTTAGGATTAAGAAAATTGAAATGGCAGTAGTAAAAACGGATATTCCTGTAGTAAGTGTTTGGATAGGATCCTTACCCAGACCGTTTAAGTTTTTCGCGCGGGTATTGAGCAGAATTTCATCTCCATTTTGGACCCAATAATAAGGTGAATTCATAATGTCTTCTCTCGTAAGATCTACTCTCGCGACCTTAATCCCTTCTGGTAATTTACGGTGAATCACCACATTAGTACGGTCTACTGTTCTGTTTAAACCGCCATTGATTGCCAAAGCTTCTGTAAGCGTTAAAGTGTTTTTATGCGCTTTTTTTTCGCCACTTATTTCTATGGTTTCTATATCTCCTAGTATATAATAGGTAATTCCATCGGTGTTTAAGCGAACTTCTGATTTACCATCCAGAAAATTTTCATTCACACGTTCTTGAATTTCTGCAGAAATTTCTTCTATTGTTCTTCCTTCAGCTTTTACAAAACCAATGCCCATGATTTGCACTTCGCCTTTGCTATTTACCTTTAAACCATTAAAATAAAAATTAGAATTACCGCCCACGGCAGTAGTTGCAGAAGTTTCCGCAATTTCATTTGCATTTAATTTACTATAAAATTGGGCTGCATCTCCTTTAGGTGTGGTTACAATATTCAAATTTAAAATATCATTTTTTGTCACTCTATATTCCGGAATGTTGTAAGGAATTAATCCTTCCTCATTAATCACTAAAGTTTCACTAGGTTGCATATAGCGAACATCTTTGGTAGAAATACAGGATTGCAAGAACAAGGAAAAGAGGAGAAAAAGAAGGAATTTATTTAGTTTCATCAGATAAATATAAGGTGCAAAAATAACAAATAATTAATTAGGATTCTTTCTGTATTTTAAAATTAGTTTCGGCAAATAAGCCCCAAAAAAACCAAGTACTAAAACGATTGAAAGCAGCACATTTACATTGAGATGTCTATAATAATATGCCACTAAAACAATGAAGAGATAGTACACAATTATATAAAATGTAGACCGCCTATGTGTTAATCCCAAATCCAAAAGGGAGTGGTGAATATGATTTTTATCTGCTGTAAAAGGTGATTTCCCCGTGAACATCCGAACGCAAAAAACATTCAGCGTATCTACAATCGGCAAAATTAAAATAGCGATGGCGATGGCAGGTGCAGCCTGAAGATAATAGCGCGGAATTTGGGGATTTTGCTTATCAATGAAAATATCGATGAAATTAATGGCCGTAAAAGCAAGTAAAAATCCCAAAATCATCGATCCTGTGTCCCCCATAAAAACTTTATTCGTTCTGTAATTGCTTAAATTGTAGTAGAGAAATCCTACCACAGATCCGATGATTACGCCGGATAAAACAACTAGTGGATAATTATATTCGCCTAAACGAAAATAACTAATGCCAAATAAAGCACTGCTAATCAAGGAGTAAGATCCAGCCAAACCATCAATTCCATCAATGAGGTTAAAGGCATTAATTAAGACAATAAAAGTGAACATACTCACCAAAACACTCACGAAATAATTAAGCTCATAAATGGCAAAAAGCCCAAAGAAACTGCGTATTCTTACATCTGAACCCACTACCATCAACAAGGTTACAATAATCTGAACAAACAATTTTTTGTAAGCACGCATCACCACAATATCATCCATCACACCGATGTACAGAAGGATGATGAGAGAGGCGAAAAGAAATTTGTAAACGTCAAATAATTCAAACGCAAAAATAGAAGCGCACACAGAAAGGGAATAAAAAATGGCAATTCCACCTAAGTTTGGAATTTTCCGAAGGTGAGAACTTCTCGCACCGGGTTCATCCATCAAGTTTTTTCGCCGAGAAATCTTGACAATTGTGGGGATAGAGTAAAATGTGAGACCAAATGAGAAAATGACCCCAAGAATTAACTTCAGATAAAAAAAGGAAAGTCCCCAATCCACCAACAATTCTTTAATTATATCCATAAGCGGTTACCAAAGTGCATTATCATATCGGTCTGTAGTAAATTGACCTTTGTCTCCATTTCCTTGACCAAAGTAGAAAAACATCGCGACGAAATAGGCCAGAAAGCTAAAATATAAAAATTGACGCGTTCTACCCTTCGTGGCGTAAACCAAATTGGACAGGCAAAACATGGTTAAAAAAAACATATACGCTCCCGGAAGCCGCACTGCAAAAATTTCATTGGAACGGAAAAAGTAGAATAAAGCCAGACCAAATACCGCCAAATTACGCATATATTCATACCACCAAACATTTTTACAACCTTGCCGATCATATTTTACCAGAACAAAGATGAACAGTATTTTTACGATATCATTTAATCCAGTTTCAACTTGAGTCCCGTAATATTTATCGTCCATGTATCCGAGGTATGCACCAGAAACTTCTTCTGGCGCCAAAGTGCTAAAGAAACTTCCACCCAAACGATACAATTCAAAAGGTGAACTTAAAAGCGCAACAACCAAAACCCAAAAAATTCTGGAACTATTCATGGGTATTTTTACAATCCAGTAAGCCGGAAGAAAGACAATAGCCGTTTTATGAAAGCCCAGTGCTATGTACATGCAGAGCAAAAACATGGGCAAATTTCGGTCTTTAATAAATTTAAAAGAAGCAACACAGACTGCAATTCCCAAACCCTGACGCATTTGTCCAGAATCTTCGAAAAACATAATCGGCATAAAATAAAAGAGTAAAGCGAAGGTAGGAAAAGCTACATTTTTATAGATGGCACTAAACTTCAATGATACCGTAATCACGGCCATCACAAAGGTGACGATGTAAAAAGGAAAACCAAAATCAAAAACTAATTTATTGATCAGCACGAAGATCCACTCAATTTCCTCACTATTGGGTCGAAAAAGTGCTTTATCTAGAACATCTCCGTAAGTAGTATAAATTGCGAAACCAGAAAAAAGCATTTTGTAAACCGGGTAATCTGCACCCACATTAATCCGAAAGCCAATGGCAATAATGATTAAGATAGCCGTAACCCACACAAATATACTTTGCTTCTTCTTTAACACAAAAACCTCCCAATAACTTGCGGCCGCAAGAAATAGAAAAATAGTGATAAAAATAGGGTGTAGAATTGGCATCAATAAGACTGTGTTTTAGACAAGTTTTCGTAGAATCTTTTTCTGATTAAAAAAGTAGAGCAGGTAATAGATTTTTTTCTTTGGTGGTAAAGATAACAGATAATTTTTTCCAAACCGTTTATACTTTAAAATTTCTAAAAGTGAAATTCCTTGCTCTTTTCGAAATAAATCCAGCGCTTCACCCATCTCCAAAAAAGTTTTTTCATCTTTCACAAAAGCCAAATAAGCCAAGTAGGTGTAGACTCCTTCTAAAATCTGAAAATTTTTCAATCCTTCTTTCTGCGCAGCATATTGAGATTGAGAAAAAGCAAGTCCAACATCTTCGACCGCTTTTAAAATATCCAAACCTTTCGACGTGTGCGTTTTGCTGATGGAATCTTTTCTCTCTAAATATTGATAATGGTAATTTTGAGTTTGAGCAATCACCTTACATCTTAAAAGTAGTTGCGGAATAAGCTGAATGTCTTCAAAGTGAATTCCTTTTTTAAATCGTATTTCCTCAAATAAACTTCGATGAAATAGCTTATTACAGGCAAAATAACTGAGATCAGAAAAAACTGAAAAGTGGTCTTGAAGCGTTATTTTCTCGGGGAGATTTGGAATTTGAGTCAGTTTTTGAATGATGTACCCCTTTTCATTCACTTTTTGGAGATTGCAAATAACCATTTCTGCCTCATGCTTTTCTGCAAGCGCAAACATTTCCGCAAACATTTCTTTTTCTACCCAATCATCACTGTCCACAAATCCTATGTATGCTCCTGTAGCGTGATTTAAACCAAGATTTCTGGCGTCACTTAAACCGCCATTTTCTTTAGTAAAAGCTTTAATTTTAAAAGGAAATTTCTTTGAGAAATCTTCAATAAGAAATTGAGAATTATCAGTACTACCATCATTCACGACAATAATTTCTATGTCTTTCAGCGTTTGAGACACCAAAGAATCCAAACATTTTTTTAAATATTTTTCTACATTATAAACCGGAACAATCACAGAAACTTTAATCATGTGGATGGTTTTGAAATTTTGTAGAGAAAATAATCCTTTCCAATGGGCCGCAACTCATAAATCCATTTTAAAAGCAAAGGCGCCTGATTATGGATTTTTGAAATTGGATAAGACTTCATCAAAGTATAGTCTGAATTAAAAATTCTTTCCTCTTCTGCAGAAGTTATATAAAATCGCGCCTTTAATCCAGGTTTTTCTGCGATGGTCAAAATATAATCTGGCTGATATTTTTTTAAGGAATTGATCCACCAAAACTTTTCATCTTTCAGCATCTCTTGATTGATTCTTTTATTGACCAAACCTACCTCATCATACGTGTAAAGATTGGTGTAGAAAGGAATAATTCCTGCGGGTTCCAGCAAAATGGATTGCTTAAGACCAACTTGATCTGTATTAATATCTGCGGCAATTTGCATTCTTTGTCGTTCTTCCATATAACCGATCGTGTAAGATTGAATCCACTGAAAAACGTATGTTCCAGAAATGGAAAGAAATATCAGGGGATACAAAATTTTTCTTTTCCAGGGAATAAAATTGAGAACGAAATAAAGTACAACTGCAAAAAGGAAAACTCTCGGTAACCAATAATACCAATCGAAATAGGCTTTGAAATAAGCAAAAACCGTAATTTTTAATAGTGCAAAAACGAAGACGGCGAGTAATATGATTTTACTTTTTCGAGAGATTAAGGTCTTTTCTTGCCAAATTCGCTTTGCTGCAAAAAGTAAAAACGCTAAGAATATTAAAAATAGAACAAAAGTAAAGAGCGAATATTTTTTGATCAATCCACCATAATATGCCCATTGATAAAGGAAATATTCCAGACTATCATTCTGAATTAGATTTTTGTAAGCAATTTTTTTTGCTGTAATGGTATGATTAACCCATTCCCCGAAATACAAATAGTTAAAGCCAACTACCGTCATTAAGCCCATTATTCCACCCAAAATATAGATGTAATTCAGCTTTTTCTTCAAAATGAAATCTGCCCAAAAGATGACGCCTAAAAATATAACCGCATCAATCCTAGTCCATATTAAAAGAATGGGAAAAATCAGGAAAGCCCATTTCTTTTGCCGAAAAAGCCCGAAATAAAGAAGTCCGTTATAGAGAAAAAACAAAATTCCATATTCCATACCCAAAACAGAAGCCGTGAGCGCGGGCGGAACCATATTCAGAAGCAGCACGAAAAAACCTCGCTTATAGAAATCTATGGGGAAAAGAATTTTAGATAACCACCAAGAACCTATCCCAAAAAGTATAGCACTGAAAGTAAGCAAGGGATAAATAAAATATCCCTCAAAAATGAGTCGGAAAAATGCGGTAATGAACACGTACAAATGGGTAGTAGAAGCAGAAATTTTTTCTTCACCATTAAAACCAATTACTCCATAATCCAATAAATTCCCGGCAACCCGCCAAGTAATAAAAGAATCTTCCTGAATGTTTTTCGTAAAAAACATCGGAATTTTGATTAAGACAGTTATTAAAATAAGAACGTACGGAGAACTGAAAAATTGGGATAAAATTCTGTTCATAGGTGTTTTTAGTAGCGTAAAAATAGGAATTAAAATCTATTGAACTGCCGAAAGATTTTTTACTTTCTTAGGAGTCTTGGGTCCAGATGACCTTTTTTTGCTGCTTCATACTCTAATCTAGAACATGGAAGCAATTTTTTAACCTCTTCTTCTTCTCCAAAATACCACAATCCAGAAAAAGTATCTCTCTGAAATGCATAACTATCGTCCTCAATCATCACCCAATATTTTTCAAACTGTCTTTCAACTGGATGAGATTTCTGGATATTAATTCCCTCTACCAAATGCCAAATCATTTGCGCCAAAAGTTGATGGTTTAAAAATTCTGCGGATTGGACATTAAAATTGAAAATTCCTACAGATTTCAGATTTTCACTCAGCCCAATTTCTTTCATGTAGGCGCAAATCTCTCGTCTGTTTAGACCATTAACTTGCGGATTTACGGAGAATCCATCTCCTAAACTTTCTACCGCATCACAATTTACGGTAACCAAATCTGCTCTACGGAAAAAAGGTTCTGTTCTTTCCGTGGAATTCATCATTTCAGCCAAGCGTCTGATGTCAAATTCAACTTCTTTCATCAAGTTCACAGAATCTACAGCGTTCAAATGTTTTTGATACCCTAAATGATGGTAATTTTTTAGCGAGAATGTTTTGGAGCTTAAAATTTTAGATAAAAAGTTGGTTTCATTAATTTCTTTGCTTTCATTAGAAAGAGAAATGATATTGGAAATCTGCGTATAACTCAAATCATTCTCATGGAAGTTTAGCGCAGAAAACAGGGAAAATGCCAAGTCATTACTCCCACCAATTAGGATTGGTATCGTTTTTTTATAGTGGCAAAGGGAGAGAATTTCTTGCACGATGAAATGCGTATCCGCATGCGATTTTCCGGAGATTAAATCACCAAGATCACAAATGGGCGTTTCGAAATCTAATTTGGAAAGTTGATACAGTTGTTTTCGAATGAGATTAAAATCTTGCGGCTCTGCCAAACCATTATTTAAACCTCTGTAATCTGAGCAAAAAATCAATGCAATTCCATTTTCTGGAATGTCTGAAACAAAGGTGTTTCCCAATTGCCATTTTTCTGATTTAATGTGTTTTGGCGGAAAAAGAAGATCTTCAATATTCATAAAATGGCTTAAAATGTTATTTGGTCCAGATTGAAACAAAAGTAATAAAAAAAAGCACAAAAATTAATTTGTGCTTTGGTTAAAATAGGGTTATTGTTTATTGTTTTAGGAGTTTTTTCGTGAAGACAGAACCATCTTTCATGGTAATTTTTACCAGATAAATTCCAGGAAGCAAATTGGCTGCATCTACTCTGCCGTTTGTAATTCTCCCCTTCATGAGTAATTTACCACTCATTTCATAAAGTTCAAAAGACTCAGCATTCGCGTTTTGTATAAAAAATTCATTATTAAAGGGATTAGGATAAATTCCTTGCGCGTTTTTTTCTACTGCCTGACTCACCAATTTTTCTTCAATTTCGATTTTTTTCGGATTTTTTCCCATCGGTGTTGCCAATAATCTGTTTTCATCTTTTGCGCATCTTACACCCATTCCTGCTTGCGGATAAACACCTGTTGCGGTTTGCATTCTGTTTCCTTCGAATAATAATCCGAGACCAAATCCAGTATTTAAATCAGCAAGTGATGCGGTCCAAAGTCCCGTTCGTCCAAATTCTCTTTTAAATTCACCCAGCTCCCCGATGATACCATCTTTCGCAAAAGTTCCCAAATTATAATTAGGACTTTCAAATTTCCATCCAAGATTTCCTTCTACGGTTCCATTATAAAATGTAGAGATACTATGCCATTGATCCTGGATAACTCCGGGGTTACCGTAAGCATCATTTTGGTAGCCATTATAGAAAGGAGAGGTTCCTTTTGATCCTGTATAAAGATGTGTGAAAGAAACGTCTGGTACGCGCCAACCTTCCGGACAAGGGTCAAATGGCGATTTTTTATCACCGTGTCCCCATCTGTTATCGGCCTGTGCTCTTTCATCAGAAACCCAATCTCGCACTTGGCTTAAATCATTTGAATAATGATTTCCACCATCAAAAGAATTCCCGAGTCCACTTTGATACATAAATCTCATCGGATTATTTACAGAATACTTGATGTTATCTCGAACTCTTTTATGCGGAGATGGATCTGTGGAGCCATACTCTTGGTAAGAATCTGAGTAGGTATACTGGTAAATTTTCGGGTCAATACTATCAAAATTAAAATCTGTTTTACCTAATTCTGTCGGATTAAAAATAACGGTAAGTTCTGTTTCGGTATAAATTAATTCATAATGAGGCAAAGAAAATGACGGGATTGGATCTTTTCTTCCCCATTGGTAATAAAGACCATGCTCATAACCCGAATTAAGCACAGCGCTTTCTGCTCCAAGATTTCTATCCATGAAAACCGTTTTCAAAGCGGGAACTTTGCTCGCAGTTGGATTAATAAAGTTATAGGTAACAGGCAGCGTATTCTCCGTAATATAGGTGGTTTGGTTTAAGGTTGGGTCATCTTGTGGAACCCAAATATGCCAACTCCAAAGAACTGGATTATCTACATTACCTTGATGTAGAGAGATTACCGCATTTCCATATCTTCCCGGATTTACTTTTACGGTGATGGTAGAAGAACTTGCGACACTCTCATGCTGATTTACCCATAATTCATCAATTAATTGGACATCTGTAGTCCACATGATTTTTGCCTTCATCTCTTTTCCACTGATGGTTTTGTGATCAGTCAGCAATTGATTGTAAACAGAGAACGCTTTATTTACTGGAATTGTAATTTCTCTATTCTCTAAGACAATATACGAATTAGGATTATCTAAACCATCAGTAAAGTTAGTTTCTGTGGTTGCATAATAATTGGTAGTGAAATTTCCTATTTTCCAAAGATTAGGATCTTTCATGCATCGCACGGCGTTACCTGTTCTGGTGGGTTGCGTTTGATTATTGTAAACTGCGTGCAAACCTACTGAAGTATTGTTTCTTAATGGATCAGTGACCATGTTAAATGCTCGTCCACCATCAAACCCGAAAGTTGCGCTCCACAATGTTGCTGAGGCAAAATTATCTTGGAACTTTACGCCAACCGGCGCCGTAGGTGCCGCAGAGTTTGGATAGGCAACATAAGCTCCAGACGCAGGAATAATCCCAAGATTTCTACCGCCACCCAAAGCTTCGGTAAAGTCCATTCCCAATCCAGGATAAACTTTTACACCATTTAAATTAGGATTAATTGAAGTTGGGAACAGTTGTCTGTTCGCCACAATGTTGTCATCATTTCCCCAGTCCCATTTCTTACCAAAAATAGATAAGTTGTTATTCTGGGTTTCTCTACCATAATATGAAGGAATTCTCCATCCATTTGGACAGGGATCTAACTCTGATTTTAATTCATAAGAGCGGCTTTCATTTTTCAAAACCGTGCTGGAACTGTTTCCATTGCTGTTTCCACCTTTAGCATTATCTGACCATAAATCCCAAGTAAAATAGGCTGGACTTGCCCCTGGAATTCTATATCGGCTGCTAGAAAACCAGTTGCCGCCAGAATCTGTATTGGTGATGTAAGTGATTGGATTGGCTACAGAATATTTTATGTTCTTTTCAATTTCATTAAAGGGACGTACTTGCACCGGAATTGTATTGACTGGATCAACCTGTGGATGCTTTAAGTTACCAACTTCTCCTGTAATCGAGTAGAAAAAAGAATCCTTGTGAACTAAAGATGGAAAGGGATCTTTGCGGCCCCATTCATATAAAAGCCCGCCAGATTTTTGCCATTGATTACCTAAAAAATTATTGCTTGTGGCACCCAGATTTCTGTCCATGTATTTCACATCAATCAAATTTCCATCAATGTCAGTTTCTGTTCCTTGCGCATAAGAAACACCATCTTCGGGATTATCTGTTACCCAAATATGCCAACTCCAGTAAATGTTACCATCCACTTTAAAAGCCACCACTGCATTTCCTTTTCCTAAACCTTTGTTTATTGCAACTTTAATATTAGAATTATCTGGTGAACCGCCGGAAATAATTTCTACCTTATCTACTAAACCGGGTAAATCTTCCCAGTAGAGAGAGGCAGATTGAACGCCGCTCGGAATTGGAGTAGCGGATCCGTTGGTTTTTAAATACTCATACGTTGACCACATTTCGTAGGCCTTTTTTACAGGGATTTCTAAACCTCCGTAATTTTGCTCTTGAGCCAAATTTAAATCGTAGATGTAACTGTTCGGTGCTTTTGCGTAATTCACCGTTTGCGCGTGCAGCATAGTTGCCAATAAGCAACATGCAAGTAAATGAATTTTTATCATAGGTAAAAAAAGGTAACAAATTATTAATTGTACTATTTTTTTCCATCTTTTTGTGTTGATAATTTTTTTACATCACCCTATTAAGCGATCAATTCATTTGTGTGTTGGCAAATATAGAATTAAATTTTAATCAAAAGCATAAAAATATAACTATATTTTTAAAAATCATATAAAATTTAAAAATTGTTGATTGTCCGCTAAATATTTATAACTAGAGAATAAAGTTCGCGGAATAAGTAATTCTTGTTATAATTTGATTATCAGCAATAAACAATAAAAAAACCTGCTTATTTGATAATAAGCAGGTTGTATTTAGAATTCTCAGAATATTATTCTGCAGGTGGATTGGCTTTTTTTAGGGCCGTCTTTTTAGCTGGCACTTTTTTGACCACCGCTTTCTTCGCGGGTACTTTCTTAACTGCTACTTTCTTGGCGGGTGCTTTTTTTGCCTTCACTTTAAAAGCATTTTTATCTTGTGCAGTGATCCATTTCTTTACTTCATCTAGAGAAACTTCTGCTAAATCTTCTGCAGTATATTTTTCGTCGTCTTTTGTTTTAGGAATTTTGAAGATGTTTTTTCCGAATTTCACAATTGGGCCCCACCTTGCATTTTCAATGGAAATTTTCTCCTCTTCCCACTGCTGGATGTACCGGTTGGCTTCCTTTTCCAACTTTGCTTCAATCAATTCATTGATGTCATTTTGACTTAAATTTTCAAAATCATAGCGCTTCGGAACATTAATGAAAATAGATTTATACTTGATGAAAGGACCAAATCTACCTGTTCCTTTCGTCACAGATTCACCTTTGAAACTTGCGATGGGTGCATCCGCAATTTTTTTCTCCTTGATGATTTCTTCCGCGCGTTCCTGCGTGATAGAAAGTGGATCTTCTCCGCGTGGAATACTTACATAGGCTTCTCCCCATTTTACATACGGTCCAAATCGACCAACGCCCACGGTGACGGTTTGCCCATCAACTTCATTTAACTCAAAAGGAAGTTTAAAGAGTTCCAAAGCATCTTCCAAAGTGATGGTTGCAATATTTTGGCTAGCCATTAAACTGGCAAAAACAGGTTTCTCTTCATCATCTTGTTCCCCAATCTGAACCATCGGTCCGAATCGTCCGATTCTAACAAGTACTGGTTTTCCTGTTTTTGGGTCCGTTCCTAAGGCACGTTCTCCGTTTGCACGTTCTGCATTTTCTTCTACACTGGCAATTCTCGGGTGAAAATCTTTGTAGAAACCTTGCAACATTTCTTTCCATTTCTCTTCCCCATTGGCAATATCATCAAAATCCTGCTCTACTTTTGCCGTAAATCCATAATCCAGAATTTCTGCAAAATTATTGGTAAGGAATTCATTCACTACTTCGCCAATATCTGTAGGAACAAATTTATTTTTATCTCCCCCAAAGTTCTCGGAGAGTATTTCTTTTTTTAATTCTTTTTTATCCAAAATCATCTTCATGATTTCACGTTGTTGTGGAAGAATCTCCCGTTTATCTACGTATTCTCTATTTTGAATAGTCTGAATGGTTGGCGCGTAAGTAGAAGGACGACCAATACCAAGTTCTTCTAATTTTTTTACCAGTCCCGCTTCCGTATATCTTGCAGCTGGCCGAGTAAATTTCTCCGTGGCTTCCACTTTTTTGTATTCCAAACCATCACCAATATTTACTTTCGGCAATAATTTTTCATTGTTGTCGCTATCATCATCCTCCGCTTTTGTGATTCCGTAAACTTTCAAAAAACCGTCGAAAATAATAACTTCTCCATTGGCCTCAAATTGTTGCGGTAATTTGGGATTACCGATTTCAATAACTGTTTTTTCTATTTTTGCGTTGGACATTTGAGACGCCAAAGACCTCTTATAAATCAGCTGGTATAATTTATTCAATTGTACATCGGGAACACTTTTCAGTGTAAAGTCTGTAGGACGTATCGCTTCGTGAGCCTCTTGCGCAGATGCAGATTTTGTGGTATAATTTCTTGGGTTAGAATATGATTCGCCATACTCTGCTAAAACTTGCGCTTTTGCTCCGTTAATGGCTTCCTGAGAGAGATTCACAGAATCCGTTCTCATATAAGTGATGAAACCTTCTTCATATAATCTTTGGGCAACACGCATGGTCGCCGTAACGCCGTATCCTAATCTATTACTAGCTTCTTGCTGAAGAGTTGAGGTGGTAAACGGTGCAGAAGCAGTTCTGGTTCCAGGTTTCGTTTCTACATTTAAAACTTTGAAATCTGTAGCTTTAACTTGCGTTAAAAATTCTTCAGCTTGACTTTCTTTTTCAAAATCTTTTTTGATTCTCGCAGAAATCTCTTGGTTATTATCGGTAAGAAAAGTTCCTTCTACCCGAAAGGCAGACTTGGATTGAAAAGCGCGAATCTCTAATTCTCGCTCCACTACCAAACGAACAGCAACCGATTGTACCCGACCTGCAGAAAGACCGGTTTTAATTTTTTTCCACAAAACTGGAGACATTTCAAAACCAACAATTCGGTCTAAGATTCTTCTTGCTTGCTGCGCATTGACTAAGTTTTGATCAATTTGTCGTGGATTATCAATAGCTTTTAAAATCGCATTCTTGGTGATCTCATGGAAAACGATGCGGCGCGTATTTTCTTCTTTTAGCTTTAATTCTTCCGCCAGATGCCATGCGATTGCTTCACCTTCACGATCCTCATCCGAAGCCAGCCACACGATATCTGCTTTTTTAACAGAGGCTTTTAAATCTGCTACGATTTTCTTTTTATCTACCGAAACTTCGTAATCGGGTGTAAAATTTTCGAGGTTAATACCCATTCCTTTTTTCGGCAAATCACGGATATGCCCAAAGCTGGATTTCACTTCGAAATCCTTCCCCAGATATTTCTGAATGGTTTTTGCTTTTGCGGGTGATTCTACGATTACTAAATTTTTGGCCATCCTCTATATTTTGTGCAAAAGTAGAAGTTTTTTTTTAATCACTATTCTTTCATTATATATTATCCCTTCAAATGGGAGTTTTTGGGGAAATAATAATCGAATATGATGGATTAAAGTTTTTTTGCCAATCTATTTTCAGGACAATTCATTCATGTCTCACTCCTTAATATTAGTACAAAAACACCGAAAATTTTACCGAATTTTCCTTATATTCGCAAACTTGAAAATAAGAAGAAAAATTACTTTGAACTGATTGAAAATGAAGAAGTTTAACGAATATAAAAGTCTTGATTTAACCCAGATTGCTGCAAACATCGCGCAGCGTTGGGAAGAGGAAGAAACGTTTAAAAAATCCGTAGAAAACCGTGCAGGAAAACCTGAATATGTTTTTTATGAAGGTCCGCCTTCTGCGAACGGAATGCCCGGAATTCACCACGTGATGGCCAGAGCGCTGAAAGATATTTTCTGCCGCTACCAAACTCAAAATGGAAAACAAGTTTTCCGAAAAGCAGGTTGGGACACTCATGGATTGCCGATTGAACTGGGCGTAGAAAAAGAATTAGGAATTACAAAAGAAGATATTGGGAAGAAAATTTCTGTAGAAGAATACAATCAAGCTTGTAGAAATGCAGTGATGCGCTACACAGATGTTTGGAATGATCTGACGGAAAAAATTGGGTATTGGGTAGATTTAGAAGATCCCTACATTACTTACGAACCCAAATACATGGAAACGGTTTGGTGGCTTCTAAAGCAACTTTACGACAAAGATTTAATGTATAAAGGGTACACGATTCAGCCTTATTCTCCAGCCGCAGGAACGGGATTGTCTTCTCACGAATTGAATCAACCCGGAACGTATCGTGATGTGACTGATACCACCGTAGTTGCACAGTTTAAAGTGAAAAGTGCGCCTGAATACGCGAGTGAAACTTGGAAAAAATTATCTGCAATCGCGTATCCAGACTCCGCAATTGATAGCGAAGTAATCGCAGGAAATACATGTGGCGGAGCTTTACATTGGGAAGAATTCGATACTGAGAAATCTAAAGCAAATGTCTATTTTCTTGCTTGGACCACAACTCCTTGGACTTTACCTTCAAATACCGCATTAGCAGTTGGAAAAGGTATTGAGTATATTTTGGTGAAAACCTTCAATCAATATACTTTTGAACCTATTCATATTATTTTAGCCAAAGTACTTTTACAAAAGAATTTCGGTAAGAAATATTTCGAAGTAACAGACGAAGATTTTAGCAATTACAGTTCAGAAAACAAAACGATTCCCTACCAAATTATAGAAGAATTCACTGGTGCTGACTTAGCTGGAACAGAATACGAACAGTTAATTCCCTGGTTTTTACCCGCTGAAAATGCAGACAAAGCTTTCCGCGTAATTATTGGAGATTTTGTAACCACAGAAGATGGAACTGGTATTGTTCATATTTCCCCAACATTTGGTGCAGATGATGCGCGGGTTGGAAAAGAAAATGGCATTCCACCCATGTTGATTAAAGATGAAATTGACAATCTTGTTCCTTTGGTCGATTTGCAAGGTCGTTTTGTAAAAGGCGGAAATACCCCCGAATTATTTGCGGGAAAATATATTAAAAACGAATATTATGAGAACGGAACTGCACCCGAAAAATCTTGGGATGTAGATTTGGCAATTCTTTTAAAGACTGAAAACAAAGCCTTTAAAGTAGAAAAATATGTTCACAGTTATCCACATTGTTGGAGAACCGACAAACCCGTTTTGTATTATCCACTCGATTCTTGGTTTGTGAAAATGACGGCGGTAAAAGACCGTCTCGTTTCTTTGAATGAGACCATTAACTGGAAACCAAAATCTACGGGTGAAGGACGATTTGCAAACTGGCTCGTTAACGTTAATGACTGGAATCTTTCGCGTTCAAGATATTGGGGAATTCCTTTGCCAATCTGGAGAACTGATCCTTCGACAGGCTCAGGACCACAAGAAGAAATCATCATCGGATCGGTAGAAGAATTAATGACTGAAATCCAAAAATCAATGGAGGCTGGATTCATGTCTGAAAATCCTTTTGCGAAATTCGAGGTTGGAAATATGTCCGAAGAAAATTATGCGAATATTGATTTGCATAAAAATATTGTAGATGAAATTATATTGGTTTCAGCTTCCGGAAAGCCAATGAACAGAGAATCCGACTTGATCGATGTATGGTTTGATTCCGGTTCCATGCCTTACGCGCAATTGCATTATCCTTTTGAAAATAAGGAAATGATTGATTCGAACAAAGCCTTTCCAGCAGATTTTATCGCGGAAGGAGTTGATCAAACGAGAGGTTGGTTTTATACTTTGCACGCCATTGCAACAGCGGTTTTTGATTCTGTAGCCTATAAAAATGTAATGTCGAACGGTTTGGTTTTGGATAAAAACGGCCAAAAGATGTCAAAACGGTTAGGCAATGCGGTTGATCCATTCACGACCTTAGACAAATACGGTCCAGATGCAACCCGATGGTATATGATTGCCAATGCAAATCCTTGGGAAAATCTCAAATTCGATCTAGAAGGAATAGATGAAGTTCGTCGTAAATTTTTCGGTACCCTTTATAACACCTACACTTTCTTCATTTTATATGCGAATGTAGATGGATTTACGTACGCTGAAAAAGAGGTAGAAAACCGTCCAGAAATTGACCGTTGGATTTTATCTGAACTCAATTTATTGGTCAAAGAGGTTACTTCTTTTTATGAAGACTACGAACCAACCAAAGTGGCAAGAGCCATCAACAACTTCGTTAATGACAACTTAAGCAACTGGTACGTAAGACTTTGCCGACGAAGATTCTGGAAAGGTGAATATTCTGACGACAAGATTTCTGCGTATCAAACATTGTATACGTGTTTAGAAACCGTGGCTAAAATTGCCGCCCCAATTGCACCCTTTTTCATGGATCAATTGTACCGCGATTTAAATACGATTACGGGTAAAAATACGGCGGAATCAATTCACTTGACAGACTTCCCGATTGCCAATGAAAGTTTAATAGATCAAGATTTAGTAGAAAAAACGCACTTGGCGCAACAAATTACCTCGATGGTATTTTCTTTGAGAAAAAAGGAAAATATGAAAGTTCGCCAACCTTTAGAAAAGGTAATGATTCCGGTTTTAGATGCAAAAACAGAAAAGCAAATCTTGGCAGTTTCAGATCTTATTAAGCAAGAAGTGAATGTAAAACAACTTCAACTGATCAATGCAGAAGAAGCAGCAGACTTAATTGTAAAGCAGATTAAACCGAATTTTAAAACTTTGGGCGTCAGACTAGGAAAAGACATGAAAATGGTGGCTGGAGAAATTACGAAGTTAGATGCTGCACAAATTTCGACCTTGGAAAAAGAGGGAAAAATGATGATTGGTAATTATGAAATTTCTTCGGATGATGTAGAAATTTTCACGAAAGATATTCCGGGTTGGACGGTGATTAGTGAAGGTAAATTAACTGTAGCTTTGGACTTAACTTTAACGGAAGAACTTAAAGCAGAAGGAGTTGCAAGAGAATTCATCAACAGAGTACAAAATATTCGGAAGGAGAAAAATTTCGATTTAACGGATCGAATTACAATTCAAATAGAGCAAAATTCACCTTTCGAAATGCAATTGATGAACAATAATTCTTATATTTCCGAAGAAGTATTGTCAGATGAAATAGAAATTGTAATTTCACTCGCGACATTTGAGGAAATAGAAATCGACGAAGAGCGATTCAAAGTCGGAATTGTAAAGAAATAAAAGGCTGGCAAAAAACTCCAGGATCATTAAAATATTAAAAAAACACACCGTTATGGCAGAAGAAAGAGAAAGACAAAGATATAGTGACAATGATTTGGTTGAATTCAAGGAATTGATCCAATCTAAAATAGTAAAAGCAGAGAGAGATTTAATTCTTGTGAGAGAAAGTTTCATCAATGACCAGAATAATGGAACAGATGATACTTCCCCGACCTTCAAGGCTTTTGAAGAAGGTGCAGAAACTTTAAGCAAAGAGCAAAACGCAATTTTGGCAGGCAGACAAGAGAAATTCTTAAGAGAGCTAAAAAATGCATTGATCAGAATTGAAAATAAGACCTACGGAATCTGCAGAGTTACCGGTAAATTAATCGGTAAAGACCGTTTACGTGCGGTTCCTCATGCAACTTTAAGTATAGAAGCGAAAAATCTACAGCGATAAGTCTATCTCTACTATATCAATAATGCGCAAAGTAAATTGTATAACGCTATGCAGATTACTTTGTGCATTTATATTTTAAAGTCATGAATACGGTCCTAATTCTATTGGCAGTTGCGGTTATTTTTGCCTACTTTTTCCGAAAAGACATCAAAGAAAAAATTAAACCCAATCGTGAAAAAAATCTCACATTAGACGATCAATTTAATTCCAAAAGAAGAGATCGGGAAATAGAGATTGATCAAATCCTGAGTAAAATTGGGAAAAATGGATTAAATGATTTATCCAAAGAAGACAAAAAACGACTAGACGAACTGTCTAAAAAATAATTAAAAATGGAAGCACTAATAGTTCACCCCAAGAATCAAATGGAACTGAATGCGCTGAAAAGCGTAATGAAAGAAATGGGAATCCGGTATGAAAAATTCCATACCAGAAATACGAAAGATCCCCGACAAAATGAAAATTCTTTCCCGGCAAAAAAGCCTGCAAAAAATTTTAAAGAAAAACCTAAGTCCGGCGAATAATGAAGAAAATAGCACTGATAACTTTTATCATTTTATTAATTGACCAAGTATCTAAATTTTACATTAAAACTCATTTCCATTTAGGAGAAAGTATAGATGTAATTCCGGGATTTAAATTGACTTTTGTGGAGAATCCAGGTATGGCTTATGGACTTCATTTCGGGGGACTCATTGGAAAATATTTTCTGGTCATTCTTCGATTAGCGCTTATTGGATTTATGATTCATCTGTTTCTCAAATGGGTAAAAGAAAAGAAAAGCAACTACCTCATCATCCCCATGACCATCATTTTTGCAGGTGCAATTGGCAATGTGATTGATGGGATTTTCTACGGATTAATTTTCGATAGCGGAACCCATTTTGACGAGAGTGTGGAACGCTGGATTGACTATGGTGGTATATCTCAAGTAGTTCCTTTCGGGGAAGGTTATTCTTCTTTAATGAAAGGTTGCGTAGTAGATATGCTGCATTTTCCTTTAGTAGATTGGTATGTACCCGAAACCATTCCCTTAATCGGTGGAAAACATATCGAATTCTTTAAATATATTTTCAATGTTGCAGATGCTGCCATTACGGTTGGAGCTTCTTTACTGCTTATTTTTCGGAAAAAGGCTTTTCCAGATGGATTTGAATTGTAATGAAGAACTAGGATAAATCCTTTCGATCTTTTTGTCTTTTTACCAATAGAATTTTAGAAAATCTAAAATTAAAAACTAAAAATTTAGAATCTTAATGCCAAGAATTCTTACCGGAATCCAGTCAACTGGAACTCCTCATTTAGGAAATTTATTAGGAGCTATTATTCCTGCGATTGAACTTTCTAAAAAAGCAGAAAACGAGTCTTTTTTATTTATCGCGAATATGCACGCCCTGACCCAAATTAAAAATGGCGCGGAGCTGAAACAAAATACCTATGAAATTGCAGCAGCTTGGCTTGCTTGCGGATTAGATACAGAGAAAACTTTTTTTTACAGACAAAGTGACATCGCGGAAGTTTGTGAGCTTTCTTGGTATCTGTCCTGTTTTTTTCCTTACCAAAGATTGACTTTGGCGCATTCTTTTAAAGACAAAGCAGATCGTTTAGAAGATGTAAATGCAGGATTATTCACTTATCCAGTTTTGATGGCTGCAGATATTTTGCTTTATAATGCGGAAATTGTTCCTGTAGGAAAAGATCAGCTGCAACATCTGGAAATGGCGAGAGATATGGGTGCTCGATTTAATCACCAAATGGGAGAAACTTTCACGCTGCCGAAAGCTGAAATACAGGAAGGCACCATGTATGTTCCGGGAATTGATGGTCAAAAAATGTCTAAATCCCGTGGAAATATCATCAATATTTTCTTGCCGGAAAAAGAACTTAAAAAGCAGGTGATGGCAATTGAAACAGATTCCAAATCATTAGAAGATCCGAAAGATCCGGAAACTGATAAAATATTTGCCTTGTATCAATTGATTGCAACTCCAGAGCAAACCGAAACATTAAAGGGCAAATATCTTGCGGGAAACTTTGGGTATGGTCATGCTAAAACTGAACTGCTTCAGTTGATCCTTACAAGATTTGAAAAAGAAAGGGAATTATTTACGTATTATATGAACAACCTGCCTGAACTGGAAGAAAAGCTGTTGGAAGGCGCTATAAAAACGCGAATAATTGCCGCTGAAACTTTGGGCAAAGTGAGAAGCAATTTGGGACTTTAAGTTTCGAAATTTCATAAAAACAAATAACCTTTCATTTTCGAAAGGTTATTTTTAATTAAGGTCATGTTCTTATCGAAAAATTATAGAATTTCTTTCAGTTCTTTCAGCATTTTGATAACTTTCACACCATCTGCTTCAAAATTATCATTGAATACATCAAAGAATACGACTTCTAAACCGAATGCTTTTCCGCCTTCTACGTCTGCAATCCAGTCATCACCTATCATCATAGACTCTTCTTTTTTAGCATTACCTTTTTTCAATGCGTATTCATAAACCGCGGCATGAGGCTTTCTGATATTGATTTCATCTGCACTGGTAATGGTTTGGAAATAATTTTTGATCCCAGAAAGTTCACATTTTCGGTGAGTTACTTCTTCGAAACCATTGGAAAGAATATGAAGAATATACCCTTTCTCCGAAAGATATTCCAAGATTTCAAACGCTCCGGGCACTAAATCATTGTAATTTAATATCTCATCTAAAAACTGGTGTTCGAAAACCTGCGCGATCTCAAAATCATCAATCCCGAAAAAAAGAAAAGTATCATAGAAACGATGATTCTGCAAATATTCTTTGTCAATTTCTCCATCTCGGATTTGGGCCCAAAATCTTTCATTGATGGTAAAGTATTCTTTGTGAAATTCCTCAAAGGGAATATTGTATTTTTCGAGAACGTTTTGTCTTTTGTAAAGATCCTTTAAAGTAAGGTAAGCGTTTCTGCGGTGGTCCCAAAGGGTATTATCTAGGTCAAAAAAAATGTGCTGAATTTTCATACAGCACAAATTTAATTAAATTAAGATTAATTCTGGGAAACAATCTGGATTTTACTTTTGGTTTTTAGAACCGCAAGGCTTTTGGAGTAACTCAGTAAAAAATCAATTGTTTGCTTTTTTGGTTTCAAAAGTTTTTCTTTAAAAGTGTCATTTTTTTTCATACGCAAATATGGGATTTCACTTAAAAACGAAACTTTTTTTTTTTTAGTATTACCGAGTTAAAATAATATGGTGTTCATCCATTATTTTTCTCAAATTAATTAGAGCATAACGCACTCTTCCTAAGGTCGTATTGATACTGGTCTCTGTTTGTTCTGCTATTTCTTTGAAACTAAGGCCATCAAAAAAACGCAGTTTAATTACTTCTTGCTGATTGGCCGGTAAATATACAAGCATTTTGAGCAAGTCATCTTTTATTTGAAGACTTATTAAACGCTCCTCTATGTTTTCCTCCTGCTCAGAAATAATATCAAAAATAGAGAATTCCTCATTTTCATAAGAAGTTTCAGAAACTTTGATGTGCTTTGATTTTAGTCGGAAATGATCTATAATTAGATTGTGAGCGATTCTCTTTGCCCAAAGAATAAATTTACCTTCTTCATTATAACGCCCTTCTTTTAAGGTGATGATAATTTTTATGAAGGTATCTTGAAAGATATCATTGGCGAGATCATGATCCATTAATTTATAAAAAATGAAAGAAAAAAGATCTTTTTGATGTCTATCTATAAGAATAGGGAGGGTTTTTTCGTTTCCCTTTCGGTACTCCGCAATTAACCAGCTATCTGCTTGTGTATTCATAATTCACTTCTGTTTAGGTAATCACCCACTTACCCGATGATTTATCAGGTTAACAGGATCAGTTTATTAGAAAGTAAATTTTAATCGATAGTAGTGGTTTTGTTCGAGTGGTAAATGTACTAAAAAAGTTAATACTTTGTTAAATTATTTTAAACTATTTAACATAACGCTATTTTTTTAGCAAATCATGCAACAAAACGAGCGGAAGGTTAACAGTAAAATTTATGTTCAATCCTTTCAATTCCTTCCCATTGATGCCATTTTTGTCTAAGGAGAATGCATAACCACCCGTGAGATCAAACAATCCAAAAAGAGAAACACCAATTTTTGGAGCTACATATTTAGTGGTTACTTCTGCACCTGCCAAGAAATAATAACTGTGATAGAGATCTACATTCTTCTCAAAATTAATTAAAACATCACCTTGCACTTTCGGCATAATGGCAAACTCATTATTTGCAACGCCCATCAAAGCAGATGTGCCAAGCCGATAAATTACGTCATCTGTTTTTAAAAAGAGTAATCTGCCACCAATTTCCCCGAAACTCTGGTTTTGGTAGACGTAGCCCGCGTGTAAAAGTTTATGTACGGTTAATTGTGCTTTGGTCAAAACAGTATTTGCAAGCAAAAAAAAGATAATAAGGGCAAAACCTTTCTTCATAATTAAGAATTATTTCTGGGGTAAAGTTAAAAAAAAACTGCTTCATCTTCTCAGACAAAGCAGTTTTCTAATTATTGTAATTTAGAGGCTAAACTCTTTTTTAATTTCTTCTACTTTATCGAGTTTTTCCCACGTAAAAAACTCCAAAGCTTCTATGGTTTTTATTTCGCCATTGGCACCTTTAAAGGATTTATCGGCAATATAATGATCTCTTCCCATGTGTCCATAAGAAGCGGTTTCAAGATAGATTGGGTTTCTCAATTTCAAGTTTTGTTCAATGGCGTAAGGTCTTAGGTCAAATATTTTTTGAACTCTTTCGGCAATTTCGCCATCATTTAATCCCAGTTTAGACGTGCCGTACGTATTAACATATAATCCGCAAGGTTCTGGAACCCCAATAGCGTAAGAAACCTGAACTAAAATTTCATCTGCAACCCCTGCTGCCACAAGGTTTTTCGCCATGTGTCTTGTTGCGTACGCTGCACTTCTATCTACTTTAGAGGGATCTTTCCCAGAGAAAGCTCCACCACCGTGAGCGCCTTTCCCCCCGTATGTATCTACAATAATTTTTCTTCCTGTTAATCCAGTATCTCCGTGCGGACCACCGATTACAAATTTCCCAGTTGGATTGATATGGTATTTGATCTGATCATTAAATAAATCCTGAATCGCGCGGCTTTGCGTTGCTCTAACTTTCGGAATTAATAATCCTATAATATCGGTTTTAATTTTTGCCAGCATTGCTTCCTCACTTCCAAACTCATCATGCTGAGTTGAAACTACAATGGAATCAATTCTTACCGGTTTATGATCATCTGAATATTCTATGGTCACCTGAGATTTTGCATCAGGACGAAGGTAAGTGATGGCGTTATTTTCTCTTCTAAGTACTGCCAATTCTTTCAAAATCGTATGGGCCAAATCTAAAGCAAGTGGCATATAGTTTTCTGTTTCGTTGGTGGCGTACCCGAACATCATTCCTTGATCTCCCGCTCCTTGCGAATTGGCTCTGGTTTCAAAATCTGCATCTTCTTTCGCACGATCAACTCCTTGATTAATATCTGGAGACTGCTCATGAATTGCCGAAATTACACCGCATGAATCGCCATTAAACATGTATTCTCCTTTGGTATAACCTATGTCATTAATTACTTTTCGGGCAATGTCTTGTACATCAAGATAAGCGGTGGATTTAACCTCTCCTGCCAAAACTACCTGTCCTGTTGTTACTAATGTCTCACAAGCAACTTTGGAATTGGGGTCGTAAGCCAAAAAATGATCAATTAATGCATCAGATATTTGATCCGCTATTTTATCAGGATGCCCTTCAGAAACGGACTCAGACGTGAATAAATAAGACATATTTCTTTTGTTTTTTTATAATTATATAAAAAGAAAAAGAGAAAGGATTACAAAAGAAACTAAAATAGAAAATCTGTTTTAGCATTTTTTATGGAGGTTGCAATCAGTTCAAATTTTTCCTCTCGAAAGTATTTCGGTGCAAATTTAAAGACTATTTACCGAACCACAAAATTAATAGCAAGATTAAAATTATTGTGGTTTTACACTTACAAAATCCTCTGGATTACGATTGTAATTCAGAGTATCAGCTAAAGATTTTTTAATAGAACTCGTCATCTCATCTAGAATCTTTTGCTTATAAGTTGGCTTATAATAAATTAAAGTGATCTCCCGATAAGGAAATGGTTTACGGAATCTTGCGATTTTTCCTTTCTGCTGCTCAGAAAGCTGTGGTATTGCCAATTCAGGTAAAATAGTAATTCCCCCCACTTTATCAACCATCGTGATTAAGGTATTGATGTTTGAGGCAAGAAATTCTAGGTTTTTCGGTTTCAAAGAGTTTTCTTTCAGGTGACAAATATTTTCAAACTGGGATCTCAAACAATTTCCTTCTTCCAATAACCAAACTTTATCTGAGTTGATTTCTTCTGGCACTACAAAAGAATCCTTTTTGCTCTCTTGGTCAGATGAATACAACATCAATTCCTCATTGAATAAGAAATCATGATAAAAATCGTTGGCACCATCAAAAGGGGTTGCTATGATTCCAGCATCAAGTTCACCTGATTTCAAAGATTTGATGATATTTTCCGTCGTCATTTCTTTTACATTCAGCTCAATCTTCGTATTATTTTTCAAAAATTCAAAAATCTGTACTGGCAAAATAAAATTAGAAACGGTAGGAATAATACCCAAGTTTAAACGACCGGCTAAAACGTTATTCAGAAGGTTTGCTTTTCCCTTCAACTCATTTATCGCATCAATCACCTTGGTGGCCTCCTCTATAATTTGGATTCCAATATCTGTAGTACGTATTGGATGCGTGGTACGGTCAAAAATCTTCACATCTAGCTCATCTTCAAATTTTTGAATCATTGCGCTAAGTGTAGGTTGCGTAATAAAACACGACATGGCAGCTTTCCCAAAATGTTTGTATTTGTCTACCGCGATAAGATATTCTAATTGTTGAATGTTCATTTGATAAGTATTGTCTATTACAAAGATAAGGTGTTTAATTGAGTTTTTTCAATGCTTCTTCATTTTGCAGACATAAATTCTTAAATTTGTGGTCTAAACCCTATCTCATGTCATCCAATAAACTTACTTCTAGTTCTGGCGCGCCTTATTTTGAACATCAGGACTCTCAAACCGTAGGTGCGCGAGGTCCCGTTTTGCTTCAAGATTTTATGTTGCAAGAAAACCTTGCCCATTTTGTGCGAGAGAGAATTCCAGAAAGAGTGGTGCATGCCAAAGGAAGCGGTGCTTACGGAAAATTTACCGTTACGCATGACATTTCAAAATATACCAAAGCCAAATTATTTTCCACGGTAGGTAATGAATGCAAAATGTTTGCAAGATTTTCTACTGTTGGTGGGGAAAAAGGCAGTGCTGATACCGAAAGAGATCCGCGCGGTTTTGCCTTAAAGTTCTACACTGAAGATGGAAATTGGGATCTCGTAGGAAATAATACGCCTGTTTTCTTCATTAAAGACGCTAAAAAATTTCCAGATTTTATTCATACGCAAAAACGTCTGCCGAAGACGAACTTAAAAAGTGCGACCATGAAATGGGATTTTTGGAGTTTAAATCCAGAATCTCTACATCAGGTTTTGATCCTGATGTCTGATCGAGGTACTCCTTATGGCTATAGACACATGCATGGTTTTGGCTCTCACACTTTTTCCATGATTAATGCTGCAAATGAAAGGGTATGGGTTAAGTTTCACTTTAAAGCAAAACAGGGAATTAAAAATTTTACCGATGACGAAGCTGCAAAAATGAAAGGTGAAAATCCAGACTTTTCACAAGATGATTTAGTAAATGCCATTGAAAACGGTGATTTTCCAAAATGGACTTTATTTATTCAGGTGATGACCGATGAGCAAGCGCAAGAATTTCGCTGGAATCCATTTGACGTGACCAAAGTTTGGTTTCAAGCAGAATTTCCCTTGATTGAAGTGGGAGAAATGGAATTGAATAAAATCCCCGACAATTTCTTTGCGCACGTGGAGCAAGCCACCTTCTCGCCGAGCAACTTCATTTCTGGAATCAGTTTTTCTCCAGATAAAATGTTGCAGGGACGTTTATTCTCCTATCCAGATGCGCACCGATATAGAGTTGGTGTAAATGCGAGTCAGTTAGAAGTTAACCGCTGCCCTTTTGCAGTTACCAATTATCAGCGAGATGGAGCCCTGGCAAATGCTGATCAATATGGAGACGCACCCAATTATCACCCCAATAGTTTTGATGAAATTACTACCGACCCAGACTACAAAAGTTTCGAATATGATTTAGACAGCAATAGAGTTGCGTATTTCAATAGAAATCAAGAGGAAGACGATCATTACACTCAACCTGGTTTATTGTACACGAAAGCGATGAAACAGGAAAATCGCGAGGCGTTAATTCAAAACATTATTGCATCGATGAAAGATATTTCTGGACCTAAAAGAGAAGAGATTATCAATCGTCAGTTATGTCATTTCTTTCGCGCAAATATTGAATTGGGAATGAAAATCGCGATGGGACTTCAGATCAATATTGATTCTAATATGATGAGTCACACGATTGAACATTAATTAGAAATAAAACTTTATAACAGTTAAATAACATTTAAACTATGATTATTTGACTATTTTTCGTAATTTGCAATCGTGAATTTAAAAAAATTTACAAAACACAATGATTTACGAAAATATTCTCTCAAATATTGAGAACAAAACTGCCGTTATTACTATTAACAGGCCAGAAAGCCTTAACGCGCTTAATTCAAAAACAATTCAGGAACTCAGTCAGCTTTTTTCAGAATTGAATGACAACAATGAAGTTCGCGTTATCATTCTTACCGGAAGCGGAGAGAAATCTTTCGTAGCAGGTGCAGACATCAAAGAATTTTCAGATTTTGGAACGTCAGCTGCGGAAGATTTGGCGAGAAACGGCCAAAATATTTTATTCAATAAAATTGAAAACATGTCTAAACCAGTTATTGCTGCCATTAATGGTTTTGCTTTAGGTGGTGGATTAGAATTGGCAATGGCTTGTCATATCAGATATGCGTCTGAAAATGCAAAATTAGGTCTACCAGAAGTAACATTAGGATTGATTCCTGGTTATGGCGGAACACAAAGGCTGCCCAAACTCGTAGGAAAAGGTTGGGCGAATGAATTGATATTTTCTGCAAAAATGATAAGTGGGGAAAAAGCGAAAGAAATTGGCTTGGTAAACGAGGTATTTAGTTTGGAAGAACTTTTGCCCAAAGCACAAGAATTGGCAAAAATGATTGCACGTAATTCTCCCATGGGGATTTCAAAAGCCATTTCAGCGGTTAATCAATCTGACACGGAAATGGGATTTGAAACTGAAATTAAATATTTTGGGGAGCTTTTCGAAATGGATGACAAAAAAGAGGGAGTGACAGCATTTCTGAAAAAAAGAAAACCTTCCTTTTAAAAGCCTAATTATTGGAACCAACAAAATTTGATTTTGCCTATTTAAAAATGGCGAAAGAATGGGCAAATCTATCTTACTGTAAAAGAAAACAAGTAGGTGCGCTCATTGTAAAAGACAGAATGATCATCTCTGATGGATATAATGGAACACCATCTGGATTTGAAAACTGCTGTGAAGATGAAAATGGAAACACGCAGTGGTACGTTCTACACGCAGAAGCAAACGCGATTCTAAAATTAGCCAGATCTACGCAATCTGCGAAAGACGCAACGCTTTACCTTACCCTGTCTCCCTGCAAAGAATGCAGCAAATTAATTCTGCAGGCGGGTATAAAAAAAATAGTTTACATTGACGATTATTCCGATAATGACGGAATTGACTTCTTAAGAAACCATGGAATTGAAACTTTAAAAATTCCTATTTAAATAAACACACAAATGTTAACCTGGAATGAAAAAATTGCCGACTTCGAAAATTATCTAAAATTTGAAAGAAATTTTTCAGATAATACTTTGGATGCCTACTTACGAGATATTAAAAAATTAAGGGATTATGCGCAAGACGATCTGCAGCAGACTAATCCTGCCATTATCACCTATGAAGAAATTCAGGAATATCTTTTTCAGCTTTCGAAGAAAAAATTTAGTGAGCGCTCTCATGCGCGCTGGATTTCTTCCATCAAAGCATTCTTTAAGTATTTGCTTGAAGATGAAATTAGAACAGATAATCCAGCCGCCTTATTAGAAGGACCAAAATTAGGATTGTACTTACCAGATACATTAAGTTTCGAAGACGTGAATAGAATTATTCGTGCGATTGATACTACAAATGATTTAGGCAAGAGAAATCAATGTATGATTGAAGTTCTGTACGGTTGTGGTTTACGCGTTTCAGAATTAATTGATCTTAAAATTTCTAATATCAACTTCAAAGAATCTTATTTAAAAGTGGACGGAAAAGGAGATAAATCCCGCTTTGTTCCCTTCGCGAAATATACGGCAGACCTCATCAAAGATTATATTCAAAACACGAGAATTAAATATAAAATCAATAAAAAATGTGAAGACATTCTGTTTCTCAATAGCAGAGGTTCATCCATGTCTCGCGTTATTGTTTTTATCATTATTAAAGAACTGGCAGAAAAAGCGGGAATCAATAAAAAGATTTCTCCGCACACTTTCCGACATTCTTTTGCAACCCATCTTCTTCAAAATGGGGCGGATTTACGGTACATTCAAGAAATGTTAGGCCACTCCAGCATCACAACCACAGAAATTTATACGCATCTGAAAAATGAAGAGCTGCGGGATGTAATTTTAAGTTACCACCCGAGAAATAAAGCCATTGCAGTATAATGATTGACTTAAAATTCTGCCCTAATTGCGGCAGAGATCAACTTCAATGGGACGGCGAAAAAAAATGGAATTGTACAAATTGCGATTACGTACTTTTCCATAATGTTGCCGGTGCGGTAGCTGTTCTGATAACTTGCGGCGATGAAATTTTATTTACGAAAAGAAATCAGGAGCCCAAAAAAGGCAAGCTTGATTTGGCAGGTGGATTTGTTGATCCCAAAGAAAGCGCGGAAGAAACTTGCGTGAGAGAACTGTTTGAAGAAATGGAGATAAATGTCGATGGTGACCAACTTCAGTATTTGGGAAGCTTACCAAATACTTACGAGTACAAAAATATTCCCTACAATACCTTGGATCTTTTCTTTGAATATAAAGTCCCTGAAAAATTTGAGGTGCAATTAGAAGTTTCTGAAATTTCTGAAACACTTTGGATTCATAAAAGTCAAATTCCTTTTCATGATCTTGCATTTGATTCCCAAAGAATCTTTCTCCAATCTCATTTTAAGTAATTTCTAAATTTACTCGAATTTTTTTGGCGTAAATTGCGCATTCATAATTAGAAAATGGAGGAATCACAAATCGTTTTTGAGGACAATCACGTCTTGATCATCAATAAAAAAGTAGGACAACTCGTTCAAGGAGATAAAACTGGCGACGAATCGCTTTTGGATTCTATCAAAAATTACATCAAAGTTAAAGAGCATAAACCTGGAAATGTCTATTTGGGTTTAGTTCATAGAATTGATCGGCCAACTTCTGGCTTGGTTATTTATGCGAAAACATCCAAAGCACTTTCTCGTTTGACGCAAATGGTAAAAAACCGGGAAATCAAGAAAACGTATTGGGCAGTGGTTCCGAAAGAAATGATTCCGCATGAACAGCGGTTGGTGCATTACCTTCAAAAAAATGAAAAAAATAACAAGGCCACCGTTTTCCCAAAAGCAACCATTGGTGCAAAAGAAGCAATTCTCAATTATAAATTAGTAAAGACTTTGGACAATTTTCAATTATTGGAAATCGATCTAGAAACGGGAAGACACCATCAAATCAGGGCGCAATTATCTAAAATTGGAGTGCCGATTAAAGGCGATTTAAAATATGGTTCGCCTAGGTCTAATCCAGATGGTGGAATTCATCTTCATGCGAGGAAATTAGAATTTCTCCATCCAGTCACGCTTCATAAAGTAAGCGTCACGGCGCCTGTTCCGAAAAATGATCCCGTGTGGAAAGCTTGCGAAGAGTAAAATTAGAAACTTATACAAAAAGGGAAACACATCTGCGTTTCCCATTTCTATTTTTACTGAGCTGGAATTAATCCTCCTTCTTCCGGTTTATTTTTCTCTAAAATATTTTGATCAATTTTTGCATTTTTATTCTTCGTCGGAATTTTATAACTCAGAGATATTCCAAATCTTCTAGAATCATATTTGCTCGAAAGATTAACATTTGGAACACTGGAAATGGAATGCAGCGCCGTCTCTTGCGTATTAAAAACATCATCTGCAAAGAGTGAAATATTCAAGCGATCATCCATAAATTTTTTCGAAAAAGTTAAATTCAAAGAATTATTGAAAGGCTTATCTGCCACGAAATAATAGTAATTCCCTTTGGCAGTGAGATAATTATAATTTGCCACAAATTTGATGTCTTTGGGCAAAATAATTTGCGCCATGAAATTAAAAACCCAGAAACCCTTTGTACTGATATCCGGTAATTGGTGTAATTGATAGGCAGAATAAATATAAACGAAATTAAGTTTGTCTGGATTCATATCAAATTTCATCAACTCTTTTAAAGGCGTATTAAAAATGGCAAAAGGAATCGGAAAACCTACATTAAAATTATGGATCTTCAGTTCAGAAACATTATCCTGAGAATTGATAATGACGTCGCCGACTCTACTAATTTTTTGCACCACCTGATTCTTTGCAACGCTTACATTATAGCCTATAAATACGTAATCTACCGCGCTTAACTTCGCCTCGAAATTATCATAAATTGTTGGTTGCAGGTTTGGATTTCCGGCAGATTGAGAATTTGGACCTTGAAACGTGGTGTTGTTTGGGTTCAAAACAGAAATGCTTGGCAAAGAAATTTTCTTGTTGTAGTTTAAAGCAAAGTAAACTTGACTCGCTAGATTGTACTGAACACTAGCATTGGGGAAAAATTTGAACTTTCTAAATTCTACCAAATCTTCATACCGGTTGTTCTTATAATTGTAAGCCAAACCAGAAATATCATAATTTTCAGCACGCGTTCCTAGAATTAAATCAATCTTCTTTAAGGTGGTTTGAAATTCTAAATACGTCGCCGCATTTAATTTTTGATAATCCAAATTGAGCTCATTAAAACTCGCCGTTTTATAATTTTGCTTTTCATAAAGCCCACCAAAACTTACCTTGCCTTCATCAAAAAATTTTAAAGGCTGAGAATAATCCACTCGAAAATTAGAAACTTTCATAACCGATGAATTATCTAAAACGTTTTGAGAACTTTGCTCATTCCGCTGAAAGAATTGAGAATCAGCTTGAGAATAAGACGCTTTAAAATCGAGCTTTTTTGCCTTATCCGCAAATTTTTTCTGGTAAGTTGCTACGGCTTCATTTCTATAACTTTCAGAGTCTACATAAGTATTTTGTGTATAAAAGTTGCCACCGGAAATTCCTGAACTTAGACTATTGGCATCGAGATTATTATTGTAAAAGTCATAATTAAGAAGCAAACGGTCTAATCCTAAATCAATGGTCACCGCACTTTTAGCAAATATTCCACGGTTGATTCGATCTGTATTGATGAATGCTAAATCGTCTTGGTTAGAATCCATCAAACTTTCCCGGTAATTTTGTCCCGCATTTATTTGCCATCCAAAATATTTATTTCTTGCATTTAAATTGATGGAATTATTGGTTCGATCTCGCCATTTATCGTAGTTCGTAAAATTATAATTGGCGGAATACGTTGCGGTTAAATAACTTTTTGAATTTCTATTTGTAATAATATTCATGATTGCACCGCCAGAAGTTGCGGGAAATTCGGCGCCGGGTTGCGTAATGATCTCAATCTTTTCTATCGAATTTGCAGGCATTCCTTCTAAAAACGAATTCAATTCATTACTGGAAATATTGAGCGGCCGACCGTCCATATAAACATCCAATTGTTTGCCTTGATAGAGCATTCCAGCGACATCTGAAGCAATCAGACCCGGAAGTTTGTTAATGCCTTCCATCACACTGCCAGAATTTAATTGCGGTTGCTCGGAAAAATCAAAAATAGTTCGATCCGCTTTCTGCTCGACTGCTTTCTTCCTTTTTATAAGGTTAACTGATTCAATGTCTTTCTCTTTTGTTTCAGCCTGCTTCTCTTGAGAAAAGGATAATTGAAAAAAAAATAGAGCTGCGGTTGCAAAGAGTAATTTGGTGGTCATAAATAGATGTCTTAGCAATAAGACAACTGTAAGTAGGAATTGTTACATCTACAGGCAAATTTAATTCTTCTTTTGCTTAAAATTGGACCAAAAAAAATCCCCTTCGTTTTGAAGGGGACTATTTAATAAATCTTGAGGAAGATTATTTGATGATAATTAAGCCTTTCTTGCGGCTTCTGCTGCAATTAAGTTTAACGCTGAACCTGCGGTATACCAATCAATCTGCTGAGCATTGTAAGTATGGTTCGCTACAACTACATCTTTGCTTCCGTCTGCATGAACGAACTCTAAAGTCAAAGGTTTTCCTGGTGCGAATGCAGATAAATCTACAAAATTCACCACATCATCTTCTTCAATTTTATCGTAATCTGCTTTGTCGGCAAACGTTAAACCAAGCATTCCTTGTTTTTTCAAGTTCGTTTCGTGAATTCTCGCGAAAGATTTTACCAATACTGCTTTTACTCCAAGATGTCTCGGCTCCATGGCGGCGTGCTCTCTAGAAGATCCTTCTCCGTAATTTTCATCACCTACAACTATTGTAGAAACTCCCGCGGCTTTGTACGCTCTGGCAACATCTGGAACCGGACCATATTCTCCCGTAAGAGAATTTTTTACCGTATTGGTTTCCATATTATACGCGTTAATTGCTCCAATCAACATGTTATTTGAGATGTTATCTAAGTGACCACGGTATTTCAACCACGGACCTGCCATGGAGATATGATCCGTGGTACATTTCCCGAAGGCTTTAATTAAAACTTTAGCATTGCTGATATTTCCACTGTTCCATCTTTCGAAAGGCTGCAAAAGTTGAAGACGGTCAGAATTTGGATTTACATCAATTACTACGGAAGAACCATCTTCAGAGGGCGCTTGATATCCATTATCTTCTACGGCGAAACCTCTTTCCGGTAATTCCATCCCTTTTGGCTCATCAAGCATTACTTGCTCACCAGAAGAATTGGTTAAAGTATCTGTAATTGGATTAAAATCTAAACGACCAGAAATTGCAACTGCAGCTACCATTTCTGGGGAAGCTACAAATGCGTGGGTATTTGGATTTCCATCTGCTCTCTTCGCGAAATTTCTATTGAAAGAGTGAATAATAGAATTTTTCTCGCCTTTATCAGCATCTTCTCTATCCCATTGACCGATACATGGTCCACAAGCATTGGTAAATATTCTGGCAGACTGAAATTTTCTAAATGAATCAAGAAAACCATCTCTCTCTGCAGTGAATTTAACCTGTTCTGATCCAGGATTAATCCCTAAAATCGCTTTCGGCTGAACACCTTTAGCAAATGCATCTTCTACGATGGAAGCTGCTCTGGACAAATCCTCATAAGAGGAGTTGGTACAAGAACCAATCAAGGCCCACTCTACTTCAATCGGCCATCCGTTTGCAACAGCTTTATCATGAAATTCTCCAACTGGGGTAGCTAAATCTGGGGTGAAGGGACCATTTAAATGCGGCGTTAATTCCGATAAATTGATTTCTATGACCTGATCGAAATATTGTTCTGGGTTTGCATAAACCTGATCATCGCCAGTTAAATGTTCGGCGATTTGATCAGCAGCATCTACGATATCTTGTCTTCCTGTTGCAGCTAAATATCTTCGCATAGAATCATCATACCCAAAAGTTGAAGTGGTAGCTCCAATTTCTGCTCCCATGTTACAAATGGTTCCTTTCCCTGTTGCCGAAAGTGAACGAGCACCTTCTCCGAAATATTCTACGATACAGCCAGTTCCACCTTTCACGGTGAGAATTCCAGCTACTTTTAAGATCACGTCTTTTGCAGAAGTCCAGCCGCTTAATTTTCCAGTTAATTTAATCCCAATTAATTTCGGCATTTTTAATTCCCAAGCCATTCCAGCCATTACATCTACTGCATCTGCACCACCTACACCGATGGCAACCATTCCCAGTCCACCTGCATTTACGGTATGTGAATCAGTTCCGATCATCATTCCACCTGGAAATGCATAATTTTCTAAAACCACCTGGTGAATAATTCCAGCTCCTGGTTTCCAGAAACCAATTCCATATTTATCACATACTGAACTTAAGAAATTAAATACCTCTGAATTTTTATTGATGCCTTCCTGTAGATCCTGTTCTGCTCCAACTCTTGCTTGAATCAAGTGATCCGCATGTGCGGTAGAAGGAACTGCAACTTTACTTTTGCCTGCCTGCATAAATTGCAAAAGTGCCATTTGTGCAGTTGCATCCTGCATTGCTACACGATCCGGCGCGAAATCTACATAAGAATTTCCGCGTTCGTGAGCAGTAGTTGCATTGCCTTCCCAAAGGTGAGTATATAATATTTTTTCTGATAAGGTAAGAGGTTTTCCTACCACTTCACGTGCTTTTGCAACTCTCTCAGGATAGCGTGCATACACTTGTTTAATCATGTCTAGGTCAAAAGTCATATCTGGTATATTTAATTGAAAATTTATAGAAAGTCAAATTTACGAATTTTTTAAGTGTAAATGTGTTTTAGCGGTGAAGAATTAAGATGAAAGTAATTGCGATTTTCTATTTTTTCTGTACTTTTAAAAAAAAATAATGGACCAGAATCAACCCCAGAGTTTTAATAATTCTGCAAGTACTATTCCGCCCAAATCATGGTTAATCGAATCTATTTTGGTTACCGTTTTCTGCTGTCAAATTCTAGGCATCATCAGTATAATTTATGCAGCGGGCGTAGAATCAAAATTTTACAGAGGAGACATTTATGGTGCTGAATCCGCTTCATCAACTGCGAAAACTTTAGTCATTATAAGTGCTGCAACTGGTGTTTTGACCATTGTAGGAATAATTATTCTTGCCATGATGGGTGTATTTGCCGGGTTAATCCATAATTATGGGTTTTAAAAAAAATTATTCAGTCCTCATTTTCATCATCTTGGTAGGTGCAGCATTGCTCTTCTATTATTTCTTCGATCCGCAATCATACTCCTTCCTTATCAAATGTCCTTTTAAAATGATTACGGGTTTAGATTGTCCTGGATGCGGAAGTCAACGGGCACTACATTCCATTTTACATGGGGAGTTTGGGAAGGCATTTTCCTACAATCCACTTTTTATCATCGCCCTTCCTTATGTTTTAGTAGGCATTTTTTTTGAATGGTTTGGTTTAAAACATACATATCCGAAAATTCGGAGAATCCTTTTCGGAAGTGAGGCCATTTACAGCATTGGTGTCATTGTCATTTTTTATTTTATTGGCAGAAATCTTTAGATAAAAATCTTTTGGCAGCAATTTTGCAAATTTAGACCTAATGAAAAATATATTAACTCTTTTATTACTCTCATTTTCTTTTCTTTTTTATAGTCAAATCAAGCAAACGACGGCTATAAAAGCACCGAAAAAAAATGTGGTTAGTACATATTCTTTGGATCTCAAAAAAATTAATGATTCTATTCCTTCCCTAATTCCTCAAAAGCGAGATGGCTTATTCGGGTTTATCAATCAGCACGGAAAATTGATGATTATAAATGTGTACAGCAATGTGGGCTTCTTTACTGAAGATTGTAATTTGCTCAATTCACCCAATGTAAAAGTGAGAAAATATGGCAGTTCAAAATATGCTTCGGTCCGCTTAAATGATGTGGATTATCGAATAAACCAATTTGGTAAAAGAGTCTACCAATTTAAAAAAGAAGATTTAGGCAAGTGTGATTTGGAATTTAAATCGCAACTTTTTCACGCTTACATCATGAACTCGGCTTATGGTATCATAGAGGATTCTAAATTTGAAAATCCTGGAGATTATCGGCAGTACACCATTTACCCACAATATGATTACTTGCATATTGTAGAAGGTGACGATTTAAAAAAGCCTTTGATCATCGCCACTAAGAATAATAAATTCGGAGTTATCGATATCAATCAAAAGGTAATTATTCCCTTTGAGTATGTGGATGTCAAAAGAAATTACAGCTGGAAACTGGCGCGGTTATTTGAAGTAACCAAAGACGGCAAAAATTATTATTATGTTGATACAGAAAATAACGCCTATTAATTATAAATTTTGTAATTTCGACCTCTGAAATTTAAGGGGTGCCGTAAAAAGCTGAGATTATACCCAATGAACCTAGAACAGATAATGCTGTTTAGGGAAGTTCGAAAATTTTGATTGAAACTATTTGCGTTGATAAATTTAAAAAGCATCTTCACATAGTTCCAAATATCAATTTTTCATAATCACCCCTTTTATTCAATTAATCTTTAAAAAAAGTTAAAAGAATGAAAGGATTTATTATTTTAGGACTTATTGGAAGTCCATTTCTAGGTGCGCAAAACATTGCAAAAGACACCTTACTAACACAAGCCATTGAGTCTGTTAATTTTACAAAAAGATTGCCCTTTTCCAAGGAAATCATAAATGTAGAAAAAGACTTGAGCTCCAAAAATCTAGGACAAGATCTGCCCATTTTGCTTAAAAATCAAATCTCTGTACTCTCTACTTCGGATGCGGGAAATGGAATTGGGTACACAGGATTTCGAATTCGGGGCGTAGGCGGAAATGGAATTAATGTGATGCTGAACGGCGTGCCTTACAATGATTCTGAATCACAGGGAACTTTTTTTGTGAATGTGCCGGATCTTACAAGCTCTGCTTCTCAGATCGTTATTCAGCGCGGTGTGGGAACTTCTACGAATGGCGTTTCAGCCTTTGGGGCAAGTGTGAATATCATCTCTAAAAACCCTGAAGAAGAGTTTTATCTGAAATCCGACAACACTTACGGCTCCTTTGATACCTATAAATATGCCGCAGAAATTGGATCTGGAAAATTTTGGAAAAATCGCTTAAGCGTAATGGGAAGATATTCCAAAATTCATTCAGATGGTTACATTGATCGCGCGTTTTCTGATTTAAATTCCTATAATCTCACGGCCCTCTTTGAAGAAAATAAAACAAAAATTAGATTAATGGCATTTGGGGGAAAAGAAAAAACCTACCAAGCCTGGAATGGCGTAGATCAAGCGACGTGGGAAACCAATCCGAAATTTAATTATTCTGGCGCAATCTATGATTCTAACTGGGAAAACATTATCGGCTTTTATGATAATGAAACCGATAATTATAAGCAGAATCATTTTCAATTATTATGGAGTCAAAATTTGAGCACTCGCTGGAATTTAGAAACCACTTTTCATTACACTAAAGGGAAAGGGTATTATGAAAATTACAAACAAGATGCAAAATTTTCTAAATATAGTTTACCAAACTTAATCGTTGATAATCAAGTGATAAAACGAACAGATTTCATACGGAAAAAATGGTTAGACAATGATTTTTATGGCGCGGTTTCCAATTTTTCGGGAAATTTTGATAGCGCAGATTATAATTTTGGTCTTGTTGCTAATCAATATAAAGGACAACATTTCGGAAATGTTTCTGGCGTGTTCATTCCAGAAATTTTCGAGCATGAATACTATCGAAATGAGGGAACTAAAAATGAAGTTGCCGGATTCGCGAAGATTTTGCTTACTAAAGACCGCTTCGAATTTTTCGGTGATTTGCAGTTGCGGTCGATTGCTTATGATACCAAAATCATTGTGCAAGGTGATAATGAAGGTTTTGACTTGAGCAAACATTGGGTATTTTTTAATCCAAAAGCGGGAATCAATTATAAAATTCCGGCGGGAAAATTATTCATTTCAGCTGCAGTAGCGCAACGTGAACCGAATAGAGATGATCTTTTTGCCAATCCTGAAACCGAAGCGGAAAAACTCTACGATTTCGAAGCAGGAATGGAAAAAACGCTAGGTCCAGTTTCCCTTACCGCTAATTTATACTACATGAATTATGTGAATCAATTGGTTTTAAATGGTCAAATTAATGATATTGGAGAATTTATTCGGGTGAATTCAGACAGCTACAGAATGGGAACTGAACTGGGAATTCTGGCAAAATTATCTTCTCAATTCAATTTGTCTGGAAATTTAACCTTAAGTGAAAACAAAAACCGGGATTTTCAGAACAAAACTTCGGCAAGCATTGAAAATCTTGGTAAAAAAGAAATTGCCTTCTCGCCCAAAACCATTGCAAATCTATTGCTCAATTATCAGCCGACGAAAAATTTTAGTCTCGGTTTACAAAACCAATACGTCGGCAATCAATACTTGGATAACACGCAGAATGAAAATCTACTTTTAGACGACTACTTTCTGACTGATTTTAGCGCTCAATATAAGCTTCAACTAAAAAGAACAGAAATTGATTTCAGGCTTCTTGTGAACAATATTTTCGATAAAAAATATGTGAACAATGGTTTCGTAGTAGAGGCAGCTCCGTATTATTTCGCCCAGGCAGGAACAAATTTCATGTTTGGAGTAAGTTTTAAGTTTCAATAATAAATATTGGAAATCCATTAGGAATTCGCATATTTTTTAAAGAATCACCATTTATATGAAAAATTGAGGTATTTTTGCCCTCTAATTTATAAACAAAATCATTATGAAAAAATTATTATTTTCTTTTGCATTGCTGGTATGTAGTTTCATGCTAAACGCGCAAATAACTGTTACCAGAGCAGGTAACACAATCACATTAACGACTCCAATTCCTGGAGCTGATTGGGGTTCGTCTCCGGTAAATTTGTATGCTTATGCAGAACCAACAGATACCACTCCAATGTCACCAGCAACGGTACAAATTTTAGGAAACTGGCCGGGTAAAGCCCTGACTGACAACGGAAACGGTACGTTCTCTGTTTCTGTAGATTTATCAACACAATTCCCTCCTGGAACTACCATCAACAATTTTAAATTTATCTATAACTCTCCAGACGGGTCGGGCGGTTACTATCAAAATCCTGCAGGCGGTTCTCCTGGTTTCAATATTACTGATCCAGCTCACGCAACGGGTTACTCTACGATTACATTAGCAACAACTAATTTATCTAATGCTAATAAGAGTTCATTCGTAGTAAATGGTCAACTTCGTACCTCCTTAAAAGGAGATATCGCTCTAGAGGTTTATGAGATGAGCGGAAAATTAATTAGATCTTTCAAAGCAGTTGCTACTGGAAACGCAATTGATTTAAACGTAACTAAAACAGGCACTTACTTAGTGAAAATTACTAACGGAGCTTCCCAAGAAATAGTAAAATTTGTAAAATAGAGATTCCACACACATTTGATTTAGGACTGCTTTTTGGCAGTCTTTTTTTGTTTTGATTAAATCCCGTAAAAAACATAAATTTGTGGCCTATGAATTTTTTCTCTCTCATTCTCGAATTTTTAAAGGCGAATGGTCAAGTTTCTTTCCGGGGTTTCGGAACTTTTCTGCTTAAGAGCACCGGCGCTTCTCTAGATCAGGAAATAAAAAGTATTTCTCCGCCTGGTAAAGAAATTGTGTTCGATGTAAATGCTGAAGATCACTCAGATGGATTTCTACAATTTATTAGCCAACAAAAGAACATTTCTTTGGCCGAAGCACAAGTGGAGATCGACAAGCAGGTTACATTTTGGAATACGACTTTAGAAAAAGAAAAAGAAGTTACGCTAGAGAATGTGGGGTCATTTTACCTTTCAGAAAGCACCTTGCATTTCACAGGGAAAAAAGTAGAAAATTCCTCCCCTGATTTTTACGGATTAGAAGAAATCAATCTTGCTGAAATTAAAAAAACCAGAAAATCTACTTCGAAAAAAGAAGAGAAAGAAGAATATCGATTTTCTTCTTCTATCTGGTGGATTATTTTGCTCTTCGCCGGAATTTCTGCCCTCACCTATTTTGGAATTACACAGCCAGAAACACTATTTAGCAAAAAATCTTTTCAAAATTTGCGCGAAGAGAAACCAGTACCTCAAAAAACGAATACCGCTGCAATTGAAAAAACACTCCTTGCCCTGCAAGATTCTGTAAGCCTATCGGCGAAAAATTTAGATTCCACGAGAATAGATTCCTTACAGTCGGTTTCAATTCCCCTTAAAAGCACTCCTAAAAAATAGTAACTCTCAACATGAAAAATGCTAAAAAATCAGCAGAATCCCTAACGATAATGACCAACATCGTTTTACCAAACGAAACCAACTCTTTGCGCAATCTTTTCGGTGGAGAACTTTTGGCAAAAATGGATCGTTGCGCCTCAATTTCTGCAGCCAGACATTGTGAAAGACGTGTGGTAACTGCTTCTGTCAATCATGTTTCATTTAACCATCCTATCCCTGAAGGGGGGATTGTGGTTTTAGAATCCAAAGTTTCCCGAGCTTTTTCTACTTCAATGGAAATTTATGTAGACGTTTGGTTAGATGATCCCATCAATCAGAAAAAAATTCACACGAATGAAGGAATTTACACCTTCGTAGCCGTAGATGAATTTAACCGTCCGATACCAATTCCAGAAATGATTCCAGAAACTGATTTGGAAAAAGTAAGATTTGATGCCGCACTAAGAAGAAAAGAACTTTCTCTTATATTGTCCGGAAGAATGAAAGCCGCAGATTCCATTGAATTGAAAAAATTATTCGGTAGCTAAAAATTTCAGTTTTCTACATTAATATTTATATGAAAATCCTCCTTTTAGATAAAAACCACTCTTTACTTAGAGACCAATTGTCTGCAAACAGGTTTTTAATAGAAGAAGATTTCACTTCTACTTATCAAGAAGTTCTAGAAAAAATTCACGAGTACCAAGGCATTATCATTAGGAGTAGAATTCCTTTGGATCAAAATTTATTGACCCACGCAAAAAATCTAAAATTTATCGCGCGAGTCGGAGCCGGAATGGAAAACATTGACGGTGAAGCCGCAGAAAAACTGGGAATCACTTTAATCAGTTCTCCCGAAGGAAACCGAGATTCCGTCGCTGAACATGTGGTGGGAATGCTCCTCATTTTATTGCACCGACTTTTCATTGCTTCCCACGAAGTGAAAAATGGAATCTGGAAACGTGAGGAAAATCGGGGAGATGAACTTTTGGGTAAAACTTTTGGAATCATAGGATATGGGAATATGGGCAGAGCTGTAGCGAAACGATTATGTGGTTTCGGTGTGAAAGTATTATTTCACGATATCAAACCAAATTTATCAGATGAATTTGGAACACAGGTTTCTTTGGAAATATTAAAAAAAGAAGCCGATATTTTAAGTTTACATCTGCCCATCACCGCAGAAACACATCATCTCATCAATGCAGAATTTATAGCGGAAATGAAAAAAGATTTCTATTTTATCAATACCGCACGCGGCAAAAATGTGGATACTTCAGCTTTAGTGAATGGGTTAAAAAAGGGTAAGGTAAAAGGCGCTTGTTTAGATGTATTAGAATATGAAAAAGCTTCCTTCGAAAAGCTGGAGACAGAAAATGAAGATTTGCGTTATCTTTTACACTCCGAGAAAACAGTCGTCACGCCACACATCGCAGGGTGGACGGTTCAAAGCAAAGAAAAGTTAGCCCAAGTCATCGTAGACAAAATTTTAGCCGCCTTTTCTCAATCTTAACAAATGTTTATGATTGTAGTTCTACTTATTTATTTCTAAAATCACTTATATTGCGGGGACTTTAGTTGAAAAAATGTAGAATGAATTTTTTAAAGTGTTTTTATTTTTCCCTTGTAGTACTCTTCGCCTTTAGTTCCTGTTCCAAGGAAAAAGGATCCTCAGATGAGACTGCAACAACCACTCTTCCCAACTTTGGCAACGTAGATTTAGATAATATTTTCCATCGGAAAGAAAATAAGCTGGAGAATAAAGATTCTTTGGTTGCTGTGCTGGACAATTACTATAAAAACGTCTGGGAAAAAGGAGGATTATGGGGTGGATTTTTAGTCGCGAAAGGTGATAAAATATTATATGAAGGCTATTCTGGTTATGCACAAGATCAAAATCAAGAACCGATTAATGATACCATCGCGCTGCATGTAGCTTCCATTTCTAAATCCCTCACGGCGATGGCAACTTTAAAGTTGGTGGCGGCAGGCAAAATAAAAATGGATGATCATTTAACTCAATATTTTCCCGGTTTTCCCTATCCGAAAGTCACCGTTTTCACTTTACTATCACAAAGAAGCGGATTGCCAAAATATGAGTACGTCATCGAGAAAATTAAACCTGCTCCCGCCGAACTTTCTAAGGAATACTTGACTAATCAGGATATTTTAAATCTCTTAATTCGTTACAAACCAGAACTTTCCCGAGAGACTGATACGGGTTTTATGTACTGCAACACTAACTATGCACTTTTGGCTTTGCTCATCGAAAAAGTGACCAAAACTCCTTTCCCAAAAGCAATGAATCAAATGATTTTCAAACCTTTAAAAATGAAAAATTCCTTCATTCTTCAAGAAAAAGATCTGGAAAGGGCAGCGAAATCTTTTTATCAGCAAGGTCCCAGAGTATATCCCTATGATCGCTTAGATTTAATTGTGGGCGACAAAAACGTCTACACCACACCCCGCGATTTATTAAATTTTTCCAAAGCGATGTATGCTAAAAACTTTTTGCCTTTAGATTTACATGACCAAATTTTTCAGCCCTATTCTAATGAAAGACCTGGCGTGAATAATTATGGACTCGGTTTCCGCATGAAAATTTTTGATAATGGAGAAAAACTAACCTATCATAATGGATGGTGGCACGGAACGAATTCAGTTTTTGCGCATCTTTTAAAATCAAATGTAACCATTATTGCGATTGGTAATAAATATTCCCGACGTGTCTATTCTGCTTTAGCTTTATCTGGTCTTTTTGAAAATTTCCCCTCTGAAATTGAAAAATTTAACAAAGAAATGAATCAGAGTGATCCCCTGACAAATTCTGGAGCAAAAGACACCCTGAAAGAAGGTAATGATGCCTACAGCGAATAATTTTTAGTAATTTTGTCTAAATATTTTTAATGAAGAAGCTTTTTCTGCTTTTCCTTTTTACCGTACTTCTATTTTCCTGTGCAAGGGTTGGTTCGCCTGTCGGTGGAGATAAAGACACTATTCCACCCACGGTGATCGGAAGCAACATAGACAGTTCCCGTGTGAATGTCTCCAGAAATATCAGGGAACTGCGCATTGATTTTGATGAGTATATCAACCTGCGAGAAATCAATAAGCAACTTATTATTTCGCCACCGTTGCAAAAAATGACAAAAATTCTTCCTTCGGGGATTCCTAATAAATTTTTGCTTATCAAATGGGAAGATACTTTACAAGCCAATAAGACTTATAATTTTAATTTTGGAAATGCAATTGTAGATAACAATGAGGCAAATCCTTTGCAATACTACAACTTTGCTTTTTCTACGGGCGAAAAAATTGATGACTTCTACATCAGTGGGGAAGTGAAAGATTTCTTAAGTAGTTCCAAAAATCAATCAGAAGATTCCAAGGTGGTCGTCGGACTGTATCAGGAAAAAGATTCCATGGATTACCGGCAAAAGCCTTATTATATTACAAAAGCTGACCCTGATGGCTATTTTGAACTGAATTATTTGTCGCCGGGGGATTATAGAATTGTAGCTTTCGAAGACAGCAATTCCAATTCGGTGTATGATAATGGAAAGGAAAATGTTGCCTTTCAAAAAGAAAAAATAACGCTGGACAAAAGTATTTCTGGTTTAAATTTAAACTTGTACCCTTCTAGAAAGCCCACCAAATACTTAGAAATGGCGGAAGTTCCAGGTGGAATTCTCATGACTTTTGAGGGAAATCCAGGGGCGGTAAAAGTGCTTTCTGTTACGGATAAACTGCAAGATTACAAAGTAACGCAACAGCCAAAATCTGATTCTGTCTACGTATGGTTTGATGCGAAAAAGCAAAACTTAGGAATCACGGGTAGCGATAATATTAAATTGAGCTACGATGACGGTTTTAAACAAGATACCGTTTCTGTCTTTTACCGCTACAATGTAAAAAATGAAATGTCAATTTCTAATACGAAAGGAAATTTGCTCGCGCCAAACAAAGACTTTATAATTACTTCCAATTACTTTGTAGATAAGATTGATACGCAAAACTGGACTTTGATTTCAGACAGTATTCGTCAGGATTTCACCGCAGAAATTAATACCGACAATCCATTTGAGGTTCGCGTAAAAAGTGATTTTAAAGAAGGAAAAAAATATTCGCTCACGGTTCAGAAAGAGAGTGTCTCTTCCTTTTATGAGATGATTACTAAATCTTATCGTTTTGATTTTGAAGCAGATAAAATAGAAAACTACGGTTCTCTACTCCTCACCTTAGAAAATCCGCCGACTCAGAAATTTTGGGTGCAGTTTTTAAGTGAAAGCAATAGCGTGGTTTACTCCCGCTATGGAATGGATAATCCGCTTACTTTCACTTCTTTAAAACCTGGAAAGTACAGGCTCAGAATATTGGTGGATGAAAACGAAAACGGTGTTTGGGACGGAGCTGATTTCGCGCAGGGTTCTTTCGCGGAACAGGTCTATCTGTTTGATAAATTAATTGAAGTAAGACCGCTCTGGGAAATTAGGGAAACTTGGAATTTAACACCAGAGATTATTACGCCTTCAACCGAACTCGTTCCAGCGCAATCAGTAGGTTCAAAAACTCCAATTCAGCCACCATCTTCAGAAAATAAATAGTGAAAATATTTACTAAAATTGTCTATTGGTTTCTAATTGTGACCGCCTTGATCCAGTTTATTCCAGTGGATAGAATTAATAAACCCGTGGATCAGAAAGTTGATTTCGTGCGGGTTTTAAATACGCCGACCAATGTGCAGCAAATCTTAAGAAAGGCTTGTTATGATTGTCACAGTAATGAAACTGTTTATCCAGATTATGCCTATGTTGCACCTATTTCTTGGTCCATAAAAAACCATGTGAATGAAGGGAGAAAATATTTAAACTTTTCCGAATGGGGAGCATTAAATAAAGATCTACAAAAAGGAATGCTGAAAAACTCTGCAAGCACCATCAAAGATTATTCTATGCCAATGGCCGGTTATATTGCCCAACACCCACAAGCGAACCTGACCAAGGCAGAACGCGTTTTGTTAGTGAATTACTTCGAAAAGATTTTGGCTGAAGGAAAGTACTAGCGCGTATTTTCTAAAAAAGTTACGATCGCGTAATTTTTGGTTTCCCTACAATAGAGAGAATTACCCCTGCAAAAAGACCAATCGTTTTAATCATTTCCAATTGGGAATCTTGACGCATAAAAGCACCCACTACACATAAAGCAGCTGCGGCGTACATCGGATAAAGAAAGTTTCTGTTGGATAAGGTAGGCGCTTGAAAAAAGAAGCTCATCCCAATTAAAAGGTAAAATAATCGGTTGTACAGAAATTCATTAATTTCTGGGGAGAAGATTTTAAAGAATCCTGCCACCAAGCAAATTAATGCGGCGATGGAGAGTACTCCTTGGATTGTAGAGGTATTGGTTTTCATATTTTTTATTTTATTTTTCTGGGTAAAAAGCCAAGCTAGAATTTGATTTAAAAGTTAGCTGAATACAAAAAAAAAGTGCGAGGATTAAAAGGAAATTTAATAACTTTCTTGGTCATTGGGAAATTCTGCGGATTTTACATCCTTTACATATTGGGAAACGGCACCCGTAATTTCCGAATATAAATCAAGATATCTTCTTAAAAATTTAGGGGAGAAATCTTTGTTCATTCCCACCATATCGTGATAAACCAAAACCTGCCCATCGCAATCTGCACCCGCACCAATTCCGATGGTCGGAATAGATATATTTTCGGAAACCATTTTTGCCAATTTTGCGGGAATCTTCTCCAGCACAATTGCAAAACAGCCTAATTCTTCTAAAAGTTTTGCGTCTTTTAATAACTTGTCTGCTTCATCTTCTTCTTTGGCCCGAACTTTATACGTTCCAAACTGATAGATGGATTGTGGGGTTAATCCCAAATGGCCCATTACAGGAATTCCAGCATTCACAATTTTTTTAATAGAATCTTCTACCTCACTTCCACCTTCAAGTTTAATGGCGTGTGCTTGAGACTCTTTCATAATTCGCACCGCAGATTCTAAAGCCTTTTCAGAATTACTTTGGTAACTTCCGAAAGGTAAATCTACTACCACTAAAGCGCGCTCCACCCCACGAACTACACATTGAGCATGGTAAATCATATGGTCCAAAGTAATGGGCAAAGTTGTTTCAAATCCCGCCATCACATTAGAGGCAGAATCACCTACTAAAATGGCGTCAATCCCACCTGCATCCACCATTTTTGCTGTCGTAAAATCATAAGCAGTAAGCATGGTGATTTTCTCTTTGTCGAATTTCATTTTTCGCAAAGTTTCTGTGGTGATTTTTTTTATCTCAAAATGTACAGACATAATTTGGTGATGTGGTGATTATTAGATTTTATAATGTGATGCTGAGAAAATATGATAATGGCTTAATTCTAGCACATTTTCAAATGAGCATGTTACATGATAACGTGACCTAACTTTATGAGTTTATCGCGGTTTAATATTTTAATATTCCTCCCTTCTACTTCAATCAATTCGTCTTGCTTAAATTCAGAAATTAAGCGAATTGCACTTTCTGTAGCGGTTCCAATGATGTTGGCGATCTCTTCCCTGGTCAAAGATATTTTGATAAAACCTTCAGGATCAGTTCCTAACTTTTGTTCCAGAAGTAATAAAATCTCGGCTAAACGCTCGCGAACTGTTTTTTGTGCCAGAAAAGTCACAGTATTAGAAGATTCTCCCAATTCGAAAGCTATTTTCTGTAACATTACGAAGGATAATTTCGGCACAATTTCCAATAAATGCAAAAATAAGTCAGAGGGTAAAAAAGTAGTTTCCAATTCCGTCATGGCTTCTGCTTTCGCCTGTAAATTCTCTCCACAAAGCAACGATCGATATCCAATTAAATCTCCTTCTCTGATGAATCTAAGAATTTGTTCTTTTCCATAAACGCCTTGTTTAGAAAGTTTCGCTGTTCCTTTTTGAACAAAATACACCCCTTTTGGAGTGTCACCATCCTCGAAAATAGTTTCCCCTTTATGAAATTTCAAATGCTGTTTTGCAGCCATATATTTTTGAAAATCTACTTCGGGAAGCGCTTCACGAAAAAAATCTTCATTGAACACTTTCTGTAAATTTTCTTCGATCAGGTTTTGTTTTTCTAAGGACATTGTAATGACATTTATCAGCAAAAATAGAATATTTGAACCCTAAACACAAGTTTATTTGTCATAATTTTGCATGTTGAATTATGAGTAAAGTGTCAGAAAACTGTTTTCATTGCGGACAACCAATTGTCCTAGAGCGGATCTCCTTTGAGGAGAAAGTTTTTTGTTGCAATGGCTGTAAATCGGTTTTTGAAATTTTACACTTTAATAATTTAGGTGATTTTTACGAGCTTAATAAACAGGCGGGGATTCGGCCAAATGTGGACAATACTTCGCAGTATGATTATTTGGATACGCCAGAAATCTTCAATAAAGTAACCGATTTTTCGGAAGGCAATACGAGTCTTGTTACCTTCAAAATACCCGTGATTCACTGTTCTTCTTGTATCTGGCTATTAGAAAGTCTCCATACACTCAATAAGAACATTAATTATTCACAGGTCAATTTCACGCGAAAAAATGTTCAAATTTCCTTTAATCACAATGAGTTAAAGTTAAGTGAACTTGCAAAATTCCTCATGAATTTAGGATATAAACCTGTTATCAATTTAGAAACTGCAGATAAAAAAGAAGAGTTTTTGGACAAAACTTTAATTGTAAAACTGGCGATTGCTGGATTTTCTTTCGGAAACGGGATGTTTTTTTCCTATCCAGAATATGCGGCGGATTTAATGGGAACCAGCGATTATTACTGGGAGAATTACAAGCATCTTTTCAGGTTTATTATGTTTTTATTGGCCACTCCTGTGGTGTTTTATTCCGCTTCAGATTATTTTACATCAGCTTGGTACGGACTGAAAAACAAAATTGTAAATATTGACGTCCCCATCGTTTTAGGAATTTTAATGCTTTATGGTCGAAGTATTTACGAAATCTTGACCGATTACGGTGGAGGATATTTTGACACCTTGTGTGGTCTTTTATTCTTCATGTTGATGGGTAAACTTTTCCAAAAACGTACGTATAGTGCATTGGCGTACGACAGAGATTACAAGTCATTCTATCCGATCGCAGTTACAAAAGTAGATTTCGATGGTAAACAAGATAATATTTTACTTTCTGATTTAAATATTGGCGATCGAATAATGGTTCGTAATCAAGAAATCATTCCTGTAGATGCCGTCTTAATCAATGGTGAAGGAAATATAGACAACAGTTTTATTACGGGCGAAAGCGCCTCTATCCCGAAAAAACCGGGAGATAAAATATTTGCGGGTGGCAAACAACTGGGGTCAGCGCTGGAATTGGAAGTGATTAAAACTGTAAATCAAAGTTATCTGACTCAACTTTGGAACAAAGAAGCTTTTAAAAAACATGAAACAGGTCTCGATACCTTAACCAATGAAATTTCCAAATATTTCACCTTTATCATTCTAGGAATAACTTTAATCGCCGGAATTTATTGGGGAAGAATAGATTTTGAAAAGATGTTTCAAGTGGTTGCTGCCATTTTGATTATTGCTTGTCCGTGCGCGTTGGCATTATCTGCACCCTTCACATTCGGTCACGTAATGCGGATTTTGGGTCGCAATAAATTTTACGTAAAAGACACATTGACCATCGAGAAAATTTCTAAGATTGACACTTTGGTCTTTGACAAAACGGGAACTATTACGCATCATAAAAAGTCAAATATCACTTATGAAGGTGCTGAAATTGCAGATTTTGATTTAAAAAATATTAAAAATCTATTAAAGAACTCAAATCATCCTTTGTCGAAATCATTATATCAATTCATCAAAATTAATGACGAGCAGTTTCCAGTTGAAAATTTTATCGAAATTCCCGGGAAAGGTTATTTGGCAAATATTCGTGGAACAACCTACAAAATTGGATCGGCCAAAATGGTCGGAGAGCAGTCCAAAAACCTGGAAACTGCCGTATATATTAGCAGTAATGAAAAATTTCTAGGGAAATTCTCTTTTAAAAATGAATACCGCGAAGATTTAAATTCTCTATTTAAAACGCTTGATGGATATAAGGTTCACATTTTGAGTGGAGACAATTCTTCCGAAGAAGATATTTTGCGGAAAATGATTCCATCCGCAACCGGAATGGCCTTTAACCAAAGTCCAGAGGATAAACTGAACTACATTAAAAACTTACAGGATCAGAAGGAAAAAGTTGCCATGTTCGGAGATGGATTAAATGATGCTGGAGCACTGAAACAGAGCAATGTAGGAATCGCGATTGCAGACGACACGAACTCTTTCACCCCTTCTTCAGATGTCATTATGGCTGGAGATAAATTGGTGGATTTTGATCATTATATCAAATTCAGCAAGGATGCCATGACCATTGTAAAACTCACTTTTGGGATTAGTTTTATGTACAACATCATAGGTTTAGGATTTGCCGTGACGGGACACATGTCTCCGCTTTTTGCTGCGATTTTAATGCCGATAAGTTCCATTACGGTGGTCGCCTTCACCTCAATAGCAACTTGGTGGCGAAGCATGAAATATTTTAAACTGAATACCTAGAAATAAAGGCCTTATTTAGAAATAATTTAAATTAACTGAATTTAACAATAGGTGATGAATATCATAAATTTTAAGTAAATTTGGTGCTCTGATTTGGTAAATTTGCATTCTCATGGATATATTATACTTAATGATTTTGTGTAGCGTTTTATTAGCTGCAGTTTTTTTAGTCATTTTTATAATAAGTGCGAGAAACGGACAATTTGAAGATGATGAATCCCCGGCGGTACGGATACTTTTAGACTCAGAAATCATAAAAGATCAACCGCAAACCAAAGAAATTTTAGAAGAAAATAAAGAAGTTAAAAGTGATAAGTAATATGGAGACACAAAAATTTAGTTATGACAACAATATCGTGCGTGCATTTCTTTATGCAACCGTAGTTTTCGGACTTATCGGTTTTTTATTAGGACTTACTGCAGCATTATTGATGTTTTACCCTGAGCTTCCGGAATATCTTTTCGGGACAGATGATGCTACTATTGCAAGTTTGCAGAGTGGTAATCTGCAGGGTTTAATAAATACACATGGTGCTTTTGGTTTTGGCCGAATCAGAATGCTGCACACCAGTGCGGTAATTTTCGCATTTGTATGTAACGGATTTTTTGCAGGAGCCTATTACTCCTTGCAGAGACTCTTAAAAACCAGAATGTACAGCGACACCCTTTCTTGGATTCACTTCTGGGGATGGCAATTAATGATTATAGCGGTGGTGATTACCTTCTTAATGGGAATAAACACTTCCAAAGAATACGCAGAACATGAATGGCCAATTGATATTTTAATCACGGTGATTTGGGTTATTTTCGGAATCAATATGATCGGGACTATTGCGATTAGAAGAGTTCGGCATTTGTACGTAGCTATTTGGTTCTACCTTGGAACTTGGGTTGCTATCGCAATGTTACACATTTTCAACAATTTAGAAGTTCCGTTAACATTTACTGGGTGGAAATCTTACTCCGCTTACGCTGGTGTTAAAGATGCTTTGGTTCAATGGTGGTATGGACATAATGCAGTAGCATTTGTTTTAACAACACCTGTTCTTGGTCTGATGTATTATTTCCTACCAAAAGCGGCTAATCGTCCAGTATTTTCTTATAAATTATCAATTATTCACTTTTGGTCTTTGATCTTCGTTTATATTTGGGCGGGACCACACCACTTGCAGTACACTGCAATTCCAGGTTGGGCTCAAGCTTTAGCAACAGGTTTCTCCATCATGCTAATCGCACCATCTTGGGGTGGAATGCTTAATGGTTTATTAACTTTAAGAGGAGCCTGGGATAAAGTGAGAGAAAATCCAGTATTGAAATTCTTTGTAGTGGCAATTACCTGTTATGGTATGGCAACTTTCGAAGGTCCATTATTGGCAACTAAAACTTTAAACAAAATTGGTCACTACACGGATTGGGTAATTGGTCACGTTCACGTAGGAGCATTAGGATGGAATGGCTTCATGACCTTTGGTATGATCTATTATTTACTGCCAATTATGTGGAGAACCAAAATTTGGTCTGTGAAATTAGCAAACTGGCACTTTTGGTTAGGAACTTTAGGAATTATTTTTTACGCTGTTCCTTTGTACATCGCAGGATTTACACAAGGGTTAATGTGGAAACAATTTAATCCAGACGGAACATTATTGTACAAAAACTGGTTAGATACAGTAACGGCAATTATCCCTTACTATCAAATGAGATTTGTAGGTGGATTGCTTTATATTTCAGGTGCAATTTTAATGTGTGTGAATGTAGTAGCAACGGTGCGAAATGGATCTTTCCAGAAAGAAGTTCCAGCAGAAGCTCCGCCATTGGCAGACGTTACAAAGAAAAGAAAAGAAGGAGAAGGATTTCACCTTTGGTTGGAGAGAACTCCACTTTTATTAACGGTCTTGTCATTCGTTGCAGTTTCAATTGGAGGTATGGTACAGATTATTCCAACCCTAACTATTAAAGAAAATGTACCTACAATAGCAGCAGTGAAACCTTATTCACCGCTAGAATTAGAAGGTAGAGATTTATACATTAGAGAAGGATGTAACTCTTGTCACTCTCAAATGATTAGACCTTTCCGGGATGAAGTGGTTCGATTTAACGGTAAAAATGGACAGTATTCCAAAGCAGGAGAGTTTATTTATGATAGACCATTCCTTTGGGGATCGAAAAGAACAGGACCAGATTTGCATAGAGAAGGAGGTAAAAACCCAAGTTCATGGCATTACAAGCACATGCTGAATCCTAGAGTTACTTCCGCCGGATCTATTATGCCAAGATATCCTTGGTTAATCTCAAGAGATTTAGACAGAAGCCAAATGGTAGATAAAATCAAACTCATGAAAAATGTTTTTGATGTTCCCTACACACAAGCTCAGGTGGACTCTGCAGATGTTTGGGCAGATAATCAGGCAAGCGCAATTGTAAAAGATATTTACGCAGAAGCAGCTGATGTGAAACAAGCTTACGCAGAAAGGAAAGCGAGAGATGGTGAAAACTTTGTTCCATTAGAGAAAAAAGAGATTATTGCTTTAATTGCTTACTTGCAACGTTTAGGTACGGATATTAAAACAACAGAAATTAAAACTGCCAGTACAAATTAATCCGCAAAAGAAAAACGTATGATACCGCAAAGTGTAAAAGATATTTTATCAAATGGAAGTAATGTTGGTTTTTACCAAACATTAGCCATGTTATTTTTTCTGCTCCTTTTTGTAGGTATTGTGTGGTACGTGTTCTCCCGGTCCAAGAGGCATTACGATGACGTAGCAAACGCTCCTTTAGATGATCCTTTAGATGATGGCACTGATCAGAAAAATTTGTAATTTTATATAAAATTTAGCTCATATGAAACCAAGAACTCCCGTTTACATAACGATCGCTATTATACTCGCAATTCTTTTTATTGTGTATTATATGTTCGTGCCGAATTCATCTTTCTTTTCGTCACCTTATTTTTGGGGAACAGTTGTCATCAGTACAATTCTGACATTAATCCACAACTCCATTGGTGATCTAATCGAAAATGATAAGTTTAAAAAACTAACGGACGTAGAGAAATTAGCGTACGTTGAGGAAAAAAACAAGCCTTATTTTAAAGGGTTGTATGATAGTGCATTTAAGAAGCAGACCGCTACTACCGAGCAAGACATTTTAATAGATCACGGTTTTGATGGTATTATGGAATTAGATAATCAACTGCCAAAATGGTGGTTAGGATTATTTTATTTTGGGGTTGCTTACTGTATCGTTTATATGATCTCTTTCTTCCTCACGGATTTTGCTGATACTAAAGTAGAATATGATGAAGAGTACAAAGCGCAAACAGCAAGTATTGCAGAGTACATGAAGAACACGCCGCCACCAACTATTGAGAATGCAGCTTTCTCGGCAGACAATATAGAAGCAGGACAAGAAGTTTTTAAAACAAACTGTGTTTCTTGTCATGGAGAAGGAGGAAAAGGTGGAATTGGTCCTAACTTAACAGATAATTCTTGGATCAACCAGCCCGAGAAAACATTATTTAAAAACGTGTTCCAAATGGTAGAGAATGGATCTCCAAATAATCCAGCAATGCAAGCTTTTGGGAAAAACGGAATTATTAATGGATTTGATATTCAAAATGTAGCTGCTTATATTTATCACATTAATCAGGAACTGAAACCGCTTACTCCGGCAGATGGAGCTGCTGCTCCGCAGGGAACTCCAGCGAACTGGGAGAAATAAATTAAAAACAAAAATATCTTTTGAAACATAACTCGAAATTCCAGTATATACCAGAATTCGAGTTATGTTTTTTTTTATAGGTTATATTCATGGACAAAATAGATGACAAATTTCAAGGTGGACAAGGACAAGTAATCGCTGCAGAAACATTTCGTGATTCTGTAGGAACAATGGATGAAACGGGTAAAAGAAGATGGATTTTTCCCCGCAAGCCAAAAGGTAAATTCACCAATTATCGAACCTTAGTCGCTTACGTTCTTTTATGTCTTTTTTTCGCGCTGCCTTTCATTAAAATTAATGGAAATCCTTTTCTTCTAATTAATGTGGTAGAAAGACATTTTTATGTCTTCGGGCAGCCTTTTTATCCTCAAGATTTCTTCATCTTAGCCTTGGGAGCCATCACATCCATTGTATTTATTATATTATTTACTGTGGTTTTCGGCCGAATTTTTTGTGGATGGATTTGTCCGCAGACCATCTTTTTGGAAATGGTATTCCGAAAAATTGATTATGCAATTGAAGGCGACCGTAATAAACAAATGAAATTGGACCGCCAAGAATGGAATTCCGAAAAAATCTGGAAAAGATCTTTGAAATGGTCAATTTATATGATCATTTCGTTAGTCATCACGCACTGGATGTTTATGTACATTGTGGGCTATCAAGAAGTTTTTGACATGATCAAAGAAGGACCGTTCACCAACTTCGCAAGTTTTTTGGTGATGGTAATTTTCACTGGTGCATTTTATTTTACGTTTGCTTGGTTTCGGGAACAAGTTTGTACCCTCGTTTGTCCTTACGGTAGATTGCAAGGTGTTCTTATTGACAAACAAACCATCAATGTATATTACGATTTTAAAAGAGGTGAAAATCGTTCGAAATGGAGAAAAGGAGAAGATCGAAAAGCAGAAGGAAAAGGTGATTGTATCGATTGTAACCAATGTGTGGTTGTTTGTCCAACGGGAATAGACATCCGCGATGGTCAACAATTAGAATGCGTAAACTGCACCGCGTGTATCGACGCATGTGATGAAGTCATGGTAAAAACTGGACTTCCACCAGGATTGATCAGATATGCAACGGAAGATGAGATTGAAAAAGAAATCCCTTTCCGATTTACGAATAGAATGAAAGCGTATTCTTTCGTCTTGGCTTTAATGGTAGCTTTCTTAGGATTTTTATTGTATAACAGAGGAACAGTAGAGGCGAAATTTATAAAGCCTGCAGGTTCATCATATTTCGTGAGAGACGGAAAAATCACCAATACATACAGCTACACTTTCTTAAACAAAGGAAATGTAGATGAATTAATGACCATCAAAATCTTGGAACCACAACATGGTGAAATCAGCTTGAGTGGAACCGATAAAATATTAATTAAAAAGGGCGAAATCACTAAAGGAACGGTCAACATCAGTTTTCCAGAAAAAGAAATTGAGTTATCTAAACAAAACATAGAAATTGGAGTTTATGATAAAAACGGAAAAATGCTGGATAGTTTCAAAACCTTTTTCGAAGGACCCTTCAAACTACAATTCTAACATACATGTTTAAAAAATTTAATTGGGGACACGGAATCGTACTGGGACTGGGCTCATTTATCGCCTTCATCTTATTTATGATTTTAATTTTCCCCAGCGGACAGCAAAATGCAGAAATGGTGACAGATGATTATTATTCTGAAGAATTGAAATATCAAGAAGTTATAGACGCAAAAAGAAATGCAGAAACTTTAACAGAACTCCCCGCTTACAAACAATTGGCGAGTGGCATAACAATAGACTTTCCAGCAAGTATTTCTCCAGATGAATCCAAAGTGCACTTCGATATGTACCGCACGAATGACAGTAACCTGGATGTAAAAAAAGACATCATACTAGATGGTCAAAAATCTTTTAGCATCCCAAAACAAGTTATTTCTGCGGGTTCTTATACTTTAAAAGTGAAATGGCAAGTCGATAAAAAACCCTATCAATTGGATTACGACGTTCAATGGAATTAACCCTCATTATATCAGCGGTTGGATTGGGATTCGCCTCAGGATTCCATTGTGTCGGTATGTGTGGACCTATCGCGTTATCTTTGGGTTTAACGAAGAAACAAGCCACCAATTATTATCTGCAAAACTTAACGTATCAGTTCGGTAGAATTGTGACGTATTCATTTTTAGGAGCGGTTTTGGGTATTGTGGGTCAAGGTTTTGCCATGGCTGGATTTCAACAATATTTAACGATTGGAGTTGGAATTCTTTTAATTGTAATGGCGCTTTTTTCTTTCGGTGGTAAAGATTTCACCTCCAAAATTCCTTTTCTATCAAAGTTTTTACTCAAAGTTAAAATGAACTTAGGTCGTTTGCTTCAGAAAGCGGATTATAGATCTCGTTTCAGTACGGGTATTCTCAATGGATTTCTCCCGTGTGGAATGGTTTATATGGCGCTAACCGCAAGTTTAGCCTCTGGTGGAATTTGGCAAAGTGCAACATTTATGGCGCTTTTCGGACTTGGAACGTTACCCTTTATGTTTGCTATTGTGCTCCTCGGAAATTTAATGACTTCTGCTTTCAGAATAAAAATTTTGAAATTTGTTCCAGTGATGATGATCCTTTTGGGCGGTCTTTTCATTCTCCGTGGACTTGAAATCGGTATTCCTTACATCTCTCCGAAAAAGGAAGCCTTGCAAATTCATCACGCCGATGATTGCAAAAATCATGACCATGGTAGTATGGAATCTTGCCATTAATTACATTTCAAAAACTTTTCGGACAATCATCTTCTTAACTTTTCCCTTTAATTTTAATCAAAGCCGAGAACAAATGAAACTTAGAAATGATTAAAAAGTATGGAATTTGGCTTATTGCCGCAATTTTCACCCTCCAATCTTGTTCCGTTAATACGGAAACCACTTATTATAATGATTCTGCAACAATCATGGAATCTAATATCTTAATGGATCAAAGTGTTTTGGGAATGATGAATATGATGGGTAAAGGCACAGGAACTTTTAAAGATTCAAAAGAATTGGCCAATCTCACTACCGATTGGAAAAGTTTATATGACATTCAAAAGAATGGAAAAATTACAGTACATCAAGATTCCGCTAAAGTCTTGAAAAAAATGTTCATCAAACTCAATAAGGACAAAGGCGAACTTTATGGACTTTCCCTTAAATATGATAAGTTGTTGCCGAAAGAAATTACCAGTCTTCTGTCCCAAAACAAACAACTCAAAAATTTACCCCTTCAAAATGTAGGAACCTGGAATGGAAAAACACTGACCATTGACACTGATAAATTTAACAATACAGAATTTTTAGCAGAAATGGCAAAAGAAACTCCGAACAGCACGACTACGAAACCCAACTCAAAAAGTGATTCTTTGGAAGTTTACGGGAAACAAATGGCGCAGGGAATGATCGGAATGATGAAGATGTTTAATGTAAATTATTCCAGCAAAATAAAGTTTCAGAAACCTATTAAAAGTATTGTGGGGAAACATGATTTTGTAAAACAAATCGATAATAAAACACTACAAATCAGTTTGAGAAGTAATGATTTACTAGACGGCGGAAAAGGCTTGACGAATAAAGATAAAAAGCTAATCATCACAACAGAATAGTTAATTTCTTATATATAAAATCCCCTGAAACTTTAGATTTCAGGGGATTTTCTATTTTAAATCGATTTTAGCTGATCATATCAAATTTTGCATATTCCGCTATTTTTTTCGGAATTCTAATTCCTTCTTCTGTCTGATTATTTTCCAGCAAAGCCGCCATAATTCTGGGCAATGCCATCGCTGACCCATTTAGAGTATGAACAAACTGGGATTTACCTTCAGTTTTATATCTGCATTTCAATCTTGTGGCCTGAAAAGTTTCAAAATTAGAAACGGAAGAAACCTCTAACCATTTTTCCTGCGCTGCACTCCAAACCTCGAAATCATAAGTCATGGCGGCGGCAAAACTTGTATCTCCACCACACAAACGCAATATTCGATAAGGCAGTTCTAAATCTTGTAAAAGAGATTCCACATGTTTCACCATTCCTTCTAACGCAGCATAAGAATTCTCTGGTTTTTCTATGCGAACAATCTCCACCTTTTCAAACTGATGAAGACGGTTTAAACCTCTCACGTGAGCACCGTAACTTCCAGCTTCTCTACGATAACATTGCGAAAATGCGGTATTTTTTACAGGCAAATCTTTCTCCTCTAGTAAAACGTCACGGTAAAGATTGGTCACCGGAACTTCAGCGGTTGGAATGAGATACAGTTTATCTTCTTCCGAATAATACATTTGACCTTCTTTATCTGGTAATTGACCTGTTCCATATCCAGATGCTTCATTCACCACATGTGGCGGATTAACTTCTAAGTATCCAGCCTCAACATTTTTATCTAAAAAATATTGAACAAGCGCTCTTTGCAATCGGGCTCCTTTTCCAAAATAAACGGGAAATCCAGCTCCTGCAATCTTAACCCCTAATTCAAAATCAATTAAATTATATTTTTTCGCCAAGTCCCAATGAGGAATTGCACCTTCGCCTAAACCTTCTACAGCATGAGATTGAAAAATATTTTCATTATCATCTGCACCATTTCCACCAATTACTTTTTCATAAGGAATATTGGGAATGAGATAAAGAATTTCTTGCAGTCTCGCTTCCGCTTCCTTCAATTGAATCTGCAATGTTTGAGAATTCTCTTTGAATTGCGCGGTTTTAGATTTAGCAGATTCCGCTCCTTCTTTATTTCCTTGCGCCATCAACATGCCAATTTCCTTAGAGATTTTATTCATCTCCGAGAGGTTTTGATCCAGCTCAAATTGAAACTTCTTCCGATTATCGTCAGCAGAAATAGCTTCCTCTACCAATTCTGGTTGTTTAAAATTTCTCTTCTCTAAGCCTTCCAAAACGCGTTCTTTATTATCGCGCAAAAAATTAACCTGTAACATTTGATAATGATTTATTAGTATAGATTTAAGGCAGATTTTACCTCAAATCAAGTGTACCGCAAATTTACAATTTTTAAAAAGTATTTTGCTTAAGAATTATTTTTGAATTTTTACAATATTGGGCTCGTTTCCAACTTTAGTAAACTGTAAAACGCGATTGTAAAATACCTTCGAAACCTGAAATATTTCTGGCGTAGATTCGTATTGAATGATCATGGTGTCATTTTGGAGCGTAGTTACGGAATCATTTAATCTCTTTGTCAAGAGCAAAGCAATTCTGGATTCATACCTTTTAGAATCTCCCAAAGAATCAATTGTAAGTCTGCGTGCACCCGCAATATATTCCATATAGTTAACTGTATCTACGGTTTTCTTCAAATTGAAACTTACTGGCGCATTATCTGTAAGACCCAAAACATCATTCATCTGAACGGTAGTATAAGAATTTGCGCGGGTTGAATTGAGCATATCCTGACCAGCGGAATCGATGTAGATATTTAAAACTTGATCAATTTGCTGCACTACAAGATCATCATTCCGGCAAGAAAGAAAACCAAAAAAACCAATCACAGCAATAAAAAACACATTTTTCATGGCGACAAAGATACTTTATTTTAAATTTTTCAAATAGACATTAAAGGCGAACATCAGCAAAAGTCCCCCGATAAACATACTCGAACTTAAACTTATGGCCATTCCCAATACGCCAAACTTCTTGACGAGAACTCCAGCAAAAACTATTAAAAGTGCCAATGTAACTAGTGAAACGCCTGTGTTTACTTTCATTTTACCTACTGCAGAGAGTAAATTTCCATACAAATTTCGCAGTAGCATATTCAAACAAAATGCACCTAAAAGAACGGAGAAAACAAGACCATTATCAGCATATCTCGCACTAAAAAACAGGTGAATAATCTTGTCATTGAAAATCGAACCCACGATAAAAATACCAATTGCTACCGGAAGAAAAATCTTGTAATAATTATGGATATAATTCCTGAGATAGACTTTGTTTTGAAAATTCTTCGCCAATATTGGAAAGTCACTCTGCATGAAAGTTAAGGCCAAAAAAGTAATATTGGCCGGAATTAAAAGAGCTACTTTATAGTTAGCCACCGCAGATTCATCCAATAAAAAACTGAGCATTAAAATATCCGCAGAGAAGAGCAAATCCGAAAGCATGGCAGTTCCAGAAGCATGAAATCCGTAATTCCAGATTTCTTTTTTCGTAAAATTAAAACTACCAGAAATTGATTTGTAATTATGTTTTTTGAAATATATAAAAGCTAAAAAGGGTGTAATTGCAATGGCGCTCAAGTAACCCATTAAACCAAAAAAATAAGTAAGCAAAAAGAGCAATACAAGTCCAGCAATATTTACGGTATTGGTTAGCTTGGCAAATCCCCTATTGTTTCCAAAAATTCTAAACTCAGATTGCAGATGGTTTAAAAAGTAAAAGCCAATCAAACGCGCAGAAAACAGGAGAAAAACATAAAAAATATCTTCATATTTCGACACATAAAAAAAACTGATTAAAAGAAAAATTATACTCAACAAAAGTTGATAAGTGAAACCTTTCAGCAAAAGATACTTGGAAAGTGCTTTTTTCTCCTGCAAACCTTCCGAAACTGATCCAAATCGCAACAAACTTTGCTGACTTCCGAAGCCGCTAAAGGGAGCAAAAATCGCAAACACAGACGCTACAATGCTGATTGTTCCAAATTCACTTTCCGGTAAAAGTCGGATAACGAATAGAGCACCGAGAAATGCGCAAATTTTTGCAATAAGCAAAGACAAAAATACGTGTTGCCCTTTGTTATTAAAAAATTCTGCGATAAAAATTCGTAGACTTTTCACCCTTAAAAATATAGTTTAAATATTGATAAAATATTAATGGCCTTCGATTTCAAATTAAAATCTTTCGTTTCGAAAAGTTCTTGAACGTCTTTTAATAATTCCGGATAATTTTCTAAACGATGAATATTGTGATCATAATACTCTTGATAATAAGTCTGAATCTGTGGGTCGCCATGAAAATAAAATTGATAAGGATACATGCTGGAATTTTGCGGCGTTCTTAAAATTTTTTCATTTAAAATCTTAAATCCGCGCTTTACAAATTGGTCTCCAAAAGTAGTTTTCCAGGGCGCATTTGGTTTTAAAAGCGTTCTCTCCCACCGATAATTTGTGGCTTCTTTGCAATGTTTATTGATCCATTCAATGTAAAATCTGTGGTTAAACTTCCATTCTTCCGGTAGTGAAATGGCAAATTTTAAAAAATCCTGCGTCATAAACGGCGAGGTTTGATAGCGCTTTTGCTGAAAAACGTGCGCACCTAAAATTGTGCGGTTGTAAGCAACATTACGTAAGAGGAAAAGCTCTTCCGACTCATAATTTTTTAAAATATTTGTGAGAGAAGATTGGACTTGGGGTAGAAATTTCAGATTTTCTACAATTTTAAATGAAGTCGGTTTTTTCCTTTTCGGTTCCGTATTGAATCCGCCCAAAACTCCATCCCCAATTTGACCGCTGTGAAATAATCCGAAATTTTCATACTGCATGTTTTTCACGGCGTGTTGCACATGGATTCCACCCGTGTACAAAACCATTCCCTCAGAAATTTCGGTGAGCGCATCAATTTCTTTCAGAAATTTGCCTCCATCTAAAGGAATAAACTCATAATGGATATGTAAATCTTCCGCAATCTTTTCCGAAATGGTATGATCAAAATAATCAGACTGCGAGAAACACAAAGCGTTATCTGGTTTACGATTATTTTTCACGGCATACATCATGGCTACTCGGCTGTCTAACCCCCCGCTTAAAAGAGCAAGATGATGAGTGCCAAATTCGGTGTCTTTATCATATTCTAAAAGCACCGATTCCTGAAATATTTCGTGAATTTGGTCGATTGCCGCATTCTTATTACCGTTAAATCGAGAGTATTCAGACAAATTAAAATATTCCACTTCATTTGAAATAACTTCTATTACATTAATGTTTAAGAAGTGCCCATCTAGAATTTTATGAATATGCTGAATTGGCGTTTTCCTTTCCGGCAAATTCGTAAAACAAAGTAATTGATAAAGCGATTCTAAATCGGGTTCAACAGCAAAATCACTTCTTTTCAACATTTCGCTTAAGCGAACCAAACTGGTATCAATAAAAATAGTCTCCCCGAACTTACCGTAGAAAACACGTTGAGTGGAAGTAACATTTGTAAAGACCATTAATTTTTGCTGGACTTTATCGTAGATAAAACCTCGAAATTCACCTACCAATAATTGAATAAAATCTTCTTTTTTTTGAAAATACAGTTCTTGAATTAAAGACTCAAAATCCTTTAGGGCAAAGGAATTTAATAATTTTTGTTTATTCAAAAGAACACCTTCCAACAAAATATCTACACTGGATGTCTGCACATAAATATCATCATTTTCTTTTGTGATAAAAGAATTTATCGCTACGTTTTGGGGGTTGATGGTGATGGAAAATCCTTTTTTCATGAAGTTGATTTAAGGGAAAATGAATTGCTAATCAAATTACGCAAATTTTATGAGGCTTGAAATTCCTGCATGGTTTCTTGATAAATTTTATCAAATTTCTCCGCGATAACTTGCTTAGAAAATCGATCTTCCACGGATTGATGCAAATCAGCGGGTGACTTAAAAGTACTATTTTGCAGCAACATGTCTTTCATGGCATTATATAATTCAAGGTCAGAGTTAGAAATTAAAATCCCATTTGAAGCATTGATAATCTCTGGAATTCCGCCCACCTTTGTCGCAATTGCCGGAGTTCCGCTGGACAATGATTCGAGCAAAACACAGGGGAAATTTTCGTAATCACTAAACAGAATGAAACAGGAACTCGATCTCATTTTAACTGCAACTTCGTATAATTCCAGAGTTCCAAAAGTTTTTATGAATGATTCTGCTTTTGCCTTTCTGATGAATTCATTTAGTTTTTCTACATCGCCATCTCCACCGATATGAAGTTCAAAATTGTTGAACTCCTTAGATAAAAGTACCGCAACATTGATGATTTTCTCGGGATTTTTTAATTGAATTAAATTAGAAATATGGAGAAAGGTGAAAACTTCAGGTTCAGAATCTTTGACTTTAAAGAGTTTTGTATCTACCACATTTTCGACAACTTCCGTCTTAGTGTTTAAAGTGTTATCATTTAAATCTCTTTTCAAAAAATTGCTGACTGGCAAAACTGCACTGGAATTTTTTGAGATTATTTTCGAAATAAAAAGATCTGATTTAGAAAGTTTAAAGCGATTCATTTGCAAAAAGCCCGACCAATGCTCCGTAACTACAAAAGGAATTTTTAATTTAAGCTTTAGATAAACCGCAAACAGCATTGATTTCTGCATGACGTTGGCGTGAACCAAATCAGGAGGATTCATTATCGAGAATCCTTTTTTATAGGCGATCATTCTGCGAAGAAAGTTTTGTAACGGATTATTTGAATTTTTATAATAAACGATTAAAGTCCTAATCCCATTAATCTGCTGATCATCAAAAACAAACTTTTTCGGTTGAGTATGATTTCCAATCGCATGCAAGATTTCGACATCATGTAGTAATGAGACTGATTCTGCATGACGCTGCACAAAATTTCCATTGGTCGGCTCCAGTTTATTGGGAAACCAGGAAGAAAGAAAAAGAATTTTGTAGCGCATGTAAAATGTTAATAAGACAAAAATACATCATTCCCCTTCAAAAACAAAAAACCCTTTTCAACACAAGGTTAAAAAGGGATATATTAAAATAATAACATTTTAGTTCAGATACATTCCGGCCCAACTTCTATTTAAAGGAAGTAAAAATTGGCCCAGAAATTCAACATAAGAACTCTTGGAAAAATCATAGACTTGAATGTCTTTTGAAATTTCACCATTCTTTATACCGTTCTTAAAATCTTGCAATTTCAGCGTTTTGATAATTCCATTTTCTACATAAGTCGCCTTCATGCGGTCAAATAATCCCAATTGAAATTCTTGATCCATTTCTTTCATCACTTTACCTAAGGCATCAATGGAACAACCTGAAGCGGCTTCCTTATCTTCATCTACACAAATAATAATGAATTGATTTTTTTCTACTTTAAAAGAAGAAGAAAGTGGTTTTCCATGCGCTGCCCAAGTTGCAAGAAAGTCGTACAGTTTTTCAGTAATAACTTTACTTTCTTTGGGGGTAAAAGCTCGAGAAGCGGGATAGATGATCACGCGGTAATCTGTAGCTTCCTCAATTGTTGATTCTTCAATTTTCATCTTTCGGCACCTTTTTTAATTCGATATAACCTAATACAATCATCAATAAACTTGCACCTGCGCTCCAAAAATTAATTTTTTCTGTATCAAAATCTGCAGACCAAATGTTAAGGATAAAGAGCAATGCTCCGGCAATCATGAGGAAATAAAGGACTTTGGTTTTCATTATAAATCGTCTGCTTCTGCTAATAATTCGGCGATATCTTTCACTTCTACGTTGGAATTGAAATGTTTAATGCCATCTGTTATCATGGTATTGCAAAACGGACAACCCGTCGCGATGATATTTGGATTTTCGCTCAATGCTTCTTCTGTTCTCTCTATGTTAATGTCTTTGTCCCCTTTTTCTGGTTCTTTAAACATTTGTGCGCCACCTGCGCCGCAGCATAAACCATTCGATTTACACCTTTTCATTTCTACCAATTCTGCATCTAATTTTTGCAAAAGCTGCCGTGGTGCTTCATATTCTCCATTTCCTCTCCCCAAGTAACAGGGATCGTGGAAGGTGATTTTTTTTCCTTTAAAAGTTCCGCCTTCAATTTTCAGTCGGCCCTCTTCCATTAACTTTTTGAGGAACTGGGTGTGGTGCATTACTTCAAAATTCCCACCTAAACTAGGATATTCATTTTTTAAAGTATTAAAACAATGTGGACAAGCAGTAACAATTTTCTTCACGCCATATCCATTCATCACTTCAATATTCGTTAAAGCCATCATTTGGAAAACAAACTCGTTTCCAGCACGTTTTGCGGGATCGCCATTGCATGATTCTTCTTGACCCAAAACGCCAAATTCTACGCCTACTTTATCTAATATTTTGCAGAGGGCTTTGGTGATTTTTTTTGCTCGGTCATCAAAACTCCCGGCGCAACCTACGAAAAACAACACTTCTGGTGCTTTTCCCTCGGCAGCATATTCTGCCATTGTTTTTATAGTGAAATCCATTCTTATATTTATCAATGTAACATTTACGAACTTGCCTAAACTGTTACAATTACGATTTTTGTATTACTCAGTTGTCCATTTTAAACGATCGGCTTGATTATAAGCCCATGGCGCTGCATTATTTTCAACATTGGTCATCATTACGTTCAATTCACTTGGTGCCGAAGATTGCTCCATGACCAAAAATCTCCTCATATCCACAATAATGGAAAGCGGATCAATTAATACTGGACAAGCTTCTACACAAGCGTTACAAGTTGTACACGCCCAAAGTTCTTCTCTTAAAATATGATCGTCTAATAATTTCTTACCATCATCTACAAACTTTCCGTTTTTATTGATGTTTTGACCAACTTCTTCAATTCGATCTCGGGTATCCATCATAATTTTACGTGGAGACAGTTTTTTACCAGTAATGGATGCAGGACAAACTGCGGTACAGCGACCACATTCTGTGCAAGAATAAGCATTCAATAACTGGACTTGATTCAAATCAAAAATATCACTTGCGCCAAATTTTTCTGGAACTTCATTAGGATCATCTTCTGGTGCCGCAGCATAAGGATCAGCATTTGGATCCATCATTAATCTGATTTCTTTGGTAACAGAATTCAGGTTCGTAAACTGGCCTTTAGGTTTTAGATTAGCAAACCAAGTATTTGGAAAAGCTAAGATAATATGTAAATGTTTTGAGTAATAAAGGTAATTCATGAAGAATAAAATCCCCAAAAAGTGGAACCACCACGCTCCCCTTTCCGTGAGCATTAAAGCAGTATCTCCAAAATTTTCAAATACGGGTGTCAGAAGATTCCCAGATATTGGAAAGCTTCCGTGCATATTTAAAAGACCGCGTTTTTGCATCGCCAAGTCTGCAGAATTCATCGTGAAGAAAGCAATCATCAGAGCGAATTCTATAATCAGAATCCAATTTGCATCTTTCTTTGGCCACCCAAAAAGTTCCTTCATATTAAACCTTTTGATGCTGAAAAAATTTCTTCGGATAAAGAAAATGACAACCGCTACGGTTACGAGTAGCGCTAAAATCTCCAGCGTCGCGGTGAAATAACCATAAGCCACTGTCCCTATAATGCCCGCTAAAAATCGGTGAGTCCCAAAAATACCATCGATAATAATCTCCAGCAATTCAAAGTTGATGATGATAAAACCAACATAAACGATAATGTGTAAAATTCCCGCGATCGGGCGCTTCACCATTTTGCTTTGACCCATGGCGACCTTTCCCATGGTTTTCCAGCGAACGGCTGGTTGGTCAGTTCGGTCAATTTTGCGACCCAACTTAATATTGCGATAAATTTCTTTGAATCCTTTGACGAAGATTCCGAAGCCAAGAACTAAGGCAATCAGGAAAATAATATTGTCAATATATTGCATATTGAGACGGTTTAATCTTTAGTGTTTTTACCAAAAACAGAGAAGTTAAGGTAGCGTTTTGGATTCTCTTTTAGATCTTCAATCAATTTATTCAGATTGTCTGAGGCTGTATTTAGATTATTGTAGAGTTGCTCATCTTTGGTTAATTTACCTAAGCTGCCTTCTCCATTTTGAATGCCAGAAATTACATCATTCAGTTTTTCTGAAGTGGTGCTTAATTTATCTATGGTATTATTCAATTTTTGTACATCTACCTCATCTGCAACCCGTCCGAATTTATCGATAGATGTTCTCGCGCTGATGGTCGCGAGATTTGCATTATCCAATACTTTCTGGATTCTAGGATCGTTATTTGCCAGCAAAGCATTTGTTTGTCTAGACGTTCCTTCAAATGCAGAGACTGTTCTATTCAAATTTAAAAGCAAGGCGCGAATTTCTGCTCTGTTTTGATCATTTAAGATTTGATTGGCATTATTGGTCAATGAATCCACTCTTTTCAAAACGATTTGTAGCTGATCTTTTACGGGTCCAACTTGTGACGAAATGTTATTCATCATTGACAAAGTATAAGCTCCAACTAAAGTATCGCCATCTTTCGCCATCGGTTGCCCATATTGCAAATTGATCCGCATTTCTTTACCAGACATTAATCCAGGCTCGAAAATTTCTAAGGTTGATCTTTTAGAAAATTCAAAATCTTCATCGATATCCACTTTAACTACGAAATGAATTTTACCGTCTTTATCTGTAATAGGGATAATCTGATCGACTTGACCAACTCTTAAACCATTGATAGATACCGGATTAGACGCTGCTAAACCCTCCACATTATCAAATTTGGCGTAAAATATATTATCGGTGGTGAAAAGGCTTTTACCTTTCATAAACTGAAACAGAATAACGAACCCTACAATCGCTAAAAGTGCGATTAATCCTGCTTTTACTTCTCTTGAAAACTTCACTTAACTTAATTTTTTGATGAACAAATATAATACAAATTAATCGAACACCATTCAAAAACCGTGCTGCAAAAAACAACAGAAGCGACTTAAAAAAGTCGCTTCTGAAATTATTTTAATTTGCTTTCTTATTGCTGTTGAGAAGCTTGACTGTTATAAACTTCAATTCTATAATCTTCAATCTTCGCATTGTCTTGTAAACTTTTCAATAAAGCCTGACCAAATTGCTGAGCGTTTTGACTTGCAATCGCCTCGGTAATTTGTTTGATGTCACCAGGTTGTTTATTCACAGTTTCAGATTTTTTCACTACAACGTAAACTCCCGTGCTCCCTTCTACTGGATTAGATAGTTTTCCTTTTGCAACTCCAAAAGCAGCGCCTGCAACTCTAGGCTCCATAGCACCTGCAACTTGTGGGCTTAGCAAATTTACATCTGCTGATTGCTTAGTTACAGTAAATAATTTTGCAAGTTGATCAAGAGTTGTCGCCTTCGCAGCAATAATTTTATCTGAAATCTGTTTTGCTAAAATTTTGTTTTTTACCAAGGGCTCTACTTGTGGACGAACTGCTTCTGCATCAGCAAGACCTGCATCTTGTACCCCATTTACGTAGGCAATGATTCGGTCTCCCGTTCCATCAACGGTGAAAATTTCACTATCTCCTTTCTCTCTTTTCTTATCAAATGCCCAAGCAATTACATCTTCATCCTTATCTGTGGCCAAACCTTGTAATGTTCCTTGGAAACGTCCCACTTCAGTAGGATTAGAGAATTGGTAATTGTTTTTCTTCGCTACATTAGAAAATTCATTGAAAGATTTACCTTGAACCTGCTGAATAAACTTGGTTGCTTTGGTATAGATCTCATTTTCTGTTTTGTCTGATGGTTTAACCGCTTTCGCTAGATTGGCAACTTTATAAGACATCGCGCCAGTTTTTTTATCTTCAATATTGATAATGTGATACCCAAACTGCGTCTCTACTACTCCTGTTGCTCCTTTTCCATTATTTGCTAAGAAGCTTAAAAACTCGGGAACAAATGGCGTTGCTGGAGTTGTCCAACCTACACTTCCACCTTGTGCTGCAGATCCTGGATCTGAGGAGTATTTTAAGAATTCTGTAAATGTTGCTGGATTGGCTTTAACTGCTGCTCCAATAGAATCAGCTAATTTTTTAGCTTCATCTTTTGTTCTCGTAGCATCTCCGCCAGCTTCATTTCCTTTGTAAGAAACTAAAATGTGTCTTGACAGTGTAGAATCTGAAGGTTTTTTATCCAAAAGTTTAGAAACTACATAATAGTTTTGCTCTTTGTATGGTCCAAAAGTTGTTCCGACCGCTGCACCTCCAACTTGATCCTTGATTGCGGCAGGTAACTGGTCGCCAGAAAAATACTGTGGATTAAAAGGCAAATCGGAATTTAATGCAATAAACATGGAGTCATTTGCTGTGTTTTGGAAACTTTCTGTTCCGCCACTCACCTCACTACCTACTGTAAACAATTTATTAATCTCGGTTTTCGCTACGGCATCATCTTGAGCACTTGGTGCTGCAGGAAAATAAACCAATCCTATATTTCTACTTGCATCTCTTTTAAATAGAATCGGATGACTTTTAATATAAGCTTCTAAATCTTCTCTTGTAATCTTAACTGGGTTTTTCTTCGCGTAAGTATCATAATCCACCTTCACGAAATCAATTGCAGCCACCTGATCTCTTTGCTTCATCATTTCTTCAGCTTCTTTTTTCCCAACGGTAATACCTGTAGAAATATTAGCAAAAAGTTGTCTGGCCATCATTCTGTACTCAATGGCTTTTCTTGTTTTACTCCAGTTGTTGAGCATTTCCGCATTACCACTAGTCTTTAGCTCTTCAACTTGTTTTTTAATTTCTTGCCCTTTGAAATTACCTTTTGCATCGAAATTTTCTTGATTTTGTGCAAACATAGGATCAAATTGCAGTTGGTTCCAGAACATATCCTCCGTAAGGGTAAGTCCCATTTTATCAAATTGCTGCTCAATTAATTTAGACTGCACCACCATTTGCCACGCTTGCTCCTCCAAACCTTTTGTAGGTTGACCTTGCTGCTGCGCTTGTTGCTGCAAAATAAAAAGTTGATCATCAAAATCTTCTTTTGTTATTTTATCACCATTAACTTCCCCGTAAACACCTGGTTCTGGGCCAAATAATTTTTCTAAACTATCTGGATTCACTACAAATGCTAACATTGCAACTGCGATGATTCCCATCAAAAGCCACGGTTTGTTTCTAATTGCTCCTAAAACTGCCATTTTTTGTATAATTTTATCAGTTTGCGAAAATACACATTTTTAAGAGATAGAGAAAAATATTTAGCTATTAATACGGAAATAAATTAATCATAAATGGAAATTTTGTCTAAAGTTTTTGTTGGCATAGTGCTTGTCAAAATATAGAGGCCTTTTAAATAAGGGAAAATAGTAAACAAAATAGGGTGCATAAAGAACGCCCAAACAATTAAAATGACAATATGTCATTAAATAGATATGAAAGAATTTGAGGACATCAGTTTTGATGAAATTATGGATGATGGGTTTAGTATTGTTGCAGAAGAATTAGATATTTCCGGTGTAATAGAGACGAAGGATAATAAAGATCAAATCAATTTTCCCATTTTGCCGGTAAGAAATATGGTGATGTTTCCAAAAGTCGTAATTCCTATTACCGCCGGAAGAGAAATGTCCATCCAACTTTTGGAAGAAGCGCAGAAAAGCAATGAGTTTATAGGAATTGTTAGTCAAAAGAATTCTTCCATAGAGAAACCAACGCAAGAAGATTTATATCAGATTGGAACTTTAGCAAAAATTATCAAAATCATTAAACTTCCAGAAGGTAATGTGACCGCTATTATGAAAGGCTTTGGTAGATTTAAAGTTAAAAACTATACCTCTGCAAAACCTTATTTCAAAGCGGAAATAACCAAGCTAAAAGACGTACCAACTAGGAAAGTTGAGGAGTATAATGCACTTCTAGAAAACATCAAGGATTTAGCTTTGAAGATTATCGACCTGGATCCTAACATACCAAATGCCGCTAATTTTGCCATCAAAAATATGACAGATAATGAAGATTTGCTCAACTTTATTTGTACTAATGCTAGTTTTTCTTCCATCGACAAGCAAAAACTTTTAGAAGAAAAAAGTTTGATGAACCGCGCCCTTCGATGCTATGAATTGATGCATGATGATTTCCGAAAATTAGAATTGCGCAATCAAATTCATCAAAAGACAAATCGGGAATTAGATAAAAGTCAAAGAGAGTATTTTCTCAATCAGCAAATTAGAACTATTCAAGAAGAATTGGGAGGCGGACCAGAATCTGATGTAGAAGAATTATTACTAAAAGCTGCAAAAGTGAAATGGAATGAGGAAGTAGATGCTCATTTTAAGAAAGAAGTTGGACGGTTGCAAAGACAAAATCCCAATTCCCCCGACTACAATGTGCAACGTAATTATCTTGATTTCTTCACAGATTTGCCGTGGGATAAATATTCCAAGGATGTTTTTGATATTAGTAAAGCAGAAAAAGTTTTAGACAAAGCCCATTTTGGGTTAGAAGATATTAAGAAAAGAATTTTGGAACACATGGCGGTTTTAAAATTGAAAAACAACATGAAATCTCCAATTTTATGTTTGGTTGGCCCCCCTGGAGTTGGAAAAACTTCTTTAGGAAAATCCGTTGCAGATGCTTTGCATCGTGAGTATATTAGAATTTCTTTAGGAGGATTGCATGATGAATCCGAAATTCGTGGACACCGAAAAACATACATCGGTGCGATGGCTGGACGAATTTTACAGTCTATCAAAAAAGCCGGAACATCCAATCCTGTTATTGTTTTAGACGAAATTGATAAAATTGCCACGGGAATTCATGGCGATCCAAGTTCAGCTTTATTAGAAGTTTTGGATCCGGAGCAGAATAATTCCTTCTACGATAATTTTCTGGAGCTGGGTTATGATTTATCCAAAGTAATGTTCATCGCTACCGCAAATTCTCTTTCTACCATACAAAGACCGCTTTTAGACAGAATGGAAATCATCGAAATTGCTGGATACACTTTAGAAGAAAAAGTAGAAATTGCCAAGAGACACCTCATCAAAAAACAAATGGACGAGAATGGTTTAGAGGCGAAATCTTTTAAACTCGGTCATCCCGAACTGAAACATATTGTAGATGCACATACTTCAGAAAGTGGAGTTCGTGCTTTGGAAAAAAGAATTGCGGCCGTGGCAAGATGGGTTGCGCTACAAACAGCCATGGAAAAAGAATATGAGCCAAAAATTTCCATCGCCAAAATTGATGAAATTTTAGGCGTTCCAAGACCAAAAAGTCTTTCCGAAATTACAGGAGTTCCCGGAGTGGTTACAGGTTTAGCGTGGACGCAAGTTGGCGGTGATATTCTCTTTATAGAAAGTATTTTAAGCGAAGGAAAAGGAATTTTGACCATGACGGGAAATCTCGGTAATGTGATGAAAGAATCTGCTACGATTGCTTTGGAATATATTAAAGCCAAACATGAAGAGCTTGGAATTTCTTCGAAAGACATTAAAACCAAAAATATTCATGTTCACGTTCCCGAAGGTGCCACTCCTAAAGACGGGCCTTCAGCCGGAATTGCCATGTTGACTTCCATTGTTTCTAGTTTTCATAATAGAAAAGTGAAAGAGCATCTCGCCATGACAGGAGAAATCACCTTGCGTGGAAAAGTTTTGCCTGTGGGTGGAATCAAAGAGAAACTCCTCGCCGCCACGAGAGCTGGAATCAAGGATATTATTTTATGTGATGCAAACCGGAAAGATGTAGAAGAAATCAAAAAAGATTATCTGAAAAATCTCAATATTCATTATGTTAAGAGGATGAGCGAAGTCATCGAATTGGCTTTGGATTAAATAAATATAAAAAGGCGTTTCAATTTTTTTGAAACGCCTTTTTTACGAGTTCCTTTTTTGCTTTACTTTGCAGCATGAGAGAAATAAAATTACCCTTTGTTTTAAGATTGCCTTTAATTCTAATCAGCATCCTTTCCGTGGGCTATTTGGCCATGATTGGACAGGGAATTTTAGCCCCGCTTTTCTTTGCCGTTTTAATGGCACTTTTATTTTTGCCCTTCACTAATTTTTTAGAAAAAAAGCTTCGATTCTCCCGAGTTTTCTCCACTTTTTCTTCGCTTTTGGTCATGCTCATTTTTCTATATGGACTCATTTATTTCTTTTCTACTCAAATGAGTGATTTTGTAAATGATTTTCCGGTGTTAAAGGAACAGGTTTTTAAGTCTTTTAATGAACTGCAAATTTGGGTTTCTAAAACTTTTAACCTGAAGATCAATCGTCAGATGACCTACATCAATCAAGGTTTAGAAAAACTTTTAGCATCAACCGCTCTGATTTTAGGATTTACGGTATCTATGTTTTCTTCGGCGATGGCGTTTTTCTTATTTAGCGCTCTATTTTTCATCTTCATTTTAAATTATCGCAGAGTTTTATACCGTTTTATCATTTCCGTTTTCAAAGAAAATCATTTCGAAAAAGTAAATGAAGGAATTGCAGAAATCCAAAAGATTATCAAAGAATATATTTCTGGATTGGTCATACAAATTATCATTGTTAGTATTTTAACAGCAATTTTATTGACGATTTTAGGGGTAAAATATGCAATATTATTAGCAGTCTTAACCGGCTTGCTCAATGTCATTCCTTACGTGGGAATTATCTTCTCCGCACTTTTAGCGTGCTTAATTTCATTCGCTACCGGCGGAAATCACACTTTATTGGTTGGTTTGGGATATTTTGCCATTCATGCTGTAGACGGAAATATCATTTTGCCTTTGGTGGTTGGTTCCAAAGTAAAGATCAACGCGCTTTTTACGTTCATCGGACTATTGATTGGAGAGCAATTGTGGGGAATTTCTGGCATGTTCCTGAGCATTCCTTTATTGGCAATCTTAAAAATTATATTTGAAAGAGTGGAAGGGATGGAGCCTTGGGGAAAAGTTTTGGGCGAAGAAAGCAAATTAAACAGACGCCGAAGAAAGTACAAAATCACTAAAAAGATAACTTTAGAGGAAAAAGAGTAGCAAATTACCCTCAAAAATATTGATATTAATAAAATACTTTCAAATTTTTTGAGAATATTTTATTTACAAAACCTTATTTATCAAAGGTTTAAAATAACAATTGCGTTTACAAAAACTTTAAAGTCAATTTACAAACTTTACAAAGGATTCCTACTGACATTTGAGGGAACAAACTCCCAAAACTTATCAGTTATGAAAAATCCTATTGTAAAATCCTTACTAGTTTCTACGCTATTCTTTTCTGTTTCTGCATGTAATAAAAATGAAAATTCCGAAACCGCCTATAGATCTGCGGACCTAAGTTCTGAATCTTCTGTGATGATGGATAGCGTTTCTACCGTTGCAACTTTACAAGTGAAAGAAAAGCAATTTATCAAAACTGCAGAAGTTAGTATGGAAGTGAAAGATGTTTATGAATCGACTATTGCGATAGAAAACACTTTGAAAAATCTAGGCGGCTTTGTGACTTCCAGCCGGTTAAACTCCAATATTATTTCCGAAAACACGTATAACACCTCAGATAATGATGCGATTCTTGTGCGGAAATTTCAAACCCAAAACACGATGCAAGTTAGGATTCCCACCGAAAAGTTAGGAGATTTTCTAACCCAAATTAATAATCTAAAACTTTTTTTAAACTCCAGAAATATTTTGGCAGAAGACGTTACTGCAAATATTAAACTCGCCGAATTAGAAGCGAAGAGAAATGCAAAAATCGCTGGAAACATTGAAAAAATTGCAAACAATAAAGTGAAAGTGATCCTAGCTAATGAAAATGAATCGGAAGGAAATTATCAGAAGAACGCTGCTTTTCAAATTTCAGATCAGATAAAATACAGCACGGTTGAACTATTGATCAATGAACCACAAATGAGAATAGCAGAAATTGGGGTGATCAACACAAGTAACATCGATCAGAAATACGGGACAAATTTCTTCTATGAGGTGAAAAATTCTTTGATTCAAGGATTTTATTTAATCCAAAAATTGATCATAGGATTGCTTTCGATTTGGCCAATGGCTCTCTTGGCAGCTATCGTTTTATATTTTTTCAAAAAAAGAAAAATTACTGAGAAGGCTACGAGTATTGACTTGAAGTAAGCATTAAATATGAGTAAGCATTAACGTAAGTGTATAAATGAAGAACACACAATCTGTTAATCAATAAAACTCCGTAAATCTCTTCTAAACTAAACCTCTGTAATTTCTCAGAGGTTTTATTTTTCCGTAAATTTGCCCCGATTTTAAAATTGTAAGATTTTAAGATTAAAAAACTAAAATTCCGCACATGTTACCTAAAATAAATCCTACCCAAACTACAGCCTGGAAAGAGCTTCAAGATCATTTTGCCCAAAACGATTTCGAACTTCGCACGCTTTTTCAATATAATGCAGAGCGTTTTAACCAATTTTCTGTACAGCGAGAAAACTACCTTTTCGATTATTCCAAAAATTTAATTGATCAAAGAACTTTTCAGTTATTACAAAACTTAGCAACAGAATGTGATTTAAAATCAGCCATCGATGCCATGTTTTCTGGAGAGAAAATTAATGAAACTGAAGGTAGAGCGGTTTTACATACTGCGTTAAGAGATTTTACAGACAAAGAAATTCTGGTGGACGGTAAAAATATAAAACCCGGCATCAAGAAGGTTTTAAATCAAATGAAAACATTTTCGGAGAAAATTATTTCTGGGGAACACAAAGGATTTTCAGGCAAAGAAATTACAGATGTTGTCAATATCGGAATTGGAGGTTCAGATTTAGGTCCGGTGATGGTTTGTTCTGCGTTGAAACACTTTAAAACAAGACTAAATGTGCATTTCGTTTCTAATGTAGACGGTAATCATATTGCAGAAGTTTTAAAAAAACTAAATCCAGAAACAACTTTATTTATCATTGCGTCTAAGACATTTACCACGCAAGAAACCATGACCAATGCAGCCTCTGCAAAAGACTGGTTTTTGAAAAGTGGAAAAGCAGATGATGTTGCAAAACATTTTGTAGCACTCTCTACCAATACAGATTCCGTGAAAAAATTCGGAATTGCAGAGGAAAATATTTTCGAGTTTTGGGATTGGGTCGGTGGCCGATATTCCCTTTGGAGTGCCATCGGTTTAAGCATCGTTCTTACGGTGGGTTATGAAAACTTTGAAGAATTATTAAAAGGAGCTCATGAAACTGATATCCATTTTCAAACTGCAGACTTTACAGAAAACGTTCCTGTTCTGATGGGACTTTTAGGGATTTGGTATCGTAATTTTTTTGATGCGGGTTCTTATGCCGTATTGCCTTACTCCCAATATTTAGATCGTTTCGCTGCCTATCTTCAACAAGGTGATATGGAAAGCAACGGAAAATGTGTAGACAGAAATGGAAATTTTGTAGAATATGAAACGGGGCCAATTATTTGGGGAGAACCTGGAACTAATGGTCAACACGCCTTTTATCAATTAATTCATCAAGGAACGGAATTAATTCCAGCAGATTTTATTGCCTACGCTCAATCGTGCAATGATGTTTCTGATCACCAAGATAAGTTGCTCGCCAACTTTTTTGCTCAAACTGAAGCTCTAGCTTTTGGGAAGAATGAGGTAGAAGTAAAAGAAGAATTATTGGCTGCCGGAAAATCGGAAGAAGAGACGAAGGGACTATTAAATTACAAGGTTTTTCACGGAAATACTCCGACTAACTCTTTGTTTTACAAAGAGTTAACTCCTTTTTCCTTAGGACAATTAATCGCATTATACGAGCATAAAATTTTTGTTCAAGGTGCTATTTGGAACATTTTCAGTTTCGATCAGTACGGTGTAGAACTCGGAAAAGTCTTAGCCGGAAAGATATTGGCAGAATTAACAGAAGATGAGCAAATCCAATCCCACGATTCTTCGACAAATGGTTTGATGAATTATTACAAAAAGCATCAATAAAATTTAAATCAATTTAAAGTAAATAGAAATGGCAAAAATTCTTGATGGATTAAAGGTTTCCAAGGAGATAAAAAAAGAAATTGGCGTAGAAGTAGAAAAAATTGTAGCCGGAAAACATAGACCACCGCATTTAGTAGCGATTCTCGTCGGAAAAAACGGCGCGAGCATGACTTATGTGAAAAATAAAATTAAAGATTGCGAAGAAGTTGGCTTTAAATCAACAATGATTGATTTCCCAAGTACTGTTTCTGAAGCGGAACTTTTAGAGACCATTGACGAATTAAATAAATCCAAAGACGTTGATGGATTTATTGTACAACTCCCTTTACCAAAGCAAATTGACCAAGAGAAAATCATCATGGCAATTGATCCAAGAAAAGATGTGGATGGATTTCATCCAGAAAATTTTGGAAAAATGGCTTTGGAAATGGCCACTTTCTTGCCGGCAACGCCTTTCGGAATTATAACACTGTTAGAGAGATATCACATTGACACCAAAGGAAAACACTGCGTGGTGATTGGTAGAAGTAGAATCGTAGGAAAACCGATGAGCATTTTAATGGGCAGAAAAGATTTCCCCGGAAATTCTACGGTAACATTAACCCACTCCTATACTCCACATATAGAGGATTTTACAAAAAAAGCTGACATCATTATTACAGCTTTAGGAGATCCAAATTTTCTAAAAGCGGACATGATTAAAGAAGGTGCGATTATCATTGATGTGGGAATTACAAGGGTAGAAGATGATTCTGAAAAAGGATACCGTTTAATCGGTGATGTCGATTTTGAAAGTTGTAAAGAAAAAGCCGGTTGGATTACTCCTGTTCCGGGCGGTGTAGGACCAATGACCAGAGCAATGTTAATGAAAAATACACTTTTAGCGTATAAAACTTCCGTATATAATGATTAAAGAAGAAGAAAATATTTTAATGAAACTAGGAAAAATGCTCCCCGTGATGGAGCATTTTTATACGTTACAAGGAGAAGGTGCACATACGGGAAAGGCGGCATACTTTATCCGGTTAGGCGGTTGCGACGTAGGTTGCCACTGGTGTGATGTGAAGGAAAGTTGGGATCCCAATCTTCATCCTTTAATGGATGCTTTGCAAATAGCAGAAACGGCCGCAAAACATTGTAAAACCATCGTTTTAACGGGTGGTGAACCTTTGATGTGGAACTTAGAAATTCTTACAGGCAGATTAAAAGAACTCGGGTGCGAGATCCATATTGAAACTTCTGGCGCCTATGAAATGAGCGGAAACCTAGACTGGATCACCCTATCTCCGAAAAAAACGGGTTTGCCAAAAGAAGCGATTTATGCCAAAGCCAGCGAACTGAAAATGATTGTTTTTAACAACAGTGATTTTAAATTCGCAGAAGAGCAGGCCGCAAAAGTTTCTGGGAACTGCAAATTGTATCTTCAAAGTGAATGGAGTAAGCGCGATGAAATCTATCCAAAAATTACAGATTTTATATTGGCCAACCCAAAATGGCAAGCCTCTGTGCAGACTCATAAATACTTGAATATTCCCTAAATTATTTTAAATTTACTTTTCTTATAATTTGGCAGTATGCAGAAACTTCGATTTTCTAGATATTTCAAAGCGCTATTTATTATCCTGGATGTTCTGGTAATCATCGGGGTTTTCCTGTTTTTTTTCATGCGAAATATTGATTTCAATTTTGAGAAAAATGTTTTTGAAGAAAATCTTATTTTGCTTTCCCTCTTGGTCTTCTTTTGGATTCTTTTAAGTGGAAGAACTAAATTATACTCTATTGCGAGGAATTTAACCTATACTATTTATCTGGAACGCCTTATTACGCACATCTTTATTTTTATTTTCGGCGTGGTACTTTTGGCAAAAATCAGCAACAATGAATTTCTGAAACAAGATCGTTTTCTCATTGCGACCGGATTATTTTTTCTCCTTTTCATTATAAAAACCATTGTCTTTATCTCTTTGAAGTATTTGCGGACGATGGGACTGAACTATAGAAACATTATGTTTTTAAAAGGTGACTCCTCCACAGAAATTTTACAAAATATTTTAACAGAAAGAAAGGATTACGGTTTTAAAATTCATGAATACGCGGAGGATGAGCAATTTAATTTTGAAAATCTAATCCGATTTTGGAAAGAGAAGCAAATCCACACCATGTACTTAGCCACCAATAAATTTTTAAAGGATGAGGAGCAAGAAATTTACCGTTTGGCAGAACTTCATAAAGTCCGCGTTTCCCTGATTCCGAGTATTATAAAAAATAACTTCTTTCAGTTTGACTTGGGTTATATTGAAATGCAACCCGTTTTGCTTCGGTCCAAATTTCCTTTGGATTATTTCACCAATATTTTAATTAAAAGAACTTTTGATATCCTTTTTTCTTCCATTATATTGGTATTTGTCTGCTCCTGGCTTTTTCCGATTATCGCTTTACTCATTAAACTTGATGGTAAAGGACCCGTTTTTTTTCTGCAGAAAAGATATGGCTTTCATGATGAAGTCTTTAACTGTTTTAAATTCCGGACCATGTTGGTGAATGACCAATGTACTAAGAATACAACCAGTGAAAATGATAAAAGAATCACCAAAATTGGTAAGTTTTTACGCAAAACAAGTTTAGACGAAATGCCCCAATTCTTAAATGTTTTTATCGGAGATATGTCCATCGTCGGTCCGAGACCGCACATGCTTTTAGTTGATGATTTTTATAAATTAAAAATTGGACGGTATTCGGTACGAAGTTTGGTTAAACCTGGCATTACAGGACTTGCGCAAGTAAACGGTTTACGTGGCGATATTGGCAACATGGAGATTAAAATGCAAAAGCGAATCTTGGCAGATGCATTTTACGTAAAAAACTGGAGTGTAAGTCTGGATTCTATCATCATTATAAAGACCATTTTTTTAGTCATTGGTGGAGATAAAAACGCCAACTAAAAAATTGTAAAAATAATAAAAAGACTAATTTAGCTGAATGTTAAAAAGATTGTTAAGCGAAATTGGAGCCTACTTTCTCCTCTTAGGTAAAACGCTAAGAAGGCCCCAAAAATTTTCGATTTTTCTAAAACTTTTCACGAGAGAAGTTTACGATTTAGGAGTAAACTCATTTGGGTTGGTGCTTTTCACCTCTACTTTTGTAGGAGCGGTAGTGGCGATTCAAATGTTTAATAACTTCAGTGCATCAAGTTTCCCCATCCCCAATTCTTTTATCGGTTATGCCACCAAGGTTGTACTGATTCTGGAATTTGCTCCCACCATTATTTCTGTAATTTTAGCAGGTAAAGTTGGATCATATATTGCCTCCAGTATTGGAACCATGCGGGTAACTGAGCAAATTGACGCTTTGGATATTATGGGTGTTAATTCTCCAAATTTTTTAATTCTTCCGAAAATTTTGGCCAGTGTAATTTTTAACCCCTTACTCATTGCAATTAGTATTGTCTTTGGTATTTGGGGTGGCTATATGGCAGGATCTGCAACTGGAAGTTGGAGCAAAGCTGATTATATCACTGGAATTCAAATGTATATGCCTTCGCATTTTATTTGGTATGCCTTTTTCAAAACTGCTGCTTTTGCCTTCTTAATTGCGACCATTCCAGCTTATTTTGGCTACAATGTTAAAGGTGGTTCACTGGAAGTTGGGCGTGCAAGTACGCAAGCTGTGGTTTGGACCATTGTTTCTATAATCATCATGAACTTAATATTAACTCAAATGTTCCTAAGCTAATGATAGATGTAAAAGATTTAAAAAAGAGCTTCGGTGAAGTGGAAGTTCTGAAAGGAATTTCTACCACGTTTGAAACGGGTAAAGTAAACCTTATTATTGGTCAAAGTGGTTCTGGTAAGACGGTATTTCTTAAAAGTCTCTTGAATGTGTATCAACCTACCTCGGGGGAAATTCTTTTCGATGGACGCGATATTAACCAAATGTCCAGAGAAGAAAAACAAATATTGAGATCTGAAATCGGAACGGTATTTCAGGGGAGCGCCTTATTTGATTCTATGACGGTAGAAGAGAATATTACTTTCCCCCTCGACATGTTTACCAACCTTACTTTTCGAGAAAAGAAAAGACGCGTTTTTGATGTCATCGGACGGGTGCACTTGGAGAAAGCCAACAGAAAATTTCCCTCAGAAATATCGGGTGGTATGCAAAAGAGAGTTGCCATTGCAAGAGCGATTGTGAACAACCCAAAATATTTGTTTTGTGATGAACCCAATTCTGGTTTGGATCCATATACCTCAAACATTATTGATGATTTATTGTTGGAAATTACTCAAGAATATAATACCACCACCATTATTAATTCGCATGATATGAACTCTGTAATGACCATTGGTCAAAAAATTGTGTATCTGCGCTTGGGAATAAAAGAGTGGGAAGGTGACAAAGACATCTTGATTAATGCAGGCAATAAAAACCTCATTGATTTCGTTTATTCGTCAGAGTTATTTAAGGAATTGAGAGACTATTTCTTAGAGACTAATAAAACTTCAATAGACAACGTAATAACAAAACCTCAAAAAAATGAATAAAGTATTTAGCATCATATTAGTTGCTGCAAGTGTAATGGGATCTGCCCAGATTAAATTAGCGGGAAAGGCCAATTTACTCTTCAAAACCGATTCGCCATCTTGGCAAAATATTAAAAATAGTGCGGTAAGTGCATACAATGAATCGGGTAAGAATAATGTGGGTTTTAATGTAGGACTTTCTGCAAAAGTAAATTTGCCAGCAGCATTTTTCCTGATGCCAGAGATCTATTATACTACTTTTAAAACTGACTTCGATGTTCCAGGAACAGGAACGACCATAGAAGCGAAAAGCAACCGAGTAGATGTTCCAGTTCTTTTGGGATACAAACTTTTAGGAGACAATTTGGGTGTTTTTATCGGACCGGTAGCTTCTTACAATCTATCTACGGACAATCAGTTTGATGATTTCACGGAAAATGCAAAAAATGAATTTACTGTAGGATATCAGTTTGGTGCCCAAGCGCAGTTTCAGAAAATCATACTAAATGCAAAATATGAAGGTGCATTTAGTGATGATCAAAGAGATTTTATCAGCAATACTACGAATGAAACAATTCGATATGATGCAAGACCAAGCTTATTTATGGTGGGTGTAGGATATGAATTCTAATTAGATCATATTTCCTCGAAATTAATCTTCAACGATGAACAAAAAAAAGGTTACCAATTTGGTAACCTTTTTCTATTTTGGATCCTACTTATGTCCAATTAAATGTTTGACTTGATTAGTAGTTAGTCGGTGTATTCTTATCCTCCTCAGAAACATATGTTACAGTTTGTTGACGTGCCAATTCTGCAGCTTGTTTTTCTAGATCTTCTTTTTCTCTACGCAATTGTTTCAGCTCTTTTTTCTTTTCTTCTGCGCGTAATGCGGAACCTTTGCTCGCATAACCTACAATTCCACCAATGATTAAACCGATGCCAATTCCAGCTAAAATTCCCATTAAATTAAGGGGTTCAAAAAGTTTTACCATAGAAAACTCTGGCATCATATAGTAGAGTAAAAATGCAAGTCCTAGAAGGAGAAAACCGATAAATGTTAAATTTTTCATAGTGTCTTAAATTAAAAAACCTTCCCAAATTTAATCAAATTTTAGGAAGGTTATATTTTATAAATCTATTATTTACAGTTTTCCGCCTGATTTTTTATAATATTCCAAAGCTTTCGGCATATTCTTATCTAAATCTGCGCGTCTGTTTTCAGGATTAGGGTGAGTAGATAAAAATTCTGGAGGTCTTTGTCCGTTCGACGCAGCTTCCATTCTTTCCCAAAACGGAGTAGCTTGTCTTGGATCATATCCCGCCATTGCCATTAAATAAAGTCCCATTTCATCAGCTTCTAGCTCTTGACTTCTGCCATATTTCATAAGTGCAACTTGAGCACCAATTGGATAGACTTGTTGAAAAATTGAAGCCATTTGCCCATTTGAGATTGCTCCACCTAAAATTGCTCCACCATATTGCGCTGCCATTGCTTGAGAAATTCTTTCATTTCCGTGTCCTGCAAGTGCGTGAGAAATCTCGTGACCCATCACTACTGCTAAACCTGTATCGGTTCTGGTAATCGGTAAAATCCCCGTGTAAACTGCTACTTTTCCGCCCGGCATGGCCCAAGCGTTTATTGATTTGTCTTCAATTAGATTAAATTCCCATTGATAGCTTGCTACATCAGCTTCTCTGCCTATTGAGCGGTAATAATTGTTGGCTGCGTTTTTAATTCTTAAGCCTACATTTTGAACACTTTTTGCTGCAGTGGTTCCTTTTAAAACTTTTGCCTTAGATAAAGTTTCCTTATACTGTTGCAGAGCCATCGCAGCTATTTCTTGATTATTTGCAAGTTGCAAAGAAGATCTGCCTGTAATCGGGTTCGTTGTACAAGCAGTAAGCGTTAAAGCCAGAGCGCCTATTCCAATAAGTTTATGTAATTTTTTCATAGTATTGATATTAAGATAATTGGGTGTAATCAATTTTTATTCCACAAAATTTTTAACTAAAAATTTTAACTGTATTTACTTTAAACGAATATAAATCTTATGAAATACAGATCTCCCCTATTTCTGCGATTACAATACTGTTGATCATGAGTGCATGTATCGCACAAAATAGTGTATCTAATTAAAATGAATCGTCATTTTTAAAAAGTAGAGAATTTACTTTTATAGCTGAAAAATCAAATCCCTTTGATACTGAGAAAATATTTTCCGCGATGTCTAATCAATATATGTATGGAAATAAAATTTCAAACTTAGATGATGGATATACGGTTGCAATCAAAAAAGAAGAAATTGCAATCATTTTACCTTATTACGGTACAGGGATTTCTAAGAAAGCAGGTCAAGAGCCTCATTATATTCAATTAACCTCCACAGATTTTGACCTTGAAAATGTAACACAGAAAAAAGGCACTTCTGTCTATGAAGTCGCACTCGATGATCAAACAGATATCAAAAAAAATGTACCTGAAAGTTTTTTGCCAATGGAAAATCAAACCTTTCGATTGCATCTGGTGACCGACAACCCATTTCTTATGAAGGGCATTTGAAGGAAAATGCACTACAATTAAAAGAGAAATAGTTCCTTTCAAAATTTCATTTCAAACGAAGACATTTTTTGTTGCACTATATTTGCATACTTTCCAGAAAAATCCAATGAAAAATTTATTTAAAATAATAGCGATAAGTTTAATGATGATTATCATTAACTCTTGCACCTCCCAAAATGTACTACCCAATCAAAAAGTAACTTCATTGTTACAAAGTGGCGAATTTACTTTTTTGGCAGAACGAGCCAATCCTACTAATTTTGATGTCATTAATGTTCTCAGTTCACTTCCTGGCGGAGGTTCCTCTCAAATTCTCAATCTTGATTATGGGTATACCTTAACTTTGAAGAAGAATGAGGTTGTAGCAGTTCTCCCCTATTTCGGAAGAATGTTTTCTCCCACCTTCGATAATGAAAAAAACTCTTACCGCTTCACTTCAAAAGATTTTAACATCAATGAAACGATGGGTAAAAAAGGGAGTGTGATTTATACCATTACTCCAAAAGATTTGCAAAATGTGAGAGCCATTATTTTAGAAGTTTTTAAAAATGGTAAGGCGTATTTGAATATTGATGGAAATGACAGACAGCCCATTTCCTATGATGGATACATTATGGAGAATGCTGTTATAAAAAAGTAGATTAAATTTTAAGCAACTTTTCTACAAATAATTTTGCTTCTGTACTGGGATTTGATTTCAGGTCAGAAGCATTTTTTTTATGCACCTCGTAGAATTCCGCAGTCTTATTCTCTTCTCGAGCTTTTTGCAAAATATATTCTTGGACCCAGTAATGAAAACGTTTTTCTGCTTGTTTTTTCCGACCGTTTTCGAAAGTTTCGTTTTTTATTTTAACATCAATGAAATCGTTCACTTTGTCAAAAACTTCTTCTACACCTTTGTTTTGCAGAGCTGAACCCAATAGCACTGGAACGGTCCAATTCATTTCTTTAGAAGGTAAAAAATGCAAGGCTCGTAACAGTTCAACTTTGGTGTTTTTAGCTTTGATCAGGTTATCATCTTCTACTTTATTAATGAAAATTAGATCTACCATTTCCATAATTCCTCGTTTTATCCCTTGAAGTTCATCACCGCCGCCTACTATTTTCAGAAATAGAAAAACATCTGTAATATCAGAAACTAAAACTTCACTTTGCCCCACTCCCACTGTTTCTATCAAAATATAATCAAAACCTGCGGCTTCACAAATTAGCATGGATTCAAAGGTGGCATTTGCCACACCGCCTAAAAATCCAGACGTAGGCGAAGGTCGAATGAAGGCATGATCTTCCCTTGACAGTTCTTCCATACGTGTTTTATCTCCCAAAATAGAACCTTTATTCAAAGACGAACTTGGATCGATGGCCAAAACTGCTACTTTTTTTCCACGGCTTAAAGCTAACTTCCCAAAATTTTCAATGAAAGTAGATTTTCCGGCGCCAGGAACCCCAGTAATTCCAATCCGAATTGATTTCCCCGTAAACGGCAAGATTTGCTGAAGAAGTTCATCCGCCTGTTCCCGATGTTCTGGTAGTTTGCTCTCTACCAAAGTAATCGCTTTTCCCAGAATTCTTTTATCTGCTGCGCGGATACCTTCAAATAATTGTGTGGTAGAGAGATTTTTCATGTATTCAAAAATACAAAATTCTTTTAGTTCTTCTTTTTAGATTTTACGCTTAATTAAGTCCCTACTTTTTTTAAAAGAGAATTCCTTATTTTTGGATGAAAGAAAGAATTATATGAAGAACAAAAACATCTCAAATATAATGACCATGAGTATTGGTTTATTTTTGATCACCGCTTGCACCCAAAAACCTGCTGCAATTGCGGGCACAAAAACTTTCACCGCGGAATATCTGGCGCAGGGTAAAACGATCTTCGAAAATTCTTGCGGAAAATGCCATGATTTACCGAATCCAATGGATCACACCTCGATACAGTGGGTTGGAATTATGAACTCGATGGCTCCAAAAGCAAAATTAGATGACGCGCAACATCAAATTGTTTACGATTACGTAGTATCAGTAAAAAATTAAAAAATTATGATTTCACCCGAAATTTCCTGGACAGATTTTGAAAAAATTGATATCAGAAGTGGTACTGTTATTTCAGTTTCAGATTTCCCAAAGGCTAAAAGGCCGGCTTATCTACTGACCATTGATTTCGGAGATTTGGGCCTTAAAAAATCCTCTGCACAGATTACGGATTTATATAAAATAGATGATTTGGTAGGAAAACAAATTCTAGCGGTGGTTAATTTTCCAAAAAAGCAGATTGCGAATTTTATGAGTGAATGCCTTGTTTTGGGACTTTTTGACGAGGAGAAAAAAGTGACCTTGATTACTCCCACGATGAAAATAAAAAACGGCTCTCGTTTGGGGTAAATATTCTTCAGCCTTAAAAATCACAACCATTAAAAACCTACTTTATGATCCAGCACGTACCTATCGAAAAAGTTTTATTTCTTGATATTGAAACTGTTCCAGAATTTGGAAATTGGACAGATGTGGATGACACGAGCCAGAAACTTTGGGACAAAAAAACAAAAATGCAACGCAAAGATGATTTTTCGGCTGAAGAATTCTACAAAGAACGCGGGGGAATTATGGCAGAATTCGGTAAAATAATCTGCATTTCTGTAGGAATTTTAGAAAAGAATGAAAAGCTTAAAATCAAAAGTTTTTACGGAGATGATGAAAAAATTCTTTTGCGAGAATTCGGAGATATTTTTAACCGTCCGAAATTGCGAGACGTGATCTTATGCGCCCACAATGGGAAAGAATTTGATTTTCCCTGGATTGCTCGGCGATTTTTAATCAATGGAATGCAACCGCCTTTGCCTTTTCAAATGTTCGGGAAAAAACCTTGGGAAATTCCTCATTTAGATACGCTAGAATTATGGAAATTTGGAGATTACAAATCATTTGTGTCTTTGGAATTACTCGCGCATGTCTTTGGGATTCCCACCCCAAAAGACGATATTGATGGGTCAATGGTGGCATCAATCTACTACATAGAAAAAGACTTATTTAGAATAGTTACATATTGTGAAAAAGATGTCTTAACTTTGGCCAACGTTTTCCGACGCATGCGTCAGGAGGATTTGCTCGAGAAATGTGACTAATAATGGGAGATTGCAGCAATTTTTAAGATTTTAAGATTTCAATATTTTGCGAAAGATGATTCCCGCCTTTTTTAATATGAATTATACAGACGAACAAATAGCCACCATTGGCGAAGATATTATCAAATCCTTAAAAACTGTTTACGATCCAGAGATTCCAGTTGATATTTATGAACTAGGATTAATTTACGATGTGCAGATTTCTGAGGAAGGTGCCGTAAAAGTGATTATGACTTTAACTACTCCCAATTGTCCGGTTGCAGAAAGTTTACCTGCAGAAGTTCGGGAGAAAGTAGCGGAAACAGAAGGAGTGAAGGAAGTTGATTTAGAATTGACTTTTGAACCTTCTTGGAATAAAGATATGATGAGTGAGGAAGCTCGTTTTGAACTGGGAATGTTTTAGATTAATTGTAATTAAAACTCACCGTCTTTTTCAAATCTGGATGAAGACTTAAAGCTACAGGACAATTATACGCTGTTTCTTGGATGAATTCTTTCTGTTCGTCAGAAAAATCCCCACTAAAATAAATATCGCACAAAATTCCTGCTATTTTACGTGGTTTTGGATTCATATTTTTTTGAACTTTCGCGTAACTCCCATCGATTACAATTCCTTTTTCTTTACCTAAAATCGCAATAGTGGTCAACATGCATTGCGCAAGAGAAGTCGCACATAAATCAGTGGGCGAAAACGCATCGCCTTTTCCGTGATTATCTGTAGGCGCATCTGTGATGACGATGGTTCCAGATTGTAAATGTTCTGATTCGCAACGGAGATCTGTAATGTAAGTTATTTTTGATGTCATTTTTTTAGTTTTATGGAAGCCGCCGGCTTTTGATTTTTTTTTAAAATTTCTATAATTGATTCTCGTAAGTCTCTAAGGCTGAAACTTTCATCTGTATATCCTTTCGAAAATGTGCTGTGTCCATTGGTTATTTCTTCACAAATAACGTATTTCGGGTCAGCCTTTTTAATTTGAATGGTTTTTTCAATATTAATTTTTCTTTCAATTTTTTCTCCAGATTTGTCAATAAGGTAAACCGTGTAAAGAGATTCCAAAGTTTCTTTCGGAACTTCAAAATATTTGAAAACATTTATCCATTGACCGTTCCATTGGAATTCATCCACTGCAATATTTTTGAAATTCATCGTATCCTCCGTCAAAAGATTCTGCCGGTAAAAGCCTCTCATTTTGTCAAAATATAAATTGGCTTCTGTGAATTTGTTCTGGGCATTTAAGGCTTTTATTATTTTTTCATAAAAACTATATTCAGTCGGAAAATTTGCTAATCCACTTTCGTAAATTTCCACAGCTTTGTCAAAATCTTTTGTCTCAGCATAATAGAAATTTCCGGCAACCTTTACTAATTCGATGTAAAATTTATCTTTCGGAGAACTCTCTAATCCTTCCAGATAAGTTTTAATTTCTTCTGATTGCTTATTCTACAATTTGTACGCTCTTCCTTTTTCAATGTAAAATTCTGCTTTTGGTAAGTTAGAAATTGCAATATCATAGCTTTTTACTGCGTCCTCAAACTTACTCAAATATATTTCTGAATGACCTTTTTGAAAATAGATAATAGGATTATCGAATCCTTTGTTTAAAGATCTCTCATAAAATTCGAGGGCAGTTTTATCATCTTCTTTTCGAAAAAAAGCATAGCCTACGTAGTAAAGTTCTTCCGCAGTTAACTGATCATCATTAATCTTGTTTTTGATCAATTCATCAAAATCTGAATTCTCAAAATCTTTCTTTATGCTTTGAGAAAAACTCAGGGAGAAAAAGCCGAGGAATAATAATGTTAGAAATAATTTCATATTTTAAAAATGAAAAATATTTTTCGCCCTGTTGTAAGCGCTTTCGAAGTTAAGTAAGTTGAGGCCATGCTCAATTTTTTCTGTCGCTATGAAGTTAATGACTTGTTCTGTCGGCATATTTCCTACCAAATCATCTTTCGCCATCGGACAGCCCCCAATTCCTTTAATAGCGGAGTCAAACCTTCGGCAACCATGATCATATGCGGCCTTTAATTTACTGTAAGAATCTTCATATCGGTTATGGAAATGGGCTCCAAAATCTATATCCGGATATTTCTGCGGAATTTTTTCAAAAAGCAGACTGATCTGTTCCAAAGTTCCTATACCAGTTGTATCTGATAGAAGAATATTTTTGATCCCAATTTCATTAAACCGATTTGCCCAAAAATCTACCTCTTTCGATTTCCAAATTTCTCCATAAGGATTTCCAAAAGCCATGGAAAAATACACATTCAAAGCTCTTCCATCTTTTTCTAAAAGTTGAGTAATTTTTAAAATGTCTTTAAATGCTTCTTCCTGGTTCTTGTTGGTATTTCTGTGCTGAAAAGTCTCAGAAATTGAAAAAGGAAATCCTAAAATATCAACTTGCTCGTGTTTCAAAGCTTTTTCTGCGCCACGGAAATTCGCAACAATCACCGATAATTTAGTATTAGAAAGACTTTTATCAATTTCGTCTAACACGATTCCAGAATCTACCATTTGAGGGATGGCTTTCGGGGAAACAAAACTGCCACAATCCAGCACATCAAATCCCACTTCCATCAAAGTGTTAATATAATCGATTTTGGTTTGAGTGGGAATAAAATCACCCCATCCTTGCATTGCGTCGCGCGGACATTCAGTAAGAAACATTTTTAGTATTTAGGTATTTTCAAAGATACTATTTTTTAGGAAAAATAAAATTGAAATCATTTTACAAATCTAGGATGACATCTAAGGACTCATTATGACAAGGCCATTATTGTGGAAATTGAGCATCTTAGATAGAAATTAACTCAGTCAAATTCAGTAAATTTGTTATAAATCAAAGTACAATATGAAAACGATAGAATTTAATCTGGACTGGAAACTTAAACTACAAAACAGATTTATTAATTATGTAAAAATCTATTCTACGAGTGACGCAGAAAGTGATAGCACGCCCTCTACTGAGCAACAGTGGGACATTGCAAAATATATTTTCGAGGAATTGAAAACATTGGGCCTAAGCGATGTTTCTCTGGATGACAAAGGCTACATCTACGCCTATATTCCTTCAAATTTAGAAAAAGATGAAGAGCCGGTTGTTGGCTTTATTTCGCATTATGATACTTCCCCAGATTTTAACGGGAAAGATGTAAATCCACAAATCTGGGATGATTATGACGGCAAAGATTTACTTTTAAATGCAGAAACGGGATTCACTTTATCTCCAAAAAAATTCGAAAGTTTAAATGATTACGTCGGTAAAACCTTAATTACCACAGACGGAACGTCGCTTCTCGGTGCGGATGACAAAGCTGGAATTGCAGAAATTGTGACTGCTGCAGAGTTTTTATTGGCGCATCCAGAAATTAAGCGTAGCAGAATTGCAATCGGTTTTACGCCAGATGAAGAAATTGGAAGAGGAGCACACCATTTTGACGTGAAAAAATTTGGGGCAGAATGGGCCTATACAATGGATGGAAGTGAAGTTGGAGAATTAGAATACGAAAATTTTAACGCAGCTGGAGCAGTGGTGAAAATCCATGGTTTAAGTGTGCATCCCGGTTATGCGATTGGAAAAATGGTGAATGCCTCTTTGTTAGCAGCAGAATTTATCCAGATGCTCCCAGAAAATGAAACGCCAGGAACCACCAAAGGTTTTGAAGGTTTTTATCATTTAATGGATATTACTGCAGATGTTTCCGAAGCTAAAATTCAATACATCATCCGCGATCATGACCACGATTTATTTGAAGAAAGAAAAAAATTCATCATTGATAAAGTGGCGGAATTTAATAAAAAGCATGGTGAAGGAACTGCAGAGATAGAAATTAAAGAGCAATACCGCAATATGAAGCAACAATTTGAGGGGAAAATGCATATTGTAGATATTGCAGAACAAGCGATGAAAGACGCTAACATTAAACCTAAAATCAAAGCCATCCGTGGTGGAACAGACGGCGCTCAATTATCTTATATGGGTCTACCTTGTCCAAACATTTTTGCGGGCGGAATTAACTTTCATGGACCATATGAATATGTATGTCTGGAATCGATGGAGAAAGCCGTAAAAGTAATTTTAAACATTGCGAGAGCGGTGAAAAGGAAATAAAAGTGAGAGCTTTATAGAAAAAGCCGTTGCATTTTTGCGAGGGTTTTTTTTTGTGGGTAATCAAAGCGCAAAGCAAAAACTATAGCAAAACAGAAAAACTAAACATCTGTTTCCCCTTTTTCCTCTTCTCCTCTAGAAATCAAACATTTTGAAGTATAAACACAAAAAAACCACCACATTTCTGTGATGGTTTTGCTCCTCTTCTTGGGCTCGAACCAAGGACCCTCTGATTAACAGTCAGATGCTCTAACCAACTGAGCTAAAGAGGAGTGTTTCTCTTTGCTGTAAGCGTTTGCAAATATAAAAACTTTTTTAATTCTGCCAAAACATTTTACTGAATATTTTAAAATTTATCCAGGAAAAGTTTGAGTATGTCATTTCCGAAGATCAAAATCATTAATCCAAGTAAGAATACCACTCCAATCATTTGTGCATTCTCCAAAACTTTTTGAGGCACTGGTTTACCCGTAATCATTTCCCACAAAGTGAAAACAACGTGTCCACCATCTAATCCCGGAATTGGAATTAAATTAAGGAAAGCCAACCATACTGAAAACATCGCGGTAAAACTCCAGAAAAACTCCCAATTGATAGAAAAATTACCTTCTGCTGATTTCTCCACTTTCATCTGTTTTACAATCCCGATTGGTCCTGAAACTTTCTCATATCCTTTAGTTGTTGTATTGAAAACAATCTTGAACTGCTTAATTTGCATGGTAAGAACATCAATCGTTCTTGTTAGTCCTCTCGGAATAGATTCTAGAAAAGTATAATTTTTTACCACTCTTGCTTTTTCCAAAGCGCTATAAGCTACTTGAGCATCTGGTGAGAATCCTAATTTACCTTCTGCATTTACATTTACAGGTAATACTTGTGTTGTATTATTTCTATCAATCTGCAGGGAAATGGTTTGATTTTTAAATTTTGCCAACTCCTCTCCAAGTTGATCAAAATATTGAACAGATTTTCCATTAATCGCCAAAACCCTATCACCTTTCAAAAGTCCAGCCGCCTTTGCACCACCACCTGGAACTACACTGTCTACTACTGTAGCAAATCGAGGACTGAAATACGCTTTCGCTTCATTTTCAGCTAAAACTGCAGCAACTCCAACTTCATTTACGGGAAATGTCATTTCTTTTCCATCTCTTAAAACGGTTGCTTCATTCGCAAATAACATATTGATTGTGGAGGTTTCCAACCGATCTGCCGGTTTCCCATCAATCGCTAAAATCACGTCACCACTTTTCAGGCCCATCATTTTTCCCGGCTCTGTTACAGAAATTCCGTTTTCAAACTTTGCATTTTCGTGAAAAGTTTCACCTTTGAAATAACTTAGGGAAGAGTAGATAATCCACGCTAAAAAAAAGTTTACGGTAACTCCACCAAGCATAATAATTAAACGCTGCCATGCGGGTTTACTTCTAAATTCCCACGGTTCTGCAGGCTTTTTAAGTTGCTCTGTATCCATGCTCTCATCAACCATTCCGGCGATTTTTACATAGCCACCGAAAGGCAACCAACCGATACCGTATTCTGTTTCGCCAATTTTCTTTTTTGCAATAGAAAACCAAGGATCAAAGAAAAGATAGAATTTCTCAACTTTGGTTTTAAATAACTTTGCAGGTATAAAGTGCCCTAATTCATGCAGGCCGACCAAGATTGAAATACTTAAGATAAATTGAAAGATTTGTATTGCTAATTCCATTAACTATGTTTAAATTTTAATTCGCGAAGATACGAATTATCAAAAGCATGCCAAATAAAAAAGGCTCTCAAATTGAGAACCTTTTGTCTGATATATTGTAAAATATTAGAGGTTGATAGAAAGTCCTAAACTTCCGTTGTTACCAGCTTCAATATAAATTCCTAAATTTTGGTTGAAGAAATATCTAACACCAACGTGTGCTCCAAAATAAGTTCCGCTTTTACCCAATAGACCTAAATCAACACCTGGATAAATGTCCCATTTTTCTGGTAAGCCTAATGGCTCTTGTAAGTGAAAGTTCAAACGTCCAAAAACTCCAAAATCGTCATCTTTGTACTTGTCATTATTATGATCAAAAAAGAAATTCGCTCCAGCTCCTATCGAGATAATGTTAGACAAACCATAGTCATAAGTACCTGTAATACCAGTTCCATATCCCCAACCGTTAAATCCAACTTGAATTTTTTGGTCGCCTTTTCCATTCCATGCTTGTGCAGATGCCACATGTCCTACAAATAGTAGAGAGCATGCTAAAATTAGCTTTTTCATAATGTTATAATTTTTAATATTGTTAATTAGTTGTACTTTCATCTTCAAATATGGGACCAAGTTATGAATATTTTAACACAATTAAGACAATTTATCACTTAAACTGTTAAAAAAAGACTAAAATTTATGAAAAACTTGACAATCTGTGGTCTAAATCTAGACATTAACTGGACGAATAAAGGGCTGAACCTTAGAAAGATTGAGGAATATTTTGATATAGAAAAAGCGGATATTTTTTTGCTTCCAGAAATGTTTTCTACCGGATTTAATATGAATGCAAAAGAAATTGCAGACCGAGAGGAAGAAACGCTGCTTTGGATGAAAGATTTTGCAAAAAATAAAGGAAGCGCAGTTTGCGGAAGTGTATCGATCGAAGAAAATAATCAATTCTTCAATCGATTTTATTTTGTAAAACCCGATGGTGAATACGATTATTACGATAAAAGGCATCTATTTTCCTACTCTGCTGAAGATGAAATTTATTCCGCTGGAAAAGAAAAAGTGATTGTACATTATAAAGGTTGGAATATTTTACTTCAAGTTTGCTATGACTTAAGATTTCCAGTCTTCTCTAGAAATACTGGTGATTATGATGTCGCATTTTATGTTGCAAACTGGCCTGAAAAAAGAATTGATGCCTGGAATATCCTGCTAAAAGCCCGGGCAATTGAAAACCAAAGTTATGTATTCGGACTGAATAGGATTGGAAAAGATGGCAATGAAATTACCTACCCGAAAAGCTCCTACTGTTTCTTTGCAGATGGATCACAAGTTTCAACCGAACAGGAAAATTGGGTAAAAGCGGAATTAGATTGTGAAAAACTAACCCTGTTTAGAAATCAATTCCAGTTTTTAAAAGACGGTGATTCCTTTCAAATTACATAAGTTAAGACTTCGCGAAGTCTTGTAAAAGGTTGGTCAAAGTATTAACATCATGCACACCACTTTGCTTGTAAAGCAATTCTTTATTTTTAAAAATGGCCAAAGTCGGAACACCGCGAACACCATACTCTGCTGCAATTGCCGGAAATTGATCAATATCTATTTTTACAATTCTCGCCAAATCCCCAATATTTTCTTTCACCGTATTTAAAACGGAAGACTGTACTTTGCACGGTCCACACCAAGTAGCGAAAAAGTCAATAAGAACGGGTCTTTCGGAATCAATGAGTTCTTGAAATTTCTGAGACATAATTTTCTATTATTTGAGTTGATACAAGGATTAAAATCCTTGTATTTATTTTTGATTATTTGTGGGAATTCCGGTTTCACAATTTCCTGACGCGCAGCCAAATTTAAAAATAGCCATCGCAATAAAATACATCGCGAAAGGTATAAACCACCACGTTCTGTCATTCACTGCAATAAAGATGAATAAGATTCCGCCAAACAAATAAATGAATCTCCTAAGATTCCAGTCTTTAAAAAAATTTTTCATTATTTCAATTTATTTTGCAGCGCCATCCAACCACCGCCATTATAAGTTTCAAAGCCATTTTGCTTCAATATTGATTTTGCCGAGGAACTTCTCATACCACTCGCACAGCAGGTGATTATCGGTTTCTTCAAATCCAGTTTTTTCATTTCTGCATTAAGGGATTGCAGAGGAATATTTGTAGAATTCCTGATGCTCCCTGTACTAAATTCTGCGGGCGTTCTTACATCGATAATCTGTGCGCCGTTATTTACCAATTCTTTGAAATTGACAGTGTTACCTCCGAACAAATTTTTTATAAAATCAATCATTTTCTTTCTTTGTATTAGATTTCTCAAAAACTGAGAACATTAAATATCCCATCAACATTCCATAAACACTAGAGTTCATCGGTTTTGAAGTGATGGCACATGAACCAGTATTGCACCCAATAAAATGGTAATAGGCAAAGCCTAAAATTCCGCCGACCAAAATTCCAACGATTTTAAATTGGTGAGATTTTAAAAATACAGTCATTTTTTTTCTGGTTTTTTATAAGTATCAATCCCGAAAGCTTTGTAGAGCGGACAGAAATTGATGAAACTTGTTATTGTAAAAACCACCGCTAAAATGAGTAAAATAATCGCAGCAGTACCAGTTAAGTAATTAATATACATTAAATAACCAATGATAATGGCAATTAGAATTCTGCTCATGCGATCCAAACCGCCCATATTTTTTTTCATAATTCTAATTTTCTCAGGTTAATAAATGCTTCCGTTTCTTGTCTTGCAGGAAGGCTGGTTTCACACTTTTCCAACTTTATGATTTGAAAATAATTTTTGAAAATTAATTCATATTCTGATATACTTCCTCCAAAAGGCGGACCGTTCTGCTCAAAATTCCGATTGAATAAAACACCCACCAACCTTCCTTTTTGATGGAGCAAATCATGCATTTTGTGTGCATAATTATTTCGCATTAATGGTGGCAGCGCACAGAAAAATGTTTGTTCTAAGATTAAATCATAACTTCCAGAATGGTCGAAAAAGTTTTCACAAATCACTTCAATACCTTCTTTCCCGTTGAACTTTTCAAGAAGATAATCCACAGCTTTTGGCGCAAAATCTAAAACAGTAATATTTCTATATCCTAAATTCCAAAGAAAATCCGCTTCATAAGCATTTCCACATCCTGGAATTAAAATTTTCGCTTCAGGATTTTGATAATGCTCAATGTACGCTTCCATCGCGGGACAGCTTTGCCCCAAATCCCAACCCGTTTCTGAATTTTGCCATTTTCTTTCCCAATAGTTTGCATCTAAATCATATTGAGAAGATGGAAATTCGTTTGAATTTATGGGCATTACAAAGACTGCGCAACGGTAAATAAATTGCTCGCCAAAACTCCATGAACTTCGTGCACCTCATCCACAGGAATCTCGAAAACATCAAACTCCCGAAGAATATATTCTCGATCTGGGAACACAATATTGATTTCTCCTTTCAAAACGACCACGGTTGCCGGAACAGCGGTCGTATGCTTTTTTAAAACGGCACCATTCCCCAAACCAACCGCAAAGTATTTTAGGTTTTCACTTTTCTTTAAATGAACTACGTTTGCTTTATCTGTTGCAAATTCTATATTTTCTAAGATATTCATGGTTTCTTATTTTTGTAAATGCTTCACGATTTTCACCGTCTTTGCGTTATGAACATTACTGATTCCGTTCTTTTTTAAAATTTCCAACGCTTGGTTGGATTGATTCCCTGTATTACAAAAAAGAACTACGTTTTTTTGTTCCCGAAAGAAATCTAAGTTGTTTTCTACTTGTTCCAAGGGAATATTTACTGCTTTCAAGGCTGTATTGGCTTCAAATTCTTTTGGGGTTCTAACATCTACTAAAACTGTTTCTGGATTTTGCACCAAAACTTTTAATTCTTTCGCTTCCTCTGGATTTAAAGTTGGTGAGGAACAGGAAATAATAAAAATTAGGGCAAATAAGCTGATTAAAAATTTCATTTCTAGGATTTTAAAGTTTTGCTTTGACACATAAAATTACTCTTGGGCACCGTTGTTTCTTTGATGGCATTAAAACCGCCTTCAACTTCTGTAAAATTTCTAATTCCGCGAGAATTTAAAATACTAGCGGCAATCATGCTTCTGTATCCACCGGCACAATGAATAAAGAAATGCTCTTGATCATCTAACGTACCTGCCCAATCGTTAACTTCGGAAAGAGGTTTGCTGAAGGCATCATTTACATGTTCTGCTGCATATTCCGTTTCTTTTCTTACATCAATTACTTTTGCCGTTTCTGTGTATTTCGAAGCAAAATCCTCCGCAGATATTCTGTTGACCTCATCTGTTTCTTTTCCGGAATTTTTCCAAGTTTCAAATCCACCTTCTAAAAATCCTAAAACGTGATCAAACCCAACTCTAGAAAGTCTGGTGATTACTTCTTCTTCTGAACCTTTATCTGAAATTAACAAAATCGGTTGTTGCACATCTACAATCATCGATCCAACCCAAGGTGCAAAATCACCCTTTAGACCGATATTAATAGAGTTCGGAATAAAACCTTTTTGAAATTCTGCGGCGTCTCTCGTATCTAAAAGTAACGCATCGAAATCGGCAGCAATTGCTTCAAATTCTTTAACTTTCAAAGGTTTATTGCCTTTTTCCATTATGTTTTCGAAACTCTCATAACCTCCTTTATTCAAGGCGACATTCATCCCGAAATATTTTGGTGGAGCCGTTAATCCATCTAAGACCTCTTTCACGAAAGACTCTTTATTAGGTTGATTGAGGGCATAATTGGTTTTCTTTTGATTTCCTAAAGTGTCCACCGTTTCTTTCTGCATATTTTTTCCACAGGCAGAACCTGCGCCATGTGCAGGATAAACCGTAATATCATCTGCAAGCGGAATAATTTTGGTCTGCAAACTTTCATAGAGAATACCCGCTAATTCTTCTTGCGTCATGTGAGCTGCTTTTTGCGCTAAATCTGGTCTTCCTACATCGCCCAAAAACAAAGTATCGCCCGAAAAAATAGCGGTTTCTTTCCCAGCTTCATCAATTAAAAGATAAGTTGAACTTTCCATAGTGTGACCCGGAGTGTGCAAAACTTTAATTTTAATATCCCCAATTTGAAAAACCTGTCCATCTTCTGCAATGATTGCATCGAAATTTGGCTCTGCAGTAGGTCCATAAACAATTGGAGCACCCGTTTTTTTTGACAAATCCAAATGACCTGAAACAAAATCAGCGTGAAAATGGGTTTCAAAAATATATTTGAGCTTAACTCCATCCTTTTCCAACCGATCCATGTAGGGTTTTGTTTCCCGAAGCGGATCAATAATGGCAGCTTCATTTTGAGAAACAATATAATACGCACCTTGCGCAAGGCATCCGGTATAAATTTGTTCTATGTTCATTGTGTTGTTTTTTGCTTAAAGAATCTTTCTGGTGTTACCAAAATTTGCAAGCAACCAGAGTTAATTCTTATTTGTACTCTTCTACTTCTCCGGATTTAGAGGTAAGCTTCCCTCCTTTTCCTTCCATAGTCATCTCCCACATGTAATCATCATTAGCAAAAATGGGGTTTCCGCTTCCATTCGTCGTTCTGGCAGATAATTTCTGCTCTTCGCCATCTGATTTCTGAATTTTTACGGCAACCTGATCACCTTCTCCGAAGTAGACCACCGTCACTTCTTCTCCTTTATCATTCTTAATTTTTAAAGGTTCTTGAACTTGATTCACCTCTGTAGAAGCTGGTTTCCCGTTTTCAGTGGCGGCAGATTCTGTTTTCTTGTCACAAGATACGATCGTTAAAATCGCAAATGCGAGTAGTGCTATATTTTTCATAGTTAAAATTGTTGTTTTAAGAAAACCTCTTTCACGATAATAAAAATTCCCATTCCTAAGACAATCCAGCCGAAAAGAGGTTTTAATTTCCGACCGTCCATTTTTTTAGAAACCGCGATGCCTATAAATATCCCCACAATTGATAACGCACTAAAAATTAAAAGAAAATTCCAATCATGCTTTACCATTTTCATGGTGACCAAAAATCCTAAAATTGAATTCATGGATATGATAAAAAGAGAAGTTGCAACCGCTTTCTTCATGCTAATTCCCAAGAGCATAACTAAGGCAGGAACGATTAAAAATCCGCCGCCGGCACCAATTAACCCCGTAATTATTCCCACCAAGAGACCTTGAGAAATTAAAACGGTATAATTAGTTTCATCATCTCTTCTGACTCTTACTCTTTCTATTTTTCTGATCATCTTAAAGGAAGCAATCAGCATAAGAACAGAAAAAAGCAAAAGGAGGAACATATCTTTCGTTAGGGTAATTCCCCATCGGTGAATAATGTATTCTGGTAAATTTGGCAGGATTAATCGTCTTGAAAAAATCACTCCTAAAATGGAGGGAATTCCAAACGTAAAAGCTGTTTTAAAATCAATCTGTTTTTGTCTGATAAAACCGATCGATCCTACCGAACTGGTGACACCGACTACAAAAAGAGAAAGCGCTGTAGCAGTAACCGCATCAAAACCAAAAACGTAGACAAAAATCGGAACGCTCAGAATACTACCACCTCCGCCGATAAGTCCCATGACAAGACCAATTACAATTGCTGAAAAATATCCTATTAACTCCATAAATATTAGGCGAAATTATAATTTAAAATCTAATCCGAAAGTGACCGATGTTACAAACGAATCTAATAAATGGAAATAATTTTCGCGGTATTGGGTCCAATTTCAACTTTATCTCCTGCTTTTTTTCCTTTCATTTTTTCGAAAATTGGAGCATCTGCGGAGAATGAAATGATTTCCTTTTTTTCTAATTCAAAAGCGGGCACAGAAATTCCTATAAAATAGATTGCATCCTCTGTCTCGATGATACTTCCATTCTCTATTTCTGTATAATCTGTATTGATTTCTTTTTCTAAAGAAACGAGATCCAATTCTGCTTCTCTAAGCATCTTTTCATACCGAAGCTGCATGTCCTTCGCTTCTGTTTGATGGCTGAAATCTTCCGGATCATGCGTGCTCTCTTCATCTAAATCCGAGGCAACTTTGTAGCGATTTACACTTTGGTTAAGATTGGCAATAATTTTTTGTTGCTCTTCTATAATTGTAGTAACAATATTTTTTCTTTTCATAATACTTCTTATTTAAGTGGAAACAAATTTAACAAATTAAATTTGGTCGCTGCTTAACAATTAAAATTAGACAGGCCTAAAAACTCGCATTCATATTGAAGACGAAATTTCTGCCGGTACGTGGCATATTATTCCAGTCGGAATAGGTTGAATAATAGCTATTAAAAATATTTTCGACTCCTGCTTTCGTTAAAACCCGCACTTGATTGAAACTAAATAAATATCCGAAATTAAGATTTGAAACAACATACGCATCTTTGAAAATTTCTCCAAATTTCGGGGCAAAATTGGCGTGTTTAGAATTGCCTTCCACAGAAACCGCTGCCGTAAATTTATTTTGGTCAAATTTCAACGCTGATCGGTAACTCAAAGGACTGATGAAGGGCAAATTTTCTTTGGAGAAATCTTTTCCGCTGCTATAAACCAACTGAGAATTCCATTTTAAAGAGGGAAGTAATTTAATTTCGGTATCCAAACTTATATTAAAAATAGTAGCATTTTCTAAGGCCTTGTATATTTTCACCCCTCTTGCTCCGATGGTCATGGGTGCCGCCGAAGTCAAAATTTCTCCCACAATATAATTGGAAATAAAAAAATAAGAAGACGATAATTTTGCAGTAATCTTCTTGGTTTTAACACCTACAAAAGCATTTCCTTCCACGGAACTTTCATTTTTTAAAGTGGGATTTCCGATGTAATCATAGTTTTCCATGCTGTTAAACAAATAAAAGCCATACCCTTCAGAAACGGACGGAGCTCTATCACCGAATCCCGCTCCAAAACCATATTCCCAACTATTTTTTTGGTCAAAATAATTCGCTGCGAAACTTTTTAGAAAGCGGTCTTTTTGTGCAGGAAGATTGGGATAAAAGATCTGCAAACTGTTTAATCCAAACTCGCTTTCCACACTATTCCTATGATATCCCGCGGAAAGTGAAAATTTGAAGCTGGAATTTTCATTTATTTTCAACTGATCTTCTGCATAAATTCCCTGAAAGAAAGTCCGGACTTTTGGCCAGGTGTACATAAACATGATGCTTTCATTTGGATCTTTTGGGTACATCGTCATTTCTGCCGTAGAGGTATTGTAAAAGCCATTAAGATTGAACAGAAATTCGTGGTTTTTTAAGTTTGTTTTTAAATGGGAATAATATCCAAAAGTTTCACTCCAACCGGGCATATTCATATGAATTGCCACATTCGAACGTTTCGTGTCATCCATTCGGTGGGTGATGGTATTGTAATAAATTTTAGTTTCCCAGTCTTTCATGAAGCCACTACTTGGCAAAATTTGAAACTTTAAAGATGTGATTAAGGCTTTCGCTAAAGAAACATCCATGGTTAATGCAGGATATCCTACATCTGATGCCTTGTCATAAATAACAGAGGCTTCCAAAAGTTTATTCTCCCCGATTTTTATTCCTGTAATCCCAGATACATTCAATTTTGAAAATTGGGAAAAAGGAATTTCTGTATTATTTCCTGCGATGTAATTTTCTGCGTCTCGCAACATAAAATTGGCATCGGAGTAAAATTTTTCATTTTTAAAAGTGAGTCCTGCACCAAATATTTTCTGCAGATTCACACTTTCAAAACCAGAATTAAGTGTCGCATTTAATTTTTGCGCTCCAAATTTAGAAGAATTTCTTTTCAAATCTACCGCTCCTCCAATGGTTGAGCCGTGGCAAGATCCATCCTGACCAGAACTTACTACCGCTTCAGACAAATTAGAAACTTCTACATAAGAAGTGATGGGGTCCATTTTATCGGTACACGCACCGAAAATTCTCATTCCATCTATGGTTAGAAGCGTTCTTTCCGTGGGCATGCTGTTAATGAGCGGTTCCCACGCGTAAGTTCCTCTTTTTACCATGTCAATTTTTGCGGATTTCTGCAAATATTCATCAATGGAGCCGAGCTGTTTCTCTTCTTTAAGGGAAATTTTATTGGTCCCGATGATAATCACTTCTTTAATGGACTGGGATTTCATCGAGTCACGGTGAAGTTCCTGTGCCACACTTTTTGAAAATACTGCAAAAAGCAGGAAAAGTAAAATATATTTTTTCATGATTTTAGTAAAGTGAAAACTTTAAGTATAAAAAACTTCTCCCAAAAATTACAGGGAGAAGTTGATTGCTCTGCTTAAAATTCTATTTCGAAAAAAACAGAACTTGCAGGATTTGTGTCGGTCACATTTTCTCCTTTAACTACCGTTCCATCCGCTTTCACGATCTGCAAATTAATTTTCCAGTAACCAGTCATGGTTAAAGATAATTTTCCATTGTAAAGATTTCCACTTCCCGCTTGCGTTGCGTGAACATTATTTGGTGAAGAATGATTTCCCATTCCAGGCATCCGTGGATCAATTTTCAGGGTATATCCGTCTACAACTGGAAAATTCATCATATCCTGCATTTTCCAAACGCCCACTTTTAAATCATTTAGAGCAACTTTCGGAGTTTTTGGGTCGATGTAGGCAACAATATATTTCACATTATCACTGCCTAAAAAGGTGCTCACTTTTGATTTAGAAGATAAGGGGACATCAACAATGGATGTTGCAGTATAAGCGGTTCCACTAATCGTGTAGTCAATGGTCAGATCCCAATATTCAGTAGCATTTTGGGGCATTTGAAAAACGAGGTAGCCAGAATACAAAGTCACGTCTTTCATGTCTTTCACGATCGCAGATTTTGGTCCAGAGTGCATCATAGAAGTCATATGCATCACTGGTTTCCAACTAACAACAGCATTTTTCTCATATTGATTGGTGTTTTTATTTTTGATTCTCATTTTCAACTCATTATATCCCGAAACGGTTGTTCCCGTTGCGGAGTATAATTCTATAATATGAGTGGAATTCGTGAGTTCTTTAATTTTTAATAAATTTTCAACTTGATTTATTTCTTCAATCATTTCCGCTGAATCTCTGCAGGAAACTGCCAGGAAAGACAAAGAAAAAATAAGAACCAAGGTACTGTATATGTGTTTCATTTTTTTAATTTTAAAATTGAGTATGTTTTTAAGCGTGTGTTGAGAAGAACACAGCGAGCAAGCAAGGTTCAGGAAATGCTGTTCAGAAAATATCTGAACAAAACAGCAACAAGGAAGTTCTGGAAATTACAAGATTTTACTCGCTAATTTCAAACTACTTGTAACTAGACATACAACTGAATTTATGCAAAAATTGAAACACTAAATTGTGGTGGATGTGGAAAGATTTTAGCAAAACCCAGCAATGAAAAAACTGCATGGAACTCACCCGCTTCTTTTTTTAGCGGAGAATATTTTGCCGGTGTTAAGGTGAAATCCACCGTTTTGGAGGGAAGAATATTAAATTCAAAAGAATACTTCACCAGACTGAATGGATTGGAAGATTTTTCACTTTCGATTTTCACCTGGCATTTCCCGTGACAATCGATTTCCGGTTTGTTCTTATTCATACAATGGATTTCGTAAAACGCTTTGTTAATTTGGTAATCAATAAAAAAGAGCGAATTTTGGAAACTTGCTGTAAAAATTAAGAGGGATAATATGAGTGAAATTAGTGCTTTCATTGAAGTATCAAAAATAAGACAAATTACTCTTAATTAAAAATGATATTCATCACACTTTTCTTCTATAAAAATTAGAACTCTTCTATTATTTTTTATCTTTAACCTCTCAAACAAAATGAAAATGGCAGACCAAGCGAAATTTATTCAGGAACTTTCTACAAGATATACTCCAAAAGGAGACTTCATTACTTTGGGGAAAGGAATGCTAGACGGAGAAGTAATTACCGAGGTTGATGTAACAATTCCCCTGAAAACAATTAACAGACATGGTTTGATTGCCGGAGCAACCGGAACAGGTAAAACAAAAACGCTGCAGGTGTTTGCCGAGCAACTTTCTCACAGAGGAATTCCTTCTTTAGTTTTGGATATTAAAGGCGATTTTTCTGGAATTGCCCAACCTGGAACTGCCAATTCCATCATTACAGAGCGATATAGCAAAACCAAACTCCCCTATGAACCGCAAGCTTTTCCAGTAGAATTAATGACTATTTCTGGAGAAAAAGGCATAAAACTTCGAGCCACGGTAACCGAATTTGGTCCGCTTTTGCTCTCTAAAATCTTAGACTTAAATGATACGCAAACCAGCATAATTTCTATTGTTTTTAAATATTGCGATGACAAAGGATTGCCTTTAATTGACTTAGATGATCTAAAAAAAGTCCTGCAATACGTTACCGATAACCCACAAGGAAAAGCTGACTTATCTAATAATTATGGCTCTATTTCACCTGCATCTTTAGGCGCGATTTTGCGATCGATTGTTGCAATGGAGCAGCAAGGAGCTGCAGAATTTTTCGGTGAGCCAAGTTTTGATGTATTGGATTTATTAAAGCAGAGAGACGGAAAAGGAGTTGTAAATATTTTACGCGTGGGTAATATCCAAAGTAAACCGCAGCTATTTTCAACTTTTATGCTCTCTCTTTTTGCAGAAATCTACATGACTTTTCCAGAAGAAGGCGATTCAGGAAAACCAAAATTAGTCCTTTTCATTGATGAAGCCCATTTGATTTTCCAAGAAGCTTCAAAAACTTTGCTGCAACAAATTGAAACAATGGTGAAATTAATTCGGTCGAAAGGTGTTGGAATTTACTTCATCACCCAAATTCCGGGCGATGTTCCAGAAAATGTTTTGTCACAGTTAGGAATGAAAATTCAGCATGCTTTGCGGGGCTTTACCGCTAAAGACCGAAAAGAAATTTCTAGAGCGGTAGAAAATTATCCCATTACAGAATTTTATGCAGCAGATGAACTCATCCAAAATTTAGGAATTGGGGAAGCGTTCATTACGGCTCTAGATGAGAAAGGAATTCCAACACCTTTGGTTCATACATTTTTAATTTCTCCAGAATCCAGAATGGATATTTTAAATGAGGCAGAAGTTGCAGATTTAACGAGTAGATCAGCTTTGGTTGCAAAATATGAAGAACCCATGAACAAAGATTCTGCATATGAAATGTTGACAAGCAGAATGGAACAAGCGGTTAAGGAAGCAGCTCCACAGCAAAAAACCCGGACTGTAAAAGAGGAACCAGGTATGTTTGAAAACGTAATGAAATCTAGAGCAGGAAGAACTTTTGCCACCACCATTGCAAGAGAAGGAGCGAAATTCGTTTTGGGAATGTTTGGTTTAGGCGGAAGAAGGAGGTAATTATTGATGGGAATGATTATTGCCCAGAAAGTGAGATTAAAGTGGAAAGTAAGTTTCTACTAATTCAGTTTATATATTAACTAAAAAAAAAGGTTCTTTTGCAGTTTGCCAAAGTCCTATAATGACTTATTTTCAGTGTACAGTATTATTGATATAGAAAGTAATGGCGCCGGTTTCCGAGAAGAAAGCATCATTGAAATTGCCATTTACAAATATAACGGTCACGAAATTGTGGACCAATTTATTTCTTTGGTGAACCCCGAAAGTTCCATCACCCCTTTTGTGCAGAAATTGACCAATATTTCTCCAAATATGGTGAAAACTGCCCCAAAATTTCACGAGCTCGCAAAAAGAGTTGTGGAAATCACTTCGGATACAACCTTGGTTGGGCACAATATAGAATTTGATTACAGAATGCTGCGTCAAGAGTTTAAAAGACTAGGTTATGATTTCAAAATCAATACGTTAGACACCATTCCTTTGGCTAAGAAATTAATTCCCCAAGCGGAAAGTTACTCGCTTGGAAAATTGGTAAAATCTTTGGGAATTCCCCTTGCTGATGCGCACCGTGCTTCGGGAGACGCTCGTGCAACGCTCGAACTGTTTAAACTTTTGATGGTGAAGGATAAAGATTCCGAAATCATTCAACAACATCATGAAGAGGTTAACGCCAAAACCTATCTCAACAAGATTAAGGACCTCACCCAAGATTTACCCTCAGAACGCGGAATTATTTATTTTCAGAATGGAGAAGGAAAAATTCTCCTCTGTGATTTTGTAGATGATTTGAAGAAATATGCGATACTGCTCTTTAATTCGAAATCTAAAAAATGGCGAGAAATACAGGATGAAACGGATCAGATTCAGTATGATTTTACAGGAAATACCGTTATTGCCAAATTGATGATGAAAACGAAAGGTCTGCGAAAAAAAGAAAATTTGCCTTTTGGACTTTACTTTAACAAAGGAAAATATTGGGTTGACAAAATCTCTAACCAAGAAAAAGACACTTCAATTGTTAAATTTAAATCTTTCACGCAAGGTTCCAAAGCTGTTCGATTCATTAAATCTCAGGACCAATATGTAGAAGTACAAAATCTGGTAACCTTGTTGAAACTTCCGGAAACAGATCAACTTTGGCTTTCTTCCGGAAGAACTTTAGGGGAAAAATCATTTCTCTTTTTCCAGGAAGGGAAATTATCTTCCTACGGTTTTTACGATTTATATTCTCAAATAGAATCAATTAAGAAAATTGAAAATCTAAAAATTGAAATTGATTTTTCTACCAAAGATCTGGAAAATGATTTGAAACTGGCTTTGTTACGCGGTACTTTCGAGATTACAGCGCCACCCATAAAATAAATAGTGCAGAATTAAATTAAAAAATTTATTTTTGTCAAAAATTTAGAGAAAATAATGACCACTTATAAATCAATCAAAAAGAACGCTGCTAAGGGAAAAAAATTTTTCTCTAAGGCAAATTTGGTGGATTAAGAGTTGCAATTTATATACAATAATTACAAGCAGGCTCTATTCAGGGTCTGCTTTTTTCAATTTAAAACCCCATTATGACTGACAAAGATCTTTTAAAAATCGCCGCTGAATTCGGAACTCCCACTTATGTTTACGATGCGGAATCAATTAAAATTCAATATGAAAAATTAACCTCTTCTTTTCATAAAACCACGCGATTTTTCTACGCATGCAAGGCATTGTCGAATATCAACATCTTAAAATATGTAAAAAACTTAGGCGGGAATTTAGACTGTGTTTCCATTAATGAGGTAAAGCTGGGCGTGAAAGCAGGCTTCGAAGCGAAGAACATACTCTTCACTCCAAACTGTGTAGACTTATCAGAAATTGAAGAAGCCATGGCTTTGAAGGTTCATATCAATATCGACAATATCTCTACGCTGGAGCAATTTGGAAATAAGTACGGCGATTCTTATCCCATATTCGTGCGAATTAATCCACACATTTATGCGGGAGGAAATCATAAAATCTCCACGGGACATATTGATTCTAAATTTGGAATTTCTATCCATCAAATGCGTCATATTGAAAGAGTGATGAAAACTACAAACCTTAATGTAGAAGGACTTCACATGCATACCGGTAGTGAAATTAAGGATCCAGATGTTTTTCTACAAGGTTTAGAAATCATGTTCGAATTGGCAGAACATTTCCCGAATTTAAAATATTTGGATATGGGAAGCGGCTTTAAAGTAGCCTACCAAGAGGGAGATTTGGAAACCGATGTAAAAGTATTAGGTAAAAAAGTGGAAAAAGCGGTCGCGGAATTTGCGCAAACTTCTGGCAAAAAAATGGAACTTTGGTTTGAACCGGGGAAATTTCTAGTGAGCAAAAGCGGGCATTTTATCGTGAAAACCAATGTCATCAAACAAACGACTGCAACTGTTTTTGCCGGAATTAATTCTGGGTTTAATCATTTAATTCGACCTATGTTTTATGATTCTTACCACATAATCGATAACTTATCGAACCCAAAAGGAGCAGAAAGAATTTACACAGTCGTTGGAAACATCTGCGAGACTGATACTTTTGCGTGGGACCGGAAAATTACGGAAACCAGAGAAGGCGATATTTTAGTGTTCAGAAACGCTGGAGCGTATGGATTTGAAATGAGTTCTAATTTTAACTCAAGATTAAAACCTGCGGAAGTTCTTTTCTTAGACGGAAAAGCGCATCTTATTAGAAGCCGTGATGAATTTGATGATTTACTAAGAAACCAGATTGAGGTTTTGTAATTCTAAATTGTACTTTTAAAATCAGGAAGTTACTTTTGGAAAATATTTTTTTCGTAGCCAAAAAGAAACCCGCACCAGTAAAATTAATGCCGGAACTTCTACGAGTGGACCGATGACTCCGGCAAAAACCTGACCTGAATTTAAGCCAAAAACCGCAATTGCCACTGCAATTGCTAATTCAAAATTATTTCCTGCAGCGGTAAATGCAACCGCTGCAGTTTTATCATATTCCGCTCCCGAAGCTTTGGTTTCGAAAAATCCGATGATGAACATTAAGGTGAAATAAATCAAAAATGGAATGGCGATAATAAGCACATCTGAAGGAATCTGTACTATTAATTCTCCTTTCAACGAGAACATGACGATGATGGTAAAAAGAAGTGCGATCAAAGTCAGCGGCGAAATAGTGGGAATAAATTTTTCCATATACCACTCTTCCCCTTTTATTTTTACCAAAATTATGCTGCTCAAAATCCCCAACATAAAAGGAATTCCCAAATAAATAGAGACACTTTCTGCAATCACGCTGATGGAAATATCCACAACTGCACCTAGTAATTAAAAATTAGACAAAAAATAAATTTCCGAACAGATAATTTCGATATCTAAAAATAGGAGGCTTTCTAAGCAATTGCAAAGTTTTTTTATATTTAATAAAAATTTCAATGATAAAATATTTATTCCTTCTTCTTTCGTCCACACTCCTTTTTTCTCAAGAAATCCACGAATTTTATCCGCCCAATCAATCTGATTACGTGGGTGGTAATGTTCAATTTTATAAAGATTTTCATCAGATTTTGCTGGACAAACAATTGCAACCGTGTGAAAATAAAGAAGAGAACTTAAGTTTCGGAATTGTCATTTTTCCTGATCATACCATTAAATATGTAAAGGGGAAAGATCCGGATGAAGAAAAATATAAATGTACTTTTGACCTCACGAAAGAAGTTATAAAATACCTTAAAGGTTGGAATCCTGCCGTTATTGCGGGTAAAAAAGTAGCCGCTGCAACGAGCTTTTTGATTATTCCAAAAGATTTGTTTGCTCCCTTGCCAAAAGATTACGATTCTGTAGGAAAAATGGAAACGGCAACAACCAGCGGTGGAGTGAATGCCTTCCGGAAAAAAGTTGCTCAAAGTATTGATCTCACCAGATATACTTTTGACGGCACCCTTCGGCTAGAAGTTACTTTTATTATTGAAAGAGACGGTAGCATGAGCACGGTACAATTGGCCAAATCCAGTGGACTGAAAGAATTTGATGAGATGATTGTGAAATCTATTTCTAAAATCAAAAACAAATGGTCGCCGGGAACAATTAATGGCGTACCTGTTCGCTACCGATTTAGGCTTCCACTGGCTTTCTCTTCTTGACCAACATAGAAGCAATCCTTTTTTTTAAGACTGAAAAATTTTATGCAATCTTTTATGTTTCTATTAATCTAGAAAAGTCTCATAATTCTCTCCCGCGTTAACCTCTGTTAAAAATACCAAATTCTGCCATTCTGTCATAGAATTTCTTATCTTTGCACTCTCAACATTTTAGGAGTTAGCGCAATATCTAACCTTTGAAATCTAATATCTAAAGCAAAGTGCAAGAAAAATATATAGACGAAACCAAGCAAGGCGAAGCTTTTGCAATCGCAGAAAAGCCTACAAATTCTAAGAAATTATTTCTAGAAAGCTACGGCTGCCAAATGAACTTCTCCGATTCCGAAATCGTAGCATCTATTCTCAATGATCAAGGTTATAACACGACCTTACTTCCAGAAGAGGCCGATTTAATTTTATTGAACACCTGTTCTATTCGGGAAAAAGCGGAACAAACAGTAAGAATGCGACTTTCTCAATTCAAAAATTTGAAAAAAGAAAAGCCCAGTTTAACGGTTGGTGTTTTAGGCTGCATGGCAGAACGTTTGAAAACAAAATTTCTAGAGGAAGAACAACTCGTCGATTTGGTTGTAGGTCCAGATGCATATCGTGATTTACCCAATTTATTGAAAGAAACGGATGATGGTAGAGATGCGATCAACGTTATTTTATCAAAAGAAGAAACCTACGCAGACATCAATCCGGTTCGTCTCGGTGGAAACGGAGTAACTGCTTTTGTGACCATTACACGTGGTTGCGATAATATGTGTACTTTTTGCGTGGTACCTTTTACACGTGGGCGAGAAAGAAGTCGCGATCCTCATTCAATCATTAAAGAATGTGAAGAATTATGGAACAGCGGTTACAAAGAAATTACGCTTCTCGGTCAAAACGTAGATTCTTACCTCTGGTTTGGCGGCGGTCCGAAAAAAGATTTTAAAAATGCTTCCGAAATGCAACGATTGACGGCCATTAATTTTGCGCAATTGATGGAAATGGTAGCACTTGCAGTTCCGAAAATGAGGATTCGATTCTCTACCTCAAATCCGCATGATATGAGTACAGATGTTTTCAAAGTCATGGCGAAATACGATAATATCTGCAAATATATTCACCTTCCCGTTCAAAGTGGAAGTGATGTAATGCTGGAAAAAATGAACCGTCAACACACGCGTGCAGAGTATTTAACCTTGATTAACAAGGCGAAAGAATTAATGCCGGAGGTATCTTTTTCTCAAGATATGATTATTGGATTTTGTGGCGAAACAGAAGAAGATCATCAACTGACCCTTTCCCTCATGCGGGAAGTTGGATACGATTACGGCTATATGTTTTCTTATTCCGAAAGACCGGGAACACCAGCTGCAAAAAAATTAGTCGATGATATTCCGGCGGATGTTAAACAAAGAAGATTGGCGGAAGTGATTGCATTGCAAGGTGAGCTTAGCCGAAAAAGAATGCAGGGTTACGTGGGGAGAAACCATGAAGTTTTAATCGAAGGAACTTCCAGAAAAAATGAAAATCAGTGGAAAGGAAGGAATTCTCAAAACGCAGTTTGTGTCTTTGATAAATTAGACGGTCAAAAATTAGGCGACATTGTGACTGTTTTTGTCTATGATAATACGCAGGGAACACTTTTGGGGACTACAGTTTAACGATATTTTTGGGCAGCTTTTTCTATCTTCCGTTCCCTCCCGATTTAATATCGGAATCCACTCAAGCTGGGCTGCAGATAGCGCAATAAATAAAATCAGTGAAACATCCTACTTTCAGTTTTACATTATAGAAAGAAAAAAATGACAGACTTACAATCCATAAAAACACGCTTCGGAATTATAGGAAATTTTCCTGTTCTCAATAGAGCGCTTCAAAAAGCAATTCAGGTTGCTCCGACCGATATTTCCGTATTGGTAATGGGCGAAAGTGGGGTTGGAAAAGAATATATTCCAAAAATAATCCACGGCGAATCTCGCAGAAAACATCAACCTTATATCGTAGTGAATTGTGGTGCAATTCCGGAAGGAACCATTGATTCTGAACTTTTTGGTCACGAAAAAGGCGCTTTTACCGGTGCAACATCTACCAGAAAAGGATATTTCGAAGTCGCAGATGGCGGAACAATATTCTTAGATGAAGTGGGTGAATTGCCTCTGCAGACGCAAGTTCGTTTGCTCCGTGTTTTAGAAAGTGGTGAATTTATGAAAGTAGGTTCCTCTCAAATCCAAAAAACCAACGTGCGGATTGTAGCTGCAACAAACGTCAATATGCTCAGTGCCATAAGCGGTGGAAGATTTCGGGAAGATTTATATTACCGATTAAATACGGTACAAATTGATATGCCGGCTTTGCGCGAAAGGAAAGGAGATATTCACTTGCTTTTCCGAAAGTTTGCTATTGATTTTGCAGAAAAATACAGAATGCCAGAATTGGTTTTAACGGATGACGCCATTGCGTATTTAGAAAATCATCCTTTCCCTGGAAATGTGCGTCAGTTGCGGAATTTAGTAGAAGAAATGACCGTGGTGGAACAAAACAGATCCATCAATTCGGTAAAATTAGCAGAATATATTCCTGCGCAATCCAACCTTCCGGCGGTGATGCAAAAAAATGGTTCTATGACTTCTTCTTCGGAATTTAATTCGGAGCGAGAAATCATGTATAAAATCCTTTTTGATATGCGAAATGATTTGAATGATTTAAAGTCATTGACATCTGAACTCATCAAAAATCGTGGAAACAATGACTTCAGTCATCAGGAAAAAAATCTGATTAACAGAGTTTTCACTCCAGAAACACCAAATCAAAGTCCCAATTCTTTGTTGTACTTTGAAAAAGGAAATCAAAATGCGCCTCAAAATCCACCCATGATGTCTCACGGAGATAATGATTATGAGGATGTAGAAGATATTGAAATTGAGGAAACAAAGGCAGATTCCCTGTCCCTCCAAAATAATGAAAGAGAGCTGATTGTGAAAGCTTTGGAAAAACATAAAGGCCGTAGAAATAAGGCTGCAGACGAGTTGGGAATTTCTCAGCGCACGCTTTACAGAAAAATTAAGCAATATAATTTAGAAGAGTAATGAGTAATTTCCCCATGAAAAAATTTAAATTTCTATCGAGAAAAAGCCGATTTATTGCAGTATTAACTATGGTTTTTGCTTTTTCTTTTCTTTTTTCCTCTTGTTACAGTTTCACGGGTTCTTCTTTGAGTCCAGAAACTAAAACCATTCAGATTAAAGAATTTCCAAATAATTCTGCTTTAATGAACCCGAATTTGTCTCAACAATTTTCTACGGATATCCAAAACAGATTTTTGCAACGTACTACTTTGAAAGGTGCCGCAGAAAATCCCGACATTTTGATTGAAGGAGAAATTATTGATTATTCTATTACGCCAACTACCATTTCAACTGCTGTAAACGCTCCAGGTGGAACGATTCAGGCGGCGCAAAACAAGTTGACCATCACGGTGAAAGTTCATTATGAAAATAAAGTAGAAACCGATAAAAGCTTTGATAAAACCTATTCTGATGAAGCCGTTTTTAGCAGCGATTTAGATATTAATACCATCGAAGCATCCCAAGTAAAATTGGTAAATGAGCGAATTATTAATAAAATTTTTAACGATATTGTAGCCAACTGGTAAGATGAATACAAGAATAATAGACCTTATAAAAAATCCGGAAGCAATTCAACTTCAAGATTTAGACCTGCTCCAAAAGGAAATTAAAAAAAGTCCTTACATACAGCATATCAGAGCTTTGCACCTGTATGGAGTTCATCAGTTGCAGCCAGAAAATTATCAAAAAGCACTTTCTGTAACGGCAGCTTACACCACAGATAAAAAAATATTGTATCAGTTTATCAATAAAAAAACATTGCCAGTAAAATCTGAAAATGAAAGTGTAGAAATCCCCCAAGAAATTACTCCTCCTCCCAAAATCGAGAATTATATTCGCGTAGATGAAACTGAATTAGAAGTTCCAAAACCTGTAATAATTGACGGTGTTCTTAATCGAATTTTATTTGAAGGCGAAGAAGATTTTTGGGAAACCGACCATGAAGTTATAGATCTAGAATCAACTATAGAATCTGGGATTTTGACCAAACAAAAATTGCCTAACCGAATTTCCGAGGAAGAAATTGATAAAGAAGTTGTGCCGATTCAAGTGGTAAATAATTTTGAAAAATCTGATGAGGAAGTTTTACACGACACTGATCTAACTCCCGATTTTACATCAGAAGTTATCATCAAAGGAGAAAATATAGAGGAAGAAAAGAAGGTAATTTTAAATTCTGAAGAAAAAAGTTTTCACGAAATTCCAGAATTCGACCCACAAGAAAGCCAATCCGAAGCACAAAAAGAGATTGATGCAAAAGATGAACGCACTGAAGAAAAGATCGGCCCAGAAGAGGCAGATTTAAAAAAGGAAATAGAAGCTGAAGCATTGGAAGATTCTTCTCAAATTAGTTTCCATGCAACCCAGGAATTTTTACCTGAAGTTAAAATAGAACCTTCCAGAACGGAAATTAGAAAAGCTCCACCAACTGCCTCCAAAATAAGCAAACACGAAGAAGAAATGCAGCGCCTCATTGCAGAAGTAGAGGCGAAAATGAAGTCATCAAAAAAAGAAAAAGCAGCAAAACCTACGCAAGAAATTACAACAAATACCGATGTTAATTTTTCTGAAACCCAAACTTTTGAGTTGGAAAAAGTAGAAGAAGAAGAAGAAGAAGAAGAAGAAAAAAGTGAACTCATTGAGAAAAGCAGTAATTCTACCAATCAACCTGAAGAAAGAACTTTTAGAAGAGGACAATCCAAAAGGGATGTTTTTGAAACCGATGAAAGCACGTGGAAGCCCATGAATTTCGCAGGAGAAAAACAAACAAAGGTTGTAGAACCTGTGAAGGAGATGGTAGAACCAATAAATTCTGAGAATTCTTCTTCGGAAAACAAGGAAGAAAGACCTGCACTTAATGTTTCTTTCTTCGCTCCCGATGTTACGGCTACTCCTTCAAAACCAGAGTCAGAACTTAAATCTATTGCGAAGAATGAGGAAGTTCAACCTAAAGAAAAATTAGTTGAAGAAAATATTTCGCCAGTAAAAAAAGATATTGATCGAGACAGTAATTTTCCGAAATTTCTCAATACATGGCAAAATTGGTTGAAAATTGACAGAAAAGAAGGGAAATCAGAGATTATCGTTGAAGAAGTGATCCCGACGAAAGAAACGGTTATCGAAAAATTTATTCAAAAAGAACCGAGGATTTCTAAATTAAAAGAGGAATCAGAATTTGTGGTAAAAGAACGAGATGGAAACATTTCTCACTTGATGACCGAAACTTTGGCTCAATTGTACACCAACCAAAAACTCTTTTCCAAAGCCATTAAAGCCTACCAACTTTTAGCAGATAAACATCCAGCTAAAAAAGAATATTTTCACGATAAAATTTTAGAAGTTAAAGAGTTGCGAAAAAATCCGTAATTTTTTTACTCAATATTTTTTGTTTCTACCGCTTCTACGTCAATAATTGTAGCGTTGCTTTTGGTGTTGAAATTCCGGAATTTTCTCCAAATTTTTCTACCCAAAACCAATACAACGATCAATAAAATAATCGCTACGATAAAAGCAATCACCGGTGCAGACAAGGCCAAAACCGACATAATTCCGGCACCCGCCGTTTCTGTGGTTGCTACTACAGAATTTCCGAAACCGCCCGTAGTTGCTGTAGATGCAGCGCGCGTTCCCGCAAAACCAGAACTTATTGCGGCTGCCGTTCCACCGCCCGCAATTAACGCCAAAGCCCACGTAGAAAATGTTCCTACTTCCGCAAACTGACTTGCAAACATGATGGAACCCGCAATGGTTGCTAAAGGAATTGATAAAGTATCTAACAAGTGATCCACAAAAGGAATATAGTACGCTAAGATTTCGAAAATCATGGCAATTCCCGTTGCGATTAAAGTAGGAATTCCAGAAAGCCACTCAAAATTTTCACTCATAGGGATCCAGCCCATAAAGGAGGCTAAACTCACCGCAAACATGGGTAAAAAAACCCGAAAACCTGTTGCCGCCGCAAGTCCTATTCCAATAAAAGCACTGATAACGTAGGGTAAAAATGGAATTTGATCTAGCATTTTTGATATTTTTTAAAAAGAAGAATTGAATCAAAATTACAAAAAGTTTAGAAAAATTTGTAATTATTTTTTTGATTTACAAAGGGTTAGAAAATTTTCAGCTAAAGACTGATAACTTTCTGGTGGAGTTTTAGTAATCCAGAAAATCATAGCGATTGATTGACTCCCAAAATGATCCAAATACATTTCTTTATTCAGACGATATGCTTCTCTTAAAAGTCGTTTAATCCGATTTCTATCAACGGCTCTTTTAAAAAATTTCTTCGAAACTGAAACTCCAACTTTTTGATTCATGAACTCAAACTCTTCTTGCGGAATTTTGGCAAGATCCAAATAGATAATGCGCAGATTCCCCTGAGAAAGCCATCGTCCTTTTGCAAAGAGCAAATCGATGTCTCTTTTTTGTTTGAGTTTTTCCTGCGTGGGATATTTTTGAGTCAAAATAGAATAGGGAATTAAATGAAAATTATTCAGCAAGCGCTGTTTCTTCAGTTTTAGATTTCTTCAGCAAATAATTAATTACTTCAGAGGCGGCGTACAAACCAAACATTGCCGGCATATAACTGATTGTTCCATAGAATGACCGCTTAAAATTGGCACCATCTGTCATCTGCAAACTTTCTTCATCTTGGATTTCATTAGAAAAAACACAGCGAATTCCTTTGTCAATTTTTTCTTTCTTCAGACGTTTTCGTACCTGTTTTGCCAGAAAGCAATTGTAGGTTTTACTGATGTCCCGCACCATTACTTTTGCCGGATTTATTTTTCCACCCGCACCCATGCAACTTACAATTTTAACTTTTTTTCTCCGTGCCGCGATGATTAAAGAAACTTTTGGAGACACACTGTCAATACAATCTAAAACATAGTCAAAGTTTTGATCACCAATTACTTCCACCATTCGTTCGGGTGTAAGGAACTCATTAATTTTGGTGAGCTTCAATTCTGGATTAATATCTAAAAGTCTTTCTGCTACCAATTCCACTTTATTCTTCCCAATGGTTGATTGCAACGCAGGAAGTTGCCTGTTAATGTTGGTAATATCTACAATGTCACCATCCACAATTGTTAACGTTCCCACACCTGCTCTCGCTAAAAATTCAGCCGCAAATGAACCTACTCCGCCCAATCCTACAATCAGCAGGTTCGCATTTTTTAGGTAATCCATTCCTTCCTTTTTTAAGAGAAGCTCTGATCTTTCTAGCCAATTTTTTTGCATTTATACGATAATTTTTAAAGTTTTTAAATTTTCTTCAATTTGTTCTCCCAGCACTTTCAATGGAATACATTTTAAGTCTGCGACTTTCTGATAAAGTTTTTCAATCTCAAAATCAGTTGTATCCGTTTCCAGCAATATTTTCTGGAGTGGAACTTCTTTTAAAAATTCCTGCAAATTTACATTTTCCAAAACAGATGTTCCGAAACTTAGATAAAAATCATTCGCAATCAACTCCAATCCTACAGATTTTTTCTTGTTGAAACCATGCAACACCATAGGAACTTCTGCCTTCTTACAAAGCTGAATCATTCTCTGAAATCTTTTGACACAGTGAATAATCAGGGGTTTTTGTAATTGATTTGCTAAAGAAATGTGGTGGGAAAAAATTTCTTCCTGTAGTTGATCCGCGACATTAATCAGACCATCCAATCCACATTCACCAATCGCCAAACAATTTTTTAGCTGTGCAGTTTCTTGCAACCAAAGCAGTTGTTCCTCAAACCCAGGAAGAATAGACTTTGGATGAATTCCAGTTGAAAATGAGCTATTATGCAAATCTTGTCCAAAATCAATATTAAAAATACCATGTTTCTCATGAGGATTGTGGTGGTGAAAATTGAAAAATTTCATCTTCAAAAATAAAAAAAAGGATTAGAGAATTCTTAAACAATTGTTTTAAAACCGTTAAAATTTTGTTAACTTTACTTCAAATACCACCCATGAAGAAAAAATTTTCCGAAAAACAAATCCATATTTTAGACGTTGCCGAAAAGCTTATCGCTAAAAAAGGGTTTGAAGGAACCTCTGTCCGCGACATTTCTACGAGCGCAAATATTAACGTGGCTATGATTTCCTATTATTTCGGATCCAAAGAAAAGATGATGTCTTATCTCTACCGCTACCGCGTGCAGAAGACGCGGGAAAGTTTTGCGGAATTTGCAGAAATCATTAAAGAGGGAAAACCGGAAATGCAGATGAAAGAATTGGTGAAATTCGTGGTGAGTCAATTATTTAAGTTTAATTATTTTCATGGTTTTGTCACTCAGGAATTAAGACACACGGAACATTTAAAAGATGACTTATTAGAATTCTATACTACCTTCACCACCAAAATTGATGATGTTATTAAAAAAGGGGTGACTACGGGAATTTTCACCAATGCGCCAAAACCAGAAGACATTTTAACTCTGATTGTGGGTTCATCTCTCTTCGTCATCAGAAATAAAAATTTTTATGAGTTGTACGTTTCGGGAAAAGAAGAAAATTATCTTCAAGAAGCAGAAAAAAAAGTTTTAGCCAATCTGTTAGTCACCGTTTTCTCAGTTTTGGGGTATCAAGCGTATTAATTGATCCTACTAAGATTTTAATTGGGTGATAAACAAAAAATTGCGGTTAATTAATAGTTAAATACTCATAAAAAATAATCTATTGACAAAAAAATGATATTTTTGCAAACTGAACCGCAGAAATTAGAAAAAAGCTTTTTCTGCTTGAATTGATTTATGAAAAAATATTTGATGATACTCCTTGCATTTTTTATTTTGTCTGCATGTAAGACAAGCCAAGATATGGCAATGAAAAGTGCTGATAAAGGCTTTATTTTAAAGGTAGCGAATGAAAAATTCGAGAGTAAAAAATGGGCAGATGCCTTGGTTCTGTATGAAAGACTTTCTAATTTAGTAGCGGGTACAGATGATGCTCCGAATGTAGTTTACAATTCTGCCTATGCTAACTACTATGACAAAAATTACAAATTAGCAGGACATCAGTTTAAAAATTTCGCAGTTACTTTTCCCCAAGATCCACGTGCTGAAGACGCTTCTTACATGTCTGCGCTTTGCTATTACGAGGGATCAATGGATTATAATTTAGATCAAACCAATACAGAGTTAGCGATTAATGAGCTTCAAAACTTCTTAAATAATTATCCTAATTCTGAAAAGTCAAAGAACATCAATGATTTAATTGAAGAATTGACCTATAAATTAGAATTTAAATCTTTCGAAAACGCGAAACAATATTATAAAATGGCTGATTACAAGGCCGCAAATGTTTCTTTCGAGAATGTTTTAAATGACTTCCCAAGTACAAAATTAAGACCTGCCATTTACGAATATATCTTAAAGTCTAGATATGAACTGGCCGTAAATTCTATTTATGATTTAAAGAAAGACCGTATTGAAAGTGCTATAGCTTTTGCCAAACAAGTAGAAAGCGAAATGCCAAATACGGATAAAGCGAAAGAGGCCACTGATTTGCGTAATAAATTGATGAAAGAAAAAGCAGATTTCTCAGAAGTTGAAAAGAAAGTAGAGATTAGAAAAAAAGAATTTGCAGACCAACAAAAATTAGAAGCCCAAAAAAGCATAGAGAAAAAGCAAGCTGAAGATGAGATCAAAGCTGATCAAACCAAAAGAGACAGCGCTGCACTTTCTACTCCATTGCCAGCAGCAACTTTCAATATCAAAAAATAAACTGTATATTTGCAGACTTAAAATATAATAATCCACTGACAATGAGCGTAAAAGATTCCAAAGCAGAATTAAGTACTATTACATACGACAGAGATAAAATTGAAGAAAACGTTGGTTCTATCTATGAAGCTATTGTAGTTATGGGGAAAAGAGCAGAACAAATCAACGCAGAAATCCGTTCAGAACTTCACAGTAAGTTAGACGAGTTTGCGGTGCATAATTCTACTTTAGAAGAAGTTTTTGAAAACAGAGAGCAAATTGAAATCTCTAAACATTACGAAAAACTTCCGAAACCAACTTCTATCGCTATCCAAGAATGGTTAGACGGTGAAATCTATTTCAGACATACAGAAGAAAGAAACTAATTTCCTTTTTTCAAAAAATACCAGTCGCAAAAGCATTTCCTTTTGCGATTTTTTATTTTTCAGAATTACGCGAATTTCTCAAAAAACCTTTCAGAAAAAATTCCCTATTTTCGTTTCACTTAAAAACTCCACTACCATGAGCCTTGAAGGTAAAAGAATTCTCATCAGCGTTTCAGGCGGAATTGCCGCTTACAAAATTAATTTTTTGGTTAGAATGCTGATCAAAAAAGGTGCAGAAGTTCAAGTTTTGCTCACGCCAGCTGCCGAAAATTTTGTTTCGAAACTTACGCTTTCTACCCTTTCGAAAAAACCTGTTTATTCTGAATTCTATTCAGAAAATGGCACTTGGAATAATCACGTGGATTTGGCTTTGTGGGCAGACTTAATGATTGTTGCACCTTGCACCGCAAATACCTTATCGAAAATGGTTCATGGCTTGTGCGATAATTTAGTGATTGCGACGTACCTCTCTGCAAAATGTCCAGTTTTCATAGCACCCGCTATGGATTTGGATATGTATGAACATCCTTCAACACGGCAAAATTTAGAAATGGCGGAAGATTTTGGACATGTGGTTATTCCTGCAGAATCTGGAGAATTGGCAAGTGGATTAAATGGACCAGGAAGAATGGCTGAACCGGCACATATTGTTGCCGCCATCGAAACATTTTTCTCCCAAAATCAAGCTCTAAAAAATCTCGCAGGAAAAACTATACTCATTACAGCTGGACCCACGCATGAAGCCATCGATCCCGTTCGATTTATTGGGAATCACTCTTCGGGAAAAATGGGTTTTTCTTTGGCTGAAGAAGCTGCAAAACGTGGTGCAAAAGTCATTCTCATTTCGGGTCCAAGTTCGCTTCAAACGAATTATGAGAATATTTCGCTTCATCGCGTAACCTCCGCGAAAGAAATGTTTGACAAAGTTTTTGAATATTATAAAGAGGTGGACATTGCCATTGCAAGTGCCGCAGTTGCAGATTATGCACCCAAAGAAATTGCGGTGGAAAAAATTAAAAAAAGCGATGATTCCCTATTCATTGAACTGATTAAAAATCCAGATATTTTAAAAACAATGGGTGATCAAAAGACCCACCAGTTTTTAGTGGGATTTGCCTTGGAAACTCAAGATGAAGAAGCGCATGCTAAAGGAAAACTGGAGAAGAAGAACTTAGATATGATTGTGCTCAATTCTCTGCGAGATGAAGGCGCTGGTTTTCAGAAAGACACCAATAAAATTAAAATCATCACCAAATCCGATATAAAATCTTTTGATTTAAAGTCTAAGGAAGATGTTGCGAAAGACATTTTAAACTTCGTGGAAGAACAAATGTCAAAATAATATCACTAAATTTCCGTTCTCAAATTTTACCTTTAACATGAAGAAACTCCTTTCCATATTTCTCCTTATCTTAAGTTTTAATCTGGCTTTTTCCCAAGAATTGATTGCTACCGTTCAAGTGAATGCACAGCAATTAGGCGGGAGTAATACACAGGTTTTCAAAACTTTAGAAAAAAACCTGCGCGATTTCATTAACAATACAAGTTGGACTGGTAAAAAGTTGCAAAACTTTGAAAAAATCAAATGCAATTTTGCCATTATTATTTCCGAAAGATCAGGAAGCAGTAATTTTAAAGGAAGCATTGTAGTACAGGCGGTTCGTCCGGTTTTTAATACCACTTATGATACGCCACTTTTGAACTTGAATGATACCAACTTTGGTTTTGAATATACCGAAAATGAGAATTTAGTTTTCAATGAAAGACAATTCTCAGGCAAAAATTTAATCGATGTGGTCAGCTTTTACGTTTATACAATTTTGGGCTATGATGCAGACAGTTTCAAAGTGATGGGCGGCCAACAATATTTTGAGAAAGCACAAAAAATTTCTAACAATTCCCAAAATCAAAATTACGCAGGCTGGTCTTTAATTGAAGGTCCGAAAACACGTGCCGCGCTGATTGACAACATGCTTAAACCAGAGCAGAATATTCTCAGAAATATGTATTACACTTACCACCGCGCTGGTTTGGATAATATGGGAAAACAAGATATTACCTCCTCTAAAAAAATTATAGCAGACGCTTTGATGCAATTGAAAAATTATGAAAATAATTTTCAGCTCAATTATCCGGTGAATATTTTCATCGACACGAAAAAGCAGGAAATATTTGACATTTTCGAGACGGGTAATAATGCTAATATTCAAATGGCAGATTTAAAAACCCTTTTCATTACACTCTCTCCCAAAGATATAGACAGCAAATGGAATAAGTGGAAGTAGCGTCTCTGATTTCACCTTCGTCATAATCTCACGTATTCTCTTTTTAATTTTCGGAATTGTACTTTTGCAGAGCTCATCTAAAATGTGGGTTTTAAGATGAAAATCCACGTCATTCATTAATTGGTTTTTTTTACTCATGCTTTCAAAAATTTTCATTCAAAATTTTGCACTTATTGATTCTTTGGAAATTACTTTAAACAAAGGTTTACAGGTAATCACAGGAGAAACTGGTGCTGGAAAATCAATTATTCTCGGCGCCTTGCGTCTGATTTTGGGCGAAAGAGCAGATGTAAAATCGATCCAAAATTCTGCCTCAAAAAGTATTGTAGAAGCCGAATTCACGCTACAAGAAAATTTCAAAAATTTCTTTGAAGAAAATGATTTGGATTTCGAAGCGCAAACTATTATTCGCCGAGAAATTTTGCCAACTGGTAAATCCAGAGCTTTTGTGAATGATGTTCCCGTGACTTTAGAAATTTTAAAAAATATTTCTTCTCAACTAATTGATATTCATTCCCAATTTGAAACTTCTAATTTATTTGATGAAGTTTATCAATTTAGCATCATCGATGGTTTATCTAAGAATAAAATCAATATTGTAAAATACCAAGAGCAATTTTCGGAGTACAAAAAATTTCAAAAAGAACTGGAACTTTACAAAAGACAACTGATCGAAGGTAACAGGGAAAAGGATTATCAAATCTTTTTGTGGGAGGAATTAGACGCGGCGAATTTGGATGAATTCAATTTAGAAGAGCTTCAAAATCAGCTAAGTCGCCATGAAAATGCGGAATCAATTGTTGAAGGTCTTTCTCAAATTTTCGAAAAATTAGACCGAGAAGAAACGGGCGTTTTGGATTCTTTGCTAGAAGTTAAAACCAAACTTTCGAAAGTGGCTGCGCTTTCCCATGAATACACGGAACTTTCTGCGCGATTTGAAGAAAACTTTGTAGAATTTAAAGATTTACTTTTTGAACTTCAAAATCAAGCTGAACACATGGAAGTGAATCCAGAAAACATGTTCGATTTAAATGAGAAGATCAATAAAATTAATGCGCTCTTTCTGAAACATCACGTCAATTCCGTGGATGAATTAAAAACCATCCGAGATGAGATCGCAGAAAAGCAAGGCAGTTTTACTGATTTGGAAAATGTCATCATTAAAACTGAAAAGAAAATTTCTGATGCCGAAATCCAACTGTCTAAAATGGCGATTGACCTTGCGAAAAACAGAGCGAAATCCACCCCTATTTTCATTAAAAAAACAGAAGAACTTCTAAAAAGATTAGGTTTAGAAAAAGCGAAGATTGAAGTAGAACTTACAGAAAATGCAGCATTTAATAATTTTGGTAAACAAAATATTCAATTGCTTTTCCAGGCGAATTCTGGCTTTCCTTTAAAACCTATCCAAAGCGCAATTTCTGGCGGCGAACGATCCCGCGTGATGCTTTCTATTAAAAAATTAATGGCAGAAAATGCAGAACTTCCGACTTTAATTTTGGATGAAATTGATACTGGAGTTTCTGGAAAAGTGGCGGAAGAAATTGGAATTGTCATGAAAGAAATGTCCCAGAACATGCAACTCATCGTCATCAGTCACTTGGCTCAAGTCGCTGCTAAAGGCAATAACAATTACAAAGTCATCAAGCGAGAAGTTTCTGGAAAAACTCAAACCACCATTATTTCTTTAAACCAAGAAGAAAAACTGCAAGAAATTGCTCAATTGCTTTCTGGTGCACAAATCACAGAAGCTGCCGTTTCTCAGGCAAAAGAATTGATGAAGTAAAAATTTATCGTGATACATTTTCCCTTTTCAGCAGTCCTGGCTTTTTTGCGGAATCTATAATTTTTCTATTTAAATAAATTTCTTGTAACATTTTACTTACTTTTAGACTTATCTAGAAAAGGAAGATTATGTATATAAGACTTTTACAATTTGAACTGAAAAATTTTCTACGGAATCCACAATTTGGCGCTAATCTCGGCATGAAAATTTTGATGTTTTTTGGAATGGCCTACATGAGCGCGATTTTTGTGGCGCTGCCTTTTTTACTTTATTTCTTTGCGAAAAAGAAGATGGTTGCTGATCCGCTTCTCCTTTTCTGTCAATTCTTTATTTACTATTGGGCTTTTGATTTGCTCATCCGCTATTTTATTCAGCAGATGCCTACGCAAAATATTAAACCTTTTTTAACCTTAGGTCTCACCAAGAAAAAGTTGGTAAAATACACGCTATTAAAAATTTTATTTAATTTTTTCAATTGGGGAAATCTTCTTTTTCTAATTCCCTTTGCCGGCCTCCTTATTATTGATGGCGGTTTCTCCACGATTCAAGTACTCCTATTTACCCTTGGGATTTTCGCCGTGTTCTATGTAAACAACTTTCTCAATATTTTTCTAAATGGCAAGAATGCCGTTTTATACTCGGTTTTTGGAGTGATGGCAATTTTCGCGGCCTTAGAATATTTAGGAATTGTACAACTTTCCGCCTATTCCGAAAAGATATTTTATAGTTTTTATGCAGTTCCGGGACTTTTTCTTATTCCTGTGATTTTAGCAATAGGTGCCGCTTATCTTGCCTACAAAGAAATTTACACCAACTTTTATTTAGACCGGGGTTTAGAGCTGAAGAAAGAAGTGGGCAGAACGGAAAACATTGATTTCCTTAATAAATATGGGGTCATTGGAACTTTTATCAACAATGATATTCGTTTATTAAAAAGAAGCAAAGCCGCAAAATCAGCCTTAATCGCAAGTTCATTTTTTCTCTTTTATGGCCTCCTAACGTTCACGAAAGGGTATGACAATAGTTTTATGCAGCTTTTCACAGGTATTTTCGTGACGGGTGGATTCATGCTCATGTTTGGCCAGCGCGTTCCAAGTTGGGACAGTTCTTATTATCCACTCATGATGACGCAAAATGTACCTTACAAAAAATACCTGCAGGCAAAATGGGCGCTTCTTGTAATCGGCATCTTTGTTTCCATCATTATTGCCTCCCTTTATTTGCTGGTAAGTTGGGAGTTTTATCTCACCGTACTCGCTGCAGGTTTGTATAATTTGGGGGTCAATGCTTACATCACTCTTTTGGCAGGTGCATTCAATAAAAAACCGATAGACCTCAATTCGAAGAGTAAATCTTTCGGTGGTGGAGCCAATAGCTTCAATATGAAAACAATTTTGCTCACCATTCCACAACTTCTTTTACCGATGGCTGTTTTTGCAGGAGTGAAATATTTTCTGGGAATTTATCCTGCAGTAGCGAGTTTAGGTGTTTTAGGAATCATCGGTTTCTTGTTTCGGGATAAAGTGTTTGACATGATTGTAAAAGTTTACAAGACCGAAAAATATTCTACCCTAGACTCTTTCAAAAAAGTATAATACCAATTTCATTTTAAAATTAACAACATGATTACGATTCAAAATATATCCAAAGTTTACGGGCCGAAAAAAGTTCTTCACATCGAAAACCTAGTTATTCCAAAAGGAGAAAGTTTCGGTTTGGTCGGAAATAACGGTGCTGGAAAAACCACGCTTTTCAGTTTACTCTTAGATTTAATAGAATCGTCTACGGGTTTTATCGAAATTGATGGCAACAAAGTTCATGAGAATGAAATCTGGAAAAACAAGGTTTCAGCCTTCATCGATGACACTTTTCTCATCGGTTATTTAACGCCCGAAGAATATTTCTACTTTTTGGGTGAACTTCGCGGACAGACCAAAGCAAACGTAGACGAATTTCTAAAACAATTTGCCGATTTTTTTAATGGCGAAATTTTAGATGCAAAAAAATACGTGCGTGATTTATCGAAAGGAAACCAGAAAAAAGTCGGAATTGTGGGAGCTTTAATCGGAACTCCAGAAATTATTGTTCTGGATGAACCATTTGCAAACCTAGACCCTTCTACGCAGATTAAATTGAAAAAACTTATTAAAAACTGGTCTCAAAATGAACAGGTGACTTTCTTAATTTCCAGCCATGATTTGGCGCATACCACCGAAGTGAGCAACAGAATAGTTTTGCTGGATAAAGGTGAACTGGTAAAAGACATCATCACCACCCCAGAAACATTACAAGAACTGGAAGATTTCTTCGCACATTCTGTGGAAAATGAAGTCACCGTTTAAATTAGCAGATCAGCTTAAAAAAAGAAAAAAATTCCGAGCAAGCCGCCCAGAATTTTTATATTTAAAATAATGGAGGAAAGTCTTTGGTCTTTTGTCTATTATCTATTAGTCTTTTTAAACCATATCTTCCGGTTTCACCCATTCATCAAATTGTTCCGCCGTGAGCAAACCCAAATTCACCGCTTCTTCTTTTAAAGTCGTTCCGTTTTTATGCGCAGTTTTTGCAATTTTTGCCGCATTTTCATATCCGATGTTCGTATTTAGAGCAGTCACCAACATTAAGGATTTTTCAACGAGTTCTTTAATTCTGGGTTTATTCGGCTCAATACCAACTGCACAGTGATCATTAAAGGAAATACAAGCATCGCCCAAAAGTTGCGCAGATTGCAAGAAATTATGCGCCATTACAGGTTTAAAAACATTCAATTCAAAATTTCCTTGCGTTCCCGCGAAAGAAATCGTGGTATCGTTCCCTAAAACTTGCGCACAAACCATGGTCATTGCTTCATTTTGGGTAGGATTTACTTTCCCTGGCATGATGGAAGAACCCGGTTCATTTTCTGGAATATGAATTTCGCCGATTCCAGATCTCGGTCCTGAAGCCAGAAATCGAATATCCTGCGCAATTTTGTAAAGAGAAACCGCCAATTGTTTTAACGCGCCGTGACTTTCTACCATCGCGTCATGCGCAGCGAGCGCTTCAAATTTATTGGGCGCCGTAACAAATGGTAGTCCGGTAAATTCTGAAATATATTTTGCCACCAAAACATCGTAACCCTTTGGCGTATTTAAACCCGTTCCAACTGCGGTTCCACCTAAAGCGATTTCCTGTAAATGTTCAAAAGTATGAGTGATCGCTTTCACTGCGTAATCCAATTGCGCCACGTAACCCGAAAATTCCTGACCCAAAGTCAAAGGAGTTGCATCCATTAAATGCGTTCGTCCAATTTTTACCACCGATTTAAAACTTTCTGCTTTTTCATGCAAAGTATTTCGCAACTTTTCTACAGCGGGCAAGGTATGTTCTACCACTTTTTTATAGGCCGCAATGTGCATTGCAGTAGGAAATGTATCGTTTGAACTTTGGGATTTGTTCACATCATCGTTGGGATGAACTTCAGATTTTTCTCCTAAAGTTCCGCCGTTATTAACGTGTGCTTTATTTGAAATAACCTCGTTCATATTCATATTAGATTGTGTTCCAGAACCAGTTTGCCAAATCACAAGTGGAAATTGATCATTTAATTTTCCTTCCAAAATTTCCTCGCAAACTTTTGCAATCATGTCTCTCTTTTCATTGGTAAGAACTCCCAGGTCAGCGTTGGTAAAAGCTGCAGCTTTCTTTAAATAGGCAAAAGCTTCTATAATTTCATGCGGCATTGAACCTTCAGGACCAATTTTAAAATTATTTCTGGACCTTTCCGTTTGTGCACCCCAAAATTTATCTGCAGGAACTTGTACATCGCCCATCGTATCTTTTTCTAGTCTGTAATTCATTGTTTGTAATTTATATTTTTAAAATTAAGGAATTTAAAAGGGACCGCAAAAAGTTGCTATGATAAAAATTCATTGATTATTTTGAAAAGATTGATCATAACACTTTTGAAATCACTATTTTTATTGTTATAAATACTCTGAGAATGTCTGAAAAGTCAAAAAGATTAATGATGATTTACAGCCGGTTAAAATCTGGTCCCGTAACAATTGAAATGCTTTCTTCTTGGGCGAGTAAAAATGAAGTTCAAATTTCTTCCCGCAGTTTTTATCGGGATTTAGCCGATTTAGAAAATTCTATCATCCCTGCCAATGAAAAACTAGTAGTCTCAGTAGGAGAAAAAAATAGAAAAACTTGGAAGATTGAATACATTAATGATGAGAAGCCTTTAACTGAATTTGATATTAATTCTTATATTCTCTTTCAAAATTTTATGCCGCTTTCTATTGTTTCCTCCAGGAGCGATTCTTTGGAAAAAATAACGCGCCTTTTCTATCAAAAATACAGTAAAAGTCAGTTTGAGCATTTTGTAGATGTTGCCAAATCCCAGATCAAAGCAAGCCATTTCTATGAAGGATCAGTTTTCGGCAATTATGGTAAAATTCTAGATGACTGTATCTGGAGTATTCAAAATAAAAGAAAAATGCAATTAATCGCTATCAACTATGATTATACTTCTCTATCCAAAAAAGTAGCATTTCCACAGATTTTTTATCCTGTGCAGATTCTTTATCACCGCGGCGTGGTTCATGTTTCTGGTTTTTTACAAGATGACAGTCAATTGATTGTGTTAGGTTTAGATCAAATCGAACAATACAAATTAACCAATGATTTATTTGAAAATAAAGATTATGTTAATCAGGTAGAAGTTGCTTTGTCTAAAAGATTTGGAATTACACAAAACATCAATGACGAAGTTTACGATATTGAAATCATTTTAGGTGAGCGTACAGGAAGGTTTGTGACTAAATTATTTTGGCATGAATCGCAGCATTTTAAAAAATTAGAAGATGGCAATTTCTTAATGACGATGAAGTGTGGCATAAACCGAGAACTTATTGGCTGGATTTTTCAGTGGATGTCTAATGCAAAAGTTTTAAAGCCAGATCTACTAAAAGAACTTATTCTGGAAAAATATAATGAAATGATACAAATATACGATGTAGATAAATCGCTGATTTCTAATAACTCCTATCATCCATCGTAGGTGGTTGACATATTTTGACAATTAAATATATTATCTTTGTTTTACTCAAATGATGAAGAAAGAATTTGGAACCGATTCTTTTTCAGAATCTTACGAAGAGCGAGAAGTTAACCAACTTCTCGCTCTTTTTTTGTCACCTTATTACATCCTACCCTCTTTAATTTCCTTAATTTTGCGGGTCTAAAATACATCCATGGATTTTCACTACCAAGAACCTTACCCAATTTTAAAAGAGGATACGCAATACAGAAAGATTACCTCAGAATATGTAAAAACAGAAATGGTAGGCGATCGCGAAATCTTGACTATCGATCCAAAAGGTTTAGAATTGTTAGCGGAAAATGCATTAGCTGATGTTTCTTTCATGCTAAGATCTTCCCATCTACAGAAATTAAAAAATATCATTGATGATCCGGAAGCTACAGATAATGACCGTTTTGTAGCTTATAATCTTCTACAAAATGCCGCGGTCGCCATAGAAGGAGCTTTGCCATCTTGCCAAGATACCGGAACTGCAATCTGCGCCGCAAAAAAAGGGGAAAATGTTTACACCGGCGCAGTTGACGCCGAATGGATCTCAAAAGGAATCTACAACACCTATCAAAAAAGAAATTTAAGATATTCTCAAATTGTTCCATTGACCATGTTCGAGGAAAAAAATTCTGGTTCCAATCTTCCGGCTCAAATCGATATTTATGCAGAAATAGGAAACGAGTACAAATTCCTATTTTTAGCAAAAGGTGGTGGTTCCGCCAACAAAACTTTTCTCTATCAAAAAACAAAATCCCTACTCAACGAAAATTCATTTGATGCTTTTGTGCGTGAAAGAATAATGGATTTGGGTACAGCGGCCTGTCCACCCTATCATTTGGCGTTGGTAATTGGTGGAACTTCTGCGGAAGCCAACTTAGCCGCCGTCAAAAAAGCGAGTGCCGGATATTACGATCATCTTCCAACTGAAGGAAATATGGGTGGTCAAGCTTTCCGTGATTTGGAATGGGAAAAAAGAGTTCAGAAGATATGCCAAGAAAGTTCTATCGGAGCACAGTTTGGTGGAAAATATTTAACTCATGATGTACGCGTGATCCGCCTTCCTCGTCATGCAGCGAGTTGTCCGGTCGGAATGGGCGTTTCCTGTTCTGCGGATCGAAACATCAAAGGAAAAATAACCAAGGATGGAATTTTTGTAGAACAACTGGAAGTGAATCCAAAACAGTTCCTTCCTTTAACGCCACCACATTTAGAACCAGCGGTGCCCATCGATTTAAATCAACCGATGCCAGCAATTTTAGCAGAACTTTCCAAATATCCGATTAAAACCCGATTAAGTCTTAACGGAACTTTAATTGTAGCCAGAGATATCGCCCACGCAAAAATCAAAGAACTTTTGGACAGCGGAAAAGCGATGCCAGAATATTTTAAAAATCACCCTATTTATTACGCAGGTCCCGCAAAAACTCCGACAGGAATGGCATCTGGAAGTTTCGGACCAACAACAGCGGGAAGAATGGATGTTTATGTGGACGAATTTCAATCCCATGGCGGAAGTATGATTATGCTTGCGAAAGGAAACCGCAGCAAAGACGTAACAAATGCCTGTCACAAATACGGTGGATTTTACTTAGGATCAATCGGCGGTCCCGCTGCAATTTTAGCAAAAGAAAACATCACTTCCGTAGAAGTTGTTGATTTTGAAGAACTTGGTATGGAAGCCGTTCGAAAAATTGAAATTAAAAATTTCCCTGCCTTTATTATTTCAGATGATAAAGGAAATGACTTTTTCGATTCGATCGCCCACTAAGCGTATTTAAAATCAGTTTAAATTATAAAAATCAGCGGTAAATCTTTTGTACCAAACAAAATTTAGCTTATTTTTGCCTAAAATCTATTACAATGATAATGTTATCCGCATTCTGGCCTTTCTACCAATTCCTTTGGACGGTTTATTTCATTTTGATGTTTCTGGTTGGATTCTGGTGTATCTTTATGTTTTTCGGCTACGTTATTCCATTGTGGTTAACCGCAGGATTGCGTGAATATTTTGGTAAAACGAAACCTTTTGATCCAGAGGAAATTAGAAGAAAAACATTATCTGAGCAAGAAGGTGTAGAATTGGTTTACAGCAATCCAAAAGGACACGGTCCATTTCTTCATACTCATGACAATCACGGTCATCACTAGGTGATGTCATTGCTTTCCCACTTTAATTTCGGGAAAAGCAATCACAGAGCAAAATCATATATATATCAATCAGTTTCTATTTTTAGAGACTGATTTTTTTTAGTTCATTTCCTTTGCCAACAGTATATTTGGAGCAGAAAGATTTCATTTCTTTTAAAAGTTGTACCAGCTCTCCACTCTATCTTTTGCTCCACTCCATTTCGCAAAAGGATGCCGTTTCGATCTGGGCTAGATTAACTTTTTCGTTTGTCTTTCTACAGTAGAACACAAGCTTTTTATTTGCTTCATTTTTTCTTTATCTTTGCAACCACAAAAAATCATACATGTCAAAGTCCCTTATACCGAAACTCGAAGCCATCAAACAACGATACAATGAAGTTGCAGACCTCATTATTCAGCCAGATATCATTACAGATCAGAAAAAATATTCTACGCTGAATAAAGAATATAGTGACTTAGGGAAAATCGTGGCGGTTTTCGATCAGTATAAACAAGCCCTAACAAGCATTGAAGAATCAGATGAAATTATCGCCGATGGATCTGACCGAGAATTTGTAGAAATGGCCAAGGCGGAAAAAAATGAAGCTTTGGGTAAAATACCTGGACTTGAAGAGGAATTAAAAGTTCTTTTGATTCCAAAAGATCCTACAGATGATAAAAATGTCATCGTAGAACTACGTGCAGGTACAGGTGGTGATGAAGCTGCTATTTTTGTGGAAGATATCTATCGTGCTTATGCCATGTATTTTAAAACAAAAGGGTGGAAACATGAAATCACTGATTCTAGCGATGCATCAAAGGGGTATAAAGAACTTATTTTGCGTGTAGAAGGAACTGACGGAATTTACGGAATTATGAAATTTGAATCTGGAGTTCACCGCGTGCAGCGCGTTCCAGAAACCGAATCTCAAGGGAGAGTTCACACTTCGGCTATTACAGTGGCAGTTTTACCAGAAGCTGAAGAAGTCGATTTTGAACTTAATCCTGCTGACATAGAAATGCAAACTTCTAGATCTGGTGGTGCAGGTGGACAAAACGTAAATAAAGTAGAAACCAAAGTACAGTTGACCCATAAACCATCTGGAATGGTGGTTGTCTGTCAGCAAGCAAGATCTCAATTGGCTAACAGGGAATTGGCCATGGAAATGCTTCGAACAAAATTATACGACATCGAATTACAAAAAGCAGTCGGAGATGTTGCTGCACAAAGAAAATCCATGGTTTCTACGGGGGACCGTTCTGCGAAAATAAAAACCTATAATTATCCGCAAGGTAGAGTAACTGACCACCGGGTCAATAAATCCATGTATAACTTAGATTCTTATATGAATGGTGATCTTCAGGAAATGATTGACGCGGTTATTATGGCAGAAAATGCGGAAAAAATGAAAGGTGAAGAGGATAGTTATTAAGTAAATAATAATATTTTAATATCTTTGCTCCTAATTAAAAATAAACCCGTTATGAAAAAGACAATTTTTATCCTTGGAGCAGTAAGCTTCTTAACATTAGTATCTTGTAAAAAAACAGAAACTACAGACATGAATTCAGGTGTTGATTCTACTGCATCTGTAGTAATTGTAGATAATGACTCTATGCCAATTACCACTGATTCTACTGTGAATGAAGCAGATAATGCTGCAGAAAGAGCAGTTGATGCAACTGGTGCAGCAATTAAAGAAGGTGCAGAAGATGTAAAAGATGCAGCTAAAGACGCTACCGATGGCGACGGCAATATTACAAAATAGTTAGAACACGCTGTTTTAATGAACCCGCAATTTTGCGGGTTTTTTTATTTTACAAAAATTGAGTATTATAAAAATATCCTTTTTTTCTAAAACCATTAAAATTGTAACTTTACACTCTACAAAGCCTCTAATCATGCGCAAAAAAATTCAGAATTTAAATCCAGACTTTTCCTTACAATCAGAAGCCACCCTTCCCTACTTTTTTGAAAAAGATGGTTTAGAAATGAAATCTTCTTACACGGAAAAGGATTCTAAAATTTTAACAGGAAAACAATATTCTGCCGGAATTACGCCTTATTTACGTGGACCATACTCTACCATGTATGTTCAGAAACCCTGGACGATTCGTCAGTATGCTGGTTTTTCTACGGCAGAAGAATCCAACGCATTTTATAGAAGAAATTTAGCAGCTGGACAAAAAGGTCTTTCCGTGGCATTTGATTTAGCAACGCATCGCGGTTACGACTCTGATCATCCAAGAGTGGAAGGTGATGTCGGGAAAGCCGGAGTTGCCATCGATTCTGTAGAGGACATGAAAATTTTATTTAATGAAATTCCCTTAGGTGAAATTTCTGTTTCCATGACGATGAACGGAGCGGTTTTACCAGTTCTGGCATTTTACATTGTTGCGGCAGAAGAACAGGGAGTTTCTCAGGAAAAACTTTCCGGTACAATTCAAAATGATATTTTAAAAGAGTTCATGGTTCGGAATACTTATATATATCCTCCGACTCCCTCCATGAAAATAATTGCAGATATTTTCGAATATGCCTCTCAAAATATTCCCAAATTTAATTCCATTTCTATTTCCGGATATCACATGCAGGAAGCTGGAGCAACGCCGGTTTTGGAAATGGCCTATACGTTAGCGGATGGTTTAGAATATGTGCGGACCGGAATAAAAGCTGGAATGAAAATCGATGATTTCGCGCCAAGACTTTCTTTTTTCTGGGCAGTTGGAATGAACCATTTTATGGAAATCGCTAAAATGCGCGCTGCACGTTATATTTGGGCAAATATTTTAACCCAATTTAATCCTCAAAATCCGAAATCTTTAGCTTTAAGAACGCATTCTCAAACATCGGGGTGGAGTTTAACCGAGCAAGAACCTTTCAACAATATTACACGAACAACCATTGAAGCTTTATCGGCTGCTTTGGGCGGAACGCAATCTTTACACACGAATGCTTTGGATGAAGCAATCGCTTTACCGACTGATTATTCTGCGAAAATCGCGAGAAATACGCAAATAATTTTACAACAGGAAAGTGGAATTTGTGATGTTGTAGATCCAATGGGAGGAAGTCATTTGGTAGAAAGTTTGACGCAGCAAATGATTGATGAAGCCATGAAATTCATCGAGGAAGTGGAAAAAGAAGGTGGAATGACCAAAGCCATTGAAGCGGGAATTCCAAAAATGAGAATTGAAGAAGCTGCTGCAAAAAAACAAGCAAAAATAGACAGTGGCGAAGAATTCATTATTGGAGTCAATTCTTTTAAATCTACTCAAAAACAAATGGAACTGGATATTTTAGATATCGATAATTCTGAAGTTCGACGTAAACAAATCGAAAGATTAAATCAAATTAAAACCGATCGAAATGCAGAAAAAGTCACAGAAATTTTAGAAATTTTAAAAAATTCTGCAAAAACAGGGGATGGAAATCTCTTGGAAATCTGCATCGAAGCCGCTCGACAAAGAGTGACGCTAGGAGAAATGAGTGATGCAATGGAAGAAAGTTTCGGACGCTACAAAGCCAATATCAGAACCATACAAGGAGTTTACGCCATGAATGCAGGAAAAAATGAATATTTCGGAAAAGCACTTATTTTAAGTGAAAAATTTGAAGAAAAGGAAGGTAGAAGACCCAGAATCATGGTCGTAAAAATGGGACAGGATGGTCACGATCGTGGTGCAAAAGTAGTTGCGACTGCATTTGCAGATATGGGATTTGATGTTGACGTGGCTCCATTATTTCAAACTCCGGAAGAGGTTGCTAAACAAGCCGTAGAAAATGATATCCATATTTTGGGTGTTTCTTCTCTTGCAGCCGGACATAAATATTTGGTTCCAGAAGTCGTTTCTGAACTGAAAAAGTTGGGAGCTGAAGATATTACGATTGTAGTTGGAGGCGTAATTCCGAAACAGGATTATGATTTTCTTTATCAGAATGGAGCCGATTATATTTTTGGTCCAGGAACAAATTTACCGAAATCCGCGTGTGAAATTTTAGAAGGATTTTTGAAATAGACCAAAAGACTATAGAATAAAGATAAAAGACTATAGATCATAAAATTAGAAAAAGGTAAATCAGAGTTGATTTACCTTTTTTGTTTATTATGTAAGTTTAATTAAAGAGAATTGATTAAGGTTTCAACTTCATTTTTCTGATTTGCATATTTTTGTTGCAAGTCAGAGTTTTCGCCCATTCTTTTATAATATTCCAACGCTTTTTCTCCGAAGAATTTTTTATGAAAATCGGAAACATCGGGAACCAGTGGAAATTCTTTATGGAAAAGCATTTCATAATAGGCCTGAAACTCTCTTTCATTCTTGTCTTCGACCAAAGTAACTAGAGCTTTTTGCCGAACATGCAACATTTCATGTGCAACCATATTAATCACTAACGGTAGATCAAAATCAAATAAATTTTTAGGTATTAATATGAATTGTCTTGCACCTAATTCGCCATTTGTAGTCAACAATATTTTGTTCAGTTCCAATTCTGGACGAAAACCGAATCCGCCAAAATTCTCATGATCCAAGCCAAAACTATCAACCAAAAAATTAGCAGCATCTGAGATCTGGCTGTGTTCTTTGTAAGCGTTGAGATGGTCTTTGATGTGTTCTAAATTCATTTATAAAAGATATAATTTGATGGTGCTTGTAATGCTTTTTTCAACGCAAAGACGCAAGGGAATTACAAATAAGCGTTGAATAAATTACGGTCGCAAAGGCGTTTCACTCAGCAAAGGCGCGAATTTACCAAATGTTTTTATGGTATTTCTAACTGAATGAAATTAGTAAAATATAGGTTTTGGCTAAAGCCAATCCTTGGTTCAAATAAAAAAACGGGCTAAAGCCCGTTTTTATTGATGGTTTCGTTTATAAAAAACAAATTTTATTTTTAATTCCAGTTGCGACCCGACTTGAGTGGAGCTCTTTTAAATTGGTGGCTGAGCTTGTAGAAGCCAGCAATTTAAAAAGCGGGAACGGAAGGCGGAATTTGTCGCCCTAAAAAATATCTTCAAATTCCATATCCACTTCTAGTTTTTCTGCAATTAATTTAGAAATTCTAATTTTAAGTGGCTCGATGTCAATGTTTTCCATGGCATCATTAGCGAAAGCAAAAAGTAACATTCCTTGTGCTTTTTCTTTGGAAATTCCGCGTGCTCGAAGGTAAAACAATGCATCTTCATTTAACTGTCCAACCGTACAACCGTGTGAACATTTTACATCATCTGCAAAAATTTCTAATTGCGGTTTGGTGTCAATTTTAGCACCTTCATTCAATAAAATATTATTATTTTGCTGATATGCATTGGTCTTTTGGGCGATTTTATCTACAAAAACTTTCCCGTTAAAAACACCATGCGATTGCCCTTTGTAAATTCCTTTGTAATTCTGGTAACTTTCACAATGCGGCGTTTTGTGATGAACTGCGGTGTGATGATCTACGAGTTGGTTTTCATCAATAATGGTAATTCCGTTCATAAAGGAGTTTATATTTTCCCCGTTATGAATAAAATCCAGATTATTGCGCACTAATTTACCACCGAAAGAAAAGGTGTTAACCGTAGTTAAACTATCTCGCTCTTGCTTGGCAAAAGTGTGATCTACCAAATAAGAAGAATTGCTGTCATTCTGAACTTTGTGCCAATCTGCTTTTGCATTTTGGTGCGTGAATATTTCCGTCACAGAATTGGTGAAAACATAGGTTTCATCGAAGTTATGATGACTTTCTATGATTTCTATTTTCGAGCCTTCTTCTGCAATCAAAAGATTACGCGTGTTATAAATCGTGTTCTCGTCTTGATTTTGAGAGATGTAGAAAATATGAATCGGCTTTTCTATCACGACATTTTTTGGAACTTTAAGAAAAAATCCCATCTTGCAATACGCCGTATTTAGATTGGTAAATGCCAATTCTTGGTCTGCAATGGTATTGAAATAATCATCGAAAACGTCTTTATGCTTCGGGTCGTTTAAGGCGTAATTAAAAGAAAGCAATTCTACATTCTCGATGGTAATTTTTGAAAGTTCTTTGTGAAGTTTACCGTTTACAAAAACAATCCAGTCAAAATTTTCTTCACCAAGATGCAATTCTGCAATCTGTTCTTTGGAGATTGTATGTGCTTCTTTCGGGAAAAAACTATAGTCTTTTTCTGAAATTTCTCTTAGGTTGGTATATTTGTATTCCTCGTCTTTTTTGGTAGGAATTCCGAGCTGACTAAACTTTTCTAAAGCTTCACGCCTGGTTTCATCAAGAAATCGATGTTGAAGCGTATCTAAAAAAGCGGAGTGATTATTTTGAATATTTTCTAATAGAGCCATGGTAATGATTTGAAATTGAACATTTTAAGAAAGAAAGTGAAATTTTTTAATTTCAATTTAATTCAAAAGCCAATCATATCCTTTGTCTTCTAATTCCAGAGCCAACGATTTATCTCCCGTTTTAATAATTTTACCATCTGCTAAAACGTGAACAAAATCGGGTTCTATATAATCCAAAAGTCTTTGGTAATGGGTAATCAGCAAAACCGCGTTTCCTTCTTTCCGGAAAGAGTTGACGCCGTCTGCAACAATTCTTAAAGCATCAATATCTAAACCTGAATCGGTTTCATCAAGAATCGCCAATTTTGGATTTAGCATCATCATTTGGAAAATTTCATTTCTCTTTTTTTCACCTCCAGAAAAACCTTGATTTAAAGAACGGTTAAGAAATTCTCTTTTAATATTGAGTTTTTCTGAATTTTCTTTCACCAAAGCCAACATTTCTTTTGCAGGCATATTTTCTAAACCTTTTGCTTTTCGGTTTTCATTGATGGCTGCTTTGATAAAGTTGGTAACGGTTACGCCGGGAATTTCTACCGGATATTGGAAAGATAGAAAAATTCCCTCATGTGCTCTTTCTTCGGGAGCATCTTCGGAAATATCTTTTCCTTCGAATAAGATTTCACCTGCGGTTACTTCATATTCTTCTTTTCCAGCAACAACTGAAGCGAGTGTTGATTTTCCGGCACCGTTGGGTCCCATAATCGCGTGTACTTCACCTGGATTGATTTGAAGATTAATTCCTCTTAAAATTTCTGCTCCGTCTTGGATTCTAGCGTGTAAGTTGTTAATTTTTAACATAATATGAGATGAGGTAATTAATTAATAAAAAAGATAATTACTTCCTGTTTTTTTAATGTTATGATATATTTTCTTGGTAATAGAAATCCCCCAGTTTCATACGGGGCAAAGGAAATTAAACCACTTCGTGGTTTACCCTACACTTCCTTCCAAAGATATTTCTAATAATTTCTGTGCTTCTATAGCAAATTCCATGGGTAATTTATTTAAGACTTCTTTCCCGAAACCATTCACAATCAATGCAATTGCTTTTTCTGTGCTAATTCCCCTTTGGTTGCAGTAGAAGATTTGATCTTCCCCAATTTTAGAGGTAGTGGCTTCGTGCTCCAATTGTGCGGTAGGCTCTTTAATCTCTATGTAAGGGAAAGTATGGGCTCCACACTCATTACCCATTAATAAAGAATCACACTGAGAAAAGTTACGTGCTCCTTTAGCAGTGGGCATTACTTTCACTAAACCCCTATAAGAGTTATTGGATTTTCCCGCGGAGATTCCTTTGGAAATAATCGTCGATTTAGTGTTTTTTCCGATGTGGATCATTTTGGTTCCCGTATCGGCATATTGATGATGATTAGTCACTGCGATCGAATAAAATTCTCCCACCGAATTATCACCTTTTAAAATACAACTTGGATATTTCCAAGTTACTGAAGAACCGGTTTCAACTTGAGTCCAAGAAATTTTTGCATTTTTCTCACAAATTCCGCGTTTTGTTACGAAATTGAAAACTCCGCCTTTTCCTTCGGCATCTCCAGGATACCAATTTTGCACGGTTGAATATTTAATTTCTGCATCATCCATGGCAAATAATTCTACTACAGCGGCGTGCAATTGATTCTCATCTCTTGCAGGTGCAGTGCATCCTTCTAGGTAAGAAACGTAACTGCCTTCATCCGCTATCAGTAAGGTTCTTTCGAACTGTCCACTGCCGGATTGGTTGATTCTGAAATAGGTAGAAAGTTCCATCGGACATTTTACTCCTTTCGGAATATAGCAAAAACTACCATCTGAGAATACCGCCGAGTTTAAAGCGGCGTAGAAATTATCACCACGGGGAACTACTTTTCCAATATATTTTCGAACCAATTCTGGGTAATCTCGCACAGCTTCGGAAATGGGGCAAAAAATAATTCCTTTTTCCTTAAGTGTCTTTTGAAATGTAGTCTTCACGGAAACAGAGTCAATCACAATATCCATGGCAACGCCAGATAATCTTTTTTGCTCTTCGATGTTGATTCCTAGTTTTGCAAAAGTTTTCAGTAATTCTGGATCTACCTCATCAAGACTTGCCAATTCCGGTTTTGATTTCGGAGCTGCATAATACCGAATCGCCTGGAAATCTGGCTTTTCATATTTTACATTGGCCCAATCTGGTTCTTCCATTTTTTGCCAAATGCGAAAAGCTTCTAGTCTCCACTCCGTCATCCATTCTGGTTCCTCTTTTTTTGCAGAAATCATGCGTACAATTTCCTCCGATAAACCAATCGGAAAATCATCATACTCAATGTCTGTTGTAAAACCGTATTCGTATTTTTTATTTTCTAAATCGACCCTTAAATCGTCTTCAGTATATTTTGTAACAGTTGCCATAAATTTATATTTTCAACATTCTACCGGCGATTATAAGGAGAAACTTTCTCCACAACCACAGGTTCTGTTTGCGTTCGGATTATTAAATACGAAACCTTTTCCATTTAAACCTCCAGAATATTCCAGCACAGTTCCAGCTAAATAGAGAATAGATTTTTTATCGATAATCACTTTGATGCCGTTATCTTCAAAAACTTGATCCGAGTCTGCCGTCTGATTATCAAATTTCAAAACGTATTCTAATCCAGAACAACCGCCGCTTTTTACACCGACTCTGATGTAATCTTCAAAAGGTTTAAAACCCTCCTCAGTCATTAACTGAACAGCTTTTTCTTTTGCATGATCGCTTACTTTTATCATTATTTTTATTTAGAATGATTTTAGATTGCAAAATTACTAATAATATAATGAAAATCAAATTTGGTCGTGTATATTTGTCTATGTACATGATAGGCTGCGCTTTTAACTAGCTTACCTTTATTATATCTTATACCAAATTATAATTATGAAAAAAATTGGACTCTTAATTCTGGTTATTACCTGTAACCTTGTTTTCGCGCAAGCAAACCGTTTTATTTATGAAGTGAGCATGAAAACCGACTCTACAGACAGAAATACAGTGAAAAGAGAAGTTGCTTATTTAGATATTTTTCAGGGGAACTCTGTTTTCTATTCAGAAAATAGGGTGAAAAGAGATTCTTTAATTGCAAAAGGCAGGCAAACTGGTAATTTCAACTTTGACAGAACTCAAATGCAAAGTTTACGGTCTAATATGAATTATATCATAGAGAAGGATGCAAAGTCCAATAAGAAATTATTAAAAGCTAGAATTATGCAGGATGAGTACGTTTATGAAGAAGAACGCCCAATGAATTGGAAAATTCTTTCGGAAACAGCAACCATCGGAGACTACAAAACACAAAAAGCAGAAACTAATTTTGCAGGCAGAAAATGGAGCGCTTGGTTTACTACAGATGTCCCTGTGCAAGATGGACCTTATAAATTTGCTGGATTACCTGGATTGATTGTTAAGGTAGAAGATTCCAAAGGTGATTACAGTTTTGATTTAAAAGAAAGTAAAAAAATTGGATCAATCGCGACTTTTGAACAGCGCGGCTCACCCATTAATGTAAAGCGTGCCGTTTTTGAAAAACAGCAAAAGCAGTTTCAAGACAATCCAATTGCTGCTATGGCGACCATGGGAAATAGAAATGCAAGGATACAGATGGATGCTAATCAGCTAAAACAGATGGAAGAAAGGAGGAAAGAGGAAAATAGAAAAAACAATAATCCGATCGAATTGAAATAATGAAAATCATGATTAATTTAAAATTAATTGTGATTTCTACTTCTGTTTCAAATACTTTTTTGCTTTTTCAACCATTGAGAACCTGATAAGTAGGAAGAGTCTGGATAATAAATAAACAGACAATTTTTTCCTTTAATGGTATTAATGATGGGTTCTGCTAAGGCTCTGGGAACAGCGGGACAACCCCAACTTCTTCCCAACCTTTTTTGATTTTTTATAAATTCTTCACTCACATAATCTGCGCCATGCATCACAATTGCACGCTGTAAAGCTGCATCGTTAAAACCCTCATCCATTCCAATTAATTTTAAAGAATAGCCATTGGCGCCGTTATATGTAGTTTCCGTGATAAAAAACCCCATGCTGGATTGCAAAGAACTTTCGGTGTTTGAAAAATTGGTTGCAAATTCTTCTCCTGTATTTTTTCCGTGTGCAACCAGAGAATTAAAAACAATTTTCTTTTCATTAAGGTCAATCACCCAAAGTCTTTTTTCAGTAGAGGACAGAGAAAAATCGCAAATGGTGAAGAGATGGGAATCTTGATCTAGTTTCCCAGCTTTTTTCAAATTTTCGAAACCTAAAAAAGCTTTGTAAAAAACCTCCGGGCGAAGTGAATTAAAATTGGCGAAAGAGATTGCGGAAAAAAGTTCTTCGGCAGTATTCGACGCTTTGTCACTTTCTGTTTCTATTAAACGTTTGAAATTATTCGGTAGATTTTTTTGAATTGAATTTTGTTTAGTATTTTCAAACTTATAGAAAGAAGTTGTGAAAAATAAAACGATGATTAAAGAGATTATAATTTTATACATTCAATATTATGTTAATTAAATTTGAAGGTGCAAAAATACAATTAATTAAACCTCAAGCAATTATATCAAATATTTTTAACTTTATTTAGGAACATTTAACACAACTATTCACTTTGGAATTATTTTTAGTATTTTTGCAACCGCATGTCAAGAAGATTAACATTCTTTTTTATCATTTTGGGTTTAGGAATTTTCATTATTCCTCAACAGATGATGAATGCCCAAAGTCTTGTAGAATGTTGCGACCACAAATCCGCTGAGGATAATTGTTGTAAAAAAGAAAAAGTTTCAACTTGTCATACAGACGAATCTAATAACTCAACGGATAAAAATAATTGCGGAGATGATTGCAGTAACTGCCACTCTTGCACCGTAAATTACGTTCTGAATTATTATACCGCACCGGCAAATTTAATGATAGGAGCTCATTTCTTTAAGCTGGAACTAAGCTTCGATTACAATGATTCTTATTATTCTTCCGATTCTCAAAACATTTGGCAACCGCCTAAAATAGGTTAACAAAAATTTATACAGCCATAGGAATGTTCGTTTGGCTTCCCCTTTTTGTCAATAAACTTATTTTTAAAAATGAAAATTTTACTGAAAAGTCTCTGGATATTATCCATTCTATTCACCACCTTAATTTCTGCACAAACCATTACCAAATCAACCTTCATGGTAAAAGGAGAATGTATCATGTGCAAAGAAAGAATTGAAACAAGTGCCAAAAACTCTGGCGCAACCGCCGCCATTTGGAATGCGGAAACTCAAAAACTTAACTTGGAATTCGATCCAGGAAAAACTTCTGCAGATTTGATCCTAAAAAATATCGCAGCGGTTGGGCATGATAATGAAAAATATACTGCCGAAGATAAAACCTACAGACAACTTCCTGATTGTTGCCTTTATGAAAGAACACCTTCTATTCTAAAAATAGAAAAAGCGGTAATACCTGCAAAAAAAGAAAATCAATATTTTGTTCGCGGTAATTGCGGCTCCTGCAAAGCCCGTATTGAAAAAGCGGCAACTTCGGCAGGGGCAAATTCTGCCATTTGGGAGGCGGAAACGCAAACGGTAACCCTTGTTTTTGATCCCGTTAAATCTTCAGCAGATATGATTTTGAAAAAAATTGCTGAAGCAGGCCATGATAATGAAAAATTCACAACAGATGATGCAGTATACAAAAATTTACCAGATTGCTGCTTGTATGATAGAGAATTGCCGCTTGGAGTTAAAAGTGATCTTGTTCATCATGAAGAAGAGTCCAGTCCTAAAAGTGAGGCGACTGATCGTGCAGATCGCGTTAACACATCCATCGAAGAGGTTCAATTATTAAAAATGACGGATCCAACTTCTTTGAGTAAAAAAGAAACGAGCCTTACTTTTAATATTGGGAAGAAAGAATTGCTAAAAGCGGCATGTTGTAATCTATCTGAAAGTTTCGAAACCAATGCAACCGTAGATGTTTCCTTTAGTAATGCAGTAACTGGAACCAAGCAATTAAAAATGCTAGGACTGGATCAAAAGTATACCGCCCTCACGAAAGAACTTTTGCCCTCAATTCGTGGTTTAGCTTCACCTTATGGATTAAACTTGATTCCAGGACGATGGATTGGAGGAATTCAATTAACAAAAGGCGGAAGCACCGTGGTGAACGGTTATGAAAGCATTACAGGACAAATAAACACAGAACTTTTGAAAGCTGGGGAAAAACCAGAAACCGCACTCAATGTTTTCGCGGACGCAAATGGTAGATTTGAAACCAATATTACTTCTACAAATCAACTGAACGAAAATTGGAACCAATCTGTTTTATTGCATGGAAACGCTACCATTGGGGAAAAAGATAGCAATAATGATGGTTTTCTAGATCAACCTACTGGGAATCAAATTAATGCGGCTTATCTTTTAAATTATAATGATTTAGACCATTCTGGATTAGGAAGCCATTTCGGAATTAGTTTTGTGAAGGACCAAAGATTTGGCGGACAAACGGCTTTTGATAAAAAAATAGATCATTCTCAACAAACTGCGTACGGAGTTGGCATCGATCTTACCCGCTTTGAAATCTGGAATAAAACAGGTTATATTTTCAAAGACAAACCTTATCAAAGTATTGGTTGGATGAATCAATTTAGCACGCATCAGCAAGACAGTTTTTTCGGTAATAGAAATTATTGGGGAAATCAAAATACTTTTTATTCCAACTTGGTTTTTGAAAGCATCATTGGAAACACGAACAACAAATTTAAAACCGGTGCCGGTTTTCTCTATGACCAATTTGATGAAGATTATCTCAATCAAAATTATCAGCGGACAGAAACCGTTCCCGGGGTCTTTTTTGAATATACTTTAACAGGATTAAAATACACTTTGGTAGCAGGAGCCAGAGCAGATTTCCATAATTTGGCGGGCACTCAGTTTACACCCAGATTGAACTTTAAATATGATATTTCCCCGAAGACAATTCTTCGCCTTTCAGCGGGTAGAGGATTTAGAACTGCCAATATATTTGCCGAAAGTCAGCAGTACTTTGCGAGCAACAGGCAGATTGAAATTATGGGAAATGGTGGAAAAATCTATGATTTAGAACCAGAAATTGCATGGAATTATGGCGCAAGTCTTCAGCAAGAATTCAAACTATTTAATCGAAAAGCAACTTTGGTTGCAGATTTTTTCCGAACAGATTTCCAGGCTCAAGTCTTGACAGATTTAGACCTTTCTCCCCAGAAAATAGTTTTCTATAATTTAGAGGGAAATTCTTTTGCGAACAGTTTTCAAACGCAAGTAGATTTTTCTCCGGCGAGAAATTTGGATCTCAGACTGGCGTACAAATATTATGATGTGCAGGCAGATTTTAAAGATGGAAGAAGATCTATTCCTTTCGTGGCAAAGAACAGAGGTTTCTTTAACGCGTCTTACAGCACAGATGCCTCAGAAAAAGGAGCGTTTTGGAATTTTGATACTACACTACAACTTGTGGGTCAGCAAACTTTACCAAATCTCAATGCAAATCCTGTAGCATACCGTTTACCAGATGTTTCAAAAAGTTTCGCAACACTGAATGCTCAAATTTCTAGAAATTTCAATAAAAATGTTCGCGCGTATGTGGGCGGAGAAAATTTAACCAACTACATGCAAAAAAATCCTATCGTAGATGTGACCAATCCTTTCGGAAATTATTTTGATGCAGGGATGGTTTATGCACCAATAATGGGTGCAAATGTTTATGTGGGCCTTGATGTCACCTTTTAATAAATTTTCCTACTTTTGAAAAAATTAGATTTATGAAAAAAATATCATTTATTATAGCGTGTACTGTGCTACTTTATTCTTGTGAAACCAAGAAAACTACTGCACAAGAAAACACTCTAAGTTCGTCTGCAGATTCGGCAACGGCTGTCGTAGCCGGTTCCACGGCTATTTATAAAGATGGTAGCGCAAACGTAGAAACGGCAACTCCTGGAAATGCTGTGGCAGCAACATTACCTAGTGCAGCAAGTGCACCCACAAGCGGAAAGCCTGCTTTAAATCCGGAACACGGTAAACCTTTTCACCGCTGTGAAATACCTGTAGGCGCACCAATTGATAGTGCACCGCAACAAAATGCAGCGCCACAAGTTGCAGCGCCGCCTATGCAGAGCAGTAATCAAAGTTTTAATACCAATCCGATTTCTGCACCTACCGTTGCACCGGTTGCAGCGCCACAAGCATCTGGACCAAAACCCGCAATGAATCCGGCACACGGTTTACCTCATCACCGATGCGATTTACAAGTTGGGGCACCTTTAACTTAATCAAGAAAATTGACACAAAAAAAATGCAGCGGTATCGCTGCATTTTTTTATTTACTGGCGGTTTTCTCCGAGTCTGGTACAAAATCCAAACTCACAGAATTCATACAATATCTATTTCCAGTAGGTGGCGGTCCGTCATTAAAGACGTGTCCTAAATGTGAATCACATCTTTTACAGACCACTTCTACCCGTTCCATTCCGTAGGTTGTATCACGGTTATAAGCAGTTCCTTCTTTGTCTGCTTCGAAAAAACTTGGCCAACCGCAAGTGGAAGAGAATTTAGCATCTGAGCGGAAAAGATGATTTCCACACACCGCGCAGTAATATTCACCTAATTCATCATACACATTGTATTTCCCAGTTCCAGGTCTTTCTGTCCCCGCTTCACGCGCCACGGCGTAAACATCTGGATCCAGTATTTTTTTCCATTCAGAGTTCGGTACATTTAATTTTGTTCGATCCGTTCTGGAATAATAAGGATTTACTATTTTTTTATTTGAATTTTCCATTGAAGTTAATTTTTGTGTAGGGGTTGATTTTTCTGGTGATTTAACTTGTGTACACATTTGCATAGAAAAGCATGCAAAAATGAAAAGAACATATTTCATAATTTTTTTTTGATTAATGGTGGGGAATTTTTATATTGATTATAGATGCATTTTATCAATTTCTCTCTGCTTTAATCTACGACCTTTACCAACAAAAGGTTTGCCACCAAATCTTTAATTGTGCCGAGTTTCATTCATTATCTCAATCCATCAGATAGACGTAGAATCACTGAATTAGTCTTTAATGCATACTTGCAAATAATTAAAATCAAGTTCAATTCAATATCAAAAGTAAATTGCGATAAATTCTTCCGATTAAACCAAGCCTAAAATTTAAAATTCACTAAATTTGGTTCAATGAACGACGAGGAAAAAAAACTACAACTGCGAAACCATAAAATGTTTGCCACTGGACTTTTTGTTTTGATGGCAATTACTTTTGTTGGGATGACGATTTTAGAAAAAGATAATCCTGCCCATTGGATAGGTTATATCCGTGCTTTTTCAGAAGCTGCCATGGTTGGAGCTTTAGCAGATTGGTTTGCAGTAACTGCACTTTTTAATTATCCGCTCGGATTAAAAATCCCGCATACCAATTTGATAGAAAACAGCAAGGAACGCATCGGTGATAATCTGGGGAATTTTGTAGTAGAAAATTTTCTCTCTCCAAAAAACATCAGACCCTACATTCAAAAGCTGAAGATTTCTACTTTCGTGGGGGATTGGCTTTCAAAAGACCGAAATCAGGAAAATCTGGTGAAAGAAATTTCCAGCATCGTGCTAGATATTGTGCATAAACTGGACGACGCTGCCGTAGTTTCTTTCATTGGAAAAAAAGCGCGGGAAATGTCAGATGACTTAAAGGTAAATCAATTGATCGGTAATGGATTGGAATATGTGCTGGACAAAAATGATCACCAGCGGTTTATCACCAATCTCTCTAAACAAATTAAAAATTACATCCTTAGTAATCAAGATTTGGTAAGAGACCGTGTGAAAACTGAAAGCTTTTTTCTCATCCCGAAATTTGTAGATAACAATATCGCAGAAAAAATTACGCAAGGACTTTCTAATTATTTTCAAGAGGTGGAACTGAATGAAAATCATGACCTGCGACAAGAAATTAGCGCGAAATTGTACACTTTTTCTCAAGAAATAAAAACGGAAGAGAAATGGGAAGAGGAATTTAAAACCCTGAAAAATGATTTTTTAAAAGAAGAAAAACTGGAGCAATATTCGACGGATATCTGGATTTCTATCAAAAAATCCCTCACCCAAGAACTAGAAGAAGATCAATCTGCCCTGAAAAAATATCTGCAAAAAAACATGGCAGAACTAGCACAGAATCTTCAAACCGATGAGAAATTTCAGCATAAAATTGATCACTGGATTAGAGTTACAGCATACAAATATATTTTAAAAAACACCCATCAGTTTGCGGCATTAATAAGCTCTACCGTCGGAAATTGGGAAGGCAAACAACTCAGCGAAAAAATGGAATTGGAAGTGGGAAAAGATTTGCAGTTTATCCGAGTAAACGGCACGATCGTCGGTGGATTGGTAGGATTGATTATTTATACCATTACCAATTTTTTCCTCTAATTTTTAAAAATTTTTAAAAATTTACTATGAAAAAAATCTCCCTTTTATTTACTCTTCTCCTTTTTTGCTTTTCTTTTTCCCAAGAAATAACTTTATCTAAAAGCGGCAAAAAATTTGAAAAAGATGGCGTAAAATATAAAATTTCCGAGTATCAAACCCAATTTAAAAATCCAGTCGCAAAAAATTATGTGAAGCAAGGTCGTGGTTACAAAACTGCCGGAAGTATTTTAGGATTTGCCGGCGGTTTGCTCATTGGAGCAGGACTTCCAAATGCACTTTCTGCAGATACTTACACGATCAATTCTATTCCGGGATATCCAGATTTTTCGAAAACGAAAACAAGAAAACCGGGTAACACACTTGTCGGAATTGGAATAGGCTTAGTTGCAGTCGCGATTCCAGTTGCAATTGTTGGAGGCAATAAAGTTAAAAAAGGCGTAGAAACGGAAAATAAATTTTCCCCAAGATCTCAAAATTATTATCAGCTTGATTTTACGGGAAATGGTTTAGGTTTCAGTTATAATTTTTAAGAAGTTTTTGGTTGATATCGCGAATTAATTGCGGACCTTCATAGATAAAACCCGTGTAAAGTTGAACTAAACTTGCGCCAGCTTCCAATTTTTCTAAAGCATCTTCAGCGGTGTGAATTCCGCCAACGCCGATAATTGGAAAGGCTTTTCCACTTTTTTCAGAGAGAAATCTGATGACTTCTGTGGAGCGTTTCGTTAAAGGTTTTCCAGAAAGTCCACCTGTTTCGCTTTTATTTTCTGAAAGTAAATTTTCTCTGGAAATCGTAGTATTTGTCGCAATCACTCCTGCAATTTGAGTTTCTTTCACAATATCAATAATATCTAAAAGTTGCGTATCCGTTAAGTCTGGAGCGATTTTGAGTAGAATCGGTTTTGCTTTTTCCTTTTTAATATTAAGCTGTTGTAAGTTTGAGAGCAATTTGGTTAAAGGTTCTTTGTCTTGAAGTTCCCGCAGATTTGGGGTATTCGGCGAACTGACATTGACCACAAAATAATCGACAACAGGAAATAATTTCTCAAAACAAATAATGTAATCATTCACAGCCTCTTCATTCGTCGTGATTTTATTCTTGCCAATATTTCCACCAATCAGAACATTTCTATTTTTTCTCAAACGTTTTACAGCAGCATCTACACCTCCATTGTTAAATCCCATTCTGTTGATGATGGCAGAATCTTCTTGCAATCGGAATAATCTTTTCTTCGGATTTCCCTCTTGCGCTTTTGGCGTTAAAGTTCCGATTTCTACAAACCCAAATCCTAAATCAAAAAGCTCATTGAACATTTTTGCGTCTTTATCAAATCCTGCCGCCAAACCCACGGGATTTTTAAATTTCAACCCGAAAACCTCTCGTTCCAATCGTTTATCTTCAATCGGCTTTGGAAGAAAAATTTTAGCCAAAAAAGGAAATTTTTTAAGCATGGAAAAAGTATAGTAGTGAACTTCTTCTGGATCAAACTTAAATAAAATAGGGCGAATTAAGGTTTTGTACATGGCTAAAATGTTTGGGTGCAAAAATAGGAAAATTAGAGGGCGAAGTAGAACTCTTCTCCTTTTTTCTTGTAATTTCAAGCATCAATGAATTGTATTTTCTTAAAATTATTTACATTCGTACAGGTTAATAAAAATTACGGGACGCTTCTGGCACCGATTAGTACAATATGTGGAATAACAAACTGAAAATATTTTCCTTTTATACCAGTCTTATCGCTGTAGGAATTATGATTATCGAGGCTGGTTTTTTTAAAGGGTTTCTCTATCGTAGCCATTTCATATATTTCTATGATTTCAGTTTTATCCTCACCCTTGTGAATATATTTTATTACAATTTTTACAAAAAAATAGGCGCATTAAAGAAGATTTGGCCCTTGGAAATTATTGTCACTGTTTTAATCATTATCTATTATTTGGCGCGTTTTGAGTATAACTTTTTCGAGACCCGTAATTTCCGGTTTTTTAATTTGCGCCTCTTATACTTTTTAATTATCCTGTGCTTTATTCGGGATTTTTCCAGTTTAACAATCAACTTTAAGAGAACGTTCATCAATCCGCCCCAACTCTTTATTCTCAGTTTTTTCTCTATTATTTTGCTAGGAACGGGATTTCTGATGATGCCTAATGCTACGGTTAATGGCATCGCTCCTTTAGATGCGCTTTTTACTGCAACCAGTGCGGTTTGTGTTACCGGCCTTATTGTAATGGATACGGCAAAAGATTTCACGCTTTTCGGCAAAATTATCATCATTACCCTGATTCAAATTGGCGGTTTGGGAATCATGACATTTGCAAGTTATTTCAGTTACTTTTTTCGAGGTGGAGCCTCTTATGAAAATCAAATCAGTTTGGGAGAAATGACGAGTTCTGATAAGTTAGGTGATGTTTTTAACACCTTAAAGCGAATCATAATTATTACCGTGAGTATTGAGGTTCTCGGTGCTTTATTTATTTTTTCAACCCTAGATTTATCACTTTTAGATAACTCGATTAACAAGGGAATCTTTTTCTCTGTCTTCCACTCCATCTCGGCTTTTTGTAATGCTGGATTTTCTACGCTAAGCGGAAATTTATTTGAATCTGGTTACGAATTTAATTATGGTTTACATCTTACCATCTCCTCATTATTTATATTCGGTGGTCTTGGATTTCCTATTGTATACAATGTTTATAAATATGTAAAACACCTGATTAAAAACACTTTATTTTCCATTTTCAGCCGAGAAAAATTTCATTATGTTCCATGGGTCATTAATTTGAACTCTAGAATTATCTTATCTACCACTTTTATCCTGCTTCTTTTTGGAACGCTTCTTACCTATTTCTTCGAGCATGATGGCGCCTTGAAACATCATTCTGCACAGGGAGCGTGGCTCGAAGCTTTTTTTATCTCTGCAAATAACAGAACAGCGGGCTTTAATACGATTGACGTCGCCACTATTTCAGCTCCTACAATTATGATCTGTATGTTCTTAATGTGGATTGGTGCCTCGCCCGCTTCTACAGGTGGTGGTATTAAAACCAGCACTTTTGCGATTGCTGCTCTTAATATTTTTAGTCTGGCAAAAGGAAAAAAAAGAACTGAAATATTTCGAAGAGAAATTGGTGAACATTCAATAAGAAGAGCTTTCTCTATCATTGCATTATCATTGATTGTGGTCGGATTTGGAATATTTTTGCTCGTAATTGTTGAACCAAAAAAAGATTTGATGAGCTTGGCCTTCGAAGCTTTTTCAGCTTATTCAACAGTAGGTTTAAGTTTAAACATCACGCCAACGCTTTCAACAGCAGGAAAAGCGATCATTATTGCAATTATGTTTATTGGCAGAGTGAGTATGTTCTCTATTTTAATCGCGGTAATGAAGCGTGAGAAATATTATAATTATCGGTATCCGAAGGAAGAAATCTTAATTAATTAAATTCAAAAAAAAAATGAAATATATCGTCATCGGTTTAGGAAACTTCGGCCTTTCATTAGCAGAAAAACTAACCAAATTTGGCAATGAAGTTATTGGTATTGATAACAGTATGTCAAAAGTGGAAGCAGTGAAGGAGAGGATATCTCATGCAATTTGTATGGATGCCACAGATGAATACACGATGAACGGACTTCCTTTCAAAGATACAGACGTGGTGATTATCGCAATTGGAGAAGACACAGGCGCCAATATTATGGCAACAGCAATGGTAAAAAAATTACATCCAAACCGCATTATAAGCCGTGCAATTTCTGGGATTCATGAAACAATTTTGGAGGCAATGGACGTGCAAACCATTATTCATCCCGAGGAAGAAACTGCGGAAAGATGGGCGAAAAAATTATCTTTAAAAGGAATGGTAGAATCCTTTGAGCTGAGTATTAATTATAGCATTGCCGAAATTGCGATCCCAGATAAACTCGTGGGAAAAACCATCGAAGAAGTTGGCTTTAGAAATAATTACAATCTTGTATGTGTCACCATTATTAAAAAAATGGCCGATAAAAACATTTTTGGAAAGGTTAAGCGTGTCAATAGAATACAGGGAGTTGTAACGACTGATACGGTTTTAGAAAGTGCGGACATCTTAGTGATTTATGGTGAAAATGAGGATATTAAGAAATTTATCAAAGAGCATTAAAAAAAATTTACAGTATGAAAAAAATTCTATTTTTGAGTTTATCAATTTGCTATCAGAGCGTATTCTCTCAAATTTCCATTTCTGGAAATAAACTAGAAAAAGACGGGCAGACTTACAAAATGTCGGAATACGAAGATGTTTTTAAAAATCCTCAAGCAATTGCGCATTTTAAAAAAGCGCGAACAAATAATACCGTCGGAGCTATTTTCGCTGGAGTTGGTGGCGGCGTAATGGGTGTAGGAATAGCTAGAGCGTTAAGTGGTGGCAAAACAACCGTCACAATAAATGGTCAACCGCAAGTCATCAAACAAGATAACAGCACAGCTTGGACTGCAGTGGGAATTGGCGCCGGAATTGTGGGAATTGGAATTCCATTTGCCTTGGCGGCGAAAAAAAATGCAGATAGAGCAGTCCAACTGGAAAACGGCGAATCAACAGCTTTTCAACCCTATTTTAAAATAGAAACAGCAGGAACTGGATTGGCTTTGAGCTATCATTTTTAGAAAATTTTCTCTTAGATCTTAAAAAGCGACGGAAAAAGATTTTCGTCTCTTTTTTTGAGAGAACGTTTCTTTTAAAATCGAATCGAAATTTACCATGATCGAAACGGCTACTTTTTGCGGAATTGGGTGGAGCAAAATAGAGCGGGTAGAGCATCTCGTCTAAGGACGAGACGGCTCCAAAAAATGACAATAAAATTCCCTATTTTTGCACAAATTCTAAAAGACAATGGCTAAACAAGAAGATGTTTTCAAAAAATTGATTTCGCACGCAAAAGAATACGGTTTTATTTTTCCTTCGAGTGAAATTTATGACGGTCTTTCGGCGATTTACGATTATGGACAGAATGGGGCGGAACTGAAAAACAACATCAAACAGTATTGGTGGAAAGCAATGGTACAGCTGAACGACAATATTGTGGGAATTGATACGGCTATTTTTATGCATCCTACAATTTGGAAAGCTTCTGGTCACGTTGATGCTTTTAATGATCCTTTAATTGATAATAAAGATAGTAAAAAACGTTTCAGAGCCGATGTCTTAATTGAAGATTACTGTGCAAAATTAGAAGATAAAGCCGATAAAGAAATTGAAAAAGCCGCTAAAAGATTTGGAGATGCTTTTGATAAAAAAGAATTTGAAAGCACAAATCCGCGCGTTTTAGAATATAGAGAAAAACAGAAAACGATTCTTTCCAGAATGGCACAATCTCTTGAAAAAGAAGATTTAGCCGATGTGAAGGCATTAATTGAGGAATTGGAAATTGCGGATCCAGATACTGGTTCAAAAAACTGGACCGATGTTCGGCAATTTAATTTGATGTTCGGAACGAAATTAGGAGCTTCTGCAGATTCGGCGACCGATTTATATTTAAGACCAGAAACGGCGCAGGGAATTTTCGTGAACTTTTTAAATGTTCAAAAAACTTCCCGGCAGAAATTACCGTTCGGAATTGCTCAAATTGGGAAAGCCTTTAGAAATGAGATCGTTGCGAGACAGTTTATTTTCAGAATGCGTGAATTTGAACAAATGGAAATGCAGTATTTCGTACCTCCAGGAACGGAATTAGGTTTTTATGAAACATGGAAAGAAAAACGTTTGAATTGGCATTTGGCTCTTGGTTTAGGTGCAGAAAATTATAAATTCCACGATCACGAAAAATTAGCGCATTATGCAAATGCTGCGGCAGATATTGAATTTAAATTTCCTTTTGGATTTAAAGAATTGGAAGGAATTCACTCTAGAACTGATTTCGATTTAAGCGCACATGAAAAACATTCCGGACGAAAATTACAGTATTTCGATGCGGAAAGAAATGAAAACTACGTTCCTTATGTTGTTGAAACTTCGGTTGGTTTAGATCGATTATTTTTGGCAATTTTTTCTAACTGTTTGAAAGATGAAGTTTTAGAAGATGGTTCTGAAAGAACAGTTCTTTCTCTTCCTCCGGCTTTGGCTCCAGTAAAGGCGGCCATTTTACCATTAATGAAAAAAGATGGTTTAGGTGAATATGGGGCGAAAATCTTCAATGATTTGAAATATGATTTCAACATGATTTATGAAGATAAAGACAGTATCGGAAAACGTTACAGACGTCAAGATGCAATCGGAACACCTTTTTGTATAACCATTGATCACGATTCATTAACGGACAATACCGTAACTTTAAGAGACAGAGATACAATGAAACAGGAAAGAGTTGCTGTTGCAGATTTAAGAAGAATTATTGACGAGAAAACAAATTTCCGTAATTTACTTTCGAAGATTTAAGGTTTAAAAAATATTATTCAAGAAAAGTTCCGGAGAAATCTGGAACTTTTTTTTGCTTCTATTTTTATAATATAAAACCTAATTTTACAAAAAGAAGAAGGATGGTAAAAAAAATAGTCCAGGGAACCGCAGTCATTTTAGCAGGCTTAGTTGCCATAACGTACGCATTGGGCTACAATTATTTATTTAAAGCTGTTGGGAAAACGTATTTGCTGGGGGAAACTGGTGCAACCATTAATGACGGTGAAAATTTTCCGTCGAATATTATTGCAAAAGGAACTGCAAGACCTTGGATAAAAGACAGTCTTTACAATAAAACTGCTTTAACGAATGCTTTAGGTCAAAACCTGAAAGCATCTAATACTGCCTCGTTCCTCGTCATCAAAGAAGGAAAAATTATACATGAATCCTATGCGGTTGGCGTTAATCAAAATACCAAAAGCAATTCATTCTCTATCGCGAAAGGCATTACGGTAATGTTGCTCGGTAAAGCTCTAGAAGAAAATAAAATCAGAAGTCTCAATCAAAAATTTTCTGATTTTTTTCCTACCTATAATACAGTAGAGTTCGGGAAGGATTTAACCATCGGTGACCTTGCAAAAATGGAAACAGGTCTAAACTGGACCGAAGATTACAAAAATCCCTTCGGTCAAAATGCGAAAGCTTATTATGGCAATTCTTTGGAAGAAGCCGTTTTGCTGCGTGGTTTTAAAGACCAACCCAGTTCAAAATTTGAATATCAAAGTGGGGCCACCCAAATGCTCGGTTTTTCCCTTCGGAAATCTCTACAGAGAACTTTGGCGGAATATGCTTCAGAAAAACTTTGGAAACCACTTGGAATGGAGCAAAATGCAGATTGGAGCACAGATGAATTTGGGATGGAAAAATCATTTTGCTGCGTTCATTCCAACGCTCGCGATTTTGCAAAATTGGGACAATTGTTTTTAGATGAGGGAAAAGTTGATGATTTGCAAATCATTAATCCAAATCATTTAAAACAGATGCAAACTCCTACCAAACTTTCTAAGGAGGCTTATGGTATGGGGCTTTGGATCAATCAAGATGCGCCCATTAAACACTATTATTTTTGGGGGTTGCATGGACAATATATTATCATCATTCCCGAGAAGCAAACCGTTATAGTACGAACTGGAATGTTTAAAGATCAACCGAAAGACGCAAAAGGCCGACCTGCTCAAGTGGAATTTTTGGTGAATCAAACGGTAGAAAATTTTAATTAAAAATCTGAAAATCATTAGTAATACAAGAAAATTTAGAGCGACTTCAGGTTAAAACAACCCTTGTATTTAAGGCTTCATAAATAGTCTTTTTCTATATCGGTCAATATATTCTTTGCGATAATTCAAATTTAATTTCCGTAAATTTGAAGTATTCTAAATAAGCTTATGTTCGACCTACAAAATATCCGTTCACAGTTTCCAATTCTTTCGCAAAAAGTCAACGGTAAAGACTTGATTTATCTGGATAACGCCGCTACTTCACAGAAACCAACTTCCGTAATGGCAAGTTGGGAAAAATACTACTCTGAAATTAATGCTAACGTTCATCGTGGAATTCATACTTTGAGCCAGTTGGCGACCGAAGAAATGGAATTTTCGCGCAGAAAAATTCAGAAATTCATCAATGCTCAACATGATTTTGAAGTTATTTTTACGAAAGGAACAACGGAAGGCATTAACCTCATCGCTTATGCGATCACCAATCTTATTAAGAAGGATGACGAGATTATCATTTCCTATTTGGAACACCACTCCAACATCGTTCCGTGGCAAATGCTGTGTGAAAGAACGGGTGCCAAGTTGAAAGTGATTCCGATGGACGAAAACGGCATTCTTCAACTCGATTTTTTAGATGAAAATTTAAGCGATAAAACTAAAATTGTTTCCTTAAATCAAGTCTCCAATGCATTGGGAGTAATTAACCCCATTGAGGAGATTATAGCAAAAACCAGAGCGAATTCAAACGCGATGATTGTGATTGATGGCGCTCAATCTGTACCCCATTTCAAAATCGATGTTCAGAAAATGGATTGCGACTTTTTCGTTTTTTCTGGGCATAAAATTTATGCTCCGATGGGCACAGGAATACTTTATGGAAAAGAAGAAATCCTTAGAAAAATTCACCCTTTTCATGGTGGTGGAGAAATGATTGCGGTTTGTTCATTTGAAAAAACAACGTATGCCGATTTGCCTTTTAAATTCGAAGCCGGAACTCCGAATGTGGGCGGAAACATTGCGTTAGGTGCTGCCATTGATTTTATGGCAAATATTGGTCACGCCAATATTCAAAATCATGAGACTGCTCTACTGGATTACGCTCAGAAGAAATTATTAGAAATTAAAGGTTTGAAGATTTACGGGGAGAACGCAAACCGAACCGGAGTTGCCTCCTTTAATTTGGAAGGAATTGGAATCGCTTCAGATGTTGGGATGATACTGGATAAACTAGGAATTGCAGTAAGAACCGGCCATCACTGTACGCAGCCCATTATGGATTATTTTAAAATTGCGGGAACGGTTCGGGCGAGTTTTGCAGTTTACAATACTTTTGAAGAGATTGATATTTTGGTGGAAGGCGTAAAAAAAGCGCAGCGAATGCTTTCTTAATAAAAATTGCCACGAATGCACGTATTACATTATTCGTGCATTTGTGGCAGTATAATTTAAGCTTTTACTAATTTTCTAAAATCTGACTTGCAGCTTCCTTCGTTTTCACTTTATCGATAACGCGGATACAGATTCCTTTTTCATCGAAAATAAAAGTAATGCGAACGATGCCCATAAATTCTCTTCCCATGAATTTTTTCAGTTGCCACACGCCGAATTTTTCCACAACATCTTTACTTTCATCTGCGATTAAAGGATATTGAAACCCAAATTTTTCGTGGAATTTTTTTTGTGCTTTCACCGAATCAGCAGAAACGCCTAAAAGTTGATACCCTTCTTTTTGTAAAAGGCTGAGATTATCATTTAAGTCACAAGCTTCTGCGGTACAACCTGGTGTATTTGCTTTTGGGTAAAAGAAAACAATAAGTTTCTTACCTTTAAGATCAGAAGAATTTACAGTTTCACCCTCTTGATTTACACTTTCGAAATCTGGTAAATGGTCCCCTACTTTCAACATATTTTAATAATTTTATTCAAATTTAAACTTAAAATGACTAAAAAGCAAAGAGCAATAATCGTCTTAGAAGAGCTGGAAAAAATTTATCCCATCGTTCCGGTTCCACTTGAGCATTCTGATCCTTTTACGCTTTTGGTAGCGGTTGCGCTTTCTGCCCAAACTACGGATAAAAAAGTAAATCAGATTTCGCCAAAATTGTTTGAAGTTGCCGGTGACGCCTTTAAAATGAAGGATTTAGAAGTAGAAGAGCTGAAGTTTTTAATTAAAGAAATCGGGTTAGCAAATACAAAGGCAAAAAATTTAAAAAGAATGGCAGAACTCCTTGTAGAAAGGCATAACGGAATTGTTCCCCAAACTTATGAAGAATTAGAAGCGCTCCCTGGAATTGGGCATAAGACCGCTTCAGTGGTGATGAGTCAGGCTTTTGGATTTCCGGCTTTTCCTGTTGATACGCACATTCACCGCTTGATGACACAATGGAAATTAACCTCTGGAAAAAATGTGGTGGAAACTGAAAAGGACGCGAAAAAACTTTTCCCAGAAAATTCCTGGAACAAATTACATCTTCAAATTATTTGGTATGGCCGAGAATATTCGCCGGCAAGAGGAAATAAAGATCATGATCATCTAACTAGAATGTTGTTACTGAAGGAAGAATAAGACGTAACGTAAAAGAAAAAAATAGAGTTTTACAAGAGAAATTATTTTAAAAGGGCTGCAACTTTTTGAAGTAGATCATCAATTTCGAAGGGTTTTGTTATAAAATCATCTACTCCAGCTGTTTCACTCAATTTTTTAGCATCGGGATGGGCGGACATCATTAAAATTTTAATGTGTTCTGTTTCTATATTTCCCTTAATTTCTTTTGTTAAAGTGCGCCCATCAAAACCTGACATTAATAAATCTGTAATGATCAATTTGGGTTTATTATTTTTCATAAAATCCATAAACTCAACAGGAGTACAACATGATTCTACGTCGTAACCTTCAGATAGAAGTATATTTTCGATGAGTAAACAAATATCTTTGTTATCATCGACAACCAAAATTTCCATAATTATACTGTGTTTTTTTTATTTTTTTCTAAGGGAAGGAAGAAACAGAATTTGCTCCCTTCGTCTTTTTTACTTTCCACTTTAATTTTACCATCGTGTCTTTCTAAAATATCTTTTACGATAAAAAGGCCGATTCCGAAGCCCGGAAAAGTTTCTTCATCATCCCCTGACACCCGGTAAAAACGTTTGAATATTTTGTGTAATTCCTCGTGATCCATACCAATACCAAAATCCTCCACAGAAACAACGGCAAATTCGCCATCCACAAACATTTCTACATTCACGATTTTTGAACTTGGAGAATATTTAATGGCGTTCGTTAATAAATTATTTAAAACCTGTGTAATCCGGTCTTTATCAGCACAAATTTCAATATCCTCCGGATGTTTTAATTCAAAATTAATCTCATGGCTTTGTTCAGAAGCTTTGATATCCTCGATGGTTTCTGTAACCAAGCCCAAAAGGGAAAATTCTTTTTTATTTAAGGGGAGTTTTCCGGCTTCCATACGTGAAATATCGAGCAAATCTCCGATGAGTAAATTCAATTTATTTACCTGATTTTCTATAGTATTTAAAGAGTTTACCAGAAATTTATCTTCAGAATCTCCGCGCATTTTTTTTAAAAGTTGCACATATCCTTTAATGGTCGTCACGGGAGTTTTCAACTCATGATTCGCCATTTTGATGAAATCATTTTTCTGTGTTTCCTGGCGTTTCATGTCGTCGATATCTGTACTCGTTCCGATCCATTTTTTCACATTACCTGCGTCATCAAGCTCCGGAAAGGCCCGGCTCAAAAACCAGCGGTATTCGTTATCTTTATTTCGAAAGCGGTGTTCAAAAAAGAAAGCTTTTTTGGTGCGAACACTTCTCGCCCAAAGGCGTATGTTTTCTTTTTTCTCGTCGGGATGTACAATTTCTAACAAACCGTCTCCTTCTAAAAATTCATTATAATCTTTACCCGAATAATCCATGGTGGCTTTGTTAAAATAGGTAAGGCGACCATCATTCTCTCCAATCCAAACAATTTGCGGCATTGCATCTGCCAAAAAGCGATATTTTTTTTCGCTTTCTTCTATATTTATTTCATAATTTTTGTGTTCCGTAATGTCTCGAATGGTCCCGGAAATATAGGCTTTACAGCCATCAATTGGCTTCAGAAGTCTTCCGTAGATTTCAATCCATTTTTCGGTACCATCCCGAAGAATAATTTTTGTTTGATAAAAAAGATCTCCCGTCTTTTTTGCTTCTTTTAATGCCTCTGTTCTTTGTTTAATAAAATTTTTGTGAATATGCTTTTCAAAAACTTTGGAACTAATCTGTTCCGTACCTGAATCGTATCCCAAAATTGCTAAAAAACGCGGCGAAAAATTATACTTCTGCTGGGTTTCAAAATCCATATCGAACCTGCCCAATTTACTGGCATCCATTGCGGTATTGAGTTGATGATGGCTTTGCTGCAAAAGAATTTCGCTGGTTTTTCTTTGCGTAATATCCTGCATCACCCCGACCATTCTATTGGGTTCACCGAGCTCACCGAAAAAAATCTTTCCATTGGTAGAAATCCATTTTTCAATTCCATTTTTATCAGTCTGCCGAGCTTCATATTGATAAATTCCTGTCTTTAAAGCTTCTTCAAAAGCTTTTTCCACGATGTTTATACGGTCATATTCTGATAGATGATTTCGCATGGTTTCATGCGAAATCTGCTCGCCATCTTCATAACCAAAAATTTTCGATAAATAAGGGGAATGAATAATCTCAAAGGTTTTCAAATTAAGATCCCAGGTTGCGGTATGCGAACTTTCTGTGGCCAACCGCAGCCGTTCCTCGTCGTTTTTAACTTTATTTTTAGTGGTAACAAGATCTGTAACTTCTAATACAACAGTGGCGAAATATTGCAAGTCTCCAGATTCATTATAGATGGGTTGATATACAAAATTTAAGAAAACATCTTCAATCAGACCTTTTCGTTCCAGTTTAATATTATGTTCCGGCGCATAAAATGGTTCCCTTGTATTTTTTACATTTTCGAAAATAGATCGCAGATATTCTTCAGTCTCCGGAAAAATATCAAAAATTTTCTTTCCAAGAACTTGTTCTTCGGGTTTATGCACAATCTTTAACCAAGCCTCGTTTGCAAATTCAAAAATAAAATCTTCATTGATCAGCGAAAAGCCAAATGGTGTTTTTTGCAAAACGTTTCCGAGCACATTTTCTTTATCGTAAAAAAGGGATAAACGACCATTTTCATCCATGACATATTCATTATTTAGTAAGAAGTAAAAATACTCAATTTTTACAATCTTTTAATAATAATTTTTGCGCTTTATAAATGAATTTTTACTCATAATTAATAATTATTAAAAAACCAACAAAACATGGTCTTTACTTATCAATTAAATCTCCAACACAAAAATCCGCTGAACATATCAGCGGATTTATCGAATATCTTTAGTAAAAAATTTATTGTTTTTTAGCCCAATTGTGCATTTTACGATCCAAAACATCTAAAGGAAGACAACCTTGATTTAAAACTTCATCATGAAATTTTGCCAAATTAAATTTACTACCTAATTCTTTTTGGTATTGATCCCGTAATTCCCGGATTTTTAATGAGCCAATTTTGTAACTTAAAGCTTGTCCTGGATATGCCATATAGCGCTCTACTTCTGCAATTGCGCTCCCTTCATCGTAAGCAACATTGCTTAAAAAATAGGCAATCGCTTCTTCTCTTGTTAATCGACCTGTGTGCAATCCACTGTCTATTACCAAACGAACCGCGCGTAACATTTGATCACTTAAATAGCCCATTTTTTGGTATGGATCTGTGTACAAACCAAATTCTGGACCCAAAGTTTCACAGTAATGTGCCCAACCTTCTCCATAAGCTCCAAACCATCCGAAGCGCATAAATTTTGGAATTGTTTTATTTTCCTGTTGAAGGGAAACTTGATAATGATGGCCCGGAATTGCCTCATGCAAAAAGAGGGATTCCATACCAGAGGTTACATTAAATTGTTCGGGTTTTGGAAGTGGAATGTAAAAAATTCCTGGTCTTTTACCATCAGCAGTTCCGGGCATATATTCCGCGCTTGCGCTTGCTTCCCGAAATTTTTCCGTCTGTCGGATTTCAAATTTTGTTATGGGAGTTACGCCAAACATGGATTTTAATTTAGGAGTAATTTTAGCAAGAATGCCGTTAAATCCTTTTAGAATTTCTTTGCTGGTTTTATAAGGCATCGCTTTCGGGTCAGACTTTAGGTACGTTAAAAATTCTTCTAAAGTTCCTGTAAATCCAAGTTCTTGTTTAATTTTTTCCATTTCTGCACGAAGCATTGCCACTTCTTTCAGGCCAATTTCATTAATTTCATCTGGTGTTTTGCTCGTGGTGGTCCAGCTTTTTGCGTAGTAAGCGTAGATTTCATTTCCTTTCGGCAAATCACCAATCCCGTCTGTATCTCTAGCTTTTGGCAAGTATTCTGATTCTAAAAAATTTGCCATTTTTTGGTATGAAGGAATAATTCGGGTCTCGATCATTTCCTCATAAGCTTTCGTAAATTTTTCTTTTTGAGCAGGGCTAAAACTTTTCGGAAAGCTTTTAATGGGCCCATAAAAAATATTTTGATCGAAGTCGTTTGTCGTAATTTCAGTCGCTTTCATTTGTGGAATCATTTTTACAACCAATTTTTTTGGCAACACAAATCCAGTAGACATTCCCAACTTAAAATTTTCTATCGCGGTATTCATCCACTGCGGAAAATGTTCTGTTCTCTTCAACCAATCATCATAATCCTTTTCGGTTTTAAAAGGTTGGCTTCCTTCGCCACTTCCTAAGAGCGGAAAAGCAAGCGGCAAACCATTAAACTGATCAAAAGGAATTTTTTCTGGATGATAAGCATATCTTTCAATTTTATCTTTCAAGGTATAATCTAAAACATCATAAACTGTTTTTTTATCATCACTTAAATTGTTATAATCAACTTTTTTAAGTTGATTTTGCACCGAGTTGTAGAAGGATATTTCACCAGAAATAAAATCTTTGTCAATATTGATGGATAATTGATCATTATAACGCAAATCTCCTTGTGCAGTAGCTTCAAGCGGATAGAGCTTTAGGTATTGTTCATAATAATTGGCTGCGATGGAATCCAAATCTGCCGAGGTCACCTTTGTTAAAGGAGAATCAGATTTTTTACAAGAAAGTGTTGCCGTTGCAATAATTAAGGCAAAAGAGAAGTAGGACAATAAGTTCTTCATAGATGAAATTTCAATGAGCTAAATTATTCATTTTCTTGGACTTTCAAAAAGGAAAATTGCTGTTGCTCGGAAAAAAAATTGTTTCACACTTCTCTGATTGCACTAACCTTTCCCGTGTAATTGAATTTTCTATATAATTGTATTGTTCAACCACGCAAATTTTTATCTTTGTTCAAGAAGTTAATCATCTATTTATTTACCACTACTATTTTCTACTACAATGAAAGGGATTTTAAAAATCTACCATCCTGAAGAAACTCTTAAATACAACATAAAACATACGTATTGCAAAGCAATCTACAGCAATGAAAAGCATTTTTTGGAAGTAGAAATTGTTACGGATGACTCTTTAGATCATGTAGATGATGATTCTTTGCACTACAATTTTCCCCAAATCGCTTTTTCTGTTTTCGATTATTTAATGGAAGATGGAGAACTTTCTGGAAAAACTGTTTACCTCCCAGATTCCGAAGAGGAAATTTATACTCAAGTTGAATTGTACGATGATGAAGACGCTTATCTCAGCGATAATGAGTTGGCTTTTCAAGAAAATGAAGATGGTGAATTACAATTAATGTGGAAAGGAAATATCGATGATTTCTACACCGCTTCTGGGGAATACATTCCCTTTAAATTAAAATGCAACTTCAAATCAGATGAAATTGTGATAGAAGAAGACTAATTTTTTCCTCTCGAAAAAAAGCCTTAAACATCCCTTCACATCTATAATATTACGGTATTTTTGCCGTTTAATTCTATAATCAAAACTAAAAAATGTTTTTACAGACCCCAACTCCTGTTATCACCACCAACACAGAGCAACATGTATTCTCCCTTTGGGAAATCCTTTTTAATGGAGGAATTCTTGGAAATACCATTATGGCAGCTATTTTTCTTTTAGGAATTTTGGCGCTTTACATTTTCTTGGAACGATTTTTCTTCATCAAAAGAGCTTCCAAATCAACTCCGAATTTTTTAGAAAACATTAAAGATTTCGTGCAAGAAGGGAAGATCCAAACTGCTGTGGACTATTGCAAAACCATCGATTCCCCCGAAGCCAGAATGATTGAGAAAGGATTAGCAAGAATTGGAAGACCAATTTCTGATATTTCTAATGCCATGCAAAATCAGGGTCAGTTAGAGGTTTCTAAACTGGAAAAAAATCTCAATATTTTAGCCTCCGCTTCAGGTGCCGCACCAATGCTTGGATTTTTAGGAACGGTGGTCGGTATGATTATGGCGTTCTTTGAAATATCAAATGTTACTGGCGCGGTGAGTCCAAAACTTTTGGCTACAGGAATTTACACAGCCATGGCGACAACTGCCGTAGGTTTGTTTGTGGGGATTCCGGCTTATTTTTTCTATAACATTCTGGTAACCAATGTTGATCGTTTAGTTTTAAAAATACAAACGCATGTAAATGAATTTTTAGATGCCCTAAATAAACCCCTTTAAATGGAACTGAAACGCAGAAACAGAGTCAATGCAGAATTCAGCATGGCATCTATGACAGATATTATTTTTCTGTTGTTGATTTTCTTTATGATAACAAGTTCCGCCATCAGCCAAAGCGCCATTGACGTAAAATTACCTACCGCCGACGCAACCAATGCAAGTGTGCAAGATCCTACAACCGTCACAATTAATGAAGCAGGCAAGTATTTTGTAAATGATAAAGAAATTACAAAAGAAGCTTTAGAAAATTATATGGTGAATGAATTAAAAGATGAAGCTAATCCTTCCTTCACTATTCGTGCAGATGAAAATACTAAACACAAGGATGTAGTTTTTGTAATGGGTATTGCAGAAACGCACAAATATAATTTGGCAATTGCCACTACAGAATCAGATACCCCATAATTTTGGGGCAAAGAAATATATAAAATGGAATACGCAATACAACAGAAAAACAATGAGCAGAAAGACCGCACAAAAAGCATCGTGCTTACTTTGGTGATTTCGCTTCTGGTTTTTTTAAGTATTTTCTTTTACACTTTTACCAAAATTACTGAAAAACCTGAGCAGATGACTACTATGCTCATCAACTTTGGAGAAAATCAAAACGGTACTCAAACAGAAGAGCCAGCCAATCAAGAAGGAAGCTTAGCAGCACAGACAGAAGTCGCTCCAACAGAACCGCTTCAAGAAGAGGTTTCCGAAGCTAAACCAGAGCCGAAAGTACTGCCCTCAAAAACGGTAGTTAAAGAAAAAATAATTACCGGTACTAATAAAACGGTTACTGCGCCGAAAACGCAAAAGACCACCAAAGCATCTAAAACACCTGCCAAATCTACTCCCGCAAAATCGATCATATCCAATTCTAAAACAGGATCAGGTGATGGAAAAGGTAATGCGGCCATCGGAAATTTAATAAAAGGACTTGGTACAAAAACAGAAACGCAAGGAACAAACGGCGTTACGGGCAATAATGGCGATCCGCTGGGTGGCGAAGGAAATGGCGACAGTAAAATTGGTATTGACCGCCAATTAATTGGATTTATTCCGGGAACTATGGGTCGTGGTGGTGCGCAACCCGCACATAATTGTTCCGCCAGTGGCACCATCAGCATTTCTTACACCGTAGATAAAGCGGGGAATGTGGTTTCTGCGCGGCGCTTGAGTGGCATTTCTGACCCATGTGTCTCCTCGAAATCAGTTTCTTGGGTAAAACAATATGTAAAAGCTGAGCGCGCAAACACCTCTTCTTCTGGAGTTTACAAAATTACCTTTTAGTATACTTTTCTCTTTTTCGGGCGTCAAATTCCAGCTTTCACTACTCGTTTTTTTCTTATTCTTTTAAATAAGAAAAAGAGCTCAAACACGCCGCTCAAAACGAGGCACGAGTTTCGGCGATTCAAAAACGATGATAAAAGAGTGAGCCAATCAGGGGCGCAGATTCCACATCTATTGTAAAGCCACATTTATAGTTGAACTTGCTTTCCCAAACCAAAAAATTTGGTGATTTTTGTAGAATGAATTCCATAGAATATCAGCAGGCTATTGATTGGCTATTTCTCCAAATACCAAGTTACCAGACCGATGGTCAAAAAGCCTATAAACCAGGTTTGGATAATATCACTAAACTCTGCAACCTATTCGGGAATCCCCAGAATGATTTAAAAATGATTCACATCGGCGGAACCAATGGCAAAGGCTCCACGAGCAATATGCTGGCTTCAGTTTTACAGGAAGCTGGCTACAAAATTGGACTCTACAATTCTCCGCACCTCATAGAATTTACAGAAAGAATAAAAGTAAACGGAGAAAATTGCGACCAGCAATTTGTGTATGATTTCATTCAGAAGTTAAAAAATTTATCATCAGATATTACTCCTTCTTTCTTTGAATTCACCACCATTATGGCGTTTGAATACTTTAAGAAAAAGGAAGTTGATTATGCCATTATCGAAGTTGGATTAGGCGGAAGATTAGATTCTACCAATATTATCCATCCTTTAGTTACGGCAATCACTAATGTAGCCTTGGATCACCAGGATTTGTTAGGAAATACAATTGAAGAAATTGCGGCAGAAAAAGCTGGGATTATTAAGTCTGGAATACCTGTCATCTGCGGCGACGATAATAAAGTAGCAAGAGAAATCATTCAATCTAAAGGACTTGCAGAAAACGCTCCCTTTATTGACGCCACTTTAATTTCCACAACTTTGGAGTCTGATTTAAAAGGAAATTACCAGAAGAAAAACATTAAAGTGGTTATCGCTTTAATTGAAAATCTAAAAGGGCAAGGACTTTTAATTAGTAATCAAAACATAGAGGATGGACTTTTAAATGTTCAACAAAACACCAAATTTTTAGGTCGATGGTTTCAGTTTTCAAATGATCCGCTTGTAATTTGCGATACTGGGCATAATCAGGCGGGCTTGGCGGAAGTTTTTGCACAGCTCAAGTCTATTCCAAAATTCAAACATCTTATTTTAGGTTTTGTAGAGGATAAGAAAATAGAAGAAGTTTTACAGATTCTGCCAGTAAATGCGACCTACTATTTTACCAAACCCAATGTAAATAGAGGCAGAAATCCAGAAGAATATGAGCAATTATTAAAAAATTCGAAAATAATTTATAAAATTTTTCCTTCTGTACAATCCGCGTATCTTTTTGCAAAACAACGTCTTAAAAAAGAAGAAATGATTTTCGTGGGCGGAAGTAACTTTGTGGTAGGAGAATTTTTAAAAAATAATTTGGAAACCTAAAAAATACTTGTATATTTGCCGAACCAAAATTTGAGAAATCAAACACGGTATCGGGCTCTTAGCTCAGTTGGTTCAGAGCATCTGGTTTACACCCAGAGGGTCGGGGGTTCGAATCCCTCAGGGCCCACCCAAAACTCCTCAAGAAATTGAGGAGTTTTTTTTATTTTTAATAAATTTATGTTTAATCTTTACA